>JAFAGA010000037.1 GCA_023423045.1 Bacillota bacterium | reverse complement strand
TATTGAAGCTTCTTCGTTTCGTAGTAATCCCTCCTTTACTTTAAGTACACCCATTTTTTAGAACCCTTTACCAGCAGGATGGACAGGAGGCCTACTACCATGAACAGGATCCATGCCATTGCCGATGCCCGCCCCATCTTGAGGAAGGAAAATGCATTATAGTATAAATACAGAGGGTACATAAGAAGTGAGTTTTGCGGACCGCCCTGGGCACCCTGTACCAGGTTTCCGGATTGTGCCGTGATAATGATGTACACCTGGGAAAAATACTGAAATCCATTGATGATTGCCAGAATGATCTGATACAGCATCACATGCGCAATTCCGGGTATCGTTATACCAAAGAATTTCTTTATCGTATTTGCCCCGTCGATGGAGGCTGCCTCATACAATTCCTTCGGAACATCCTGTATCGCGGCAAGAAAGATAACCATCGTGGTTCCGATTCCCCACAATGCAATGAGGATAATCGACCAATGCGTATAGATCGGATTTCCAAGCCAGTTAATGGTCGGTATTCCGAATATCTTTAGAAATTTATTTAAATACCCGTCGAGGGGATCTAAAATCCAAATCCATATCATAGTGGATGCCACCAACGGCAGGATTGACGGTATGAAGAAGACGGAACGAAATAAAGCCCTTCCTCTTACCTTCAGATTCAGCAGCATAGCCATTACCAGGGATAATGTAATGGTCAGCGGTACCGATACTATGACAAAAAACAAAGTATTCGCCATGCTTTTATAAAACAGCGGATCTGCAAATAAACGCCTGTAATTCTCCAGTCCCACCCAGGTCGGCTCCTTAATTGCGTTAAAATCCGTAAAGCTATAATAAGCCGACATAGCGATCGGGTAAAAGCTGAAAACCAAAAAACCAATCATCCATGGCAGGGCAAACAAAAATCCGCTCCTTGTTTCATTGTCTAACCTTTTTCTCTTTGTATTGCTTTTCATTCAGACCACCGTCCCCTGCAATTTCAATTCTATCTCTTTTTATTCACAACTACAAACACATAAAACGGAGCTGCAGCAAAATAATAATCCATACTTTTATGCCAGGTTGTGACACAGCCGGATAAAGATGCCGTTATTTTGATACAGCCCCAAAAAACTGATAAATGCTGTTAAAACACCCTATTCAACCGTTGCCATGCTTTGCAGCAGCTGCGCTTTCGCATCCTCAACGGAGCTTCCCAACAATACGGAGGAAACTGCCTGTTTTAAATTCTGATCATAGATTGCGCTGCCTGACATGGGCGGTAAGGAAAACATCTGATTCTTGTTAATGATATCTAAGTACACCTTGTAGTGAGGTCTGCTGTTAATTACCGATTCATCCGTAGTCAATGCCTTCACAGCCGGTAAGTCTCCCTTTTCCTTTACGAAAATCTCTGCTCCCGCGCCGCTGGAGATATACTTGGCAAAATCCCATGCACCTTCCGGCTCCTTTGCGGTAGTGGGAATGTATACCATGGAGGTATCAATCATGGAATAGCCGTCGCCGCCCTTGGCGCCGGATCCGGGCAGAGGCATAATATCAAAGTTTACACCCGCATCATTTGCGATGGAGTAGAACCAGGGTCCGTCGATGCGGAAGGTCTGCTTGCCGGTACAGAAGGGATCCTCCGGTGTGTAGCGCTTTGCATTACCTGATGTAATATAGTTTGTAATCGCATCCGAACCGAATTTGTCGGACTGGGACTTGGCATAGTTCAATACAGCAAGGAATGCATCATTATCCGGGGTAAGACTGTCCGCCGATGCGCCGAAGCTTCCGCCCATGGCATAGGTGTAGCAATAATACCAGTAGCTGTCGGTAATAAACGGAGAACCTAAGATTTCAACTTCTTTTCCATTCATCTTGGTTGTCTGCTCAGACATCTGCATCAGCTCCTCCAGAGTCTTCGGAAGCTCGGTGATGCCTGCCTGTGCAAGGATGTCCTTATTATAATACAGTGCAAATACATTTGTGCTGATCGGAAGGGCATAGGTCTTTCCGTCATAGACCTGCTGTGCGAGAGCCGCGTCTACAAATACTGATTTATCAAAATTCTCCGCCGATATAAAATCATCCAGAGGCATTGCAATGCCTTCCGAAGCATACTTCGGAACGCTTCCTCCGAAATCGTCAACAATATCCGGTCCGTTGCCGCCGGAAATCGCCGTAAGAATCTTCTGCTGGTCCGGTGTGCTCAGCCCGATTACTTCGTATTTATCCTGACTCTCATTGTATGCCGCAATAATCTTCTCGATAATCTTGCCTTCTTCTCCGCCCCATAAGTACCAGAAATCAACCTTCTGCCGCTCCGCAGGTGCCTTCTCATCGTCTGCCGCCTGGGTTGGCTGCTGATCCGTTCCGTTCTTCTGCCCGTCATCCGGAGTCTTACCGGAGGATGCGCATCCTGCCAGGGAACCCATGATGAAAACCAGCGCCAGCAGCATAGCCATCATTTTAGTTGCCATTCTTTTCTTCATTAAAATACCTCCCATAGTATTAGTTATAACCCAACAAAATTACCAAACATATTTTCTATCGCGATATAGGCTTGTTTGTATCTCTTCGAAGATATTATTGCTTAGATTATGTATGGATTATGTTACTATTCTTCATCAAAGTCAATACTTTTGGGCTATTCAGAAAGTAGTTCCCAACCCCTCCCGCTTTTTAGCAAACCTCTGTGAAAATACTTTCAATGCGCATTGGTTCTTTCCCGGCAATCCAAAAAATTGGGATAGAACCTAAAACCAGGAGGTTTTATCTTCTGTCCGGAATGTTACTATATTCTTAGGAGGAGAAAACGCTAACGGAGGTTAAAAATGAAAAAAACAGAATACACGGACACCAAGCTGACGGTATTTTGCAAGCGCTTCGCCAAACAGTGGCAGCTGCAAAGCCTGGCGATACCGGGAATCATCTGGATGCTGATCTTCTGCTACATACCGATGTTCTTCCTGGTCATCGCATTTTTGGACTATGACATAGGCAAAAAGCTGACAGAATGCGATTTTGTATGGCTGAAGCATTTCCAGGCTTTTATTGGAGACGACCGTTTCTGGCGCTCCATCAAAAATACCATCGGAATGAGTTCCCTGAGAATTTTTCTGGGCTTCCCTATTCCAATTGTCTTTGCCTTATTGCTGAATGAAGTAAAAAGCACGAGATTTAAGAAAGCAGTCCAGACCATTGCCTATCTGCCCCACTTCATTTCCTGGGCTATCTTTGGCGGCATATTGCTTAACTGGCTGTCGGAATCAGGGGTTATCAACCAGCTATTTCTGTTCCTGGGATTTCAGGAGAAGGCCATACTGTATAACGCACAGCCCAAGTACTTCTGGTGGATCACCTTTCTCTCCGATACCATCAAGGAGAGCGGCTGGAACGCCATTATCTACCTGGCGGCCATCGCGGGCGTGGACCCGGGCCTATATGAAGCTGCGGAGCTGGACGGCGCAAGCCGCTGGCAGAAGATGTGGCATATTACGGTTCAGTCCATCCGGCCCACCATCGCCATTTTGTTTATCCTGGCGGTAAGCAATTGTCTGGGCAGTAATTTTGACCAGATCTTCTTCATGAAGAATTCGGCAAATATGCCCAAGGCAGAATCCATCGACCTGTATATCTACAACATGGGCCTTGTATCCGGAAGATATTCCTTTTCTACCGCAGTGCTGTTCTCCCGGAGCATAATTGCCTTCGGACTGCTGCAACTATGCAATTTTGTATCCAAGAAGCTTACCGGGGAAAGCATCCTGTGATCCTCTTCGGGACCAGCGGGATGCCGACTTAAGATATCAAGGAGGTGAGAACAAGAATGAAATTATTTAAGAAATATACCCTGTTTGATTATATATTGCTGGTGATCATGCTTGCGGTCTGTTTTGTTACCCTGTATCCCATGTGGTACATCCTGGCCAATTCCTTTGCCTCATCCAAAGCAGCCTCCCTGGGCTCTGTCGCCTGGTGGCCCTCATCCGTCAGCCTGGGCAGCTATCGGATTGTATTTCAAAATAAAAATATTCTCAGCGGTTTTTTTGTCACAGTTTTGCGGACTTTGATCTCCACCCTGCTGCATGTGATCTTTACCGCAATGGTTGCCTATGCCATGTCCCGGCCAAATCTCATCGGACGGAAGCTCTATATGAAGCTGGGTATGGTTACCATGTTTTTCTCCGGAGGATTGATTCCCTCTTTCCTCCTCATGAATCAGCTGGGTCTTTATAATACTTTCTGGGTTTATGTTTTTCCCAGCATGTTTACATTTTACGACATGATTATTTTCATGAGCTTCTTCCGGACGATACCCGACAGCCTCATGGAAAGCGCCAAGGTGGACGGCGCCTCGGAATACACTATATTTTTCCGGATTCTGCTTCCGAATTGCAAAGCCGTGCTGGCTACGATTGCTTTATTCGCGGGAGTGTATCATTGGAATGATTACTATCAGGGCGTGATTTATATCCGGGATAAGAATCTGCAGCCGATCCAGACCATCCTATACAAGCTGCTTGCGGAGAACGCCATGTCGGCAAAGCAGCAGCAGGCAATGCTTGCCCTGGGGGGCTCGGCTCCCTCCGTATCGGTGAAATTTGCTTCCATGGTGGTTGCAACCCTGCCGATTCTGTTTATCTACCCCTATCTCCAGAAATATCTTGTAAAAGGTGTGATGATAGGTGCAATTAAAGGTTAATATTTGTTATAATAATAAAGGAGGATTTACAATGAAAAAAAGGGGAATTACCAAGAAAGTAACGGCTTTTGTCCTGGCCGCTGCCATGCTGCTGTCTCTCGGCGGCTGCGCTTCAGGAGATAAGAAGGAAAGCGGAACAACACCGGGAGCACAAAGCACTCCCGCCCCCAGCTTAACGGAGGCTGCTGACAAGGAGAACACCCCGGATGCGGGAACTGTCAATGCGGATGAACCCGCCTGGAAGAGAGATACCTCGCCGGTAGATCTGACCTGGTTTATCGGAGCTTCCTGGTACGCCAATGAATGGGGAGAAAGCCTCGTATCAAAGCATATCACAGAAAAGACAGGCGTAAACCTGGAATTTGTCGTTCCCACAGCGGATGCCAATGAGGAACTGTCCCTGATGATGGTCGGCGATGATCTTCCTGACATCATATCCCTGGGCAGCTGGGAAGTTAACTTTACCAAGCTGTACGAGGACGGATATGTATACGCCCTTAATGAGCTTGCCGACCAGTATGACCCGTATTTCTACAATGTCGTTGACGGAGCAGTGATCAATTGGCACACTAAGGACGACGGCAATTTATACTGTATCCCCAATGATGCTTTCGGCGAAAGCCAGATGAGGGAAACAGGAATGACCGCAGCTTCCCAGACTTTCTTAGTCCGCAAAGACTTATATGCAGATATGGGTTCCCCGGATATGACAACACCGGAAGGTTTCCTCGCAGCCCTTCGCACTCTGAAGGAAAAGTTCAGCACCTATAAGGGCCAGGAAATTACTCCTTTCTATGCACAGGGAGGCTCCGGCTACGGCCTTTCCACCTATCTCCAGAACTTCCTTGCAGTTCCTTACGAGGAAAACGGACAGATCTATGACCGGTTGACAAATGAGGATTACATCACATGGTTGAAGATGTTCCGTCAGGCTTACGACGAAGGCTTAATCGGCGTTGATTATCTTGTGGATTCCGATCAGCAGGTTGAAGAAAAGTCCAACACCGCCAGATACTTCTGTATGCTTCGTGAATGGAACGGAATGCTGGCCGCCAATACGATTATTTCTCAGAGCGAGAACCCCGACAGCTACTACATTGCGGTAGACGGTCCTTCCAACAGCGCAAAGGATGCCCCGATCATCAACCCCGGCAGTCTGGACGGCTGGATGCCCGTATTCATCAGCAAGAACTGTAAGAATCCGGAACGTGCCATTGCCTTTTTAACTTATCTGAACAGCGAAGAAGGCCAGAGAGATATGTTCCTGGGCGTCGAGGGAGAAACCTACGACACCGTTGACAACAAACCTGTAATGAAGCAGAAATTTATCGATATGATGGGCAGTGATCCGGACAGCTTTGCCAATGTCTATGGCCTTGGCGATACCTACTGGATGATGAGAAACAATGTTATTGTAAATCAGTGGCGTCCGGAGAGTGCGGAATATATCAAGCAGATGAGTGATTGGGCGAATCACCATGCCGATTTGTCCGCAGGAATTTATAATGGTCTGGAACCCACCGGCGACAGCGATGCGGCAATTGCATCCACAAAGATCTCCCAGAAATGGGAAGAGGTGCTTCCGGAGCTGATTACCGCTCCCTCAGAAGAGAAATTTGACGAGATTTTCAAAAGCTTCCTTGATACCAGAGAGGGATACGGTTATAATCTGGTAGTTGATTACAAACAGGCCTTATTACAGGCAAGATTGGCAAAATTAGCGGATTAACCGTTATATATTATCAAACAGTACCGCAGTAGATTGGCAAAGAGAAGTCCTCCTATATGGAAGGCACTTCTCTCTGCCAGTCTATCTGTATATTGAAGGATTACAAGCTCACAACACGAGGTATGGAACTATGAAGCGATTGAACTCCTATTGGGATCTCCTGCGAAATAAATATCAGTCCATGAAGCTTTCTACAAAGCTGTTCTTGACCTATGCCGTTATCCTCACGATCCCGGCACTTTTTATTACCCTTTTTCTTACAGGCAATGAGGAAAAAAAGGTAATTCGGGAAGCCGTGTCAGAAAGCAGTCAGACCGTAGAGCAGGTTTACAGCAAAATCTATCAGAATGTCAAGCTTTTGGAAAACACCATCACCATTGCCGGCAAGCAGGCGGATTTCCTGGAATTCTGCAACAGCGACATGAATGCGGACGGCTTGAAATTGGTGAAGTTCAGCCAGAATGAATTAAGGCAGATGAATTATATTTTCCAGAGCAATGATCTGATCCAGCACGCCAGCTTCTATTTCTATAACGAGGATTTATATGAGATCTGGGATACGATATACCAGTTCCAGCGCTTCGGGAATCCCGAATTCGCAGAGCGGGTCCGCCAAGAACACAGCAGCATCTACCGTCTCTCCGGCGTTACCAAAAAGGGAGCGGGCTATGTTTCCTGCTACAGAGAAATATACATCAATACGGAGCCCGTCGCCATCCTGGAGATTTCGGTAGCGCCGGAGCTGTTTTTCCAACCGGCCTTTGACGCGTCCGGAAGCGAGGACCGGATTACCTGTATCCTCAGCGAGGATGGAACAAGCCTCTTAAGTGTCCCGGGAAATCCCCTTTGGGAGGAAACCCGGGAAGTCCTCCCGGATATCCGCAAGCTGCTGACGGAGGATCTCTCCTATGGAACAAAAACTCTGGTGAGGAAAGGCGATACCTATGATATCACCTATAAGTATGTTCCTTCGATCCACAGCTATGTATTCCAGGTATTATCCAGAGATTCCATCACAAAGGGCATCTGGCGCACTAAGATGCTGATGTTCTCGGGAGGCATCCTGATATTGATTCTTCTTTATTTTATCTCCTCAGTTATGTCAAGAAAAGTGACAAAGCCTCTGATCCGTGTAGTTCAATCTATGAATAAAATACAGCAGGGCAATATGAATGCCATGATCGATGTCCCGGACACCGGCGGCAACGAATTCGACAGCATTGGGCGCAATTATAATATGATGCTTGAAAAAATCTCGGTTCTGATGAAGGAGAATGTAGAGCGCCAGCTCTCCGCCAAGAACGCGGAGTTAAAGGCGCTGCAAAGCCAGATTAACAGTCATTTTCTATATAATGCCCTGGAGAGCATCCGCATGATGGCCGAGGTGGAGAATAAGCGTGAAATTGCGGATTCCGTTGTTTCTCTCGGTAATCTGATGCGCTACAGCATGAGCTGGAAGAACCAGAATGTGACCCTGGGAGAAGAACTGGACCATATTAAGAACTACATTTTCTTCTATAATTTGATTCATGACACCCGTATCATTGTAACTATGGATCTTCAGGAGGAGCACCGGGAACAGGTTGTGTTAAAAATGTGCCTCCAGCCCTTTGTGGAGAATGCAATTATCCATGGCATGCTGCCGGGAGAGAAGAATCTTCATCTTCGGCTTCATGCAAAAATCGATCAAAAGAATTTTATTATTACCCTGCTGGATAACGGCGCCGGGATCGAGCCCTCCCGGCTGAAGCAGATACAGTCCGCTCTGGAAGGAATTTCGGAATGGAATCGCAAGATCAGCAACAGAGGCATCGGCCTGGAGAATGTTCACCGACGGATTCAAATGAACTATGGCTTGCAATACGGGGTGACAATCCACAGCGAGGCCGGCAAATTTACGGAAATTCAATTAGTAACTCCATGCAAAGCCGAAGATTTGGGAGGATGGTAGGAAATGTTCCAAGTTTTAGTTGTAGATGATCAAAAATTGATTCGCGACGGAGTAAATGCCATATTAAGCAACAGTGATCTGGAGATCGACGCCATCTATCTGGCCGGAAACGGGATAGAGGCATTAAAAATAATGGAACGCCATTCGGTGGACCTGGTCATTACAGATATCCGGATGCCGGATATGGATGGCCTGCAGCTGATGGAGCAGTCTAAAAGCAGGTTTCCCGAGGCCAGCTTTCTGATTATCAGCGGATATGATGATTTTAAATACGCACAAAAGGCCATCGAATACGGCGCCAAGGCCTATTTGCTGAAACCTATCGAGCGTGAGCCCTTGCTTAAATCCGCAGAAAAGATCCAGGAGGAGTTAAGGTTAAGGGATACCATGACCCGGCAGGAACACTCCCAACTGCAGCAGAAGGTTCAGCTGGAGCAATTTGAGCTGGAGCAATACATGGAGGGCAGGGAAATGCCTCCGAATACACTGCCCGGGCTGGCAAAGAAGTTCCCGGTGTTTTGCGGGCATTACCTGCTATGCATCATCGGTGTACCGAATATCCGTCTGAATGCCTCCGATGTTAATCCGGTGGCCCGGATTCGCTCCGTTGTATTGCAGCGTCTGGCAGGAAAGCAGAAGGTATGTCTGGAATATCACAATTATGTGCTGTATGCCGCTGAGGCGGGCACCGATGCAGATGCAGTTATGAAAGAATTGGAGCGAAGCGGTATTAAGGCGGTATCCGCAGTCTGCGGACTATTTAAGGGCCTTGCCCTGCTGCCTGCAGCCTGCGCTCAGGTAAGGGATTTATATAACCACCGCTTCTTATTTCCTGATAAGGCGGTTCTTAGCCCCGAGGATATTAATAAATTATCCGAGCTTTACACCATACCCTATCATGATATCGAGCACCTTATGCATATCATAGGCAATTGCACCAATATGGATATCGAAGCGTATATCGGCAGGGTTTTTCACCGGGATACCCTATGCAAATACCGGATTGGGTATACCTTGGATCTTTGCGATAATGTATACCGCTGCTTAAAATCCATTGAGAAGGTGATACGCCCTTACATGGAGGAGCCGGTGATTGATATCAACAAACGTCACAGCCTTCTGGATTACGAAAATATGAGGGAATACCTGAAGACACTTCGTTATCAGATACAGAAAATGAATGATTTATTCCGTGAATTCAAAATATCCTATAAAGATAATAATGACATGAATAAGGCAATCGCTTATATTAATATGAATTATCAAAGACCCCTGACCCTTGCCATGGTATCCAATACGGTCTCGCTAAACTATGCCTATTTCTCCAATGTGTTCAAGAAGTATACGGGGCAGTCCTTCCTGGAATATCTGCGGAGCGTGCGGGTGGAAAAGGCGAAGAAGCTGCTGGCTGAGACAGAGGACAAGATTGCTGAGATCAGCGAAAAGGCAGGGTATGACAATTATAAGAACTTTGCAAGAGCATTTAAGGAAGAAACCGGTGTTACTCCGGTGGAATACAGAAGAAAGATTCAGATGATACAGTGAGACATTTCATTTGATGGGTGATCCGCTTTTAGCTTTCCGGAGGATCAGGAGCCGCTTCAAAAACAGATAAGATCAGGAGCTTTTGGACCGGCTCCCGATCTTATCTGTTTTTTGTTCGCTCTTCTTTTGGAGCTTTCTTAGTCTCTTTCTCCCTGCAAAGCTTACCAGCAAGCCTTTCTTACCGGAAGCGGATCACAGGTTTCCGCCATACGATCACATAGCATTCCCAGCATCCTTGCCTTAATCGCAAGATATTCCGGATCATCGTACCGGTTGACGGTTTCACTTGGATCAAGGAGCAAATCGTAAAGCTCCCCTTCGCATTGAATTTCATCCCTTTTATCATGAACGCGGACAAGCTTGTATCTTCCATCAAATACCATTGTATCAAAAGCCAGCGGATTCCGATGGTTGATGTTTGAATTATAGAATTCGCAGTATACGCTGCTGCGGTGATGATCCAGCGGAGCCTGTCCGATCAGCATCGGCCATAGCGACGCTCCCTGCATCCCCGGCTCCCTGGGAATCCCAGCAGCGTCACAAATGGTCGGCGCCAAATCCACCAGCTCTACCAGGGCATCGCTGGTCCGTCCGCCTTTGATTTTGGAGGGATATGCTATGATTAGGGGAACATGGATATTATTTTCATAAAAATACGGCCCCTTCAGATACATTCCATGGTCTCCCAGATTTTCTCCATGGTCGGAATGGAACAGAATCAGAGTATCCTCCATTTGCCCGCTTTCCTCCAGATAATCAAGAATTCTGCCAAGCTGGACATCAATGAGATCCACCATCGCCCAATATGCCGCACGGATATATCTATGGTCTTTCACTGTCATATCTTTATATGGATAATTTCCTTTGGTTGCATAAGCCCCCTCATGGTCAATCGCTTGGAAAACCGGCTTATTCTCCAGCTCCCCTTCCATATAATTGGGCAGAGGGATGTCCTCCAGCTTCTCCAGATACCTCTCCAGGTATTCTCTGGGAGGATTAAAGGGGTGATGAGGGTCAAAGACATTTACGGAGAACACCCAGGGAAGCTTGTAATCCTTTACGCTTTTAATATACTCCATGGCGCGGTCCACACACCATGTGGTCTGATGGTACTGTTCCGGCATACCGCTTTCCACATAACGGCACTCCTCAAGAGGGTTTGAAGTATAGTTCACCCCCAGTTCACTCAGCCACAGGGTATAATCATTCCTCGGCCAGTTTCCTTTTGATCCGGCTTCCGCAGGATGATGGGACCATTTAAAGTAATCATATCCATCCTCTATGCGCGGTTCCATCACTTTGCAGACCGATTGGTTGCAGGCCGATATATGCAACTTTCCGGACAGGCCGCAGGTATAACCGTTTTCTGAGAGTACCTTGGTAACCAGGCGTTCCCCCGCCTCAATATCCTGTCCGTTCTGGCGCACCCCGCAGGTCCGGGGATAACGCCCCGTAAGAAAGCTGGCTCGGCTGGGCGCACATACCGGGGACTGCGTATAGGCCTTATTAAACCGGACTCCCATTTTTGCCAGACGATCCATGTTAGGTGTCTCCACATAGGGATTACCATAGCAATTAATTGTATCAAACCGCTGTTGATCGGTGCAAAACCATAAAATATTCATCTTAACCCTCCCATTCAGCCAGAATCCGCAGGCGGATCCGGGCTGCGTTTAAATTATTCGGCTGTAAGCCGGATTTTCGCCTTTCGAGAGAATAATCCGGCTTACCTGCTTCCATCCTGCTGCCTATTGATTCATTCTATCATAATAAGTTTTATAAAGCATCACCCAACGATCCGCGTTCAGCTTGCCGCAGTTACTTACAAAATTATCCCAGGCCTCATCAGTGACCCCTTCCACCAGAAACTTCGCGATGGAGGAATCCACATATTTGAACAAATCGGTCTTTATGGTCAGTGCATCCTTATTATCCTTGTCGTCATAAAAGATGTTAGGTAGTCCGGGAGAGGCCACGTTGATATAGCTGTCCCGGATTGCTGCTCCGCGCTCCAGCGCATTATCCACGGTAATTTCCTTCTGGCTCCAGAAGTCGCTGAAGCACCAATAGGGAATTCCATAACCCCAGGTACAGTATAGGGTGGAAAGCTCCATATTGCGGGTTTCCCCCGTGGGAATGGCTGCCGTTTCAGTCCATATTCCTGCTGTCTTATCAATCCATTTCCAGGAATAATCCTCCGGGCCAAAGCGGTTTGTTAACGCATTTTCTCCGTTATCCATCCAATAATCGATATAACGGATGGTTTCCTCGGGATATTGATTCACATTGGTGATAAAAAACTGATTTGGGCTGTATCCGGGGATTAATCCGTCCCTTGCCCACAGGCAGTCTCCGTCCGGGCCGGGAATCGCATTCATAATGTGGTACTCGTTCTTCGATGCATCGCCGCCGTTTAACATGGTATAGGTATCTGCGATTGAGAGCGCCACACCGGCGTCTGTGCCTTTTGCCTTCAGCTGTGCCCCGTCCTGTGTGAAAATTTCCGGATCAATCAGCCCCTGCTCATACCATGTATGAAAATATTCCAAGGCCCTGCGAGTTTGTTCCATTGTCGGCGCAAAGGTAAAATCCTTCTCTTCGGTATAGTGCAGATAGGTATTTGATTCCCAGGAAACGCCGAACATGCTGAACAGCCTGGTTATTTTCTTTGAATCCTGAAAGCTTAAGCCGGTTTCTTTCGCCCCGTCACCATTCAAATCCTGGGAGACAGCCTCCCGTAAATACTCGTAAAGCTCATCCAAATTAGCAGGCACCTCCCTGTTTAATTTGTTCAGAAAGGTATGGTTTATTACCAGAAAACGGCTCATACGGATGTTTTGGTTTTCATCGATTGAGGGAAGGGCATAGATATGTCCGTCCGGATAGGTGGACAGCTTCCTGAAGTCCTCCCGCTCATTCAGATATTTCTTTGTGTTAACGCCAACCTTTTCGATGATATCCTCCAACGGAATAATTAAACCCTGCTTCGCATAGCTGTAAATAATGGAGCCGTCATAGGAATATCCGGAGCCGAATGCATCCGGCAGATTGTTGGAAGCAAGCACCAACTTGTACTTCTCTGCATAGGCTTCCTCTGCGACTTCATCCCATTCCACATGGACATTGGTCATTTCTTCATATTTTTTGATCATATCCAGATCCTTTAGATGGGTCGACTGGGAGGAGGAATAGGGAACCATAATTGTAATGGTCACGGGTTCCTTGCTTATGGGAAAAGTGCCCGGTTCCGTAGTTTCCTTTGCCGCCTGGGGCGCCCCAGATGAATTGGGCTTCTTTGAATTCGCTTCACCGGAGGGGCCTGCCGGAGAACATGCGGTAAATACCATTGCAATAATGATAAACATTGCCAACAGCCTCAAATTAAATTTCTGTTTCATAAAATTACCTCCTGTAATATAAATATTTTTTTCATACACATATTTTACTGTAAATTCAGCAAATTTAGCTTTAACCAAACCGCATCCAGCGGCATGGTACAATGTATTTCCAAGTTTTCAACCCTTTACGGATCCCAGCATAACGCCCTTGGCAAAATACTTTTGAACAAAGGGATAGATGGTCAGCATCGGAATCGATGCAACGATGATCACCCCGTATTTGATTAAGCCGGCATATCTCTCCCGCTGCAGCATTTCCTGAAGCATGCTTTCATCCGTAAAGTTCTGGACATTGGAATTTTGAATTAATATCTCTCTTAATACCATCTGCAGCGGATAAAGCGTATCCTTTGACAGATAGATTAAGGCATCAAAGTATTGATTCCAGTGACTTATTCCGTAATAGACCACCAGCACACCGATCAGCGCCTTTGACAGAGGAAGTACAATCTCTATAAAATATCTAAAGTTCCCGCAGCCGTCAATTTCCGCTGCCTCTCTCAAATCCGGCGGAATGGAGCTCTCAAAAAATGATTTTGCGATAATCAGATTAAAAATACTGATCCCGCCAAGTACGATAAGAACAAAGGGTGAATTGTAAAGCCCAATCCTGTTAACCAGCAGGTAAGTGGGGATTAAGCCGCCGCTGAAAAACATCGTGAATAAGAAGTATCCGATCAATCCCTTTCTTCCGGCCAAATCGGTACGTGACAGGGGATATGCCGTAATCAGCGTCAGGATTACGTTAAACACCGTTCCGCATACGGTATAAAAAAGTGTATTGCGGTAACCCATCCATATTCTTGCATCTTCAAACAGCTTCCGATACCCCTCCAGGGTAAACCCTATCGGACGCCATATTACGATGCCGTTATTCACCGCATCCGGTTCGCTGATGGACGCGATCAGTACAAAGTATAGAGGATAAATTACAATCATTCCAACCAGCCCCAGAATAAGATAATTAATTATATCAAAGGTCAGGTTTGCCCGTCCTCTTTTTATGGAATGCATTTTTCGCTTCAAAGGTTTTCTCTCCTTTCTCACCACAGACCCGTCTCTGTCAGCTTCTTTGATACCTTGTTCACGCTGAGCAGCAGAGCAAGGTTAATCACATTGTTGAAAAGGCCGATTGCCGCAGAGTAGCTGTAGTCGATATCAAGAAGTCCTTTCTTATATACATAGGTCGATAATATTTCCGAGACATCGATGTTCAATGTGGTCTGCATCAGATAAGCCTTCTCAAACCCAAGGCTCATGATTTTGCCCGCATTCAAAGTCAGAACAATTACCGCAGTCGGAAGAATGTGAGGGAAATCAATATGCAGTACCCGCTGAAGCTTGCTGGCGCCGTCGATGCTTGCCGCCTCATGAAGCTCCGTGCTGACGCCGGACAGGGCCGCTAGATAAATGATGGAACTCCAGCCCGTTGTCTGCCACACGGAGGACAGCACAAACATGGTGCGAAAATACTGTGATTCACCCATGAACAGATGCGGTCCCAGTCCTATCCTTCCCAGCAGGGTGTTGGCAAGCCCTTTGGAAGAGAAGATAACCATCATCATTCCCACAAGCACTACGGTAGAAATAAAGTAAGGAGCATAGGTAACATTTTGAATAAAGGTCCCGAATCTCTTATTGGCGCTGGAATTAATCATCAGTGCCAGCACAATCGGTATGGGGAACGTTAAAATCAATTGATACAAGCTAAGACTTAACGTATTCCAAATAAGATTTAAGAAATCAGGCGAATGAAATGCTCTTTGGAAATGCTCAAAGCCCACCCAAGGGCTGCCCAGGATGCCTTTTGCGGCGAAGAACTCCTTAAAGGCAATGGTTACCCCATACATGGGTATGTAATTAAAAATAAAAAGGTAGATAATTCCCGGCAAAAGCATGAAATATAAAGGCCAATTTCTTCGGACTCTTTTCATGGCCCTTCCCATGATTGCTTTTTCTGTGTTCATTTTTTCTCCTTAAACGAATCGGCTGATTTTGTACTAGTACATGATGTAGTATAGATTTTCTTACAGCATTGTTCAAGTTGTACTTTTCATAATGGCTTGTAATATTTCACTTATGCCAACTGACATTATTTCACCGCTATTACTTTTTCACTCTAGTGCACTTTTTACATAAAATCATTTATTTTTCTTTGTTTTATGATAAGATAATACAAGGCATTGCCATTTTCAAGCCACAGAGAGGAGTGTTTTCATGCGTATTCCAAAGACCTTAACTAAAAATGCCCTTACTTACCTGGTTGTACTCATCATACCTCTTGGAGTCTCATCTTTTTTCTTTCATACTTATCTGATTCAACAGTTTCAGAAGGTATCCTATGAGAAGGAGAAAAGCTCCTACCGGAATACCGCCATGGAAATCGAGCAGCAGATTGAGCAAATCAAAGGAATGGCAACACAGCTCTCGACGAATCCGGATGTTCTTTCCTACCATCTGGCCAGCGATTGGAACAGCAAGTACCGCATGATCAGTATGCTGAAGTATTCCCTCAGCGTCAGCGATACCATAAATGACATTTTACTGATTGACGATAGCCAAAACATCTATACCTCCAGCGGAAGCTATACCCTGGACACTTATTCCAAAATATACAAGCTCCCTGTCCGAAGGGTGAATGACCATATCAGCAAGCACACCTCCCTATCCCTGCGTTACCTGTATCCGGTTTATCTTGAAGAAAATAACGATGTGCTCTATCTGGCATGCAATTACCCGTTCAGTTCCCCTTATCCTTCCGGAATCCTGCTGTTTCAGCTGGACAGGGACCGTTTAATTAAGCTGTCAGGCTGCACCTATGCGGTCTACTACGACGGGCTTCTTGTTGATTCTAACAGGAGCGGCAAGGTTCCCCTCATCATGGAGGAGGGGGAAGCACTGCCGGAACAGAACCCGTCCCAGCTCACGGTAAAATATGATAAGGTAACGATAATGGCGGATATTGATACCAGCACTGTTTTTCAGGATTTTTATACCCTTAGAAACCAATTTGTGGCGCTAGAGATCTTTATTGCGCTGATCTCCCTCCCGCTGATCAGTTTTTTCTGCTACAGCAATTATCAGCCCCTGCGCAAACTAAAAAATACCGTAAGCAGACTGGAGAATAACATCTACCCGGTGAACACGTTAAATAAAATAAATTCGGAAATTGACAGCTCCATAAGATTTTTGGAAATTCTCGCTTTGAACAATAAGCAGCTGGACGACAGACTCCTGAAGGAGAAATATAATTTGATTGAATTATGGCTCTCCCGTCTGCTTAACCATCAGTACAAAAATATAGACACGATTCGGCAGAGCCTGAAGGAACACGATATCCTCCTGGACAGCAGCCATTATGCAGTCAGCATCCTAAAATGCAGCTCCCCAGTCTCCAGCGAGCTCTATCCTGTCACCGACTCACTCCGCAACAATCTGGAGGTTTACTTCTGTCACTATACCGACACCCGGATTGCAGCCATTATCGGGGGAAATGACATGACAAAAGCCCAGTTAATTGAGGTTACCCGGGCTATTATTCAACGGATCAACCAGCAGGATATCTCTGTGGAAGCATATGTCGGGCCCCTGTATCCAGATGTGGACAATATTAACTTATCCTACATACAGGCCATCTCCCTGATTGATTATGAGCCGGTGCACAACGGTACCTTACATTTATATAATTTGCGGGATACCATGAGCAATCCCCTAAGATATCCACAGACAGAACTTAATAATCTGAATAAAGCCATTCTTCAAAAAGATTTTGATGTGTTCCATACCATTATGCAAGCTCTGATCGGTCAGATTTCAAATCCTGTTTGTGATTATACCTATGCAAAAACCATTATTTATGCCCTGATCAATTCCATTGCCTGCGGTTTGCCTTCTGATTTTGACGTTTCTCAAAAGGAATTGCGGCTCAGTCTTACAAAACTGGAAAGAAGCATCTGCAAGGCTGATCTTGTGCTGTTGGTACAAAATATTTATGACGAAATCAGCAAGCAGATGAAAACCGTCTCCGCCTCTGATCCGCAGGAGAAAATTGATGCTGCAATCAATTATATCAATGAGCATTACGATGAGATTGACTTTTTCCTGGGAAACGTTGCCGAACATTTTGATATCTCAATTAATAACCTTAGCCAGCAGTTTAAACGAAAATACGGCGTATCTCCCATCAAATATGTCACCTCGCTGCGGATCGAAAAGGCAAAAAGGCTCTTATTGGAAACCTCTCTGTCGGTAAATGATATCTCTCTGCAATGCGGCTTCAGTGAACTGACCTCTTTCTTAAGGAACTTCAAAAGCCTGACCATTGTTACACCAACACAGTACCGGAATGCCAATTTTAAAGATATTTAACCTTTTATGCTCTCTTTTGCCTCTTTCGGAGGAAATCTTAATAATTCTTAATAATTACTTCATGGATACTAAACATTGTCCTCCTATACTATTGCTAAAGCAGTTCAGACAGAGGAGTGTGACAGTGA
>JAFAGA010000021.1 GCA_023423045.1 Bacillota bacterium | reverse complement strand
AAATATCAGTTTCCAGTCGATAAGTCTGCGATTTACTACTTATTTGACCGAGATCCCGAGTCAAATACAGATGCAGAGATGATTAGATCCTATATAGAGACTTTAAATAATCCCTATGAAAATGATACCGGCTTTCATGCAGGGCAACTGCTCCTAAGTTATCCTAGTATTGAGGCATATACTATATCGAATTTTTGTACTGGATCATTTAATCTTCGCTTTCATCTTGGAAGTGAAGCAAAGCACTTCATTAGCGAAAATCGTAAGATACAGCTAAATAAGATATCTGAGGATACTTTGGTAAACGCTGCAATCGAGTTTGCAGAATTTCTTAATGCTGAAGGTATAACATGGGACATTGATGATTTTCGTTCTTCATGCCATGAAATATTTAACCTCCAGGAAAAGGAATATCTTATTGGCAGCGGATTCAAAATATTTAGTATGCTGACATTAGCATTTTTGCAGTTAGGAATAATTGAATTGAATTAGTACCGGTTGCTCTTACACATAATGCACTTTGGAATGCAATTGGAATGCAACGCCAATAAAAACCCATAGAAATATTCCAAAACAAAAGAATTCATATTGAAAAAAGCCCATAAAACAGGGTTTTTTCAAACACAAAATAATCCCAAATAACCGACTCACAGAATTCAGGTTCTAGTCCGCTTAACGTGGGTAGGGGTTCAAGTCCCCTCAACTGCACTCTCTTGATCACCCTGAAAGTCTTTGTTTATTTGGCTTTCAGGGTTTTCTTTTGCAAAAATACTCGTACCGCATTCTGTCAAGCAGAGAAATAGATAGCGTATCAAATTTATATAACCCATATTTGGCAGAATAAAATACACATATTTGTATAAACCTCTTGACTCTGACACCGTGTCGTACTTTATATTCAAAGCAAGAAAAAGAAATGGGATTATGATACGGTTCTTCAAACAATCAGTCAGGTGTCAAGGGATTACGGAATTTCTACAAGAATGCTACGTTATTATGAGCAGGTGAGATTAATTCAATGCCTGCGAAAAGACGATCATGCTTACCGGGACTGACGATAGTTATAGCATAAAATAAATATATTTTAAAGGAGAATTAAAATGAGCAAATACGAGAATGCGATGAAACTTATGGAAGAACGTTGCGGAAATGGTAAAGAGGAAATTATTGCCCTTGCGACAATATCACTATCCCCGAACGCTGCCGGTAATCCCCGCCCTGCCGTCCGTATGGTCTGCGCTTATTATGAAGACGGCGTATTTTATGTTTCTACGGATGCAAAGAAAAATAAAATGCTGCAAATCGAGAAGAACAACGAGGTTTCCGTCGCTGGGTTAGATTGGTACGCTTTCCAGGGCATGGCTGAAAACCTCGGTTGGGTCAAGGACGAGAAGAATGCGGAGATCAGAGCGAAATTCAAAAAAAGCTTCGACTGGTTCGATGAAGTTGGCGACGAAGACAATCCGAACTCGGTCGTTCTGCGTATCACCCTCACAGAGGGTACGATTACTGACAACGAAAGAAAATACGGTGAACAGCAGTATGAAATTGATTTTATCAATAAAACGGCAAAGTAGTTTACTAATTAACGGCTTGCATAATAGGATGATATAATATGCAGTGGAGTAGCTGGCAAAAGCATATCCGCAAGCTCATAATCCCGATCTCTTATGAGCTTGCGGCAATATACCAGCGAAGCTCCTTTATATTCCCCGCGAAGGTACTGCGAGAAGGGATAGGGGTAATGAGTTTCTGCTATGCTGTAAGACCGGGAGGAGCAATCCTTCCTTCCCACAATTTCGCCCCGGATGATTCCTTCACAAAGGGTGATGAACCAATCTATGTAGTCAGCAGAAATAGGACTCCCGTTATGGGAGGGATAGATCGCATCAAATTGCGGCTTTATTGCTTCTAATTTTCTCATGGTGCGCAGGCAGGTTTCCACAGAAGCTGCCGTCCTGGCATGAATTTGTCCTGACTGCTCTGCATAGCCCGGTAACAGCAAAACCTGTCCGGACTCGATCTCATCTCCCGCAAAAAGCATGCGGCCGGTCATATCCAGCACTGCGATATCTCCGGGACTGTGGCAGTCAAGTTCAATTATCTTTAGTAACCTGCCGCCAAGATCGATTACATCTCCATCTTCCACCAACGTAAAGGTATATTCCAAAGGATACCTGTCCGGATTTTCACCCATTGTATTCTTCGCACTTCTTGATACCTTCTCTGTGCATAGAACTTCCTCAAAAAAGCCATTACCGCCCGTATGATCAAAATGACTGTGGGTATTGATCACTCTTTTTAACGGCATGGTAGTAAATGACTGGGCATAGGCTCTGATATTCTCCGGGGAGCCTCCGGCGTCAATCATAATCGCCTCTTTTTGTCCCTCTAAAAGATAGCAGTCACATCCTTCACCATGAATAATCCAAGTATCTTTACAGATTAGTCTTATTGAAAACGGCATATTTCCTCCTTGTATAATAATGATATAGCCAACAAGGCTTATATCTTACTAACATCTTTTTATTCTGTAACTGAATAAGGAATTCATCCTTAATCAGAAGTTACTATTTATCTAACATGTCTGAGGTT
>JAFAGA010000102.1 GCA_023423045.1 Bacillota bacterium | reverse complement strand
AAGCTAGTAAGACCCCTTGAAGACGACAAGGTAGATAGGACAGAGGTGGAAGTGCGGTAACGTATGGAGCTGACTGTTACTAATCGGTCGAGGGCTTGACCTAAGCAGGTTTGTTGGAGAATGAAGCATTCGTAAGGATGAGGCATTCTTTTGGAAAAGAAGTATCTTTGGATGTACATTTTCTTGTGTAGTATTTTGTCAATATAAAACAGAAAAACCTGAATAGGATTTCTGTTTTTTCTATTATTTGAGTATACAAACGAATTAAAAAGCATATGATTTGGAAGAACATCAACAATTAGCTTTGTGATTCATTGTAAAATATGCAAATGAATTGTTTCTCAATTCATTTGTCATGTATTCCTCGATAGCTCAATGGTAGAGCACACGGCTGTTAACCGTGGGGTTGTAGGTTCGAGCCCTACTCGGGGAGCTTAGAAATATAATACGGCGACATAGCCAAGTGGTAAGGCATGGGTCTGCAACACCCTGATCACCAGTTCAAATCTGGTTGTCGCCTCTCTTAGAGAAGTCTCTAAAACTTGAAAATACTAAGGTTTAGAGATTTTTTATTGCTGAAATATTTAGTACAAGTAGGTAAAAGGCAATTTAATAGCTGAATATGCATGCTTTCGAAACACATTTCATCCGTAATTCTAGTCTAAAATGAGGTTTGCTTATCAGCATCACCTTGTATCTTTAATTGTCCTTTGAACAAACCGTTATCACGTAAACGATAAAATGCTTTCATAAATGTTTCTCTATCTTGTAGATTATTTACCAGATAGGTATTAAATTTAGAAAGTGACTTTTGAATGTTCTTATTCGAACTATTCTCCAGTTTTCTGTGATTGTGTTGATACGGTACATGCATGTTAACTACCTCTATAAAATGATTGTTGATTTTAAAATGAAGGATTTTTTCTTACTTTTTTAGCAAAAATATTTTTTTATTTAGCATAATATCTGTGCTAACACTCACTAGGGCAGTCTAACGACTGACCTGCTCGCTCTCCGAGGGGTCTGCGACGCTTTTGCATCATCCCCACATCAAAACAACGAAGGATCCATGCTGCGCATGGATCCTTCGTTGTTTTGATTCCACGTTCTTCGGGGGAGTACTGTTTTGGGTATCAATTTTTGTTATGGTGTACACAGACTACTGGAAAATAAAGTTTAATTATTTTACTAAATATGATATTATGGAAAAGTAAATAAATTAGAATTCGTGAAGGTATTTCCTCTAACAAAATATAGATAAGGAAGTGGTAGTATAGTAGACGGTCATATTCATATTGAACGAGGAGAATATACGTATGAATGGGTAAATCAATTTGTTAACAAAGCAGTTGAAAAGCAATTAGGTGAGATTTGGCTTCTTGAGCATTGTTATCGGTTTGAAGAATTTGTTCCTATGTACGATTCTGTTTGTGCTTATAGCAATTATGTAGATACATGGTTTCACAGAAATGCAGGAGTTCTGAAACTGGAAAAATATTTGTCACTTATCAAACAAATTAGAAATAATCAATTCCCTGTTAAAATTAAGTTTGGTCTTGAGATATGCTATTTTAAAGAGTTTGAAGATTTAGTTGTAGAATTAACTAAAGATAAAGATTTTGATTTTTTGCTGGGTAGTGTTCATTTTGTTGATAATTTTGCCTTTGACCATAAGGAGGAGCATTGGAATGGAATTAATGTCGATGAAATATATCATAGATATTTTGAAACATCTGTTTCACTTGCTCAAAGTGGCATATATGACGGTATAGCTCATCCCGATGCGATTAAACTTTTTGGACATAAACCATCATATTCTCTAACAGAATACTACGCCAGTTTAGCAAAGGAGCTTTCTAAAAATAATATGTACGCAGAACAAAATAGTGGAGTATTTCGACGTTGTCCTAATACAGCCACACTAGGCATGGATAAGGAAATGCTAAAAATAATGAGTAATAATAATGTGAAAATCATTACAGTATCGGATGCTCATTGCCCTGAAGATGTTGGTGATAGAATACTGGAACTTAACAATTGTTTAAGAAATAATTAGGTGCAAACTAGGCGCAACCAACCATCAGAGATTGATAACTCTCCTTTCTATGCAAGTGTATGCAAAGGCATTGTCACAAAAGTGAAGTAATAATATTTGTATTTGAGGCAGGAGGGATATGTATGGAAAAAACAAAGAAGTATTATGAAGCATATGTTGGTGCAAGATGAGGATAGACAATCTTTTTACGAGTTTATTTATAATCAATTAAGTGAATCAGGAATTGCTTTAATATGCTCTATTGGTGATGGAACGGAAGAAAGAAAAACTGATATATCTCGGGCTTTTGATTTACAAAAAAGAACACATGAAGCAACAGGTAAAGAACTATACATTGCAGGAACATCATGCAGAGTAGTCAGTTTTGATACCTTGTCAAAGGAGATTACAGAAAGCAACTTAACTTTGCTCGACAGCGGCATTTCAGCAATCGAACCAGACTTTCCTACAATAATGTATGCTATCATAAAAAAGAAAATATAAACAAGAGCTGCTTTACATAATTAGGTTGGTTCGTTTTTTTTACAAGCAAGAGCTGAAAATTATTTAAATAAGGAGTGGAAGACCTGACAAACAATTTGCTTTTAGTCAAACCATCAAAAGCTTTAGAAAAGGAAATCCTGGAATACAAGCAGGAGTATTTTGACTTTGGAGAAACGAGGGTCAATGGAAGCTGTGGTGGTATATTAACAAGTGAAAATATATATGAAGGTGTAATGCAACAGCATTATTGTATTAACCTCTCTTAATAAGCACCTCCTTTTTGTATTGTTTTTGGTGTCAATAATATACGAATTTATCTCTCGCTTGGATTAGAGTGATGGATGCCCTGATTTTACCGGCTCTCATGGTATGTATATGATCTTAAGATAGTATAATTCTGATAGCCGCCTCTCGTAGAAATGCTTCAACTCCTTAATAAATAGGGAGTTGAAGCATTTTTATTACCAACTATTATTAATTTTACCGCTATAAAGAAATGAAATTGTCGGTTTTTCATTATTTGCTATCTTTTGGTCTTAGTCATCAAGGTGGTCTTAAAGAATGTTTTAAATTTATAGAAAAGTGGAACTTTACTATTTATGAAATATATTCAATATATTTTATAAAATGGTAATTGAAATTAGATTCTGTCAACAAAAAACAGCAATAATATGATGTGTGGGGAAAATAGCCGTATATACAAAATATATATAGGGCAAAAATGTAATTATTCAAAGAGTTGATACGGTAAACCACTATATTATAGAGAGGGCATCGTGCTAAAAAACAGTTTACAGGCAATCCTAAGTATGATAACATATAATAAAACATATATTTAATATAATATTGCAATTATATAACGTTTCTTATTATTCAACACTACAAAAGAAAATATCAATGAGATTCAAGGGAATCTAATATAAGTCAAAAGAGGGGTATCTATGGTCAGGAAATTTATACTTGTATTTAAAACACATTTTGATATAGGGTTTACTAATTTATCATCGAAAGTTATTGATGAATATGCGGCTTCTATGTTAAAGGATGTAATTATCACGTGCAAAGCTACGCAACATATGGAAAAGCAAAAGTATGTATGGACCATGCCTTCCTGGCCGCTTAAAATAATGATTGAGCGATGCGATAGTGATTTGAAGAAGGAATTGGACTCATTGATTAATAATGGACAAATTGTATGGCATGCATTGCCGTTTACATCGCATACGGATTTTTGCAGTGCCGAGAATGTTATTGAAGGCTTGCGATATGGGCGTGAGCTCTCTCTCGCCTACAATAAACCCGATCCAATCTCAGCGAAAATGACAGATGTTCCGGGGCATGGCATTATGCTGCCGGCTATATTAAGCGGTGCGGGTGTTCGTTTTCTGCATCTTGGCTGTAATGAATTCTCCACTCCTCCGAACGTGCCTTTTCTGTTTCAATGGCAGGCTCCCGGCGGAGAATCAGTCCTTACAATGTATAGTAAGGGCGGATATGGTACTTCGCTGCTTCCGCCGAAGGATTGGGAGTATCCGGTATGGATGGCGCTCATGCATACTCATGATAATTCGGGTCCGCAATCCGCTGAAGTGATTGACAAGATGGTAAAAACAATACTTGATGAATATCCGGATGCTGAAGTGGTATGTGGGACAATGGATGATTTTTATCGAGAGCTATTGAAAAGTGATCTAAGTAATGTGCCTTTAATTACGAAAGATCTTGCAGACTCATGGATTCATGGTGTTGGCGCGTATCCGCTGGAAGTCGGTGCTATTCGGGAAGCACGAGAAAAAAGCAAACGATTACAAGCGATATATGCAAAACAAATAATAGAGGGATCCCAAAAAAAATCAGAAGAAATAGAAAAGAAGCAAGATTGTTATTATGAAGCGGTGAATCTATTTGAAGAGCATACCTGGGGTGCAGACGTGAAGACATGGCTTGGTCCGGAGCGGGTTTATAGAAAAAATGACTTTATAGAGGCCAAAAAGCAGGATAATTATAGATTTATGGAAACTTCCTGGCAGGAGCAGAAAGACAGGGCAGCTCAGAGCAGCTCTGTTATGAATGAATTAAAGATACTGCTGGAAGATGGTGAGAGTGATAATATCTCTGTATTTAATCCAAATAATACTGCTTATACCGGCTGGGTATCATTAAAAGAACTATCTGGGATGAATTGGAAGGCAAAAGCACCGGCTGGGATAAAGAAGTTTTCGGACTGTGGGTTAGTAATGAAGGGAAAGCGTCTGCCCATAACAAAGATATATGATGAGTGGGCGTGTTATGTAGAGGATATCCCTCCCTTGACCACGGTTTTACTTCAAATTACAGAGGCTTCGGGGCAAGAAGAGAACCTAACAATAAAAAGTGAGGGTTCTGTTGCAACGGTTGAAAATCATAGATATTTGCTGCGTTTCTCTGAAAGTACCGGTAACATATTTGAATTATATGATAAGAAATTAGCTGCAGTATTATTGAGTAAGAAGAATGAAAAGGCGGTGTTCTCGTATCAGTACCATCGATATAGCGCCGAAGATATTACATCATATTTAAAAAAGTATGCCTACCGTTTTTCGGATTGGGGAATTAAGGATTTTGGCAGAGAGAATTATCCGGAATGTGACCATAGAACCTATCATCCGGTATATCAATCGTATTCCGTTGACAAGGATACGGTTACTTTCTTTTATCAAACGAAAGAAAGTGCCGAAAAGTATGGTGATGCAGAGCGGATAAGACTTGAAGTGATACTGCCGCCGGCGGGTGAAGAATTGTTTGTAAGCCTGCATCTGGACAATAAAAATGAGACACCTTTTGTGGAATCCGGCACACTTTTATTTCCCTTTGCACAGCAGGATGCCAGGTATAGAATCAATAAATCCAATGTTACCATAGATCCGTCAACGGATATTCAAGAAAGTGCAAATCACATATTCTACTGTTTAGAAAATTATATCACTATGATGAACGAACAAAATGGATTATGTATTATCGCTAAAGATACGCCGCTGGTTTCTTTGGGTGGTACAGGGGTTCTTGATTATGAGAAGGATTACAGGGAGCCGAAGGAACCCGTTGCTTGCTTTAATTTATTTAATAATATGTGGGGAACGAATTTCCCTCAATGGATTGGCGGTAATCTCAGCTATCGTTATATGCTCTTTGGGGTTGAAAAAGCACAAGAGGAAGCGGTTATGGAACGAGCAGCTGTATTAACGGAGGGGGTTGAACTCACCGGTAATAGATTAGAGAAAGAACTTGTCCGGTTTCCTGAGCATATGCAATTGATTAATGCGAGATACAAAAACGAAGGTCTGATATTAAGGTTTAAAGACCTTGCGGGGAAAGAGGCTTTGAGAAGGATAGGTGTAAAGGGCTGCAATATTACGCCAATTGATTTGAAAAATACACCATCAGGAGAAGGCTGCAGTGAAAAACTAGAGTTTCATGTGAAACCGTATGGAATATACTCCTTTCAAATCACGAAGGACTCTCTGTGAATTTTGTATATATAAATCTCACTATTAATTAACAGAGTGATTGATTAATTTTGCTGATTATATTATTATTCTATTAAATGTTATTTTTGCAATTTATTCAGAGGGTTCTTGTATCAGGAAAAGTGAAGTGATGGGGGTGCTGGATTGAGAAACGAGTTTTTATATAAACAGGTTTATGAGGGGATAAAAGAAAAAATATTGGACGGGACCTTTCCGAGGGAAAGTAAGCTTCCGTCCGAGGAAGAGTTTTGTACCGAATATGAAGTTAGTACAATAACAGTGAAGAAGGCAATGGATCTTCTTGTTGATGATGGGATGGTTCGGAGGGTTCCCGGAAAGGGTACTTATGTCATGGGGGATGCGATTGGTGTTCCGGAATTGTCAAAGGAAGAAGATGCCCGGGAAACCGAAAATTGCGACGATCATAATCAGGAGAGCGAATTAAAGGGAGCTTTGTTGAAGGAAAAAAAGAGAAAGCTGATAGGACTTGTACTGGAGCATGTTGCTTCGCCCTTTGGACTTGATATGATGTATCATTTGGATCGTGAAGCGGAGAAGGCAGGCTATAAACTGTGCATTCGATTTTCTTATGGTAATAGGGAAAAGGAAACGGATGAAATCGACCATTTGTTAGCTCTTAACGTAGAGGGGCTTATTATTATGCCTTGTCACGGGGCCCATTATAGCACAGCAATATTGAAATTGATTGTTGAAAATTTTCCGGTGATTCTAATCGATAAAAGATTGCATGGAATTCCGGTTTCCACTGTGAGTACGGATGGAAAGAATGCGATAAAATCCTTAGTGAAACATCTTTATGAAAGAGGCTGTCGTAAGATTGGGTTAATTACGGTTGATGCAATGGGCACTACCTCTGTGATTGATAGAAGAGAAGGGTTTTACGCTGGAATGGAAGAAGTTAAATTGGCGGCAGCGGAAGAATGTGTACTTAACCACGATCAGACGAATTTTCTTGATAGGGAGACGCAGGCAGATACGGAATGTATATGTCAATATTTTGAGAAAACAAGAGGAAACCTGGATGGAGTGGTATGTACGGAATATGGTATGATGTCATCGGTAGTTCAAGCGTCAAGAATGTTGGGAATTAGCATCGGAACGGATTTAAAGATCTGTTGTATTGATGAAGATTATCAAGCTTCCGATGGATATTATTTTACCCATATGAAGCAGGACGAAAGATCCATTGCTGAACTGGCATTGAAATTGCTGATACAAGATATGGTGCATCCGGCTGTTGATTATGTTGTCCCGGCCATTTTTAAACAGGGGAAAACAACATAGTACAGTTGGGTTCGACATGATATAAGTTTTAAGCCTATGGATGAGACTGATGCGAAATATATTAATATTACATTTGATGAAGATGAAATATTTATGTGTTTTGTATCAGTTCTTTTATTTAAAAGAGGATGATGCTAAAAAAATGGACAAAATTATTGCAATAAATATTAAAAAGTATAATTTATAAATGTAATAAAATATCAAAAAATATAATTTGATAAAAAAATTACATATAGACCTTTAATGATTTTTAAAATTATAATGATATATTTTTATATATTAAAGCTTAAGCTGAAATTATATTCAAATTAAACAAAAAAATAGTGAAATAAGAGGATAAATATATTAAGTTGACAAAACATATTCAATATGATATTATACTTTTATGGCAAACATATAATAAAAATGTAATACGGTATTTGGGAGCCTGGATTATTGTAAGCTATGTACAAACTATCCATAAGGAGGAGAATTATGAAGTTAAGAAAATTAGTTTCGGTGCTCTTATTTGTGACAATACTGGGGGGATTGTTAACCGGATGTACACAGAAGGCGGATAACACCGATGCGAAGCCAACGGGTGTTACAGAAGACAAAGGAGCAGAAACCAAAGACGAAGGCACGAAAACAGATGGTGCAGGATCGGAAGATACACAGGCCGGCGGTACGGTTCGTATTATGATGAATGTAACGGGCGGTAAGGATGACGCAGAAATGCAATTATTCCAGCAAGCCTTAAGCGATGCGACAGGCCTTGATGTTCAAATTGAAAAACCGGCATCAGACTACAACACGATTCTAATGCAGAAGTTGAATGGCGGAGAGAAATATGATTTAATTTATATTGGTGCCGGCGACTATATGAATTTGATTGGTCAGGATGCGCTGCTTGATATCACGGACCGCGTGAAAGCATCTGAAATATTATCTAATAATATAGATGAAAAAGAATGGGCTGATATCACGGTAGATGGAAAAGTATATGCAGGCTTTAATAAGAAAGAAGTACATAGAGTTGTTGCATTAAATAATGTTATGCTTAAAAATGCAGGCATAGACTATAAGACAATTACCCCCACATTAGATGGGTATTATGATGTTTTTAAAAAGTTAAAAGAAGCGAGTACAGATAATGAGTTCTATCCGTTAAATGCAGTTATGGCAGATGCATGGGATCTTCAGCCCTGGATGGCAGCCGCTGGAATGAAATCAGGTGTTGTAATTGATACGGATGGAAAGAAGTACGCACCTTATTCAACCGACGAAGCAGCTCCGGTTTGGGAGTGGTTCAAGAAGTTATATGATGAAAAACTATTAGATCCGGGTGCTTTTGTTGATAAGTCCAATGACATGAGATCCAAGATGAGCGCAGCGTCCATGAAGACGGCTGTGACTGTGGATTGGGCCGCATGGGTTGGCTTGCATAATGCGAATGCTTTGGCTGGCAATGTTGCCGCAGAAGCATATGAGATTGTATCTTTACCGGGCGTTCAAACACCGGATGGTTCCTATATGTTATGTAAGGGCGGTGCAAGTTTATTTGGTGTTCCCGCCAATGCTCCGAATGTGGATGGAGCAATTAAAGTTTTAGAATACTTTGCAACACAGGAAGGCGGAGAACTTCTTTCTATAGGCATTAAAGATCATGATTATACAGTAACAGATGGTAAGTATGAAATGACTGAAGTAGGGAAAACCCACGGTAATGACCATGGCGCACCATTTCCGATTAAAAAGGATTTTGCACATCCCTTTGGCTATAATCCAGGTGTTGAGGAAGCGGTATCCTATGGTGATTATGCAACAATTGATTTATCAATTCCTAATGAAGGAGATTATAAAACAACCGTTGGTAAGTGGGGAATTCAAATTATTAAGGGAGAAGTTCCTGTATTAAAAGGTCTTGAAAGTATGAGGAATGAACTTGTTTCTCTTGGTGTAACAGATCGGTAAGAAAGATTATTTTTACATACCGGTATAGAACCGGAGAAATCAGCATTTGCTATGTAATAGGTAGCATTTCATTGAGAGCAGGCTTGTTTTTGGGGGGACATCCGTGCGAGCCTGCTCTTGTTGTTTCCGCTGTGTGTTCAGAAACATAAGGTATTAGAAGAAAGAAACTTTAAATCAGAAAGGAATAATGTCATGACTTCAGAGTTAAAAACACGTCCAATTCGTTACGCAATAGGGATGTTTGGCACTTCTATTCCTGTCAATATGTTTAAAACATATGCAGCAATTTATTATGTCGATAAACTTGGTCTGAGCACAGCGTCCTTTTCCTTGGTATTACTGATTTACACATTTATTGATGCAATTGACAATCCGGTGTATGGATATTTTTCAGATCGAACACGGACGAAATGGGGAAGACGAAGACCCTGGCTGGTGATTGGTGCGCCGTTACTTGCACTGGGCTTGATCGCGTTTTATAATACTCCATCCTTTCTTAAGGGGGATTCCCTGTTTGTTTACTTTTTATTAATATACATATTAACCGGAACGTTGGATTCTCTGGTGAATGCCAATTATGGCGCATTGTTTCCGGAGTTGTTTAAGGGGGACGCCTTAAGAGCGAGCACGAATGCCATGAGACAGGCATTTCAGCTGGTGGCTATGATTATCAGCATTGCGCTGACGCCTCTGGTTACCGGTAAGATAGGATATCCTTTGACTGCAGTTATATACGGAGTATTGGGTGCAGGTGTAATCCTATATTCCACCTTTGGCTGCCGCGAGAATCCGGAAGATCTGAAAAGTGAGAAGCCGCAGCTATGGGACAGTCTTAAATCTTTATTCAGAAATAAGAAATTCTGGATTGCCGGTCTGGCGAATGCTTTTTATAGCGCGACGATGTCGTTGGTTTTAGCAGCCATTCCGTTTTATACGAAATATTCTCTTAAGATACCTGACGGACAGTCAACTATTTTATTTGCTACCGTTCTTATTATTGCCATAGCAGCAGTTGCTGTTTGGGCTAAACTGATCAAACGATATTCCGTACTTCCGATATGGCGAATTGCACTGCTGACCCTGGGGGCTGGCTTTGTTCCGCTCTATTTTGCTAATTCCCTAATCACTGCAATTCTTGCGAGTGCATTGGTAGGTTTTGGATTTGCCGGTGTAATATCTACAATGGACTTGATCGGAGCAAGAATTATCGATGAAGATTCGGAGAAATCGGGAAAGCGTCGGGAAGCGATTTTTATCAGTGCTTCCGGCTTTATGAATCGATTAAATGGCCTTTTTACCAGTCTTGCTTTCTTTCTTGTATTTCAAATCTACGGATTTGAAAGCGGGGATATTCCGGGAGATAATCCCGGCGGCGCAGCGAGGTTCCTTCTAACAATATTTCCATTTGTTTTAATTATTATTGGCTGTATATTTTCACGGTTTTTAAGTTTTTCTAAAAATACAAAGAAAGTACAGCCGCTTGCGGGAGAATAGAAAGGAGATACTGTGTCTGAACGATACCTTATTATAAATGCGGATGATTTTGGTTTATGTACTGAAGCAAATGATGCAATTGAACATCTATTCAGAGAGGGAAGAATCACTTCCACTACCGTAATGGTTTGTGCCAGGGAAGCACGGAACGCGGTCAACCGGGCAAGTAAGGATAATAGGATCAGGATGGGGCTTCATGCTATGTTAAATTCTGATTTTATGCAGGAAAAGTGGAGGGGTATCGCACCCAGGAATATCATCCCGTCGCTGCTTGACGGTGACGGTAATTTTCATGTGGATCAGGATATCTTCTATGAAAATGCAAAGGAGCAGGAGGTTGCCATTGAGCTTGAAGCCCAATATCATTTTATTAAGGATATGGGGTATCAACCTACCCATATGGATAGTCATTGCGGGACACTTTATGGTCTTAACGGCAGGTCATTCCTGAAAGAGGCATTTGAGATCTGTCTCAGGAAGCGATTGCCGTTTCGGTTTCCGAAATCTAAGAAGTACCTGAAGGCCATATTTCAAGGCAATATTCCGGAGGAAATTGATCAGGTACATACAAAGGCAGTGAGTTATGCAAACGAATTAGGTGTATCCTTACCGATGGATATCGTAACCAATCCATTCTCCATACGGGATATTTCGTCTTATGAACAGTTGAAAAACTTCTATTTGAATGCCGTTCGAAATGTTGATGAAGGTGTTACGGAATTATTTATGCATCCTTCCGAGGAGAATAGTACTTATAGGTTAATCACACCAGAGTGGCAGAAGCGTATATGGGAATACCGTTTCCTGTTGGATGATGAGCTGCAAAAGGTCATCAGTCAAGAAAATATAAAGCTGGTATCCTGGGATAATGCTCCCTTTTAAATAGAATAGAGGGACTTGCAATAAGGGACTATATGATCGGATTAGACATAAAAAGGATGTCGTATAAAGGAGGAAAAAGCTTGTGAAGGCTTCCAAGTATTTAAAAAGGGTTGCAAGATACCGCTTTATTTATCTTATGCTGTTACCAATCGTTGCGTATTTTTTGATTTTCTCATATTATCCTCTTGCCCTTGGTATTTTTAACAGCTTTCGACAGGTAAAAATCCTGGGCGGTTCACAATTCATAGGAATTGAGAATTACATTAATATTGCCAAAAATCCGCTTTACATGAAGGCGCTCTGGAATAGTCTTGCTGTTGGAATTGGTACTTTCCTTCTGCAGTTCGTCTGGGGGCTTTTAATAGCGTTATTACTAAATGAAATCAAAAGTAAGGTTTTTAAATCATTAATTCAGACGGTGACTTACATTCCCAACCTATTATCCTGGGCAGTTGTCGGCGGCTTGTGGATTACCATTTTATCACCTACAGGACTGGTTAACGGAATATTAAAAATGCTTCAAGGAGATATGTTCCGACCCATCGTATTTATGGCGGAACCTGCATTTGCAAGGGGAATTATGATTTTTACCGGGGCATGGAAGGGTGCGGGATACTATGCGGCGCTGTTTTTGGCAGCGATTGTTTCGATTGATCCCAATATCTACGAAGCGGCATCGATTGATGGTGCTTCCAGGCTTAAGCAAATGATGAAAATAACATTGCCTAATATTGTCCCAACGATGAAGGTGGTAGCCGTTTTAGCAGCCATGGGTGTGCTTCGTAATTTTGATCAAATATTTATAATGGCCAATTCATCCATTCTTGACGAAGTGCGAAACTTGCTATACCTGATTTTTAACGATGGTATCATTCAATTTAAAATCGGGCTGGCGACATCGGCAGCAACGCTTGTATTATTAGCGACTATGATTATATCGTTTACGGTACGTAAATTAACCCGATATGATGACACCTACAGTGAATAGGAGGGATACTATGCAGAAAAAAAGAAGAGCATTAAAAAATGAACTGTCGATCCCTCAAAAGGCGATAGCCGGCATCCTATTGTTAAGCATTTTTATTATTATGGTAATTCCTATGTGGAATGCATTTGTTGTATCCACATCCACGGCGCTTAGTTCAACACAGAGTGGAGTTAAGCTATGGTGGGATGATTTTAGCTTTGAAGGATACGAATATGTTTATAAGGTAACGAAATTGCTTCGGCCATTTTTTAACTCCTTTTTTGTCACCTCGGTAGGAGTTGTGTCGCAGGTGGTATTATCCGCTTTTGCCGGTTATGTTTTGATTCAGAAGGATCTGCCGTTTAAGAAGTTTATTACTTCTTTTATCATGCTGACAATGATGATACCGGGTGACTTGACATTAATCTCGGTCTACCAGATGAATAAACAGCTGAGTTTACTAAATAGCTATACAGGACTTATTGTCAATGGATTAATTTCCGGGTTTAGTATATTATTAATGAGAAACTATTTTACCTCCGTACCATATTCTCTTGCAGAATCGGGGAGAATAGACGGGGCCTCGGAACTTCGTATTTTTGCAGGAATTTATCTGCCAATATCAAAACCGGGATTAGCGACCGTATTCTTTATGGAATATGTTGCAAAATGGAATAGTATTATGCTGCCGGCTACCTTGATCACAGACCAGAATAAATTTACTTTACCGCTTATGCTAAAGGCGATGATCCTGCAGGACAATTCAACCTCGGGGACTGCTTTCGCACCGGAGAATGCGGTTATGGCGACTATCATAATATCTACGATACCACTGCTGTTGATTTATGTTTTTGCTCAGCGATACCTTCTTGCAGGAATGAATTTAGGAGCATCGAAGGAATAAGAAGTCTTTGGGAGGAGAATAAAGGATCATGAATAAAATAGAAATAAAAATAGAGCGCTTCATAAAAAAAGAAGAAGAAGGTTCCTATTTCCTGCTGCCCTTTGAAGTACCGGAAGATGTGGAGAAGGTGGAAATTTCATATGAGTATATGAGATTTCTTAATGAAACCAAAGAAGATAATAGCACGGTTTGCAGGGAAATTAATATCATTGACCTGGGGTTAAATGGTGCGGGCGGGAGCTATATCGGATCTTCCGGATCGGATCGCAGTAATATATTTATCTCCTCGGCAAAGAGCTCTCAGGGCTTTGCGGCGGTGAATACCGATGCGGGAACCTGGAGTATCATTATCGGCGCGTATAAGGTGCAGGATGGTGGCTGTATGGTGACCTATCATATCGCATTTACCAAGAAAGAGCTCAGACTGCTAAAAGGGGACACCCATATGCATACTCTTGGTTCTGACGGTACATTGTCTGTAACGGGAGTTGCTCAGTTGGGCAGGCAGTTGGGACTTGACTTTATTTTTGTGACAGACCATAACAATTATGCCCATAACTTTCAAAGTGTTGAGGTGGAAGGGATTACTGTAATTCCTGGAACAGAGTGGACCCATTACAAAGGTCATGCGGGGCTTCTTGGTGTAAAGAAGCCGTTTGAAAGTGCGTTTTGTGTAAATTCCTTATCGGAGGCACAGGAAAAACTAACGGAAGCGAAAAAGAACGGAGCGCTTCTGGTGCTAAATCATCCCTTCTGTCCCAATTGCGGTTGGAAATGGGGTATGGAAAACTTTGAATATGATGCGATAGAGGTTTGGAATGGCGGGCTTCCGATATCCTCTAATCTGAAATGTTTGGAATGGTGGCATATACAGCTGTTAAATAATAGAAAGATTTCTATTGTTGGAGGAAGTGATTTTCACCGTCATGATGTATTGAGTCTAATGGGGACACCGTGTACTTGTGTCTATGCTAAATCCAATACAAACGAAGATATAGCGCAGGCTATAAAAAATGGAAATAGTTATGTTTCCTTATCTGTCAAGGGACCGGATTTGTATGCGGAGGCTGATGGAAAGATATTGGGAGAAACTGCTTCCATAGGAAGTGAGATAACGATGCGCTTTTGGAATTTGAAAACCAATGATATGATTTGCATAATTACAGATCGCGGGACGGAAGAAATTATTTGCCAGGAGGGTGTCAAAGAATTGGAGCTTCGGAGGAAATATGAAGATGCCAGGTTCTGTCGCTATGAGGTAATTAGAAAGCTCATACCGGAATTTGGGCAAATGAGGGTGTTGATATCAAATCCAATTTACTTTGATTAAAGTTTTAAATTAAATGAACGGCAGCTATAAAATACTTAACTGAGAGATGAGCATATTGATAAATATGAGCCAAGCAAAAAATCGCCTTTTAATGGGTGGTTTTTGCTTGGCTTTTGTTTGATGGATTTAATTTATTTATATTTTTCTTTATGATATTATGGTAATATAAATTTATTAAGCGATTTAGAACGCGAATTATTTAAACCAGATGAGGTACGGTTATGAAAATGCATGATAAATGCTTGCCATGTGTAGTCAATCAGGTGATCAAAGTGGCAAATATAACAGGAATGGATACAAAAGCAAAGGAAGAGTTACTGAGAGAAGTTTTTGCTTATCTTAGCAAAATGGATTTTGAGATAACAACGCCAGAAATTATAGGGGAGGTTTTTGGCGTGATAAAAAAACATGCGAATAACCCGGACCCCTATAAAGAAACCAGAAATCACTATAATACATTGTTTTTGAAATTGCTGCCTGAATTTGAGAAGAAAATTGAACAGGCCCCAAATGCGTTTCAATTGGCAGTGCGGTATGCCATTGTTGGAAATATCATAGACTTCAATCCGATTCACAATACATTATTAGAAGATATCTATGATTGCTTTGATAAAATGGAACAGTTAGAATTGGCAATAGATGATTCCCGGATGTTAATGGAAGATATTTTAAGTGCGAAGGTATTGCTGTATTTAGGTGATAATTGCGGGGAAATCTGCATGGACAAGCTCCTTTTAAAGAAAATAAAAGAACAGAATCCTGATGTCAGATTACTGTTTGGAGTACGGGGTGAGCCTGTTGTAAATGATTCTATCGCGGAAGATGCATATGCGGTAGGGATTGATGAATATGCGGAAATCATAGATAACGGAGACGGATCTCTTGGGACTGTCCTGAAGCGAACAAGTACGGAATTTAAAGATGCCTATCGACAGGCAGATGTAATAATAGCGAAGGGGCAGGCAAACTATGAATGCTTGAGTGAAGAAAACAAAAATATCTACTTTCTGCTGATGACCAAATGTGATGTCATAGCAAAGGATATTAATGTTGAAGAAAATAAAATGATATGTATGAAAAATAATTAACGATAACAAGCTTTTAGCAATGCATGATGAGCGTTCTCCATATTATTAGTTACCGGGCGGAAGGGTGACGCTTCATGAGAAAGCTGAAAATGCAGTGTTAAAGGAAATAAAAGAAGAGCAGGAGGTAGATGCTGAAATCATCAGACCGTTATGGTTTCATCAGGGAGAACTAGGAAGAGCATAATGAAGTTGATTTTGAAATTTAACTTCTCATGTAAGCGAGTGTGATATACTCTATACTTACTTTATGGAATAGATGGATGAAAATATTAAAGGGAACATGTCTTATGAAAGTTAGAGCAGCAGAAAGGTGTGCAGTTATATGGATAGTTCAAAAGGAAATATTCTGATTTATCAAAATGAAAAAGGTGATACAAAAGTGGATACATACTTCGATGATGCTACAATCTGGATGTCCCAAAGGAGTATAGCGGAGTTATATCAGACATCATCTCAGAATATTACTTTACATATTAAAAACATATATGGAGAAAACGAATTACAGGAAAATTTAACTTGTAAGAATTACTTACAAGTTCAACAGGAAGGTAAAAGACAGGTACAAAGAGAAGTTAAAGTATATAACCTTCAAATGATTTTGGCAATAGGTTATCGTGTCAGAAATAATAGGTATCCCCTACCGTAGGCCATGCTTTCGGAAATTTTATTGTAAGTTTTCTTGTTGCTTTAACCGGTAATAACTAGTATTTCCTTATCTGAGAGGATGGAGGCCAGAGCCGGCTCCATGGGACGATCTGTTATAATCACATCCACATCCTCTGTATCGGCGAAGGTGTAGGGGAGGCTCCTGTTGATTTTGGTGTGATCCATTAACACGATGACCTTTTTCGCACGCTGCATCACTTTTCGCTTCAGCTCGCATTCATTGATATATGCATTGGTAAAGCCGCTTTCGGAGGAAAATCCGCTGGTGGCGATAAAAGCAATATCAATGTTAACCTTATCCAGGCAATCCATGGCAAAAGGGCCGGTCAGGGAGATGGTGGATTTCTTCAGCTTTCCTCCCAGTAATACGATCTCCGGGTGATTTCTTGAAGCCAATTCAATGGCTATGTTAGGTGCATTGGTGAAAATGTAAAAAGGAATATCCGGAAGCAGCCGGGCGAAAGAGAGCATGGTACTGCCGGCATCAAGGTAAATGCTCATACCTTCGGAAATAAAGGGAAGTGCCAGTCTTGCAACCTCTGCCTTGGCTTCCGGGTTTTCCGTAAGGCGCTTGGAGAAAATATAATTCTGTTCAATCTTCACAGGCTCCGGTATGAAAGCCTTCGCTCCTCCGTGGGTGCGCAGTATCAGGTGCTGTTCTGCGAGATAATCCAAATCTCTGCGCAGTGTCATTTCGGAAACCTCCGGATACTGAATCTTCAAATTGCTTAAACGAATTTCTCCATTACACTTTATATAGTCTAAAATAGCCTGTCTGCGCTGCTGCAGCATATAAGGTGTACCTCCTTGGCTTGTTAGATTGATTGTAACAAATGTTATAATAGATGTCAATATAACATTTGTTTGCAGAAATATTACAATTAAGATGGAACAAGAAAATTATATAACTTAAACTGTTTACAAAATGCGCAGAAAATGTTAATATACGTGTAATATATAACATATATATTACACGTATATTTTGTATAAATATGATATAATTCAATTATATGTTAGATTGGTAGACTAAAATGTAAATATTAACAGAAAAGGAGTTTGATTATGGCGCTGGTAACGTTACGAGAGATTTTACAGGATGCTGCAGTAAAGAAATATGGAGTCGGTATGTTCAACACTATTAATCTGGAGATGGTTCGGGCAATCATTGGAGCCGCAGAGGAGGAGAGGTCCCCTGTTATTATTGGTCTGGCGGAAGTACATATTCCTTACGGCGCGCTGGAGATGCTGGCGCCGATTATGGTAAAGGCGGCAGCAGAAGCGTCTGTGCCGGTAGCGGTGCATTTTGATCATGGAATGACCTTTGACCTTATTGTAAAAGCCATGAAATTAGGCTTTACCTCCGTTATGTATGACGGATCGATGTTAAGCTTTTGTGAGAATATCAAAAATTCTGCTGAAATTGTGCGTATCGCAAAAGCGATGGGTGCCTCTGTGGAGGCGGAGCTGGGTCATGTAGGCGGTGCGGAAGGCGGCGGAGAAGATGGAGCGGCAGAAATGTACACCAACGTAGAGCAGGCTGCCAGATTTGTTGCAGAAACGGGGATTGATGCGCTGGCAGTAGCCATCGGAACAGCGCATGGTGAGTACAGGGTGAAGCCCTGTCTGGACATTCAGAGGCTGAAGGATATTCATGACCTGGTGGAGGTTCCCTTGGTGCTCCATGGCGGATCGGGGCTGTCGGATCAGGATTTTAGGAACTGCATCAAGAATGGGATCAGTAAGGTCAACATCTTTACAGATATGTCTGTTGCTGCCATTAGAACCATTCGAGCCTCTGTCCTTACGGAGAAGGATAAAGCATCTGTCAGTTATCCCGACCTTATTAATATGACTGTGAAAGGGATCAAGGAGGAGATTGTATCCAAGATGCGCCTGTTTGAAAGCAGCAATAAAGCATAAGGGTAGTGCAGCCATCTCTGCCTGAATGGAAATGTGACAAATTGAAATTGAGGCAAAATGGAATTACGACGGAATGGAAGGAAAGAATATAAAAATGATTCTTAGAAAATTAGGATGGGGTAACTATGATTGATGTAACCTGTTTAGGCATATTGGTAGCGGATGCAGTGGCTAAGTCCGTGGATTCCCTTCCGGCGGAAGGGAAACTGGAGCTTGTGGACCAGCTTCAGCTGCATACGGGAGGCTGCGCGGTGAATACCGCGATTGATTTAAGCAAGCTGGGTCTGAAATCGGCAGTAATCGGGAAAGTGGGAGAGGATGGGTTCGGAGGCTTTCTAAAGGCTGAGCTGTCCGGGCAGAAGGTGGACATCTCAGGCATAAAAACGGATAAAAATTGCTCAACCTCAGCCTCCCTGGTATTGGTAAACAGCTCCGGTGAACGCTCCTTTTTGCACTGCCTCGGCTCAAATGGGGAGATGTGCGGAGAGGATGTGGATTTCACAGTAATCGAAAATTCCAGGATACTCTTCGTGGCAGGAGCGCTGTTGCTGCCGAAACTGGATGGCCGCCCCACAGCTAAAATACTGGAAAAGGCCAGGAAGAAGGGTATCTATACAGCGTTGGACACCGCATGGGATTCCTCCGGCAGATGGATGACGGCAATAAAGCCCTGCCTTCCCTGGCTGGATTTATTTATACCGAGCCTTGAAGAGGCTATCATGCTTACAGGCAGGACAGAGCCGGAAGAGATGGCGGATCTGTTTATAGCGGAGGGGATCAAAACTGTGGTGATTAAGCTTGGTAAGGACGGCTGCTTTATAAAGGATCATAAAGGTGAGGTACATACTGTTCCGGCCTTTACCGGTATTACTGTGGTGGATACCAATGGTGCGGGAGATTCGTTTGTGGCAGGCTTCCTTGCGGGGATACTGCAGGGATGGGATCTATATCAATGCGGCCGTTTTGCCAACGCGGTAGGGGCCCATTGCGTGATGAAGCTGGGGGCTTCCGCAGGGATCAAACCCATGGACGAGATATTGGAATTTTTGAGCAAGGCTTAGGAATGGAGGTAAGCTAAGATGGTGTCAAAGATTAAAAAGGAAGAAACCAGGAAAAAAGTATTCTCTTATTTTGACAAAGCCGGGATAGCTGTAACAGAGAAAGAAAAGGAAGCGCTTGAAATTGCGGATTTTGGGCTGGGAATTCCGGACAGGATCGGACTTCAACTGGTGGTTTATGTAAATACGGAGAGATGCTGTGCCAAGGAAATGGTGCTGTTTCCTTATCAGTCCTGCCCGGAGCACAGGCATCCGGCCATAGGGGAGATACCCGGGAAGGAAGAAACCTTCCGGTGCCGGTACGGAAAAGTGTATCTGTATGTGGAGGGAGAAAAAAGCAGTCACATTTCGGCAAGGGTGCCTGAGGGCAGAGAAGCGTATTTTACCGTATGGCATGAAATAATATTAAATCCGGGAGAGCAATACACCCTGTATCCGGATACGCTGCATTGGTTTCAGGCAGGAGAAGAAGGAGCGGTTATATCGGAATTTTCCACCAGGAGCAGGGATGAAGCCGATATCTTTACAGATCCGGACATCAAAAGGCTGCCGTAGCAGAAGCATTGCATGGGTTCGCGGCAAACCCGGGAAAGAGGAAGGCTGAAAGAAATAGGATAGATAAATGAAAGGGGGATCGAGTCCGTGCCGGTATTTTCATAGCAATTTATGCGGTAAAAGGCATGGACATAATTATGAGAAACAGAATGGAATTAGACTGGCAGGTGGGGTATACCAGGGATAAGGACGCGCTGCCGGGGGAGATGGTGCCGGCAGTGGTGCCGGGCGCCGTACAGCTTGATTATGCCAGGGCAAAAGGGTATGGAGCGTATACCTATGGAGACAACTGGAAGGATTATGAGTGGATGGAGGATGTGTACTGGGTCTACGAGACGATTCTGCCCTCCGGCAGAAACAGCGCAGGCAAGGAGCTGTATTTTGTATCAAAAGGAATTGATTATGAGTTCCAGGTAATCCTGGGAGGGGAAATAATTTATGAGCAGGAGGGTATGTTTGCCCCTTTTGAGCTTAGAATTACGGATAAGCTTACCGAGGAGAAAAAGCTCAGGATACGGATCCACCCGATACCGAAGCTGGAAGGGGCGCCGGTAGGTAAGATACAGGCGTCGCAGTCCGTAAAGCCGCCGGTGAGCTATGGCTGGGACTGGCATCCCCGTCTGGTACCCCTCGGTATTTGGGATGATACCTATCTGGAGGAAAGGCCTGCGTCCCGGATACAGGATGCGGAGGTGAAATACCGGTTAAGCGGCGATCTGAAGAAGGCAGAGGTACGGCTTGAGTGCTCTATCGCCGGAGCTCTTCCGGAACGTCTGATTTGGAAGCTTACCGACAGCTCGGACCGGGTGGTATTTCAGAAGGAGATGAAACCGGAAGCTGAAGCGTGCATCCTGGAGGCTGAGCTGGAGAACCCCAGGCTTTGGTGGCCGAACGGAGAAGGAGAGCCTTATCTTTATCACTCCTCCCTGCAGATAGTCACGGAATCCGGAGAAACTCTGGATGAAGCGACAGCAAGGGTGGGCTTTAAGCGGGTACGGCTTGTGATGCATCCCGGAGCCTGGGAGGAGCCCAAGGGGCACCCCTGTACCAGAAGCAATCCGCCCATTACCATGGAAATCAATAACCGATCTATTTTCTGCAAGGGCACCAATTGGGTCAATCCCGAGATATTTCCCGGTATCATAACAGAAGAGACCTATCACACCCTTCTGACCCTCGCAAAAGATGCCAATATGAATATGCTCAGGTCCTGGGGCGGAGGAATTATCAACAAGGAAAGCTTCTTTGACCTGTGCGATGAAATGGGGTTAATGGTATGGCAGGAATTTCCCCTGGCCTGCAATAATTACGAAGGGACACCCCATTACCTGGAGGTGCTTGATAAGGAGTCCAGGGCAATTATAAAGAGAATAAGACGCCATGCCTGCCTGTCAATCTGGTGCGGAGGAAATGAGCTGTTTAACTCCTGGTCCGGTATGACGGATCAGTCCCTGGCCCTGAGGCTTTTAAACAGCAACTGCTATCATTTGAATCCTGAAATACCTTTTCTGATGACTTCCCCCTTAATGGGAATGGCTCACGGCAATTATCTGTTCCACTATCATGACGGCAGGGAGGTGTTCCAGGTAATGCCCCAGGCGACAAACACAGCTTATACGGAATTTGGCTGCCCCGGACCTTCCTCGGCAGACTATTTAAGAACCTTTATACCGGAAGAGGAATTGTTCCCCCCGAAAGAGGGCGGTATATGGGAAAGCCATCATGGCTTTCATGCCTGGACGGAAGACACCTGGCTACAGCCGGAGGTATTAAAGCTATATTTTGGAGAAGCCGGTTCTCTGGAGGAACTGGTGGAATGGGGACAGCTGCTGCAAAGTGAAGGGTATAAATGCATCTATGAAGAAGCCAGAAGGCAGGCCCCGAGATGCTCCATGACACTGAACTGGTGCTACAACGAACCCTGGCCTACCGCAGCCAACAACTCCCTGATTAACTGGCCGGATATTCCGAAGCCGGCTTATTATGCGGTAAAGAATTCCTTAAGGCCCGTACTTGCCAGCGCCAGAATACCGAAGTTTACCTTTACGGAAGAAGAGCTCTTTACCACAGAGCTTTGGATATTAAATGACAGCCCGGAGAGTGTTCCCGGAGGGACAGTAAAAGCATATCTGGTTTTTGACGAGGAAAAGATAGAGCTAGCGGAATGGAACTATCCTCCCCTGGCACCCAAAACGAACTTTGCCGGTCCCAAGATCCATAAGAGACTGCCGGGATGCATTGGGGAAAGGATGACCTTATTGCTGGAAACACCCGGGCAGGAAGAGCTTCGGTCGGAATACGTTCTTTTGTATAAAGCAAGGAAATAATTGTGACGGCCTGCAAGGAAAGGAATGTTTTCGCTTTTGCAAAGAATACGAAGAAATGAAAGCGCTGTGTACGGAGGTATCGGTGCTTTCTCTTTGTAAAGTAGTTGCCTTTGTTTGCTTTTAATAATTTTATTTGACAAATGGAATTGATAATGATATTCTACATGTAATTTCAAATGGCAAGGCTAAGAAGAGAAAGAGTAAACGTTAATGGAGTCCCAGAGAGAAGATGGCGGTGCGAATCTTTACGAAAATAACGTGGAAGCAGTCTCAGAGCCATGAACCGAACAGAGAAATCCAAGTAGGCTTCATCGGAGTTTCCACCGTTAAAAGGAAATCGGTATCGGGTAAGTACCCCGTACTGACAGAGTGCAAGTTTATCCTTGAATTTAGGTGGTAACACGGACATAATAGTTCGCCCTAAGCTGAATTAATCAGCTTAAGGGCTTTTTTTATTTCAAAAATGTATTCAGAGAGGAGTATTACAATGACTGCACAAGAATTAAGAAGAATGTATGCAGAATTTTTTAAGGAGAGGGGACATAAAGAAATCAGTTCCGCTTCATTGCTGCCGGACAACGATCCCACCGTCTTATTTACCACAGCCGGGATGCATCCGTTGGTTCCCTATCTGTTAGGGGAAAAGCACCCGCAGGGGAAGCGCCTGGTTAATGTACAGAAATGTGTAAGAACAGGTGATATTGATGAGGTTGGTGACGATACTCATCTTACTTTTTTTGAAATGCTTGGAAATTGGTCTCTGGGAGATTATTTTAAAGAGGGGTCCATTTCCCTAAGCTTTGAGTTTCTGACAACAATCCTGCAGATTCCTATGGAACGGATTGCAGTTACGGTTTTTGGCGGAGATGAAATAGTTCCAAGAGACGATGAGACCTTCAGGGTATGGAAAACAAAAGGGCTATCAGATAATCAGATATTTTTCTATGACAGAGAGGAAAATTGGTGGGGACCTGTGGGCCTTACAGGGCCCTGCGGTCCGGATACGGAGATATTCTATGATATAGGAAAAGAACCTTGCTGTAAGGAATGCGGACCCGCTTGCCATTGCGGTAAATACGTTGAGATATGGAATAATGTTTTTATGCAGTACAACAAGGAAAGCGACGGCTCCTATCAACCGCTGAAAAATAAAAATGTGGATACCGGAATGGGACTGGAGCGGGTTTTGACAGTGATAAATGGCAAGGATAATGTATATGATACCGAATTATTTATACCGGTAATGAACAGGCTGAAAAGTTTGGCGGATATTCCGGATTCCAATGATGCAAAAAGGAATTTTCGCATCATTTGCGAACACATCAGAGCAATTACATTTATACTCGGTGATGCCAAGAGAATTACACCTTCCAATACGGAGCAGGGCTATATCCTGAGAAGGCTGATCAGAAGGACAATAAGATTGCTTAAAAAGCTTGGTATTAATAACAATATTCTCTGTGATCTGGCAATGGTAATCATACAACAATATAAAGAGGTATATAACGAGCTGGAAGAAAACAATCATTTTATTCTGGAGCAATTGGAAAAAGAATTTAATTCATTCAGAAAAACACTGGATGCCGGATTAAAAAAAGCAGAACAATATTTCTCTTCCTTAGAGGAAGGCGAATTATTAAACGGTGAACTTGCATTTAGATTGTATGATACCTTTGGTTTTCCTATTGAATTTACCGTGGAATTAGCAGATGAATGCGGTATGAAGGTAGATACCATGGATTTTGAGCAAAGATTTATAGAACACCAGAAGAAATCAAGGCAGGGTGCGGAAGGAAAATTTAAGGGAGGCCTTGCTGATACCGGCGTCCAAACAGCCCGCCTGCATACGGCTACACATCTTTTGAATGGTGCGTTAAGAAAGGTGCTGGGAGACGGCATATATCAAAGAGGCAGCAATATAACGGAGGAGCGGTTGCGGTTTGATTTTACCTTTGGCAGGAAAGTGACGGCAGAAGAGCTGAATGAGGTATCAAGAATTGTAAATGAAGCCATCCATCAAGAGCTGGACGTCATATACGAAGAAATGCCATTGGAAAAGGCCAAAGGTTCAGGAGCAGTCGGTATATTTGATCATAAGTATGGTGATATCGTTAAGGTGTATACCATTCCCGGCTATTCCAGGGAAATATGCGGCGGCCCTCACGCATCCAACACAAAAGAACTTGGAAAGTTTATAATACTGAAGGAAGAAGCCTCCTCCGCCGGTGTCAGGCGGATTAAGGCAAAGATCGAACCGGTCTTTGAGTGTAAAAGATAATCATAGTTTTATTTCATGCGTTATGATAAAATTATTTCAATATAGTTTGCGGGACGAGGTAAATTCAAAATGAGAATTGCTTATTGTGATGATGAACCAATACAGGGAATATTCTTAAAAAATGCGGTAGCCAGGTGGGAGAGCCGAAATAATGTATCCTGTGCAATAACCATATATGGCAGCGCGGAGGAAATGCTTTTTGAGAATCCGGATACCTTTCCCTTTGATATTATCATACTTGATATTGAGCTTGCTCGCATGAATGGCATAGAACTGGCCCGGGCCATCAGAACGGTAGATCAAAATGTCCTGATTGCTTTTCTCTCCAACAGCCGGGAATATGTCTTTCAAGGCTATGAGGTGCAGGCGGTTCGTTATTTTGTAAAGCCTCTGTCCGAGGAACAGCTATTTCCCGTCCTTGATATGGTGAACCGAGCCTCCGCACGGAAGCAGTATATTATAGTCGGTGGCACAGGGGAGAAGAGAAAACTGAATTTAGACGATATTATCTATGTGGAAGCGCTTGGACATTATATTAATATTTACACGGAAAAAGCCAATTATGAAGTCAAAATGAATATGAATGAGATGGCGGAAAAGCTAAAGGAGTCCTTTGTATCCACCCATAGAAGCTATCTGGCCAATTTGCATCATATCGAGAAAATCACGAAGGCGGAATGCCATCTAAAAGGAGGGTATACCATTCCTGTGAGCAGAGGAGCCTATAAGCAGGTAAATCAGGAGTTCATCAGCTTTTACAGAGGAGGAGTACTGGGATGATTGAGATTTTGAAGCTCATACCGTTGGTTATCCTGATGCTTTATAATATAATGCGCATTGTTAAGGCTGATGTTAGAAAACACTGGTGGAAGGCCCTTTTCCTCATCTTATCTGCAGGTGCTTTCTGGGCGGCGGCGCATTGGTTTCTGAAAGTCCTGGATACTAATCTGCTGATATTAACTCTATTGGTGTTGTTTTCCTTTGAGATGCTGCAAATATTTAATTACCGGATGTCGCCGGCCTTTCATCTGCTGTTTATTCTGGTGGTTTTGATCATCGCCGGCGGCGCCTGTCAATATCCCGGTCTGACCGTAATGAATGAGTTTGTATTGCTGTTTATCTATTTTCTTGCTGAAAGCAATCAGAGGTACATGAAAAAGACCTACGAGGAAAGTGCTGCCCAATATCAGAATATGGTATTATCCAGGCAGGTGAGTGAGGTTCAGAATATCTATATGACCATGCGCGGCTGGAGACATGATTACCACAACCATCTTCAGACCTTGAAAGCACACCTGATGCTGGACCAGGCCAAGGAAGCCAGGGTCTATCTGGATAAGCTGGAAGAAGATCTGGACAAGGTCAATACGCTGATTGAAACCGGCAATGTCAATCTGGACGCGATTCTGAATTCCAAGCTATCCTTGGCTCTAAAAGGGGATATTGAAATAAACTATAAGGCGGAGGTGCCCCCGGAGCTTACGGTGTCCGATCTTGATCTATGTGTCCTCATTGGCAATCTCATCGATAACGCGGTGGAAGCCTGTGAGAAGCTTGAAGCCGGAGAAAGCGGACGGTTTATCCGGCTGTACATCGGTGTTTTAAAAAAACAGCTTTACATAACGATAACCAATGGTACCGGAGAGATCGTGAGAAAGCTGGACGAGGAATATATTACAGCCAAGAGAGGAAATCATGGGCATGGTCTGAAGCGCATTAATAAGATTGTTGAGAAATACGGCGGTTTCATTAACAGAAAGAATGAGCCGGGAGTGTTTGTTACGGAGATTCTTCTGCCGTTGTAATTTGTATTCTGTGGTTTGAGCGTCAAAAAGTGTGTATCGAAATCATCAAAGGTGCTTTTGGTGCCTAAATCATTCCATTCATGCACGAAAGCAGGCTGTTCGTGCATTTTTTTAATACTGCAGCCGTTTTTATGTTATACCTGATATATCGATCAATGAAAGAAAACAAAGCTTTCCTATGGCGGATTATAGGAGATCTGATTTATAGGGGATAAGGTGGAGGATAACATGAAAGTCGATAAAAAAGTGAAAAAGAAAAAACAGAAGACAGCATATTCCATGGCCGGTAATTATGCATATGTGTATAAGAACATGTGGAAGTTCCGTAAATCGATGGTGCTCTATGGGGTGGCGGAGGTAATTTTCAATGTCCTTACACCCTTTGGAGCTGTTATAATTCCGTCTGTTGTGGTTGGTTTGATTGCCAGGAAAGTTGCCGTAGCGGAATTTACCGGTACTTTGTTTCTCGTCTTTCTAATCTATGGAGTGATTGCAGCGATCAGCACTTTTCTGATCTCCAGAAACAGAATGCAGTATATTGACCTGCGGTGTGATGTCTTCTGGACAGAGCTGGTAGACAGATGCCTCCATATGGACTATCATCTTCTGGAAAAGGAAAAGGTAAGAAATGATATGGAAAAGGCCATGGATTGCCTCAGCAGCAATGATCGTGGCATAGAAGGCTTTATGCACAGAAACGTCAGCCTCTTGTCGAACATTCTGGGATTAATCACTTACGCATGCATTATCAGCCTTGTCCACCCGGTGATTCTGCTTTTGCTGCTGATCATATCCTTGCTGCAGATGCTGTCCTTTCATCGGGCAAAGCAGTATGAGCATAACAAAAAGGATGCCATGGCAAAGATCGAGGTTACCCAGAGGTATCTTCAGGAGCAGGCATTTGATCTGAAAGCAGGCAAGGATATCCGGCTTTATCAGTTGAATCATTTGATCGGACGTGTATATCAAAAGGCCAATCATGAGATAAGAAGGATAAAGACAAAAATTCGCAGCTGCTATTATCTCAATGATGTGGTAGGAATTATACTGAGATTTTTACGGGACGGGGTATGCTATGGTTATTTGATCTACCTTCTCATTCATGGACTGGAGGTATCCTATTTTGTTCTCTATCTTGGTATTGTCAGCGGTTTTGCCCGTTGGTTCTCAAAGATTACTGAGGATTATGCGGAAATCGGACGCTTTCATCTTTCCATCTGTGATTACCGGGAATTCCTGGAGGCAGAGAAGCATTTTGGCCATACCCGGGAAAGGAGCCCGGAATATGGGGACATGGCGCTGGATATTGTCTTTGACCATGTATCCTTCCGTTATGAAGGTGCGGAGGAGGAGGTGCTGAAGGATGTAAGCTTCCATATCAAAAAGGGAGAAAAGCTGGCCCTGGTGGGAATCAACGGTGCAGGTAAAACCACCCTTGTTAAGCTGATGTGCGGATTTTATCGCCCTACCCGGGGCCGCATTCTGGTTAACAGTATCGATATGAAGGAAATAAACATTAAGGAATATTTTAAACAAATAGCGGTTGTATTCCAGGATGCGATGACTATTTCCTTTACCATTGCAGAAAATATCAGCGGTTCTGCCTGCGAGGAAACCGTCAGAGAAAAGGTAGAGGAGGTATTGGAGCGATCAGGCCTCCAAAGCAAGGTGGAGCAGCTGGAGCGGGGCATGGATACTTATCTGAATAAGGATATGGAGGAAAGCGGAATTCAGCTGTCCGGAGGTGAACTGCAAAAGCTGATGCTGGCCAGAGCCCTGTACAAGGAGGCAAAGCTTCTGATTCTTGATGAACCCACCGCCGCATTGGATGCCATAGCGGAAAGTGAGCTGTACGAGAATTATCAAAAGCTTCTTAAGGACAGAACCTCGGTATTCATTTCACACAGGCTTGCGTCCACCAGATTCTGTGATTATATCCTGTTTCTGGAGGAAGGAAGAATTGTAGAAGAGGGCGGCCACGAGGCACTTATGAAGCAAAACGGCAGCTATGCCAGGATGTTTGAGGTGCAGAGCAAGTATTATAAGGAGGGAGCTTATGAAGTTCAAGAAAATATGGCTTGATTTCAGCCACTTTTTAAAGCTGATTAAAAAGGATCACGCCAATATCATATGGATTATGATTCTGGGGGCTCTTGCCGGTGCGGCCCAGCCTTTTATCCAATTGGTATTTTACTCGAAAATACTTGATCTGGTCCTAAGCAAGAGCTACGAGGATTGTGTGCTGTATGTGGTCATTCTTCTTAGCAGCACCCTGGTATTGAATCTGATTTCTCAGGCTTGCAAGCAGACCATAGAAGTGCTTGGGGATGCCTGCAATGATACGATTTATCTTAGAACTGCCGGCAAGGCTTTCTCTATGGAGTACGAGGAATTTGAAAAGACGGAGACCATGGATGCCATCCGAAGGGTGAGAGGAGGGGAGAATGGCGCCGGAGGCATCGGCAGCCAGATACAGAGTATCTATAATATGGCTGAGCAGGTATTTGCTACTCTATTTTCCTTTGTCTTCGTGGTGAGCCTTCTGTTTCGGGTAAATGCAAACGATGGCAGCAGCGTTTCCTTCTGGTCCATCCTTGGAATACTGGCTGTCTTTGCAGCGGTTATGACGATCTGTCTCCGACTCTCCGCCGCATCCTACAAAAAGTATTATGAAGTAGGCAAAAAAAATGAACATATTAATTCCCTATCCTTTTATCTGATCTCCTTAATTACCAACTATCAAAACGGAAAGGATATAAGAATTTATTCCATGCAGGCGTTGTTAAGCAAGCATATGAGAGAGCTGATGAAAAAAGTCAGCAATGTATATCTTAAGTGGGGAATTACCGACGGGTATTATACGGGAATTGTTATGATATTGACCCAGTTAGCCTCAGGGCTGGTGTACATCGTAATCGGCATCAATGCGATTCATGGGATTATCAGCATAGGTGATGTGCTGATGTATGCAGGCGCGGTCCTTCAGCTGACCGGATCGGTCCGCAGCGGGATCACGGAGTTTAACGCTTATTCCTATCGAATGGAATATTTGAATACCTATTATGAGTTTATTAACAGACCCAGCACCCATTATACCGGAACTCTTCCGGTTGAAAAACGTACCGATGCCGACTATGAGTTTGTCTTTGAGGATGTGAGTTTTCATTACCCGGGGACGAAGGAGCTGATATTAAAGGATATCAATCTAAGCTTCAAGATTGGCGAGAAATTTGCCGTCGTCGGCAGAAACGGCGCTGGCAAAACAACGCTGGTCAAGCTTCTATGCCGCCTGTATGAGCCCACCCAGGGGCGGATATTGTTAAACGGCATTGACATTAAATATTATGATTATTCAGAATATACCAGGATATTCTCTGTGGTTTTCCAGGATTTCAAGCTTCTATCCCTGCCCCTGAAGGATAATATTGCAGCAGGGGAGGAGATTGAGGAGGACCGTATGTGGAAGGCGCTGGAGCAGGCAGGTCTGAAGAAACGTGTGGGGGCAATGTCCGAAGGACTTCACTCCAGGTTATACCGGAACAACGGTGAAGGCATTGAGGTGTCCGGAGGGGAAGCGCAGAAACTGGCGATTGCCAGGGCATTATACAAGGACGGCCCCTTCGTTATTCTGGATGAACCCACCGCGGCGCTGGACCCCCTGGCGGAGGCGGAAATTTATGAACATTTTAACGACATGATACAGGGAAAGACTGCAATATATATTTCCCACAGGATGAGCAGCTGTAAGTTTTGTGATGATATCCTGGTCCTGGATGGAGGGCATATCGCCGAAAGAGGAGATCATGCTCAGCTGCTGAAAAATAACGGAATCTATGCTTCCCTGTATCATAAACAGGCTCAGTATTATACGGCCTAGGATGCCGGCGCACTAATTTGGCTTACGGCCATTCAGTGATATAAGTTCAGCCTGCAGCCGTTCTTCTGCGTCGGTTCCTTTCATCTTCATGGTCTGGAGCTCCAATCTTTTGGCTACGGGCCCTCCTCCGGAGCGGTTGTTTTTCAGGTACCAGATATCTGCAGAGGCGGCTCTCCAGCAAAGGAGTGCCGTAACCAAATGGTTCCTGACCTCTTGATATGCCTCTTCGTCATATAAGTCCTGCTGTTCCTGCGGGTCGCTCTGCCGGTCGAAGAGCCTTCCTCTTCCTTCTTCAAAATAATATTCCAGCTTCCAGCGGTCGGTTGCCACCGCCGCCGACATGTAGAGGGTACCGACCGCGCACTTTCTTGGCGAAGGCATTCCTTCGGTCAGCGGAGTGAAAAGATCAAAGCCCTGGAAGGTGTTGCACGCGGTGCCCGCAGCTCCAAGAATGGTGGCGGGAATATCGGTCCAGATAGCATAGTCCCTGGTTTCACCTGCCAAAAGAGTGCCTGGCAGGCTCATAATAAGCGGAATCCGCCAGGAAGCATCATGGTAATTATGTTTGTTGTTAAAGCCATGGTCGAAGTACTCCTGTCCATGATCGGAGGAGAAAATAATCAAGGTGTTCTCTCTGAGCCCTTTCTCGTCCAGATAATACAGGAGTCTTCCAATCTGAAAGTCCACGTATGCGGCCAGTCCATAATAACGCTTTCTCAAATTTTCTATGTACTCCGGCCCTGCATCTTTTACGCCGCAATGGGTATCTGCATAGCGGGCAAGGGCCTCGCCCAGATAGGCACGTTCTTCTTCGTCCGGTTTGCCCACAAGTCTTCGCATATGTTCCGGATAATGCTCCTCCTCAGATGTTGAATAGTTCAAAGGAGGCAGCACCGTATCATCATAAAGATGTGCCCATTTTCCCGGAGGATCAATGGGGGAATGAGGGCTGGGCAGCGAGCAGAAGGCAAAGAAGGGGCCTTTCTCCTTCTGGAGGGCCTCATCAATCTCCCCGATGGTTCTATCTATCAAAAACTTATCTAAAAAGTGTTCCTCCGGAATGTTTTTCTCCGTTCTTGCAATATTGTGGCCCCTAAGATATTCTGCGTAGCTGTCATCGATGTTCTGACCTTTTTCCCCGGTAATACATGTTGCGTCAAAGGACTCCGGCACCGGCTCAAAATGGGTCTTTCCAACCATGATATTGTAATATCCCTGCTCCTTCAGGAAGTCGGGGAATGCCGGAAGCTCTGTCCTGCGGGAGATACCGTTTTCCACGCAGCCATGAATATGCGTGTGGACACCGGTCAGCAGGGAACAACGGGCCGGTGCGCAAACCGGAGAAGCGGTGTGAGCCTGCCGGAAAAGAACCCCCTCCCGGGCCAGGCGATCCAGGTTTGGTGAAACGGCAAAGGTGCTCCCCATACAATGCAGTGCATCGCACCGAAGAGTATCCGTTGTTATCAGCAGTATATTTGGCTTCATTATGAAATCATTCCTTTCTGTGTTAATCTTCTTGTTGGTCCATGGCTTGCCATAATAATAGGCAGCAAACTCTAATTCTGCCGCCTATGCTGTTGAATTTCAATTTTAATAGTAGTCTTTCTATGAAGGGGTGTAAATATGTACTTTTAATTCCATGTGTGCCTTTTGAACCGCCCGGTTTTTCTTGTGAAATAATTCTTTGTAAAAGATGGTGGGATAAGATACAATATAAGAGAATTTCAAAGGGAAAGTTGCCCTTTGGCCATAGACCGGTGAAGAGGAGGATGAGCAAGGGTGAAAGATTTTATATTGGAAGTGTGCGCAGATTCCGTGGAATCTGTTCTGGCAGGTGAGCGCGGTGGTGCCACAAGAATTGAACTCTGCCAAAATATTGTGATTGGGGGAACCACTCCCAGCCCCAAATTGTTCGAGGAGATTAAAAAGCATAGTCAAATCCCGCTTCATGTATTAATCCGCCCGCGGTTTGGAGATTTCTGTTATACCTCCTATGAGTATTCCATGATGAAGGAAGAGGTTAGAATGTTCCGGGAATTGGGAGCCGAAGGAGTTGTGATAGGTATTCTTGAACCGGAGGGCACCCTGGACCGTAAGGCGATGTATAGCCTGATGCAGGAGGCCCAGGGGATGTCTGTGACGCTGCACCGGGCATTTGATATGAGCGCGGATCCTTATGAAACGATGGAACGAGCTGTCGGCTTGGGAATCGATACGATTCTTACCTCGGGGCAGAAGAATCTATGTACGGAGGGAATTCCGCTTCTGAAAAGTCTGGAGGAAAAGAGCCGGGGAAGGATTTGTATCCAGGCGGGAGGCGGTGTGAATGCGGCTGTAATACGTCAGCTGTATCCGGCTTCCGGTGTGACAGCCTATCATATGTCGGGAAAAGAGGCCTTGAACAGCGCCATGCGTTACCGGAAGGAAGAAGTGAATATGGGGCTGCCCTCTTTTAGTGAATATACAATTTATCGTACCCGGGAGGAGGAGATTCGGCAGGCAAGGCAGGTATTGGAGGAGCTATAAAGCGTTGCTATTGCCGGGAAGCATGAGGAGATGGGACATGGATAAGAGTAAAATCAGCGGGAAGAGACAATATGAGTTTGTGGACCGGTTTAATTATATCCGCGAAGCGGGAACCTCCGGAGAGCGCCGCGCGGCCGGAGGGATTCTGGAAGAACTTCGAAAGTTAGGGCTGACCGGTCGCATAGAGGAATTTGAATTTACAGCATATGAAATGGTAGAGGAATGCCTGATAGTTACAGAACCATATGAAAAAGAATACCGCGCAGCCGGTTACAAAAGGTGCGGGAATACACCTTCGGAAGGGGTGGAGGCGGAGTTTCTTTATATCGAAAACGGAGATGAGATCAGCCTTTCCTTTGCAAAGGGAAAGATTGTCATGGTAAACGGCCCGGTAAAAAAGGAGATGTATCAAAGTCTTGTAAAGGCGCAGGCAGCAGGCTTTGTGACGATCTCCGGTACGCCCATTGACGAGGGAGAGGATTTAAACCCTTCCGGCTGCACGCTAAGAGGTGTCCGGAGCACTCCCATTCAGGGAGTAAATCTGCATTATAAGGATGCCGTGGAGCTGGTGGAAAAAGGAGCATCCCGGGTGAAGCTGACTCTGAGACAGAAAAAAGTGACACGTATCTCCCGAAATATTGCGGCCAGGATAGAAGGAAGTGATAAGGCTGAGGAAATATTGACCCTGAGTGCCCATTATGACTCTGTTCCTCAAGGTCCGGGGGCCTACGATAATATGGCAGGTGCCGCCATTATCATGGAGCTTGCACGGTATTTCAAGGAGCATCCTCCAAGAAGGACTATGGAGTTCCTCTGGTTTGGAGCAGAGGAAACAGGGCTTTGGGGGAGCAGGGCTTATGTAGAGAAGCATGAAGAGGAGCTTGTCCGGCACAGGTTTAATATGAATGTGGATCTGGCCGGGCAGCTAATTGGCGGAACAGTGATTGGCGTGGCAGCAGAAGAGTCGGTCTGCCAGATGCTCTCTTACATGGTGCATGAAGCAGGAATGGGCGTTTCCTTCATCCGTGGCATATGGGGCAGTGATTCCAATACCTTCGCATGGAAAGGTATCCCGGCGATGACGCTTAACCGCGATGGGTTCGGAATGCATACCCGCCATGATACAATTGCTCTGATTTCGCCCTGGTCTCTGGAGAGGAGCGCTTGTGTTCTCGGATGTATCGCCGAGGGACTGGCACAGGCTGAGGTGATGCCGCTGAAAAGAGCGGTGCCGGAGGAGTTTGTGAGAAAGCTGGATGAATATTTTACAGATGAATAGGAATGGAATAAAAAGACTGTCGCAGAAGGCATATGCCTTTTGCGGCAGTCTTTTTGTTTTCAGCCGAATAACCTGGCTGTAAATAGCATCCGACGTTATATTTCCTGGTCCCCGGTAGAACCACGGAAGATAACATTGGAAGTTACATAGATGGTTTCGTATGGAACATTAGGGTACTGAATACGGTAGAGAATCTGCAGAGCCAGGCGGAAACCAATGCTTTGATTGAATACCTGTACTGTGGTCAGATTCTCTGCCAGAGAATTTTCTGTGTTTGCGTCAAAACCGGAGAGGGCTACCTCCTCAGGTATGCGAATTCCCCGTTTTGCCAGCAGTTGTATCAAAATGCAGCCCACATAATCGTTCGCACAGACAAAAGCATCCGGCATATAAGGAAGGGTATCGAGAAAAGCCTCAATCTCTTCTTTATAGGTATCAATGCCGATGGAGCCGGTCAGGTTCAGTTCCGGATGAACGGGCAGCCCATGCCGGAGCAGGGTTCTGGAGAAACCCTCAAAGCGTTCATAATTTGATTTGGCATAGTTGATATCACCGATAAAACCAAAGGACTTTCGGCCCTTCTGAATTAAATGCTCTGTAATTTTAGAGATACTGGTATAGTTTTCCGTTAAAATCAGATCACCGTTCAATTCGGACGGAGGAACTGAGGTGGAGGTATCTAAAAACACTTTGGGAACAGGTGAGGCCGCCAACAGGCGGAGAAGCTGCTCGTTGTACACGTTCATAATAATGATGCCGTGGGTGCTGCCGTTGGTGAGAGAGGCAGGAAGGGTGTAATTCCCGTCAACAGAGGAGGGCAGGTAAGTATAGACCAGATTAACATTGTGGCGGGAAAGCTCCTTGGCAATCTGGTGAATAATAGCCAGCCAGAAGATGGAGGTCTCCGGGCGGCATACGGCAACGGCAATATTTACAGGAGGCTCGGATGATGAATTTTGAGAAGGACCAAGGCCTTCCGAAAATTTGTAATCCAGCTCCTGTGCTTTGGCAATAATTTTATCCCTAAGGGCTTCGGAAACACCTTCCTGTCCGCTGAATACCTTCCAAACCGTGGTACGGGAAACGCCTAGAGAATCTGCAATTTTTTGTAGAGTAACCTTCTTCATTGTTATTACACCAATCTGCACGCTGCGGTGCGTTTATATAATCAAATTATGGGAAAACCACTAACTTCACTGATTAAGAATTTGCATTTACTTCAGCACATTTGGCAAATACCTCAGTTTTCGTGAATTAATCTGCTGTTTGTAGATATTATACCATTTTACACCATTATTTTCAAATGCAAAATGAACAAAGTGAACGCTTTGTAGTCCTTCTATTTTACCTCTGTTTTTCCGTTGGAGTAAATCAGAATCTCCTTTTTTTCGTCAAAAGAAGGGCAGGAGATTTCAAAAGTGTGGGTGGTTGTCTCGATGCGGTAGGGCAGCGGTTTCACCGTGCGATTTTTGCCGTTGGCCGCATATTGTTCCAGAATATCCTTTAGCTCCTCCAAATGATTGCTGTAATGCCCGTTTAAATCCAGAAAAATATGCTGGGCATAATAAAGCTTTCTCAGCTCCCATTTGCGGTATTCATCCTCGGGGATGGCATAAAGGTCCGTATCCCCGGTGCCGGTAAAGAAGACGAAGGCCCACAATTCGGGATAGTGGATGTTGATCACTCCGGTCGGTGCCCAAACCCAGTTATCTTCCGGGAGGGTGCGTCCTGTGGAAGGGTTCGTCCGTTTCTGATATTTGCCGTCTTTGACATCGGTCTTCCATTGAACCCGGGAAAAATTCACCCGGTAATATTCCCCCGCTCTGGGAGCACGCTTCTGAGGCAGGCATTCGGTGAGGGAGGCAAAGGGGATAACTACCTCCATAGACCAGCTCCGGTTGGAAGCGGAAGGATCGTTAACGATGCCGTCGACGAATACGGCTGTGCGCAATCCATGGATATCATAGCCGTTGAGGCCGCTGCCGTTATCCCGGTATGCTGTGGGCAGGAAGAGATCCCACAGGGTATTCAGTACATTCATCTCGAATTCGTAGTACTGCTGGGTATCGGAATCCGGATCGATAAAGATTTCAAAATCATTATCCTGAAAGATAACATCATCCCGTTTGGTAACATAGCCCCATATTTCACTTCCATCAAGCTGGGCACCAATATATAGATTTTCGTCATCCCAGAGCAGCTTGGCCCGGGTCAGAAAGCGCGGATGCTCCATATGCTCTCCTTCAATGTCCAAAAAGGCGCTGGTAAAAGGTGCGTCTTCCCAAAAGGGCTTATCAATTCTTCCGTCCAAAAGAAAGGGTTTTTCGGCCCGACGGCAATGGTAAACAGGAGGATTAAAATCTACTGCGGGAATTGGGATTCTTATAGAATTCATATCTTGCCTCTTTTCTGCGTGGAATTTGATGGTTCCAGGACAATGCGGTGCAGCACATCACGGAACCGGATATATTTTAATTATAGCATCATATTTATGTTTTTACAATAAATTTAACAAATGTTCATTAGTGTCAACAAAAAGCTTGAAATTTATAAGAAAAACCACGTAAATAAAGGGATTTAGGCTTATTTTACGGGCGTTTTCCAGGCAAAAAATTAGAAAATAGCAAAAATATTATATAAAATGAGACTGTACAATATTACAAAAGAAAAACAATTTAACAAAACATCTTGACAATAAAGTGAACTGGTGTTAAAGTTTAATTATCAAAAATACGATAAAACAGTGAAAAAACAATTAAATATTTATGAATAACTCACAAAGCATAATGAATTCTCTTTAAACTCAAGAAACTATTCTTAAAACATTAAAGTGATAAAATCTAATAAATGTTCAAAGTGTTCATAATATTTGAAATGTTCAGATGTGAATGCTTCGTGTGGAAAGCGAATGCATGGGCTGGGATATGAGAGTCCAAGCGTGAAGACAGAGCATGAAAGACAGAAAGAATAAGAGACAGACAAAATATCGATTAGAAAGAATCCCGGAGGAGAGAAGTATGAATTCAAAAACAAAAAAGAAAGGCCGCGTATTGCAGGTACTGAAAAGAGATATGTCACTTTGGCTGTTTTGCCTTCCTGGCATTGTGCTGACATTCATTTTCAGTTACATTCCCATGTATGGAATCCAACTCGCGTTTCGAAGGTTCAATGCCAGGGCGGGAATATGGGGCAGTGCGTGGGTGGATCTGTATTACTTTAAGAGATTTTTTGAATCTCCCTACTTTGAGACAGTTATCAAGAATACCTTGATTTTGAGCCTCTACGGATTGATTGTATCGTTTCCGATGCCTATTATCCTTGCATTAATGCTGAATTCCTTCCGGCATAAGAAGTATCGAAAGGTAATCCAGACCGTTACATATGCACCGAATTTTATTTCCACCGTTGTTATGAGCGGTATGATTATTTTGTTTTTGTCACCCTATATTGGTGTTATTAATGGCTTTATGCGGTCCCTCGGCTTTGATGCGGTTAACTTTATGGCAAAGAAGGAATATTGGAGGCACATATATGTGTGGACCGGCGTATGGCAGAGTACGGGATGGAGCTCCGTCATTTATTTCGCAGCTTTATCCGGCATCAGCCCGGAGCTGCATGAAGCAGCCCGCTGCGATGGTGCAACCAAATTTCAGCTGATACGGTACATAGATCTCCCTTCTATTTTGCCTACGGCAACGATTCTGCTAATCATGAGCTGCGGAAGCATTCTTTCCGTGGGATTTGAAAAAGCCTACCTGCTGCAAAATGATTTGAATTTAACAGTATCCGAGATTATTTCGACCTATGTGTACAAGGTGGGTCTGATTAACAATGACATATCCTATTCCACGGCGATTGGTCTCTTTAATACATTGGTCAACCTGACCCTGCTTTTGATTGTTAATAAGGCGGCCAAAAAAATCTCAGGCAACAGCTTATGGTAGGAGGAGAGAAAGAATGAATAAGACAGAAGTGAAACCTGTAAAGAATAGAGTAAAGGGAGGTACAAAACGCTGTAAGGAAGATGTCATCTTTGATGCCGTGATATTTGTTCTCTTAACCCTTGTTTTTCTTATTGTGGCATACCCTCTGTACTGGGTTGTCATCTCGTCCTTCAGCAGGCCCAGTGCGGTATCCGGCGGTGAAGTTTTATGGCGGCCGGTGGGCTTCACGGTGAAGGGTTATGCGGAGGTATTTAAAACCAGTTCGGTTATGAGAGGTTTTTTTAACTCTATTTTTATAACTGCCAGCGGTATTCTTGTTAATCTGGCGGTCACTCTGCCTACGGCCTATGCTTTGTCCAGAAATACTTTCAGCGGTAAGAAGCCGATTACCTTGTTTTATATGATTACCATGTTTTTCGGGGGAGGATTAATTCCTACCTATCTGGTAGTTAAGAACCTTCATATGCTGAATACCCTATGGGCGCTAATTCTTCCGGGCTGCTTAAGTGTATATAACATGATCGTGGCAAGAACCTTCTTTAAGGCAAATATTTCGGAGGAATTGTACGAAGCGGCGGAAATTGACGGCTGCACCCAGGGAAGATTTTTCTTTAAGATTGCGCTTCCCCTGTCAAAGGCCATTATTGCCATCCTCGTACTGTACTATGGTGTAGGGCATTGGAACGCATATTTTTCCGCGCTGTTATATATCTCCGACAAGAGCTTTTATCCGCTCCAGCTGGTGTTAAGGAATATTTTGATCACAAATCAGACGGCATTATCTCAGACGGCGACCACAGAGGCAGCCAGGGCATTGCTCCGTGAGAAGCAGCAGTTAATAGAGGTTATGAAGTATTCCCTGATTATTATCAGCAGCGTTCCGGTATTGGTATTATATCCGTTTATCCAAAAACACTTTGTAAAGGGAGTCATGATCGGATCCGTAAAAGGTTGAGGGGTTGCAGGAAAATTATTTATTTCCGGGCAATTTATATAAATATAAATAATTAAAAAAACAAAAAAAGAGGAGGAAAAAATTAATGAAAAGGAAAAGTATTGCTTTATTGCTGGTTGCAGCTATGTGTACGGCTGCACTCTCTGGCTGCGGGAAAAACACGGGCAGTAATCCGGAGCCCAAAGCTACCACCGCTCCGGTAGCAGCTGAAGTTGACGAAAGCGGAAAGGTTAATGGCCTGATGTACAAGGAGGGACTTCCCCTGGTTGATGAAGGCACGTACAGCTTCTCATTGTTTGCGGATGATTCCAGCGAAACAGGAGAGTTCTACATGCTGAATGAATTTAAGAAGCAGACAAACGTAGATGTAGAATTAAGACACCTTCCTTATGAGACAGCCAAGGAACGGCTGAATCTGGATTTAAATTCGGGTGATTATGCGGATGTGCTTGCCGGATGGACCTTATCGGACAGCTTGATTTTAACCTACGGAGTACAGCAGGGAATTTTCATTCCTTTGGAAGATTTAATTGCAGAATATTGTCCTAATATCACCGCAATTCTGGATGTGCCCGGAGTAAGAGAGAAGATGACGGCTCCTGACGGACATATCTATACCATTCCCTATGCAACCGGTGATACAACGGTAGGTTATTCACCCTACATCAACGGCAGATGGCTGGAGAATGTGGGTATGAAGATGCCGACCACCACCGAGGAGTTTGAAGCGGTGCTGAAGGCCTTTAAGGAACAGGATGCTAACGGAAATGGAAATCCGGGCGATGAAATCCCGTTCTCTGCGGACCCCAACAACAAGCATATTGAAGCTATGACCGGCTGGTTTGGATTGCCTATGGATAAGTACGGCATCGGAATCAAGGATGAAAAAGTTGTTTTTGCCGGTATCAGTTCAGAATACAGACAATTTTTAAGCTGGTTTAACAATCTTTACAATCAGGGCTTAATTGATACAGAAATCTTTACGCAGGACAGCGCTACCTGGGAAGGAAAAGGAAATAAGGATATGTACGGCGCATCCATCGCTTATGGAAGCAATGAATTCTCGGGTATTGTGCAGACCACGGAAAAGAGTGAGTTTGATGTCCTTCCTGTGCTGAATACGGATAAGGGAGGCGTATGGCTGAGAGATACCAACGGCTTTAGCGTATTTAGAACACAGGCGGTTATTACAGATAAGGCAAAAAATCCTGAAATAATTTTACGCTGGTTTGATAATGCATTTGCGCTGGAAAATGGTATCGGATGCAACAGAGGTCCCGTAGGTAAGGTGGTATTTAAAGAGGGCGACGGATATCGTGCCATCGATACCAAGACCCTGCCTGAGGATGAACAGGAAAAAGTAAGCTGGAGCAATTTGTGGCCGCAGTCAGTTCCCAAATTCTTACCGGCCGGATTTAAGTTTATTGAAGATAATCCCTTATACGATGAGAAAAAAGCGATGGAGAAGATCTATGAGCCTAATTTAACGAAGGAAATTGTTCCTTCCTTCTGGGTTGCCATTGATAAGATTGACAGATACGCCGATATTGCTTCCGCCCTGAATGATTATTTTGTTCAGCAGCAGGCATTGTTCGTAACAGGAGAGCTGAATGTCAATGATGATGCACAATGGAATAGCTATGTAGACGGACTGAAGGCGTTAGGATTGGAAGACTGGCTTGAAATTCGCGGAGTTGAAACAATAGCAGAATAGCAGGCAGCAGCGGATACCGCAAGGGATTCAAACTGATAAAAGCAATACCTGAGAAAAGCATATTACAGTCTTGTACGGTAATATGCTTTTCTTACTTAGCATAAGAAAGGGACTTTTTGTATGATGCAGGAGTGGTTTAGACAGGCAAAGCTGGGTATTTTTATCCATTATGGCATTTATGCGGTGGGGGACGTGTCGGAATCCTGGTCCTTCCACAACGGCAATATCTCTTATGAGGATTATATGAAGCAGTGCGAAGGCTTTACAGCCTCCTGTTATGATCCGAAAAGATGGGCCGAATTATTTAAAAAGGCTGGTGCGCAGTATGTAGTCATGACATCAAAGCATCATGACGGTGTGGCTTTATTTGACACGAAGTACAGTGAACTAAGTGTGGTCAAAAAGACACCGGCAGCCAGAGATCTGGTGAAGGAATATATAGATGCGATGAGCGAAGCCGGGCTGAAGGTGGGTATCTATTATTCCCTGATTGACTGGTCGGATCCCCGCTATCGGAGTATTTATCCGGAGGGGAGGAAGCAGGAGGATGAAGAATTCCTGAAGGACATCTATGGCTCCCCGGCAGGAGGAGAAGAAGACTACGGCAAATGGGAGGAATTTCTGGAGTTCAATAATAATCAGCTCAGAGAACTGATGACCGGCTATCAGACCGTAGATCTTCTGTGGTTCGACGGAGACTGGGAAAGAAGTGCCGGTCAATGGAGAATGCCGGAGTTCCGGGAATACCTCCATACCTTGAATCCCAATGTGGTTTTGAATTCCAGAATGCAGGGGTATGGGGATTACCAGACCCCGGAACAGGGAATCCCTCTCTATGGACCGAAAGGGGAATGGGAATTCTGTACCACTATTAATGATTCTTGGGGATACCGACCTTCAGATAACGATTATAAGACCAGCGGTCAGATTGTGAGGATGTTCTGCGACTGTATCACGCTGGGAGGCAGAATGCTGCTGGATGTAGGCCCGAAAGAGGACGGGACCCTGGATGGGCGCCAGGAAAAGGTGCTGCTGGACCTGGGAAATTGGATTCATGACCATGAGGAAGCGGTATATGGAACGGATAAGGGCTTGAGCTACCGTCAGTTTCTGGGAGGCAGCACCCTGTCCGCGGACAGAACAACCATCTATCTGTTTGTATATGACAAACCGGTGGAAGCGCTGTGTGTGAAAGGGATCAAAACCCCGGTGAAGAGAGTTTCGGTGCTTCATAGTCAGGAGGAATTAAAATTTACCTATACGGGTGCTTTGCCCTGGAGCGGCATTCCCGGAACCCTTTGGATTTGGGCAGGGGATATGCAGATCCATCCCTTTGCTACCGTGCTGAAGGTAGAACTGGAGGGTGAGATTACCTACAATCTGGGCCATGGGGAAGTAGTAACCAACAACGACTGATTAGCCTGATGATTTTGCAGGTATGTCTCAGGTAAGAATAAAAGGATAGGAAGCATAAATCATAGATACAAAAATCAGAAAGAAGGAGCAGGTTGCGGTATGGAAGAGAAGAAAACTGCTGATTCTGTGATATTGGACGGGACAGAGAAAATAACGGCAGCAGAAAATGAAATAGAGCAGACCAGGGATGATGCGGGGGAAGAGATACAGCAGGGCGTACATAATTACAGCGCCGCTGACGAATATGTATGGCCCGCCGATATGAAGGTTCTTCAAAAACTGGAATGGTTCCAGGATCAAAAGCTGGCATTAATGATGCATTGGGGTCCCTATTCCCAACTTGGAATTGTGGAGTCCTGGGCGCTTTCAGATGCAGACGCGGAGTGGTCCAGAACGGGAATTGACTGGGAGGCCAGTGCAAAGGAATTCAAGGAACAGTATTTCGGGCTGAATAAAACCTTTAACCCGATCCGTTTTGAACCGGAAAAATGGGCGGAGCTTGCAACAGAAGCGGGAATCCGTTATCTGGTATTCACCACGAAGCATCATGACGGCTTTTGTATGTGGGATACCCGGTATTCCGATTATAAGATCACAGGGGAGGACTGTCCCTACCATACTAATAAATATGCGGATATCTGCGGGCATTTATTCGAAGCTTTCAGGAAGAAGGGCATTGGCATAGCCGCATATTTCTCCAAAGCGGACTGGCATATTGACAGCTACTGGGCCAAGAGTTATCCTAGAGGAGATTATATGTGGAGGGGGCCTTCCTATGTGCCGGCGGAGCATCCCGAGGAATGGGAGAGGTTCGTGGAATTTACCGGGAATCAGATTAAAGAGCTGGCAAGCCGGTACGGAAAGCTGGATATTATGTGGTTTGATGCCGGCTGGGTATGTGAGCGGGCAGGACAGGATATCCGCCTCGGTGAAGTGATTGATGAAATCCGGACATGGCAGCCCGGAATGCTGTGCGCTGACAGAACCATCGGAGGCCCCTACGAGAATTATATTACACCGGAGCAATGTGTGCCGGAGGAGCCCCTGGGAGTGCCGTGGGAAAGCTGTATTACCCTGGGAACCTCATTTTCCTTTGCCTATGAAGATACCTACAAGTCTCCGAGAGAGGTAATTCATCTGTTGACAGATATCGTGGCAAAGGGCGGAAATCTGGCAATCAATGTAGGTCCGCAGCCCGATGGACGGCTTCCGAAAGGGGCAATAGCGTCCCTGAAAGGAATGGGAGCGTGGCTGAAGGTATTCGGCGAAGCCATCTATGGCACCAGAGTCTGCCCGCCGTATAAAAAAGAAAATATAGCCTTTACGAGAAAAGGGGATACCGTATATGCTTTGGAGCTGTTTGCCGAGGAAACAACCGAGGTTCCCAATGCAGTATGGCTTCCCTATGAAGGAAAGGTAAAGAACGTGACCATGCTGGACACCGGAGAGAAGGTTTCATTTACCTGCAGTCCGGGCGGCATTATGGTAGAACCGCCCTGCGATGGCCAGGCTGCAGCGCCCATTGCCAGGGTATATAAGCTGGAAGCGTAAAAGGCTTTTGGAGCAGCACAAATATGACAGGATAGGAATTAGGAAAAGATGAAAAGAGTAATAGGTTATGTAAATACCGTAGATCTGGCCAGGGTAAGGGAGCAGGATATCCGCTGCCTGGACGTGATTAATATAGCATTTGCGCAGGTGAAGGACGGCTGTGTGGTATGGGATGCCAGGGACAGTCAGGAGAACCTGAAGCAGATTCGCGCCGTTTCCTGCGATATTAAAATTCTTCTCTCGGTAGGCGGCTGGGGAGCGGACGGCTTCTCACAGGCGGCTATGACAAGGGAAGGCAGAGAGAAGCTGGCCGAAAGCGCGGCGGCCCTGGTGACAGAATACGGCCTGGATGGCCTGGATATTGACTGGGAATATCCAGGATCCTCCATTGCGGGAATACAGTCCCATAAGGAGGATAAAAAGAATTTTACCCTGCTTTTGAAGGCGCTGAGAGAGCGATTGGACGGTGTGAGGACAGGGCTGCTGCTGACCATAGCGGCCGGCGGAGACACTTATTTCACCATGCAGACCAACATGGCGGAGGTTTCCCGTTATGTGGATTATGTTCAGCTTATGACCTATGATCTACAGGGCGGCTTCCAGAAGGTGACGGGACATCATGCGGCGCTCTATCCGGGAAGGAGCAATCTGATTGATTCGTGCATGGATAAAGCGGTCAGAGTGTTTGGCGACGCAGGTCTGCCGGAGGAAAAGATGGTGGTAGGCGTACCGTTTTATTCCAGGAAGTGGGAGGGAATAAAGGACGGGGGCGATGGTCTTGGCCGGGAAGCAGCAACGGTGGGCGGTTATGGTCCGGATTACGGCACTTTGGTGGAAAGTTATATTAACAAGAACGGCTATCACCGCTATTGGGACAAGGAAGCCCGGGTACCTTATCTGTTCGATGGCAGCACCTTTATCAGCTATGAGGACCAGGAGTCCCTTGCCGGAAAAATTGCCTATATCGGGGAAAAGGGCTTGGGAGGCATTATGTTCTGGGAATATAAATGCGATTCTACAGGAACGTTGATTTCTTTTATCAGGCAGGAAATTGACAAACAGGCGGAAGGAGGACGGGAATAGGGATGTTTTCGGTACATTTGCAGGAATATGCCTTGGATCAATACCTGGGAAGAAAGAAGTATTATGCTTCCCTGTGGGAGGAAATCCAGGAGGCGTTAGAAGACTGTACGGATGAGGAGGCGGTTCTGATGCGCTTTCTCTATGGAACAATGCCGGTACGTGATGCGGGGGAATATGGGTTTTCGGTTTTCTTAAGTTATGTGCGGCATTCCCTCTGGCTTCGCAGGAATGTGGAATGGTGCAGGGAGCTGCCGGAGGATATTTTCATTCATCATGTGCTGTACTACCGCATTAATTCGGAAGATATCAGCGACTGCCGGAGCTTCTTTTATGAGCAATTGCAGGACCGGATACAGGGAATGAGCCTGGAAGAGGCTGTGATTGAAATTAACTACTGGTGTGCACAGCATGCGGCGTATGAAGCCACCGACGGCCGTACGGCTTCTCCCATGACGATGTTTCGGTGCGGAAAGGGGCGCTGCGGGGAAGAATCAACCTTTACGGTTACCGCATACCGGAGTATGGGAATTCCAGCCCGTCAGGTCTACACGCCGAGATGGGCCCATTGTGATGACAATCATGCCTGGGTGGAGGTATACCTTCACGGGACCTGGTATTTTCTTGGAGCCTGTGAACCGGAGGAGATATTGAATAAGGGCTGGTTTTCGGGCCCTGCCAATCGTGCCATTCTGATCCACAGCCGCACCTTTTCTGATTTTAGGAATGAGACGTCAGAGGAATGTATCGGAAGAGAAGATTTGCTGACCTATTACAATAATACGTCCTTTTATGCCAAGACAAGAGAACTTACCGTAGCGGTAAAGGATCATGAAGGCCGCCCGGCAGCAGGGGCATTGGTCGCTCTGGAAATCCTGAACATGGCGGAATATTTCCCGGCAGCGGTTCTGGAGGCGGACAGCTGCGGAGAAGTGCGTCTCTTTGTCGGACTTGGAGACATCTGGATCAGAGCCTGGAAGGGGGATATTTTCGCGGAAAAGAAGGCTTCTCCCCAGTCAACTGCCAGAGTGGAGCTGTGGCTGGAATGCTGCGGAGAGAAACCGGACTGGGTTAGCGACGACTGGGAGCGGGAGCAAGTTTGTGCACCAAAGGAATGTCCGATTCATCTGGTTCAGGAAACCCAGGAGCAAAAAGAGAGAAATGCAAGGCGTCTGAAGGAAGCAGGTGTGCTTCGGGAACAGCGGTTTGCTGCTTGTTATGATGAAGAGCTGGCCCGTATCTATCCGGAGGAGGCCGCAATGCTGCGCACGGCAGGGGAGAATATAGGGGAATTACGTGACTTTCTGACGAAGGATGGGAATCCGGACAGAAAGCGAATGCTCCACAGCCTGGCGATAAAAGATTATAAGGATCTGAAGGCCGGTATTTTAGAAGATCATCTGAACTGTCAGCGGAGGAGCTTAGCTGAAGAGGTGTATCAAAGGTATCTGCTTTGTCCGAGGGTGCACTGGGAAGAGCTGACACCCTACCGGAGCTTTATCCGTGAGTATTTCAAAGAGGAAGAGAAGGAATGCTTTGTGCAAAATCCGGAGCTGATCTGGAAATACATTGAAGACACCATACACTATGATCCGAAAGTGGATTACAAAACAATCTGTGCCACACCCATCGGGTGCCTGAGGATGAAGCAGGGCAATCCTATGGCCCAAAGGATCTTGTTTGTGGCAATCTGTCGCAGTCTGAACCTTCCGGCCAGGCTAAATGATGTCACGCTGGCGCCGGAATATTGGAAGGAAGAGAACTTTGTCGCACTCAGAGGTTTTGCAGAGGGGCGGGAAGCAAACTCTCATGAGGAAGATATGGCGTCCCTTGCTTTGAAGGTGAAGGACGGGAGAAAGTGGAATTATTTTCAGACCTGGACCATCGGTAAATTGGAGGGAGTTCGCTTTGATACGCTGAACTATGAGGGTCTTTCCTTTGAGAATAATGCTCTGGAGCTTGCACTGAAGCCGGGAATTTATCGCCTGGTTACATCACTGCGAATGCCTGGCGGCGACCAACGGACCGCCCGAAGGGAATTTCGCCTTGAACCCGGGGAACAAAAATCCATCGAAATGGAACTTTGGGAAAGCAGCGCGGAGGATGTGTTGGTGAACTACAGCCTGAAGGATTTCGGGATACAGAAGGAGGGCGGAGAGGAGGCGTTTCTTTCCGAACTTGTGACGGAGCAGCCGGTGATTTTGGCATTTCTGGGGGTAGGGGCGGAGCCTACCGAGCATGTGCTGAACGAGCTGTTGGCATCCGCAGCCCACTGGAATGAGATTGCTGCCCGGATGATTATGGTGCTGCGGGAACCGGGTGAGCGAAACAATGCAACACTGCGCCGGGTTCTTGAGAACCTCTCCGGAATTGAACTGTATTATGACAAGCAGAGGAATTCGGAAAGAGTAGCGGCAGAGATGCATGTAGATACGGAGAAGCTTCCTGTCCTGGTTCTGCTGCGAAAGGAGCTGGCCGGAAACTATGCCTGCGCCGGATATAATGTTGGCAGTGTGGATCTTATGCTGAATCTTATGGAGCAGCAGAGCATCACGTAAGCCCGGCACATAAATAAAGAAGTGAAGCGATAAGAGGAGGAAATTAAAATGAGTAAAATTATTGGAAGATCTCTGCCGTCCATCCCCTGGCAGGATAAACCGGAGGGGTATAAAAAACCGGTTTGGCGTTACAGTAATAATCCGATCATACAAAGAGATGCCATACCGAGTTCCAACAGCATCTTTAACAGTGCAGTCATCCCCTATAAAGAAGGATTCGCAGGAGTATTCCGCTGTGACAGCAGATCGGTAAGCATGGATATCTTTGCCGGCTTCAGTGAAGATGGTATCCACTGGAATATTGAAGAAAAGCCCATCACCTTTCTGGGAGAGGACGAGGAAATCCTAAAGAGGGAATACCGCTATGATCCCAGAGTATGCTTTATAGAGGACAGGTATTATATCACTTGGTGCAACGGCTATCATGGGCCTACCATCGGAGTGGGCTATACCTTTGATTTTAAGACCTTTTATCAGATGGAGAATGCATTCCTGCCCTATAACCGCAACGGTGTCCTGTTTCCGAGAAAGATCAACGGAAAGTATGCCATGCTCAGCAGACCCAGCGATACGGGACATACGCCTTTCGGAGATATCTTTTACAGCCAGAGCAGTGATCTGGAATATTGGGGACACCACAGACATGTCATGTCTCCCGTCAGAGGGGATGAGTCCGCATGGCAATGTACCAAGATCGGACCGGGTCCGATCCCCATCGAGACGGATGAAGGGTGGCTTTTGATTTATCATGGTGTTATTAACACCTGCAACGGCTTTGTATACCGTGTAGGTTCTGCCATACTTGATCTTGAGGAACCCTGGAAGGTAAAATACCGTTCCAAGTATTATATTTTGGGACCGGAAGAATATTATGAGTGTGTGGGCGATGTGCCCAATGTAGTATTCCCCTGCGCTGCCTTGACAGATAAGGATACGGGAAGAATCGCCCTGTATTACGGCTGTGCCGATACGGTAACGGGCCTGGCCTTCACTACCGTGGATGAATTAATTCAATTTACCAAGGAACATACAATGTAACCTCATCCGGTAAGTCAAGCCTCCGCCAAGATGCTGCGAAGCAGCAATGAGGTTGGGAGCAAGCAGTGAAGCGGATCACGAATATCCGCCTGACTTGCAGGAAAGCTGCGGACCTTGGAGATAGACAGGATAAAAAGACGGACAGATGGATTTATATCTGCCCGTTTTTTTATGCTTATGATCTATAACCAATTGTGGGCAGTCGAGCATCAGCTGGGAGGCAGACGGCGGCCGGGATACAAAAGTAAATGAATTGACTGTTCCCAAGGAATAAGGTAAACTGAATGTGATATCCTTGTCAGGCGGTGAACGGAGGTTAAAATGGATAAACCAATACTAGTATTTCAAACGGATTTCACCTATAAAGAGGGTGCGGTTTGCGCCATGTACGGGGTGGTAAAAACGGTGGACCGGTCCTTGGAGATCTTTGACGGAACGCATGAGATCCCGCGCTTTGACACTTGGAGCGCTTCTTATCGCCTCTATCAGTCCATGGGCTTTTGGCCTAAAGGGACTATATTTGTATCGGTGGTGGATCCTGGCGTCGGGACCTCCAGAAGAGCATGTGTGGCAAGGACAAAGGACGGCTACTATGTTGTGACTCCGGATAATGGAGCCCTGTCCCATATCAAGTATTATGTAGGGATCGAAGAGGTGAGGGAAATTGACGAAAGCACCAATCGGCTGAAATCCACTCTTGGTACCAGTGTATTTCATGGCAGGGACCTGTTCGGATACTGCGCCGCGCGGCTTGCCGGCGGTATCATCACCTATGAACAGGTTGGACCCGCTTATTCCCCGGAGGATATTGTAACACACCGAATCCAGGAAGGCCGCATAGATCAGAACAGAGCAGAAGGGATCTTTGAAATAGATGATCCGAATTTCGGCAACCTATGGAGTAATATCAGTACCGAGCGTTTGCTGGAGAACGGATTTTCTTACGGAGATATGGTCGAGGTAAGGATATTATATAAAGATGAAGAGGTATACCGAGAGAGAGTTCCATTTGCCAAATCCTTCGGTTATGTATCAAAAGGAGAAGCAGTGCTTTATAATAATGAGCTAATGAAGGCGTCCATGGCCTTATGCATGGACAGCTTCACGGAGAAATACCGGATAGGTTTTGGTGAAGACTGGATAATATCACTTGCAAAGTAATATTATCCAAAAAGTGACCGCCATAAATCAGTATGTCTTCATCTGCTTAAATCAGTGTGATAATACAGTTGGGCAATTTAATATTATGGAAGAGGAAAGGGAGTAATGTTCTCATACAACATGGTGCATGGGGGCAGAACTCCTTTTTTGTTCTGTCAGGAAGCGCTCTCAATGCCCTCGGGCGCCCTGACAGACTTATTTTATCAATATTTTCACATCCATAATGTGGTTGCGCAAATAAGGGGTAAAAATAAAAAAAGAGGGACTTGCATTGTCATTTTGTGTCGTATTATAGCACGCCTGGAAATATCTAAAAATAAGGATTGGGGAAGTGGATAATAATATAATTGCTTTGTAGAGGATGAGATTGAAAACAGAGCGTTTCGGACTAAAACGTTCTATTTATGATTATCTTCAGTAGAATTCAAAAAATACCATGATATTAGAATAGTATTTTAATAATGGATTGCCAATATAGATATTGTTGCACAAGTTAATGTAATAAAATTATTATTTTGTTGTATAACATTATAAGTTAACCGACTGCGTTTGGCAACAAATTTTTGGATATTTTATCAATATATTACATATGTAAATCATAACTAAAACTGAACAAGAGAGTAGAGTTCATCTTTTTGATCCTGGTTAATCCCGATATATCGCAGGGTTACACGTGGAGAGCTGTGATTAAAGGTATCCATGATCAGTGCAACATTATAGTTTGATAATTTGTAAGTCCAGTAACCCCAGGTTTTTCTCAGACTATGAGTTCCGAAGTTCTCCAGGCCGGCAGCATCGGCGGCAGACTTCAGGACCCGGTATGCCTGTACCCGGCCCAGATGGGAGCCTTTCCGGCTCTTAAAAAGGTAGCCGTCCAGGGATAACTGTGTCTTATTCGTATACTTCTTAATTTCGTTGCACAAGGAAGCATTAATTTTAATCTTTTTCTCCTTCCCTGTCTTTTTTTCATGGAGAGTGAAATACTCACGGAATTGTCCGTCTTCGTTTTGTACATCCTCTAATTTAACAGGAAGAATGTCGCTGATCCGAAGCCCGGTATTGAGTCCAAATTTAAACAGAAGCCCATACTTTTGGTCCTTTTTTACCAGGAGTTCATACATTTCATCAATTTTTGATTTGTCCCTAATTGGTTCAACTGTCATAAAAATCCTTCTTTCTTAATAATTGTCTCATAAGTTTAGTCCATTATTCTGTTTGCCGCTGGTTCACACCCACATACTTTTCATTATACAGATTGTAACATGCGAGTGCGTATTGAAAATGAAGATGAATGTAACAAAATAATAATATTGTTACATTTCTCATCTATTAGAATATTTGAAAAGTTAAGATTTTTATATAGGACTATCTAATTAGTAATAGAACTTATGGTCCTTACAGTGTCGGAAGAATTCTGTGTCTTCCGGCCTTGTGGCGAGTATAGATATTAATTTAAAGCAGTGAATATCTGTTATGGTGGAAAGGAGAGGAGATAATGTCGGAGAAGGAGAGGATTGCAGCGGAAGAGAAGGAAAGTATCCAAAAATTTGGCTTGTCAGCTGTATACTTCCGGGAGACGGCAGCATCGATTGGTTTTAAAGTTTTTCTGGGAATTGTGGGATATGATCAGATACTACGAATGATGAAAGGCCAGACAGGGAGAAATTATGTGTTATACAAATAAAAGCGTTGTGAAATGCAGTGTGGGGGATATTTTAGCCTCCGATGTGTATAGTGCAGACGGAAGGAACTTGGTCTTAGCCAAAGAGGCGGTACTGAATGAATATATTATAAATCGTCTGATGGATATGGACATCAACACAGTCCGGATATATAAATATGAGGAGAAGGAATGTTGCTCCGAATGTGAGGGATTTCAGCAAAAATATAGGAAGATTGCTTTTTCGACAAGAAATATATTTCAGGATATGGTTTCGGGTAAGACGGTGGATTATGATAGGTTATCCGATATAGCGGAACAAATTCTAGGCAGCTTACAGGAGAGTGACCATATTATCCACTGTATTACTGAGATTCACAAAAAGGATGAGTATACCTATTATCATAGTATTAACGTTGCTTTTTATTCAATGCTGATTGCGAAGTGGCTGAAGTTTTCCGACAAGGATATAAAAAAGGCCATTTTATCAGGATTGCTTCATGATATCGGCAAGATCAGAATACCGAGTGCGATACTGAACAAAAAGGGCAGACTGACGCGGGAAGAATTCGAAATTGTTAAAAGTCATCCGGTTCATGGATATGAGATTGTAGATGGCATCGAGCTTCTTGACCGGGATATCAAAAGCGCCATTTTGCATCATCATGAGAGAATGGATGGTTCAGGATACCCGTTTCGTTATTCAGCAAAAAATATTAATTTTTATGCCAGAATCGTTGCCATAGCGGATGTGTTTGATGCAATGACTTCGGAAAGAGTGTATAAGGGAAGAAACACCCCCTTTGAGGTGTTTCAAATGTTCCTGACAGGCGGAGCAGTTATGTTCGATATCAGAATCCTGAATGTGTTTATGAAGGGCATGACGAACTACCTCCTGGGCAGCCGGGTTCAGTTAAACAGCGGAGAGACGGGGAATATCGTATATATTCCTTATCAATGCCTGATTTGTCCAATTGTCAAGGCGGCAGACCGGTATATCGATCTTTCCCAAGACAGCAATATAAAAATAATTAAAATGCTGTAGCTATCCGGTTACAGTATTTTTCATATCATTGATAAAAGCCTCTAATACCCAATAAGGATTAGAGGCTTTTTGACATGGCGAGGCTGTGCATTTAATATATTTTTTTATGAGGAAAGTAGGAATTTTAGTGCAAAAAGTAGGTTTTCTTGATTTGTTTTAGAAGAGAATCCCCGTATAATAAGGATACAACAATTTAATCCAATTTATCGAGGAGGTAAAAGAAATGAAACAAAAGAAGTTTCTGGCATTGCTACTTACTGCCGTTATGGTTATGGGCCTGGCGGGGTGCGGCAAGAACAGCGCGGAAGTGAATGACACCGGCAGCGGCAAAAAAACACAGGAAGACAATAATACCGGTGGAGCTTCCCAACAGCAGGACGCACAGGATGAAAAGGAAGCGGTGAATTTGGTGGTGGCTTGGTGGGGAAGCCAGACCAGAAATGAAAGATTTCAATCAGCACTGGACCTGTACTGTGAGTTAAATCCTCATGTGACAATCGAGACACAGACCTCAGGCTTTAATGACCATTTAACTTCCATGTCCGCAGCGGCTGCCAGTAACCAGCTGCCGGATCTGATTATGCTGCAGGCGGATTATTATGACTCCTATATTCAAGGGGAGCTGCTGGTTGATTTGACGCCTTATATTGAAAGCGATGCGCTGAATCTGTCAAAGGTCGCGGAAAATGTAATTAATACCGGACGTGTAGGGGATGGAATATACGGAGTATGCGCCGGGGTTAATTCACCTTCCGTTCTGTATAATAAAACATTGCTGGATACCAACGGCATAACAATCGAAGACAACATGAATCTGGAGCAGTTTACTGCAAAGTGTAAGGAAATCTACGATAAGACAGGATACAAAACTTTTATCAGCAATCCCGGTCAGATGGTTGAGCTGCTGCTTCGTGCCCAGGGAAAGGTATTATATACCAGCGGGAAATTGGGAGCCGACGGCTGGGAAGAATTACTGCCCTACTATGCACTTCTTGAGACGGGCAGGACAGAGGGCTGGTTGATTGACTACGGTGTAACTGTTGGTATGGAAGCAGCAGAAGAGCAGCCCATGGTATACGGTACAACTCCGGAGACCAGCTCCTGGTGCAGCTTCTATAATTCCAACCAGGCAGATGCAATGCAGAGTGCCGCTCCGGAAGGGATGGAGCTTGGCCTGACCACCTGTCCCACGGATGATGTGAAGGCATCGAATTACTTAAGACAGGCAATGAGCTGGTGTGTGCCGAATCAGGGAAATCAGGCAGAAGAAGCTGTGGCACTGTTAAACTGGTGGACAAATTCCAAGGAAGCAAATGAGATTATCCGGGGCGAGCCTGGTGTACCGATTTCTTCCCAGGTGGTTGATGAAATCTCTCCCTCCCTGTCGGAAATACAGAAGAAAATATTTACGTATATCAATGATGTTGTAACACCAAATTCGTCTCAGGGAAATCCTCCCGCTGCTGTCGGCAGCGCCGAAGTAAACAATTTGATCAATGAACTGCATGAAAAGGTTTATTATGGCAAGGTGACCGCAGAGGAGGCAGCAAAAGAACTGTTTGATTCCGGAAATAGTATCATGGCACAGGCTGCCAATCATTAATTGACTTAAGCGGAGATTGCCGGAGGGCACAGGATGTCATCCGGCAATCTTCTTAATAACAGGAGGCTCTATGAAAAAAAATCCGGAAAAAAGACAAATGACATTTCGCCAAAGGCTATATACAGAGAAAGCAGCAGGCTATATTTTTACAATGCCGTTTATTCTGGGGTTTACCTTTTTTATCATTGTTCCAATGATTATGTCCTTATATTATGCGTTTTGCAACTACAACATACTGTCACCGCCGAACTTTACCGGAGTAAAAAACTTTGTCAATATGTTTGCGGACCGAAACTTCTATCAGGCCTTGTCGGTCACGCTCAGATTTGCTTTTATTTCTGTACCGCTTAAATTATTATTTGCATTAATTGTAGCAATTCTTCTTTTGAAAACAACAAAAGCCACACCGGTCTACAGAGCGGTATATTATCTGCCGTCAATTATCGGTTCTTCGGTTGCGGTAGCGATTCTGTGGAAAAGAATGTTCGGAATCGATGGCTTGATTAATAAATTACTCGGAATACAGATCGTGTGGCTGGGAAACACGAAAACGGCGATATGGGTGATTATTTTATTGAGTGTATGGCAATTTGGCTCCTCCATGCTGATCTTTTTATCCGCTATGAAGCAGATTCCATCCACACTTTATGAGGCTGCCAGGGTTGACGGATCGAATCGGGTGCGGACTTTCTTTAAGATTACCCTTCCTCTGCTGACTCCCACAATATTCTTCAATCTGGTTATGCAGATGATCGGCGGACTTCTGGTATTTGCCCAGGGGCAGATTATCACTGGCGGGCAGCCCTTAAATTCTACTCTGTTCTATGTGCTTTATATGTATCAGCAATCCTTTGAATATGGAAAAGTAGGCTATGCAGCCGCCATGGGATGGGTTCTGCTTATTCTCGTAGCGATCATTACCGGTCTGCTGTTTAAAACAAAAAAATACTGGGTGTACGACGAAGGATACTGATATGATGAAATTACGGAAAACGGAGGTAGTTATGAAAGCAAAAAGAGTGAATACCCTGGTATATCACACGATTGTAATAGTGATCGGAATTATGATGGTTTATCCCCTGGTCTGGATGGTTATGAGCTCCTTTAAACCCAGCAGCACCATCTTTTCAACGGCAAACAAGCTTTATACGGGAGAAATTACATTAATTAATTATTTCAACGGTTGGAAGGGCTTCTCCCATACCACCTTTCTCACCTTTTACAAGAATACAATTCTTGTTACGGCGCTGGCCAGCGCAGGGTCCCTGCTGGCCTCTCCGTGTATCGCCTACGGGTTATCCAGGCTCAATTTTCCGGGAAGAAAGCTGATCTTTTCCCTGATGCTTTTAACAATGATGCTGCCGGAGCAGGTGCTCATGATACCCCAATATCTGTGGTTTAATACCCTTGGCTGGGTCAATTCCTATCGGCCGTTGATTATTCCGTATTTTTTTGGCATCCAAGGATTTTTTATCTACCTGATGATGAATTTTATCTCGGGAATTCCCCATGATTTGGATGAAGCGGCGAAGATCGACGGATGTTCCTTTTATAGTATTTTTACTCATATTATTATGCCCTTAGTCAAGCCGGCCCTTGCCACAACCATGATTTTTTCTTTTATTTATCGATGGAATGATTATATGTCGCCGTTGCTGTACTTAAAACGAACGGATAAGTACACAATCAGTTTGGCGCTGAAGCTGTTTTGCGACCAGACTTCTAATTCGGATTACGGAGCGTTGTTTGCCATGTCCACTCTGTCACTGGTCCCGATTTTCATTATTTTTGCTTCCATGCAAAGGTACCTGACCGAGGGCATCAGCACCTCCGGGTTAAAGGGATAATAAATAAAGAACGCCTTAAAGGCAGATAGGAGCAATTTATTATGTTTATATCAGTTTTTTCAGATGAATTATATAAGGATGCAGCTGCGGTATTGCCCATCATTAAAAGCTGGGGGATGGAATATGTGGATTTTCGGGGCCTGGTCAACGGGAAAGGAATTGAATTCCAGACCAAGGAAGAGCTGACGGCCTTGAAGAAGCTCCTGGATGAGCTTGGCTTGAAGGTCGGTGTGATTCAGTCCTCTCTGGCTAAGGTGCATCTTCCGGATAAGGAAAGGCAGGCCAGGGAGATGGAGAAGCTGGAAGGCATTATCCGTGCGGCGGATATCCTTGACTGCCGCAGAGTCCGCTCCTTTAATTTCTGGCAGAAGGAGCCGGATTCCCCGCAATTTGGAGAGATGGCTATGCGGCCCGATGAATTGGGGAAGGTATTGGAGCTTTTTACTCCCTTCGCGAACAGAGCAAAGGAAGCGGGCTTAATTATGGGCTTTGAAAATTGCGGACAGACACCGGACGAGGTTATTGCGCTTTTGAATGCATTAAATGTTCCAGGCTGGGGACTAGCTTGGGATGTATTCAATTATTTTGATATTTATTCTGCCGAGGAACCGGACTGTATCAAGTATTTTACAAAAGCACTGAAGTATACCAATATGATTCATGTAAAATGCAGCAGTGTGCTGCCGGAGTTAAAGGATGTGAAGGTTCCCTGGGACAGAGTGATTTCAGGAGCGGCAACCTTAAACCGTGATATTCCGGTGTCAGTTGAGACGCATGTGCCTCCGAATTCCGGCCTGGATCCGGAGAACGCTACCCAAAGGGTATATGAGCATGTCAAAAAAGTATGGCCCTCTTCCGCACCCGCAGATTTAAAATCGGCCCTTGCCGTTCGCCAGGAATTTGTCCGGCCATATGCGGATAATCCGGTGAGAATGGTCGTGGTCGGGCTGGGACAGGGAAAGTTCCGCTGTTCCCAGATTGTGAATACCAGCGGTATCCGCCTGTATGGGGTATGTGATACGAATTTTGAGAAGGCGAAGGAAGTCGGTGAGATGTATGGAGTGAAATACAGTGAGGATATTAATGTATTTCTGCAGGATGAGGCGGTAGAAGCAATCTACATACTTACCCCCACCGGTCTTCACTGCTCTGTCGCAGAGGCTTGCCTTGCGGCAGGAAAGCATGTTTTCCTGACCAAGCCCATGGACGCCTGTGTAAATAATTGCGAAGCCGCCATCCGCCTTGCCAAAGAGAAAGGGCTGCTTTTAGGTGTGGATTTTGATCTGCATTATGAAAAGGAGCTGGCAGAGGTAAAAGCCGCAGCCCAGGCAGGCTGGTTCGGAAGGGTTCTTTCCGCCAACACCAGTCTGAATATTTTAAGAACCCAGGAGTATTATGAGGAAAACGGAAGCTGGAGAGGCACCTGGGAGCTGGACGGCGGAGGAGCGCTGAGCAACCAGGGAATTCATGAAATTGACCGCCTGCTTACTCTGTTTGGCACACCGGATCAGGTGAGAACCTTTACAACGACACAGACTCATGAGATTGAAGCAGAGGATTTGGGAATCACCCAATGGCGTTATAAGAACAATATGGCGGTCAGATTATCTTCAACCACCTCCTACCCTGCATCCTCATGGTATGCCAGGGTGGAAATCTATGGTACGGAAGGAGCTTACCTGCTTACGACCGGAGGGCCGGAAGGAGATCATGTATACTGGTGGAAGGATGGAAGATGGACGGAGAATGCACCCTATCCGGTAAAGAAGACCTGGCAGCAGGGAAGCGACAATTTTGCCTATTGCCTGAGAACGGGAGAGCAGCCGTTGGTCGGCTGCGAACAGGGAGTATTGTCAAGGTATGTTCTTGATAAAATGTATGAAAGTGCAAAATCAGATGGAAACTGGGTCAGTATATAAATCTGAAAATATCCAAATATAAGATTGCCTGTTATGGTACTATTTCATATTGTAAGGCCAGGTTACAGGCAGATGGGAGTCAGTATGAACGGAATAATTACAGAAATTCAGCGTTTTTCTCTGAATGATGGTCCGGGAATCCGCACAAATATCTTCTTAAAGGGCTGCAATATGAACTGCTTGTGGTGTCATAATCCGGAGACGATAAGCAGGAACAAGGAGCTTCATTACTATGAGCAAAACTGCATACAATGCTTTCATTGTGTAACCGTATGCCCCAGTAAGGCACATAAGCGGATCGCCGGCGTCCATCATTACTATCCGAAGCTTTGTATCCGCTGCGGCAAATGTGCCGGGATCTGCTATGCCGGAGCCATGGAGGTTTCAGGCAAAAGCATTACGGCAGCAGAGGCAATGTCGGAAATCCTGCAAGATAAGGCCTACTACATAAATTCCGGAGGTGGGGTTACCATCTCCGGAGGAGAGGTACTTTGTCAGGCGGAATTCGCAATGGAGCTGACAGAGGCCTGCCATAAGGAAGGAATTACGGTTGCCATCGAGACAAATCTTACCGGAGATTTTGAGGAGATAAGAACTCTTCTTGGCAAGGTGGATTGCATCATGTGTGATCTTAAGCTTTTTGATACAGCGGAGCATAGGCGCTGGACCGGCAGGGGAAATGAAGAAATATTATATAATATCAAAAAGCTGCCGGAGCTTAAGGTGCCGTTCATTGTAAGAACCCCCCTGATTCCGGGAGTAACGGATACGGAAGAGAATATAGCGGCAATTGCTGAATTTTTATCCGGCGTAAACGGACTTCAGTATTATGAATTATTGAATTTTAATCCGCTGGGAGCATCCAAATATAAGAGTCTTAGTAAGGAGAATCTGTTCCGCGACATTCATCCGCTTTCTGAAAAGCGTGTCGGCCGGCTAAAGCAGATAGCGGAGGGTTATAAAATTGCAGTGAGGACAGAGTAGAAAACAGCGAACCGGTTAATTTACAGTATTTTATTGTGCCGTTAAAAACGGCAGATGGAGGATGATTCTATGGCTGAGATATGTTTGATCAATCAATTTCCGGCAGAGGAGCAATTTGACCTGGATAAAAGGATCCGGCTTTTAAAGAAAAGAAAGCTGGAACAGACGCAGGAAAAGATTGAACAGGAGGGAGGTCTGGATGAGGACGATTATGGCAGAGTAGTGGAGCCGGATCATTTTCATTTCGAATTCACAGCCACCCACGAGGATGGATCTTTTTATGGCTATCAGGGCTGGACAGAGAATTATACAAGGCTTTTGAAGGAACATCCGCTGTATTGCGACCCTTTGGATGCCTTTGTCGGAAGAGGCTTTTTCTTCATGACCAGGCGGAAGGGCTCTATCTGGAATCCGGACTATCCCTACACCGAATTAAAGGAAGCCTTTCAGACCTATAACATTATCTGCGGCATCGGATCGGATGGCCATTTCACTCCGGATCTTTCCATGGGAATGGAGCTTGGTTGGGGAGGTATCCTTGAGAAATTGAAGAAATACCAGAATATCAATGTGCGTCCGGAAAACCAGGAATTTTACATCCATGAGATTCGAATTGTATCCGCTATCATTGAATTTTTGCATAGGGTGGCAGAGGAGCTGAGGGAGCTGGCCCTTCTTGAAAGGAATCCCTATTTGCAGAAAAACCTTCTGGAGATGGCAGAGACTAATGAGAAAATAAGCACCCAGAAGCCCGAAACACTGAGAGAATGCATACAGTGGATGTGCTGGTTCAGCTTTTTCTCAAGACTTTACAACCGGGGACCCTCCGGCGGCCAGCTGGATGAGCTGCTTCGCCCCTATTATGAGCATGACCTTGCGCTGGGGCTGATTGACGATGAGACAGCAAAATTTTATATTGCCTGCCTGCTCTTAAACGATACCCGCTATTATCAGCTGGCGGGCCCGGATGAGAACGGGAAGGATATGACTTCCCGCATCTCCTATCTGATACTGGAAGCCGCCGACTGGATCAATATCGCCTGCAATCTGACGGTACGGGTACATGATAAAATGAATGAGGATTTTTTTGAAAAGTCAGTGGAGTACCTGTTCAAAAATAAGAATGCGTGGCCCAGATTTTCAGGAGATAACAGTCTGGTCAACGGCTTTATCCGGTGCGGATATACCAGGGAGCTGGCGAGAAAACGCCTGGCTGCCGGCTGCAGCTGGATGAGTATTCCGGGCATGGAGTATACGCTGAATGATCTGGTAAAGATCAATACGGCCAAGGTATTTGAAGTGGCTTATTATGATATGGCAGCATCGGAGCTGCAGCCATCAACCCGGGCTTTGTGGCAGCTTTTTGAACATCATCTGGAGAAGGCGGTAGAAACAACCGCAAAGGGGATCGCATTTCATCTGAAATACCAGGATAGGAATGAGCCGGAGTTAATCTGCAATCTGCTAAGTCATGGACCGGTTGAAAAGGGACTGGATGTGACAAAGGCAGCGAGATATTTTAATATGTGCATCGACGGTGCCGGAATTGCGACGGCAGCGGACTCCTTCGCAGCATTGGAGCAGCGGGTGGAGCGGGAGAAAAAGATCGGCTTTGCCGAGCTGACTGAGCATATGAGGCAAAATTATAACGGTCTTGACGGGGAATACATTCGGCAAATGATGCTGCACAGTGAACGCTATTGCGGTGGAGAGACCTTGGGAGATCAATGGGGCAAAAAAATCAATGAGTGCTTTACAAAGCTGGTGCGCCGCCAATGTGAGGCGCATCCGGGTCTGAACTTTATTCCGGGATGGTTTAGCTGGTCCAACACATTGGAGTTTGGATCGAATGTGCGTGCCACACCCAACGGCCGCCGTGACGGTGAAGCGATTAATCATGGCGCCAATCCTACCTATGGTTTTCGCAGGGATGGTGCGGTAACTGCCATGGCAAATACAATCGCCAGTGTCCAGCCCTTCTATGGGAATACGGCGCCTCTTCAATTGGAGCTGGACCCGGGAATAGCAAAAACCCCCGAAGCAGTGGGAAAGATGGTCAGTATGATTCGTACCATATTGGAGACGGGCAACACATTGCTCAATATCAATATTATTGATAAGAATAAAATACTTGAGGCCCATAAGGATCCTTCCAGGTATCCTGACCTGGTAGTACGGGTTACCGGCTTTACCGCTTACTTTGCAATGCTGTCTCCGGAATTTCGCGAGCTGGTGGTGGAGCGGGTGCTGGCTGTGAATGGGGAAGAGTAGGAAAGACACCGGGAGGCGTGGTTCGTAAAGCGTACCACTCGTTGCTTCTTCTGGATTTTGTGCTGCTGACGAGCAGCGGAATGTTGATTAGTATGAAAATGAAGCGGTAGTTTGGAGGGTTAGTATGAAGACAAGTGATATCAATAAAGTACTTCTGGCCAAGAAGGAGGAGAGCTGCTCTGTTCCTATGCTGGAAGAAGAGATACAGGGAGCTTTGGTCTGGCATCATAAATTAAACGAGAAAAAAGAGATGACTTTTGCGTCGTCCGCAGAATTGATCCGAGTATTTTTTCTGTGCAGTGGAACGGTTGCTTTTCATCAGGAGGAAAAGGATTGGCTTTATGAGGAAAAGGCAGTTTTTGTTCCTAAACCTGAAGATGAGTCAGCAATAAAAGCTGTTACGGAGGCGGAGCTGATTGAGATACAGTGGAGGCTTACAGATGAGGACAAAGCGCAGCTGGCCTCCTGCGCCACGGACTTTCCGGTTACCGGCAGGTATCTGGAGGCGGTCCAGTACAGAGATCCGTTCAAAAGCGAGAAGACAATCAGCCGAGCGATTATACCGCAGAGAATTATTCCGCGGTTTGCCATGGGAAGTGTGGAGACTTATGGAGAGGATCTGATAGGGCAGCATGAGCACCCGCTGCTGGACCAGTTCTTCTTTAGCTTTCCCGAGAATGATATGATCTTACTATTGGATGATCTGGAGTATCCCATGGGAGGAGATACCCTGCTGCACATTCCCCTCGGCTGCAATCATGGTGTACGGGTTGAGCCGGGACAGTGTGCACACTATATTTGGATTGATTTTGTAGCAGGAGAAGAAGGAAACCGCTACCTGGATGAGGTTCATAAGGAAACGGGCAGCATGCGCAGATTTAGCTGAGAAAGGCAAAGCTATGGATAGATATGATGAAATGGCAGCAATCCCTGTATTCACGGAACGGGTTTGGCGGACTTATTTGGGAGGCAGGCTGATTGACCAGCTTCATGGGAAGCCAGTGGAAGAGCAAGAGGATGGTCATTTTCCGGAGGAGTGGATTACATCCCTTGTTGCGGCCAGGAATTCAGGGCGGACTCATGTACTGGAAGAAGGGCTGAGTCTTCTGGAAGACGGAAGGACATTAAAAAGTCTGATTATGAGTGCACCCGAGAGGTATTTGGGAGAGGAGCATGTTAATAAATACGGAGCGGATACCGGGGTATTGATAAAGCTTTTGGATTCCTCTGAGCGCCTTACGATACAAGTTCATCCAAACCGCGAAAAAGCAGAGCAATTATTTCATTCCGCTTATGGAAAAACAGAAGCCTGGTACATCCTTGGCGGCCGAAGCATCGATGGAAAGCCTCCCTGTGTTTATCTCGGATTTAAAGAAGGGATTACAAAGGAAGAATGGATCAGGCTATTTGAGCGACAGGATATTGAGGCGATGCTGGATCGGCTGCATTGCTTCCCGGTGAAGCCCGGTGATATTATTCTGATCGAAGGAGGAGTCCCCCATGCAATTGGAGCGGGCTGCTTTTTAGCAGAGATACAGGAACCGACGGACTATACGATACGAGTGGAACGAAAAACTCCGGCAGGATTTTGCGTGGAGGACACCATGTGCCATCAGGGTCTGGGATTTGAGAAAATGTTTGAGTGCTTTGACTATACGGGAAGATCGGTAGAAGAAACGAAGAAACGGTGGTTTTTAAAACAGAACCGAACCGAAGAACAGCCCGGAGGGGCAAAATCCTCAATTATTCGATATGAAGATACCGAGTTTTTTAAAATGGATCTTTTGACAGTGGAAGATCAATTCCGGCTTTCTCTTGAACCGGTGTTTTCCAGTACTTATGTAGTATCCGGCAGCGGATGGATGGAAATAAACGGGGTAAGGATGAGCCTGTCCGCAGGAAAGCAGTTTTTCCTTCCGGCCGGCATCCGTCAGATTGATTTTTACTGCAATGAAACAAAGCCCTTGCAGGTGCTGCATTGCTTCGGGCCCAAATAAATTTAGATCGCATCTTATGTGTCCCTCATTTCCTTGATATAGGATTTGAGGGACATTCCTGTTATTTTCTTAAATAAATGGCTAAAGTACTGGGGATTGTTGGAGTAGCCTACTTTTTCCGCAACGGAGCTGATATCCTCGCTTCCGTACAGTAATAACCATTTTGCTCTTTTGATACGATAGTCGGTGAGATAATCTGAAAATTTAGAGCCGGTCTGAAGAAAGAACTGGCGGCTTACATAATCCGGATTCATGAACAAAATGGTTTCTGAGAGCTCCTTCAATGAAAGGGTGGGGCTGGAATAGTTTTGTTCAATATAATGAAGCGTTTTCAATATATAATCGCTGTAATTGGAGGGACTGGATACAGCCGCGGGAGAATCAGCCAGCAGCCGCCGGATCTGCCGGCGCCTTACAACTTCGGCAGAGGCGTCCTTCACCGCCTGTATAATTTGATCCTCATTGCAGGGCTTTAATAAATAGTGGTGTATCTTATGCTGAATGGCTTCCCGGGCGAAATTGAAATCCTCATAGCCTGTCAGAATAATAAATTCCACAATCAATTGCTCCTCCGCTATTTTTTCAGGAAGCTCCAGTCCGGACATGCCGGGCATCTTGATATCCGTCAGAACAATATCCGGATGTTTTTCAAGAATCGTATGATACGCCTCCAGACCGTTTTTACAGGTCCCGATAAGCTGTATGTTCAGACTGCTCCAGTCAATTAAGCTGCTGATCGATTCCCGGATGATTCGTTCATCGTCAGCGATGATCAATTTTAACATGACGGTTTCCTCCATGATGTGTTTTTACTCAGAGCTGATTTGATAGGGGAGTGTTACAAAGGTGACAGCCATAGCATTTTCATTGTATAAGGTAATTCCATACTGCTCTCCGAAGGTAAGCTTAATCCGTTCATCAATATTGAGCAGGCCGATCCCATGCCCGGAGGTTTTTGCCTGTTTCATCCGAAGCTTATCCAACAGGTTGTCCTCATATTGTGAACCGTTATTTTTAATATAGATATGCAGTATCTCATCTACTTTTTCAATGGTCATTCGTATTTGGCAGACATCGGTGATTTTCTCCATAGCGTATCGGACTGCATTTTCGACAATGGGCTGAAGAGTCAGCTTGGGAATCAGTGCGTCAGCAACAGAGGGGGAGATGATCTCCTGATAATCAAGCCTCTCCTCGAAGCGTATTTGCTGGATAACAATATAGGACTGGACTAGCTTCAGCTCCTCGCGCAGCGGGATCAGGGCAAAATCGCTGCTGAGGGTCATGCGCAGCAGCTGGGCAAGGGCTTCTACCATTTTTGAGATATCCTTTTCTCCGGCGCTCTTTGCACGCCAGTTGATTGTCTCAAGGGTATTATATAGAAAATGGGGATTAATCTGCATTTCCAGCGCCTTTATCTGCGCTTCCTTCATAAGCAGCCGATTGGCATAATTCGTTCGAATCAGCTGCCCGATTTCCTGGGTCATATGATCAAAATGCTTATACAAAAGGCTGATTTCATCCTCTCCGGGCGGATAATCGTAGACGATTTCGGCCTGTGTCGGATCAGATTTCGCGAAATAGTCCATCTGCTTTATTAAATCGTTAAAACGCCCGGTCAACCTCCAGACCAACCGATTCGATACAAAGAAGACCAGCATCAGGCAGAAAAGGATCAGAAATATGCTGATAACCAAGGCCCTCATAATAGATTCAAACACCTGATTATAGGGTATGAAGCAGAAATATTTCCAACGGTATTGGTCGATGGTATTGGTAGTGAAAAAGAACTTGTCCTTTCCCAGCCGGGTGATCCCGTAGGTATCGGATATATCCTTCTGAAGCCGGAGCACCTCTTCCTCGGAAAGGGTGCGGGGGTTGTAAATGACCTCGCCATCTTCGTCCGTCAGCAAATAGATAAAATTCTCATATTTCTTCAGCGAAATACAGGATTGAATGAGGTTATTAATGTCGATATGAAATACTTCAATGCCGAGATTATCCAGCTTCAGTGATTCCATTCGCCTTATTTTTTTGGCAATAAATAATCCGTAATCCTGGCAGAATTCAGTCACCCAGACGCTCCTGCCATTGGCGCTTTCGGCGGCGGCAAGCACGGTTTCATAGACTTCACCGGGAATCTGCTTGACAATGGAGGTGTTTGTATGTAAGGTATACTGCTCTGTGAAAACACTCAGATTGACCACATTACTATGCTTTGCGCCTGAATAATAGGATTGAAGCAGAGAATAAATATCATTATAATCGCTGCTGTAAATTAATTTTGAATCCTTCATTCCGCTTAAATTAGACTGTATCTGAGCATTCTCTGTGATGGTATAGGTAAGCGTATGAATCGTCTCCAGCTTTTGGAGAATTTCGTTGGAGGAATAGGAAAGGGAGTTGGAAATCGACTGGTATAAACTTTTTTCATAAGAGCTGGAAATATACTGATTAGAAATAAATGCAAATAGAAGTACCAATGCGGTACAAAACAAAATGATGGAAAGGATTTTATTTTTTAATTTCATATAATGAAAAAAGTTTTGTCTTTTTTGCTTCATAAATTCCTCCGGAAGCCTCTGCTTTTGTATATTTATTATAATATGAAAATGAGGAATGTACAATGCTTTCAGGAGGATTCCTTAAGTTATCCCTTGACGTAACAGAATTGGGTTGGTATAATGTAGTAGCTTAAGTTAATAGAATATGGCGACATAGCCAAGTGGTAAGGCATGGGTCTGCAACACCCTGATCACCAGTTCAAATCTGGTTGTCGCCTGTCTCAGAGAAGTCTCTAAACCTTGAAAGAACGAAGGCTTAGAGATTTTTTGCTGTTATAAGTCTCTGAAAATTCAAGTGAAGAAAGTGAGACCAGTCCCATGCTGAATTATATAGTAACATTTTGCAATGAAATTCGTTTTCCAAGAGAGGCAATACAAGATTTGCTCCAAAATTATAATGAATTAAGTACAAAGGAAGCTTGTTTAGGAAGTTTTAACGAGTTAGTAGAATACTTTAAGAAGAACAATAGTAAAGACGAGTACGAAGTTATTTTTTCCAAGTTAGATGAAATAGCTAAGAACTCAGGTATCCATAACTATTCAGTTCATATGCTGTATTTAATTGCGTTATCCATTCATACAAGAAAATTATATGAAGAGAAGAATATCTCAATGGAGATTTATCTTGATTCCATGTCCGATTTAAGAGCTAAATTAATGGAATGTTATGAATTGCATGGAGTATGGGGAACTTGTGTCGCTTGGTGGGAGATAGACTTTTTTAACCTAAACCTGTTTGCATTAGGCCGCCTGCAATACGAATTGATTTCATATAAAGGAGAATACACAAACGGTATACATAGTTTAAAACAGGGTGATACGGTATTGAATATGCATATACCTTCACATGGACCTCTATTATATGAAGATTGCAAAGCGTCATTTAAAAAAGCTGCCCTTCATTTTAAAGATTATTTTAAAGGAAAGCCAGTTGCATTTGTATGTAATTCATGGCTTCTCTATCCGGAACATAAAGAGTTTTTGCCCCTTAATTCGAATATTTTAAAATTCATGTCTTTCTTTGATATAGTTTCATCTGTAATAAGTGAGGAAAAGTCCGATTTATGGAGAGTATTTTATAAGGATTGGAATAAGGAACCGATGGATTTACCGAGGAACACATCCATACAAAGGGCATATGCAGATTGGCTTATGAAAGGTAATAAGATAGGAACAGGTCATGGAGTATTTTTTTATGAGGACTAATTAGCCGTTCTTGGCAGCAGGTGTTCTGTGCATAGCCGTATATAATAAGGATATGCCTCACAATAAAGACAGTTACAAAGCTTTGTCTTTATTATGGGGCATATTGCGTTTTACTTTGTATATTTATCTAAAAAGACCTCGCTTCCTGTATTAAGGGATTCAACTATAGCCGTAAGAAGAATGGTAGGAGCAACTAATTTATCAAGTGAAAGAGGCCTTTGGCCTCTCTTAAGCATCTCAGCAAACTTTTCAAAGCCTTGCCTGTATGTAAAAGCATCAATATTGATTTTACCTGCATGGCTTTTTTTGTCTCCATGTATTAAACAGAAATTATCTGCAATGGTATTATTAAAATTAAGAACAACGCTTTTTTTATCATAGTTAGCGACACATATAATTTCAGAATGGTGCGAGGTGGTGGTGACAGACTTCACATCATAGCCAAATATAGTAAAAAGCATTTCCGCCATATGCGGACCATAGAAATGAATTCCATTATAGGGGCTGTTGATATCTCCCGGGAAATTCATATAGCCGGAAGTTATATTCCCCAATGTTCCATCATGTGCAATACCTGCCAGATGCAAAACATCATGACTGTATTTGCATGTGGAACCACCTGTGATAAGGCTGCTATGATTATCCGCTTCCCTAAGAAGCATTTTTGCATCCGGTATATTCACAGTAAAGGGCTTATCTATCCAGACTGGAATGTTAGCTTTTATAAATGGTAATGCATAAGCTGCATGCAAGTTGCCGTCACGGAATAAAATCATAGCTGCATCCACATTTTTTAGCAGGTCATCAGGAGCAGCTGCGATTGTTTCGATTCGGCCTTTTAAGGCTGCGTTTTTAGTCTGTACTTCATCCTGTCCAAATATAGTTGTAATCCTAATATCAGGAAAGGTATATTCTCCCGTAGCTTTATCAGGGATATTACATAATTCTGCAAATGCCAATGCATGACTGCTATCAGAACCAAGTATACCAATTCTTATCATAATATCTGCTCCCTTTCCCCCTAAGGTAAGTTTTTAAGTTATGTTAGCATCATGCCGGAAGGATGTCAACAATAACGTCCTTTACTATTTTCTACACCTTTATCATTTTCCACATAGGCCAAAACCCTGTAGATTAAAGGGTTGGCGGACTTTTATTTTTATTGGCGTAAATAATATAAAGCCTAAGAAATTGCTTTATATACTTTAGTTATGATCCATGTTAGTATGGGGCTACCAAAAAAGAGGAGGTATTTTATGAAAAAAAGATTTATTTCATGTATTTTAGTTGTTGCTATGGCAGCTGGATTACTAGCAGGTTGTGGAAATAGCAAGCCGGCAGAAACAAGTAAAACAGATCCAACAAAAGCTCCGCAAACAGAAACAGCAAAGGATGCGGAGAAAACACCGGAGGCAGAAACAGAAGACAGTATTTATGGGGATACCGGCGGACTAAAGCTACCATTAGTTGATAAGCCTACTACCGTAACATGGATGCTTCAAAGCCAGGTACAGGGATTAAATGATAAGGACGTTATAAAAGAAATAGAAAAAAGAACCGGTATTACACTTGACATTCAAAGCTACCCCGGTACAAGTTATGCAGATAAGCTTAATATAACATTAGCGTCCGGAACTCTTCCTGATATTATTACAGGCAGTACCTTTTCTGAAGTTAATAAATTAGGCGGGCAAGGTGCATTTGTTGCGATTAACGATTATCTTGACCAATTACCTAACTTTAAAAGCTTATATGTGGATAATGAAGAAAATAACTGGGTAATGAAATCCTATTCAGATGACAAAGACAATATCTACACATGGCCGATCTATGGTTTAAGCAGAGATGTTAATCATGGATTTATGTACCGTCAGGATATTTTTGAAAAACATGGTATTAAAGAGTGGACTAATACGGAAGAGTTTTATCAGGCATTAAAACAATTGAAAGAGATTTATCCGAATTCAACACCAATCGTATCTAAAACTCAAGATGCAATCTTTAAAGATTGGGCATATGGATGGGGACTTGGCGGTACCAGCTACCCAATGCAATATGATGAAGCGTCATCTGCATGGAGACTTGCTACAATTCAACCGGAATTTAAAGAGATGATAGATTTCATGAAACAGCTTTATAATGAAGGTTTATTAGATCCTGAATTTATAACAGATACAGCAGCATCATGGACGGCAAAAATGACATCTGAAAATAGTGCATTTGTAACATTTGACTGGATCGGAAGACTTGATATGTTCTACGAACAAGTCAAAGAAGTAATGCCGGAGTATAATTTAAGATATGCAAATCCGGTAGGACCAACAGGAAATATTCGTTCCTTATCTAAAATCGTAAACTTTGGTTTAGCAGTTTCAAATGGAAAAAATGCAGAAGCTGCATTAAAATTACTTGATTATTTAACAAGTCCTTCTGGCAGTGAATTAATCACGTTAGGTATTGAAGGGGAACATTTTACCTTTGATGCAAACGGCAAAGTGACCTATCCAAACATTACTGATGTTGATAAGATTGAAATTACCACATTAGAAGAAAGATATGGTGCCTGGGTTGAAGGTATGTACGTAAAGGTTGATCCAAGAAGTGCATATTTCAATTACACTGAAAAAGAACAAGAAGCACAAGATAAGATGAATAAAGGAATGAGTTATGAAGCTCTTGATCCTGAGTTAAAGTTTACGGATGAGGAAACCTCTGAAATGGTTGAGCTGATTACAAATCTACAAAAAACCGGAATTGAATTCGCGGTACAATATGTTCTGGATAAGAATTATGGGGATGCACAATGGGACGCATGGTTAGATAATGCACAAAAATTAAATGCACCGCAACTTGAAGCAATCTATAACGCTGCCCAAGCAAGATATAATGCTAATTAATGTTAATTAAGGATGAGAGAGAAAAGTACTCTTACTTTTCTCTCCATTCTTTCCTATTAACATAATAATGTGGAATGAGGTATAAGATATGGGTAATATTTCTTCACAGTCTATAACAAACCGGAAAAAAAGCACTTCTAAGCTAAGAAAAACACTAAGCCATATAAAAAGAGACAGACAGCTCTTAGTAATATTCTTGCCTTGTGCTCTTTTTTATGCAATATTCCGTTATGGGCCGATGTTTGGATTAGTTATGTCCTTTCAAGACTACGGAATTTTTCTTGGTTATTTAAAAAGTCCCTGGGTGGGTTTGAAGCATTTTATTAAATTCTTTAGTGGTCCTGATTTTTTACTGCTATTTAAAAACACATTTTTATTAGGTTTATATACCTTGCTTTGGACATTTCCTTTCCCGATCATATTTGCTATTTTCTTAAATGAGATTCGAAATGCTAAATTTAAAAAATCAGTACAGACATTAAGCTTTTTACCTTCTTTTTTATCCGTTGTTATAGTAAGCAGTATGGTAATCGACTTTCTTTCCCCAAATCGCGGAATCATTAATACAATAATAGAATCACTTGGATTTGAATCAAAGTATTTTATTATTGATCCGAAATGGTTTAGAACGATATATATCGCTTCTGAAATATGGAGTACAATGGGCTATAGTGCAATCATCTATATGGCGGCAATCGCCGGGGTGGATCAGTCATTATATGAAGCGGCCAGAGTGGATGGATGCGGCAGATTAAAATCGATTTGGTACATTACCCTTCCAAGTATCCTTCCTACCATAGCGACCATGTTTATCTTAAAGTCAGGAGCGATGTTTAGTATAGGATATGAAAAGATATTATTACTTTACACGCCAACTACATATAAAGTAGCGGATGTCTTCTCAACCTATGTTTACAGGAAAGGATTATTAGAGGCAAATTACAGTTATGCTGCTGCGGTAGGACTGTTTGAATCAGTAGTTGCATTAACCTTACTGTTAATTACAAACAAAATAAGCAAAAAATTAACAGAGCAAAGCTTATGGTAACAGGAGGATACATACATGAATAAGAAAATATCTTTGTTTGATATTATTAATGGTTTTGTAATGCTGATGGTAGGGGTTATCATACTTTATCCAATTATATATGTTATTTCGGTATCTTTCAGTGATACCATCTATATTGTACAAAATAAAATTACTTTCTTCCCAAAAGGCTTTAATCTGGACGCTTATAAAATGATCTTAAAGGACAGCAGAATACCCAGATCTTATTTAAATACAATATTATACACATCCGTAGGAACCCTCGTTAATTTACTGCTGACTTCTATGGGCGCATATTCACTTTCTAAAAAGAATTTAGTCGGAAGAAAATTTTTTGTTACAGCGATTGTTTTAACTATGTTCTTTAGCGGGGGCATGATTCCTTCCTTCATCGTTGTTCAGAAGCTTGGATTAATAAATAGTATGTGGGCGTTGATCATTCCAAATGCCATATGGACAACGCAGCTTCTAATATTGAAAAGCTTCTATGAATCAATTTCCCCAAGCATGTATGAGGCAGCCATTGTGGATGGAGCGTCAGAATACAGAATATTATTCCAGATCATTATACCAATATCAAAACCGGCACTGGCATCCCTTGCTTTATTCTACTTTATGGGGCATTGGAATAGTTACTTTTTACCTTTAATTTACTTAAATGATTTGGATAAATTACCGCTTCAGGTTATATTAAGAGATATGCTTATTGACAGTACGGCAAGCAATCCAAATTTAATGACAACGTCTAAATTGACTCCGGAAGCTATGAAGAATGCTACGATATTTATTTCTATGGTTCCGGTACTCATGATCTACCCTTTTGTTCAAAAGTACTTTGCAAAGGGAATTATGTTAGGTTCCGTGAAAGGTTAATACTCAAATTTTCATAGGAGGGATATACATGAATATTTTGGTTTCAATTCCCAAAGGGGCCATGAGGGATACCTTTATTCCTGATGATGTTGTAAATCGCATTAACTCCATGGGAACGGCAGTGTGGAATGATACAGAATCAAATTGGTCTTCGGAAGAATTACAGGATAAATTAAGAGATATTGATGTTTGTATCTGTGGTTGGGGAAGCTCGGAATTTAATGAGGCTGCATTAAAATATGCCAACCGTTTAAAAATCGTTGCTCATACAGGAGGTTCCGCATCAAAGTTCATTACAAGAGAGTTATTTGACAAAGGCATCAAGGTTGTTAGCGGAAATTGGTTCTTTGCCCAGTCACTTGCGGAAGGAACTTTGGCTTATATGTTAAGCTCATTGCGGGATATTCCTTATTACAATAATGAAGTGCAGGAAGGCAGATGGCATAACGGCAATTATTATAATGAAGGCATATTAGATCAAACCATCGGATTGATCGGTTTTGGTATGACTGCCCAGATACTGGTTTCCATGCTAAAACCATTCAATGTAACGATTAAAGTTTATTCAGAGCATAAGACAGATGAAATCTATAAGGAATATGGAGTAGAAAAAGCTTCCCTGGAAGAAATTATAACCACTTGTAAAATCATATCCATACATATGGCGCAAAGAGAAGATACCTACCACATTATCAGCAGAGAGCTTCTTAAGAAAATCCCTGATGGAAGTATTCTTATTAACACTTCCCGCGGGAGCCTTATTGATGAAGAGGCACTGGCGGATGAACTTATGACAGGCAGATTTAAGGCTGCGCTTGATGTTTACGAAGTAGAGCCTTTACCAAAAGAGAGTAAATTAAAAGGATTAGCCAATGCTATTTTGATTCCGCATATGGGAGGACCAACCATTGACAGAAGAAAAAGTTGTACCAATGGTATTTTGGATGATATAGAGAGATTTAGCAAAGGCGAAAAGTTGAAATATGACCTGAACATGGAATATATCGGCAGAATGACCAGATAAAGAGTAGAAGAACAATAACTTTGACTGTTATGAACAGATCAGTTAAAATAGTAATTGATAATACTATACTTTCAGGTGGATTATAAAATGAAAAATGATATTTTTGATAAAACTCTGCTTAAGCTATTTATAGTTTTGTTGCTTGCTATTTCTATTATGTTTGTCTCAAATTACTATATTTACAAAAGTTCGATGAATGCAATGTTTGAACAAGCGGAAATAAATAATAAACTTGTTGTGAATGGTATTATCCAGTCTTTTGAAGAAAGCTTTAAAGAAATTAATGATATTATCCATACGGTTGGGACATTGCCTTATAAAATATATGATATCAATGGACATGATAATATTAATATGAAAAATGCCTACCTTTTAATGAAAAATGTAAATCAGATTATATCACAGGATTACATATATGATTTTATAATATTCTTTGATAATTCGGATTTAGTATTAACATTAAGCGGTACGGAAAGCTTTAACAGCATATTTACTAAAAAATATAAGAACAGCAATTATGCTCCCGAATATTGGAAGAACTATGCTGTTACAAGGCATCCGATGAAGATAATACCATCCGCTTATTATAAAGATGAGTGGTCTTCCAATGGAACCAATAAAAACCTGTTAGCCATTGTGGCATCGAACCAGATTACTTATTCTGTGGGTAATATCGTTGTTTTTGTGGATTTGAAAAAGCTTTATGCTAAAGTAAATGAAAACGTCATGATGCCTGGGACATCATTAATTGTACTTGATAAGGACAAAAATGTAATTATTAGTACGGATGGTGATTATGAGCTGGAAGGTATGGAAAGTATTTTTTTCGATACCAGTAATAAATCTACGATTCAAAAGGGTGAGTTCAATTATCATTTGGTGAGATCGGATTATAATTCATTTACTTATATTAATAAAGTGCCTCATGGGTACGAAAGCTACCTTTCTACCATTAGAATTAATAAGGTTATCCTGTTTATTACAACAATTGTTGGAGTAATTATATCTATTCTTCTTAGTATGTACATTTACAGCCCGGTGAAAAAGATCCTATGGTTAGTAGGTATGAAAGATGGAAGCAAGAATCAAAACAATTATACGTATATTTATAATAGTATAGAAAAGATGCAGTTAGAGAATAAGTTAATAAATAGTAAGATGGACAATGTAAGAGAAGAGGTAATGCGAAGTATATTCTTTAAAATGATTGATGATATCACATTTTATAAGGACATGAAAGATCAAATTGATACCTATTTTAAAGCTATATTTTTAAACAGCCAGTTTCTCATGGTGGGGTTTGAGCTCCTTAGTACAAACATATTGAAAAATGCGGAGGAGGATAGTTTAGAAATAATACCTGATAAAATAAAAAAGGCAATCGAAATAGCACTGGAGAAGATAGGAAATGGAAATTGTTCGGTTGTAGTTTTTTATATGGAGAATATGCAGCTTGCCGCCCTGGTTGGTGTAAAGGAACATATTAAAAGGTCGAAATTATTGAATGATATTGAAGAGGTAAAAGATCAGCTTCAGAAGACGGTATCATCCAATTATACAGTTCTGGCTGCAGTGAGTAAATTTTACACGGACCCTCAAGACTGTAAGGAAGCCTTTGAAGAAATCAAACTGTGTTTTGCATATAGAAAGATTAAAAATATAAAAACATTAAGTGACTTGGAAAAGAATGAATACAGTTATGATGTTTATATGCCTTTAAACTTTGATGAAAAGCTGACCAACTATGTTTTAAGCGGAAATACAAGTGAAAGCATAAATCTGATTAAACAGGTAATTGATACAAACATATCGAATAATGTCAGTAATATCAAATTCCAATTTATAATTGATACGATATATAATAACATGATCAATCTATTAGTCCATTTAAATGCGGATCGGGAAGAATTATTGCTAACAGAAAGAGAATATAGAAGCAAGGCAAAGAAATTTAACAATAATGAGGCTATTAGTGCATATTTTGAAAATCTAGTAATGATAACAACGAGTAAAGTTCAATCAGCAGATCAAAGTAAGCTTAATAAAGATGCATTATTACAATATATAAATATTCATTATTCTGAAAATCTTTATTTAGATAAAATGGCCGAAATATTTAATACAACACCCAAATACTTTTCTAATTATTTTAAAAAGGCATTTGGTGTTAACTTCCTGGAACATTTGAACAAGATAAGAATATCAAATGCCAAGGAATTACTTAAGAATTCAGAGATCCCTGTAAATGAAATAGGCGAACGGGTAGGATATTTAAATCCCAGTACCTTTACCAGCACCTTTAAGAAATACAGCGGAATTACACCTTCTGAGTATAGAAAACAGAAAAGAGTTAACAGTCTGCAACAGGATGTACAAGGGAGTGAACTTAATGAGAGAACGTAATTCACAGAAGTCAAAGGAAGATATACTAAGTGCAGCAGAATTTCTGTTTGCACAAAAAGGGATCTATGGCACAAGGGTCGATGAAATTGCGAAAGAGGCAAATATTAATAAGCGAATGATTTATGAATACTTTGGCAGCAAAGAGGAATTATATAAAGCGGTATTAGTTAATGTTTATGGCAGACTTGGTAATCTGGAGTTAGGCGTCTTATCCCATATAACCAGTCCTGTCGATGCAATTAAAAAGCTGATTCAGATGCATTTTCAATTTTTAAAAGACAATCCTTCCTATGTTAGTCTTTTGCAATGGGAGAATCTGAATAAGGGTAAATATATCCAAGATGGGGATTTTACAGGCATAAAAGACCCCACATTAGAACTCCTAAGAGAAATTATTAATAAGGGAATAGCAGAAGGGGATTTTAAAGAAGAGGTTGATACAGAGCAAGTAATTGTATCCTTATTAACCTACTGTTTTTCCTATTTCTCCAATCGATATACATTGTCAAAGCTTTTATCTAGAAATTTGGAGGACAATGATAACATTAATAAGCGTATTGATCATGTAACCATTATGTTTTTGTCTTATCTATGCAAATAGGTGCCATATGCTATTTATAGATTATTTGGGCATGTATTTTTTTACACTAAGGTAACTAACTAGTTACTTACTAGCTGGGAGTATAAAGCAGCAATAATTTATTAGTTAAAAGTAATTTTATTATTAAGTTGATTTTAACTTTAAAGCTGCGATTAAAATGGTAAGAAAGTAATCTTACAGTAAAAAATAAAATTATAATTATTGAAATTAACTTGAAAAGAGGAAAATTTATGTGGAATGAGGAACGATTAGATCTTAAATTATCAGAACCCTCCAATAAGCTAATTGAAGATATATCAAAAATTGATGGAGATATATTAATACTGGGAGCTGGCGGCAAGATGGGACCAACGTTAGCTCTCCTTGCAAAGAATGCAATTAAAGCAGCAAATAGCAATAAAAAAGTGATTGCTGTATCACGTTTTACTGACCCGGTGGTTGTAAAACTAATGAAGGACAATGAAATTGAAACAATCAGTGTAGATTTACTAAAACCCGGAGCTTTTGATTTATTGCCGGATGTCCCCAACGTAATCTATATGGCCGGGCGTAAGTTTGGTACGGATGGACAGGAGGCAATGACATGGGCTATGAATGCATGGCTTCCTGCTCTGGTTGCAGAGAAATATAAAAATTCAAGAATTGTAGTGTTTTCATCTGGTAATATCTATCCAATGATGCCTGTGTATTCCGGAGCTACGGAGAAAACCAAACCATCACCGATGGGTGATTATGCTATGTCATGTCTTGCGCGTGAGCGTATGTTTGAATATGGTTCCATGGAATATGGAACAGAAGTTTTTATCTACCGGTTAAACTATGCAGTAGACTTAAGATACGGTGTTCTTCATGATCTTGCTGCTAATATAATGGAAGGTAAATCAATTAGTCTTGCAACTACCTGCTTCAACTGTATATGGCAGGGTGATGCAAACGAAATGGCATTGCGGGCATTGCTGCATACAGGAAGTCCTGCTGTAAAAATGAATATTACCGGACCAGAAACGGTATCGGTTAGACATGCGGCCGCAGAGCTTGGTAAGTTACTTGGTAAAGAACCTATCTTTGAAGGCCAGGAAGAAGAAAAGGCATTCTTGAACAATGCAGGTTTAGCCATGGAAACCTTTGGTTATCCTACAGTATCCTTAGATACCTTAATTCGCTGGCAGGCAGAATGGATATTAGATGGAGGACGATCATTAGGAAAACCGACACATTTTGAAGAAAGAAAGGGGAATTTCTAATGAATCGGCATGAAAGAGCACTAAAAAAATTTGCAGAAGGCACATTTATACCGGCACATCCTTTAGCATTGACGGCTTCCAGGAAATTAGATGAAAAAAGGCAAAGAATGCTTACCCGTTATTATCTTAATGCGGGCGTAGGCGGGTTAGCAGTAGCCGTACATACAACCCAATTCGAGATCAGAGAGCCGGAGATTGGACTATTTGAGCCGGTGCTAAAATTAGCAGTTGAAGAAATTGAGGCATATGAAAATAAGACAGGTAAATCAATTGTCAGAATAGCAGGTGTATGCGGTCCTGCAGAACAAGCAGCAGAAGAGGCTAAAATAGCATTAGGCCTGGGATATGATGCGGTATTATTAAGTCCTGGCGGTCTAAATCATTTGTCAGAAGAGGAATTACTGACGCGTTGTGAAGCGGTCGCAGGTATTATGCCGGTGGTAGGATTCTATCTTCAGAGCTCTGTTGGCGGAAGAGTCTTTACTTATGATTACTGGCAGAAATTCTGTGAAATAGATAATGTAATTGGTGTTAAGAGTGCACCTTTTAACCGTTATCAAACACTCGATGTGGCAAGGGCATTAGCATTTTCATCAAGAGCGGACAGGATTGCGCTATACACAGGGAACGATGATAATATTGTTCTTGACCTTTTAACAAAATACAAATTTACGAAGGATGGAAAAACCTACGAAAAAGGTTTTGCAGGAGGTTTATTAGGACATTGGTCGGTATGGGCTTACACAGCAGTTAAGATGTTTGAAATGATAAAGGATGCATCAAAGAATGAGTGTATTAGAGCTGACCTGTTGACACTTGCTATGGAAGTAACCGATTGTAACGCAGCTTTCTTTGATACGGCAAATGGCTTTAAAGGATGTATCGCCGGTCTGCATCAGGTATTAAAAAGACAGGGTTTAATGGAGGGCATATGGTGTCTGAATGAGGAAGAGACGCTGTCTCCCGGACAGCTTGAAGAAATAGAACGAGTTTATAGATTGTATCCTCACCTTAATGATGATGAGTTTGTTAAAAATAATATTGACAACTGGCGGTAACTACCGATAGGTTTCTATGAAAGTGAAAGGAGAAATGATATGTTAAACTATGATGTTATCGTGGTTGGCGGAGGCATTTCAGGTGCAATGTCGGCTATTACGGCAGCAAGAAATGGTGCAAAAACATTGATAATAGAGAAGTATGGATTTCTGGGCGGGATGTTAACCGCTGCGGGTGTTGGTCCAATGATGACATACCATGTGGAGGATAGACAGGTTATAAAGGGAAGTGTTGGAGAACTGATTGACAGATTGGTTGAAAAGAAAAAATCACCCGGACATGTATTAGACACCATTGGATATACCTATACCGTCACACCTTTTGATGCCGAAGCTATGAAACATGAATTAGAGCTTATGCTTCTTGAAAGTGGAGCCAATATCCTTTATCATACCATGTTATCCAATGTAAGGGCAGCGGATGGGAGGATAGAGAGCATAACCATAAGCAATAAAGCCGGGTTAAGCGAAATAAGTGCTAAGGTGTATATCGATGCAACTGGCGATGGTGACCTTTCTGCATGGTCCGGAGTGGAATTTACTAAGGGAAGAGAAGGGGATGGAGCTTGTCAGCCTATGACCATGAATATGAAGATGGCCAATGTAGATATGGAAGAAGTAAAGGCATTTGTTAAAGAGAAGCCTGATGAATTCCCATTTCTGAAAGGAAATACCGGTATGGTGGATATGGCACCAAGGCTCGCAATCAGTGGGTATGAGAAACTTGTTAAAAAAGGAAAAGAAGATGGAACACTTGATTTTAATACAGAAGCAATCCTTTTCTTTGAAACCAACAATCCTGGCGAAGTCATTGTAAACACAACAAGAATCAGAGGATTGGATGCTACTGATCCATGGGATCTGACGAAGGCGGAAATTGAGGGCAGAAGACAAGTACGTAACCTTGAGAAGTTTCTGCATGAAAACATCAGAGGATTTGAAAATGCCGTACTCATAAGTACAGGCCCTAATATAGGCGTAAGAGGATCACGCCAAATCAAAGGATTATATAAATTAACATTAGAGGATATTGTATCTGCAAGAACCTTTGACGATGTAATTGCCCATGGGGGATATCCCGTTGATGTTCATCATCCGGAGGGGAAAGGAGAGGTAGTAAAAGAAGAGGATAATATTACAACAGGGACAATGTACAGTGTGCCCTATAGATGCCTCGTTAATAATCAAATTTCCAATTTAATCACCGTGGGAAGATGCATCTCTGCAACCTTTGAAGCACAAGGGGCAATAAGAACAACACCAATTGTCGGAGCAGTTGCACAAGCAGGGGGAGCAGCCGCATACCTTGCAGTAAAATACGGACAAAAAACAAGTGATATTAACATAAAAGAAATGCAGGATATTTTAATTAAAGAAGGCGCGTATTTAAAACTGTAGTTTAAATCTGGTTGTCGCCTCGCTCAATGAAATCCTCTAAACCTTGAAAAATAGGCTTAGGGGATTTTTTTGTCGTTAATTGCTTTTAGGGAAACGATGGAAAGGTATATACAAACGTTTGTTCGGGTGATATAATAGCTAATGTAATTGAGATAAAAAGAGAAGAGCAGAATCGGAGGTGTTTTTCTGGATGGAAGAGAGGATGTATTTGTGTATTGATTTGAAATCATTCTATGCTTCCGTAGAGTGTGTGGAACGAGATCTTGATCCGCTGACGACTAATTTGGCGGTTGCCGATCCGGAGAGGAGCGAGAAAACAATCTGTCTTGCGATTTCTCCGTCCATGAAGGCATTGGGAATAAAGAACCGGTGCAGAGTGTTCCAGATACCAAAGGATGTGAAATACATCATGGCACCGCCGAGGATGAAGCTTTACATTCAATATTCTGCCAACATTTATACCATATATCTGAAATATGTTGCAAAAGAGGATATTCATATCTATTCCATCGATGAGGCTTTTCTTGATGTGACGCATTATCTGCCCATGTATCATATGAGCGCAAGAGAGCTGGCACTGCAGATCATGGCGGATATTATGAGCTCCACAAGAGTTACCGCCACAGCGGGAATAGGGACAAATCTGTATCTGGCCAAAGTAGCGCTGGATATTACGGCAAAGCATGCGAAGGATAACATAGGATATCTGGATGAGGAAATCTACCGGAGGACGTTGTGGGAGCATCAGCCGCTGACCGACTTTTGGAGAATAGGTGCAGGAACGGTAAGACGGCTTGCCGGTATGGGAATTGCCACCATGGGTGAGATTGCCCGAGCGGAGGAAGAGCTGCTTTACCGGATGTTCGGGATTGATGCGGAGCTTTTGATCGACCATGCATGGGGCAGGGAAACCACGACAATGGCGGACATAAAGACATATAAGCCCAAAAGCAACTCCATGTCGGCGGGGCAGGTGCTGCCGAGAGATTATAGTTTTGAAGAGTGCAGGCTGATCGTAAAGGAAATGACGGATGCCTTATGCCTGGATATGGTGGATAGAGGTGTTGTTACAAGCTCTATGTCGCTGATGCTTGGATATTCCAATGAGCTGGAGCTAAAGCCGGCTGTGGGAACTGCATCCATGCCGGTCAGCACCAATTCCTACCGGACGATCATCCCGTATGTGATGGAATTATATGAGCGCATTGTGTCCAAAGATAAACCCGTACGGAGACTGAGCCTGTCCTGCAACAATCTGGTGAATGAAGCCTATGAGCAATATGATCTGTTTACGGATCCGGCGGAGCTTGAGAAAGACAGGAGGCTGCAGAAGGCAGCTCTGGAAATCAAAAAAAGATTTGGCAATAACGCTCTTGTGCGTGGAATGGACCTGCAGGAGGCAGGCACAACCATGGAACGTAACCGGCAGATTGGAGGTCATAAGAGTGGCGAGTAGGCATACGCTGTTAACAATGCGTGGGAAAATGGATCGTGAAAATCGGGCAAAGCAATTTATGCCCTTTGATGCGCTGAGGGGATTCCGGGAAGCGTTGGTAGAAAAGGAACGGATCATAGTTGCGAAACGGGATTTGTCGGAAGAGCAGAAAGAGGCATTGGACCGGAAGCTGAAGCAGATTCGGGAAAAGGATATTGTTACGGTGGAGTATTTTCAGAACGGGGAATATGTACAGGTAACCGGAATGGTATCACGGATCGATAAAACAAGCAGGGTGCTGAAGGTTGTAACTACGAAGATATCCTTTGATGATATTTCTGAACTACAGGGAGAGATGCTCTTTGAGCGGGTTTTTGAGTAATGGAATGTCTGCTTGTTAAAAGCGGTGCGGATATTAATTATGTCCGGCCTGGGATCGATAGGTCAGTAAAAGAGTTTTATAAAAATCAGACGGTCGAACGATTTTTAACTTTTTTGGAGGATTAGATATTAAAAGCGGATTTATCCGCTTACGGACAAACACTTGCATTATTTTAAATGAACAAAAAGAGGGCAGGGGCATATGTCCCCTTCCAATAAGGATGTTTTCAGTTTTTGAGATTTGCCGTAGGATTTTACTACGGCTTTTCTCTTGTCCTAAACTCTGCCAACAAAGTTGAAGTACACATCAACCTGTTGGGTGTAGTTTTTTTTCTTCCAACGCTCAGACCGCTCATGCACCACAATCTTCTCGATAAACTCCCGCACAATTTCAGGCGTCAATGCCTGAATATCGGTGTATTTCCCCACAATCGTCATGAAACGGTCGGCATTCAGCATGGTGTCCTTCCCAGTGATGATTTCCTGCTCCAGCTTGCCAGTCAGGGAAAGCAATTCCTGTTTTTCGGCCTCATAACTACCGGTTAGTGCCTTAAACTGCGCTTCGGACAGGTTTTCCAATGCCAGTTGCTCAAATACTTTGCGGAACAGCTTATCCAAGTCACCAAGGCGCTTTTCTGCTTTTTCCAACTCCCTTGTCTTGACGGACATCTCCCGCTTTAGCTGACTTTGGTGCTTATCCATTGCCCGTTGCAGGAACTGCTCCGTATGCTCCTTGGCTTCGGCTGTCACCCGCTGAATCTCTGCCAGCACAATCTGGTGCAGTGCCATGACCTTGATGGTGTGGGGCGTACACTCATCCTTGTGCTTGTGGTAGCGGCCGCAGGTGTAAGTATACTGCTCCTCGTTCCAGCTTCCGCAGCGGCATAAGTAGTGCTTTGTTCCGCAGGCTTCACATTCCAGCAAGCCGGAAAGCATATCCTGTTCGCCCATCTTGTTGGGCCTGCGCTTGCCCTGCCGTACCTTCTGCACGATGTCCCATGTTTCCCGGTCAATCAGCGATTCGTGGGTATTTTCAAACCGCAGCCACTTTTCCGGCGGATTTTCCTTTGACTTTTTGCTCTTGAAGGAGGGGATATAGGAACGGCAGTTTACGGTTGTTCCGATGTATTCCTCACGCTCCAAAATTCCGCTGACCGTTTTCTGGCTCCACCCATAGGGCTTATCTGTGTTCAGGAAAATGTGATTTGTCCCCTCTGTCTGATAGGCGTAGGAGGTTGGCGTAAGCACTTGTTCCTCTCGCAGAATACGGGCAATCTTGCTGGGGCCTAACCCCCCGGCACACAGGGCAAAGATGCGGCGGACAATGGGGGCGGTGTCCTCGTTGGGGATAATCCGTTTCGGGTCATTGGGGTCTTTCTGGTAGCCGTAGGGCGGCTTAGAGCCGATACGCTCGCCACGCTTTGCCGCCGCCATCTTCACCGCCTTGATTTTCTTGCTGGTGTCACGGGCGTGCCACTCGTTGAACAGGTCACGGATTGCAAGGCTTTCGTCCACTCCCTTGTCCGTGTCTACGGAATCATTGATGGCGATATACCGTACTCCGTAGTCAGGGAGCTTTTCCTCAATGAGATAGCCCATGACAAGGCGGTTCCTGCCAAGCCTTGAATGGTCTTTGACGATGATGGTGGACACGTTCCCCGCTTCCACCGCGGCCATCATTTCGTTGTAGCCGGGGCGGTCAAAGCTGACCCCGGAATACCCATCGTCCGCCCAAATCCTCGGATTGGGAAAGCCGTTCTTTTCGGCATATTCCCTCAATATCTGCTTTTGGTGCTGAATACTACCGGACTCACCCGCAAGCTCGTCCTCTTGGCTCAAACGGCAATAGAGAGCCGTGATTTTCTCGTTTTGCTGTAACATCAAATACTCCTTTCTTCCTTACAGCCAAAACGATTCCGAATAAATTGTATGAATCCATTTTACCCGGAATCGCTCTGCGCGTCCAGACAAAATCGACTCTCTATGCCGTTTCTATCTCTTTTTCAATTAAACGGGCTACCTTATCCGCAACAGTCATGTCGCTTTGCTCCTTGTAGTGTGCGGTCACAAGGTAAATCGCCCCGCCGATTTCAAATTTACGCTTCTCTTTGTCGCCTTCGGCAATCGTGATGTTCGATTGACCAAGGCTTTTCATGCGCTCCCTCCCTTCTGAAAGAGTTCAATTTTCTGATATATTTTAAAGCCCCTGTGGGCGCTTCTTTCGGCTTCATTGTTTACAGATTACTGCTTGCCGTACCGCAGGCATAGCTGCCGTCCTGCAAAATTTCATTGATGGTCTGATTGCTCTGCTTCATAAATTCCACGCCCATCTGTCCTGCCTGCTCCGCCATCCGGGCAAACTCCTCTGCGCTGAGATCGCCGGTCAGGTACATCAAAACCTTGAGCAGCAGGAAGTATCCGGCAGCGGATGCCTTGCCGCTTTTGCGCTGGGTGTTCTCAAACTTTTTCAGTGTTTCCTCCAACGAACCGGCCACCAAGCGCTGAATGTCAGCAGGGTGGTAAATGGCTGTCAGTTCCTGCCGGATGATGCTGGCAATCATATCAATGTGCTGGGCATTGCTGTTGACCGCCAGCCCTTCGTCAATGAACCTGCGGAGTTGCTCGGCAACGGTGATCTGGTTGAAGGCGGCCAGCCGCTTGATTTGGTCGGCGGTGGTATCCGTCACCTTCACATTGAGTTGGATAGTCGTATAGGGTTTCATTTTGCACCTCTTTCCCGTTTGTTAAAATGACAGTCCAAAAGGGTTCCATAATACCCCTTGGATTTCCGTTGCAGGCTTTGCCTGCAAGCCGTTTTCCGGCGAGCCTGCTACTCGCCTATTCCTGCACTCCGGTCTAAAAACTGCGTTTTTATCCGGTGTTTTACCCTGCCGCAAGCGGCAGGAAGTCGCTTCGCTCCAAAAGCCGAAAACCATAGCAGCCCCTCCTTTCGGGGAAAAATAAAAAGCCTGACAGAACCGACACGGCAGGCGTCGGATTTGTCAGGCTTTGCTTCTATTCGTTACACTTCTTTTGGTACGGCCTTCTCTGCCGTAAATTTATGGTAACAGGTCCGGTGAGGTTTGTCAAGGTGGAGCGTGAATGTCAAAAGCAGAAAACTACCAGAAAATTATTATCTTACCCTTACGCGATAGAAAAAATAATAGGGCAAAGTTCATTTTGCAGCCCTCTTGAACTACTCAGGTGAACTGATAGAAATAGTGAAAAAGTAGTTATTGTATTTATGACGGATACTCTGACGCTGCTGTTAACGCCATTACTGAACAAAGCCCTCCCCTTTAGAAAAGCCGACCGTTAAAAAGATAGCCTGTTTGGAGATACTCAGGAGAGCCGAGGGGAGGGGCAAAGAGCTGTCGCCCCAGCACAAGAAAATCTTGATGATACAGGCGGCTTGCTGTATCTTGAATCCCGTATTGGCTTATGTTAACGACACAGGATATCATAGGTAAATCTGAACAGCTATCTTTGTTTTTGCCTACAACGACAGATAAATTTATATTATATCTTGAATCTATTCGCAATAGCGTATATAATATAAGGTATATCTTCATGGAATGAGGAGTGTTTTAATGGATTTTATTACTGTGCGTGAAATAGCGGTTAAGTGGGATATCTCTCAAAGGCGAGTACAAAAACTTTGTGAAGAAGGTCGCATCCAAGGCGTACTTCGTTTCGGGAAATCATGGATGATCCCAAGCGATGCAAAAAAGCCCTCTGACCCGCGAAAAATTCGTAAAAAGGAGTTCATAGCATATGATGACAAATCATAAAGAGAATCACAACGGCTTGGCAGACTCCTTCCAATCCTTTTTCAATTCTGATAAAGAAGCCCTACTTGCAAAGGCAATCGAGTTGTTTCCCTATATGATTCACGTTTTTGCCCCTGACGGAACCACGGTGTTTGTCAATGAGGCCGTGCGCAAGCAATACGGAATCACGCGGGAACTGCTTGAGGAAACCATCATTGGAAAATATAATGTCTTAAAAGATCCTGCCGTTACCTCCAATATTCCGCTCAGTGTGTTGCAGCGGGCATTTCGGGGGGAGACCATTTATTGCCCGGACATTAAGATTCCTCTGAGTGTTCTGTCGGAGCGTTTTGGTGTGCAGGATTATGATATGGAGGCCATGTATCAGGACATCACCAACTTCCCAATCTTTGATGATGCGGGACAGGTCGCCTATGTTGTTGGCATCCAGACTGTCAGAAGGGTCTACCGCGGCAAGGAGGAAATCGAGAGAGCGAAGGAGTACATAGAAACCCACTGGCTGGAAGTCTTCGACATAAACGAAATGGCGAAATCGGCCTGTCTGAGCCGAACCCATTTTTCAAGGCTATTTAAGAAGCATACAGGGATGACGCCCCACGATTACTACGTCAATTTTAAGGTCAGCCGGATCAAAGAGAAACTATCGGATTCAAACCTGTCCATCTCTCAGGTGTTTGCCGCCTGCGGCTTAGACTACAATGGCTATTTCGCAAAAGTCTTCAAGGAAAAAACGGGACTTTCCCCGTCCCAATATCGAAAAAACGCACAACAGGGCTAAATGCTCTGGCAGTGATAGAAAACAGGTCTTCGGAAATTCCGAAGACCTGTTTTCATTTTGCGCCGAATGGTCTTTTTCTTACTAAATTGGGTCGGGTAGCGCCTATCTTATTGAGGTGTTTTTCATTAAAGTAAAGGTAAATAGGTGGAAAGGAGGATATGCTCCATGGGTGAGAAAACGAAAGAACAACTGTTGTCGGAACTGCTGGAGCTTCAAAAGGAGCTGGAGGAAAAAGTACAGTATCACGATCAGATGATCCGGCGGTTCCAGATGCTTACTGCAAACGAAGGCCTGTTTTCCCAAATCATTGATTTCTGTCCGTACCCCATTGCGGTATTTACGCCGCAGGGGATTCTGGAGACGGTCAACAATGCCTTTGCCGCAGAAACCGGGGCAAACCCGGAAGACCTTGGGGCTGGCAGGCTCAAAATTTATCACTGCATCTCCGATAATATTGCGCTGACGAGTGCCATCCGGCAAGCCTTCGCCGGAGAAACCTGTTTTCTGGATGATCTGAAGTATCCGCTTGTCAGATTTCCAGAACAAAAAACAAAAAAGGATTTAACGCCAAAAAACTATCGTAAAGCAATTGTATTTCCGATTTCAGCCGAGGACGGCTTGGTGATGCACAGCGTCGCTGTTTTTACAATTTGAATAGGGAGGGAACTAAGATGACAGAGCAAAACAATAAATTAGAACATGAAAATAAGGAGGCAGTCAAGGAAACTCCTCAAGGAGAGGACAATAGCTATACGCCAGAAGACATTGAAAAGGGAAAAACTATGGCCGGTCTTTCCTATCTGCTCTTCTTCCTGCCGCTCATTGTCTGCCCCGAATCTAAATATGCCAAATTCCATGCCAATCAAGCGCTGCTACTCTTGATTTTAGGAATAGCAGGCAACGTGATACTGGGTATCATCCCGGTCATTGGCTGGATGCTAATGCCAGTTTTCGGCATTGGCGTGCTGGTGTTGGGCATCATGGGACTGGTGAACGGCTTTGGCGGGAAAGCAAAGAGGCTGCCCCTAATCGGAACATTCAATATCTTAAAATAATTGGGAGGAGAGAGGAAGATGAAGAAACTTTTAATCGGGCTGTTGGCTCTTTTGCTGGCCCTATCGCTTGCCGGATGCGGGGCAAAAGAAAAAGCAGAGGAAAAGGCAGGAGAAGCGCTTGCGGAAAAAATTCTTGAGGACGCCGGTGTGGATGCAGACATTGATGGCGACAAGGTGGTCGTCAAGGGTGAGGACGGTCAGGAGTTGACTATTGGAGCGGGCGAATGGCCCACATCGGGTCTGGCAGGCCACATTCCCGTATTCGAGGGTGGCAAGGTTGTCTCGGTGATGGAAGCTGAGGGTTCGCTGTTTATTATGATAGAGGATACCTCAGACGAAGATTTTTTGGCCTATCTGGAAGAAATCAAGGCAGCCTTTACCGGAGAAAATTATGAGATGAGCACCGGCACTGGCATGATTTATACAGCGGTAAATGACAGCGATATCAGCGTGATGCTCACCTACGAAAAAGACGCAGGGTTCAGTATCACGCTCTCAAAAGCGGAGCCGGAAGAAGACTAAAATCGTATATAGGAGGGATTATTATGCTTAAATATCAGAAAAAAGGGCTTTACAAAGCTCTTTCCATGTTATTGGCAGCAGTCATGCTTATGGCGGCACCAATAGGTACTACGCAGGCTTATGCGCTGGAGGGCGAACAGCCCACGGTGACAAACGTTCAAAATGAACAGCCGCTTGGCGTGAGCGAAGGGACGGTGACAGATGAGATGTTGGACAGCGGCACGCCGCTTGAGGAGCCATCCCCTCCGGCAGACAGTGATGCACCGGAAGCCACGCCCTCAGATGCAGAGGAAACCGGGCTGGAGCACAATCCTGCTACGCTGTCTGATGCAAATGAGATTCAGAACAGAGGTATGCTATATGGCTTGCCTACGGAAATCGCAGTCGGGACAGCGGTAGAGTTGGAGGATGCGATAAATAAACTGGTGGACGGAGACACCATCAAGCTGACGGCAAATATCGATTATAATAAGGAGATTGTCATTGATGGTATCACTATGACATTTGATGTGGGGCAATACAAATTAAATATAACAAATTCAGATACTTCAGGTACTGGATGTGGACTTGAGGTGAAAAACAGAGGTACGGCTACGCTGCTTTACACCACGGGCGAACTCAATGCCTTCGGGCATTATTATGGGGTAAGAGCAAACGGCTCATCCACAGCTACGCTTACCAATGCTACCGCTACCGGTGAAAACGGATACGGCGCATTTGCTGTGAACCGCTCCGAGATTACTGTTTTAGACGATGTGATGGCTGCCGAAAATGGCAGCGATGGCGTTGTGGCATGGCAAAGTAGCAATATAACGGTAAGAGGAAATGCCACAGGTAACTCGCTTGCAGCTAAAACCGAAACATCCAGCACCATTCATATTGAGGGGGACGCCGCCACAACCGGCACAGACTCCAGCGATGTCGGCGTATTTGCGAGCGGTAGTGGCAAAATTACCGTCGACGGTGTAATCAGCGTAGTAAAACCAGAAAACTACGTCAGAGTGAATGGGGCAAATTTTAAGGTTGACCAAAAAATACTGCCCACCACACAGTCAGGTTACCACACATATATGCACCCGTCTTACACCGGTGCCGACGACAGCGTTGTTTGGGTCAAGGATGCAGACACGCCGGATACCATCGTTGAGGTCAGAACGCCTGAAGAGCTAAAGGATGCGTTGGATAACTTATCAGACGGCGACACCATCAAGCTGGCCGCAAATATCGACTATAACGATAGTATTACCATTTCCAAGGAAGTCACATTCGATGTGGGGCAATATACACTGAATATAATAGCAACCGAATATAATTATCTGACCGGTCTTGAAGTAACCGGAAGCGTCAGTTTAATTTCTACTACAGGTGAGCTTAATGTCACCGGTAGTCGTATTGGAGTGATGGTGAGGAATGGCGAAGCCGCTTCCACCACCGTGACCAATGCCACAGCAACCCAGCCAGATGGCATCGGAATTCACGCCACAAGTGTCCAACCAAAAACATCGAGCGTTGTTGTGCAAGGGAATGTGAATGCACCACATACAGGGGTTTATGCTTTTGGAAGCGGATGCACCGTTACGGTTCGCGGCAACGTCCTTGCGAAAACCGTTGGAACAGAAGCTGAAAGTGATGCAATGATTGTGGTACTTGGCTCTGTTCAAGCTGAATCATGTGGTGCAAAAATTGTAGCCACCGGTAGCACTATCATCCAAAAAGGCATCGTCGCAACCGGAGCAGATGGTATCGGCGCATGGATCACGAATGCCGGAAGTATAACATCGCATGGGGATATCACGGCAACGAATTACATCAAATTCGGCAATGCATTCTCCGGAGAAACAATTCTGAACAAAGGTGATGGCGTAGCAGATACCGACCTTCCCGGCTTCACGAAATATACCGACGTTAACAACCGTGTAGTCCGGGTCAAGGGAGTGGCCGTACCATCCGATAAGGTCTGCGAAATAGGTGAAAAACAATATGCCACACTGGAGCAGGCACTTGCTGAGGTACAATCCGGAGATAGAATCACGCTATTAAAAGATATTGATTATCCGAAAGGCATTGTCATCACGGGAAAGCACATCATATTCGATGTGGGATCATACAAACTAAATATAACAAACTCCAGCGGCTCCGGGCTTGATGTATCCGGAACGAATGGAAGGGTCAGTCTCGTTTCTACCACAGGTGAACTCAATGTCACCGGTACTGATTATGGTATAAGGGCGTGGAGTGGCGGCGCAGTTACAGTGACCAATGCCACGGCAACGGAAGCCGGAGGTAACGGAATCTACGCCGTCAATGCCAATACTGATGTTACTGTCAACGGCAATGTACAGGGCGTCAATAACGGTGTATACGTCATGGATAAGGCAAATGTTCTTGTGAAAGGGGATGTCACCGGGAAGGACGGCGGGGCTTATGCTTCTGGAATTGGGAGCGTGGTGATTGTTCGCGGCAAGACTACGGCGGCGGCAGGCATAGGCGTGTTTGTCGCAGACGGCGGAAATATTCTGGCGCATGGCGCTATTGAAGCGGTAACATGCGGCGCACGCATTTCAAACGGCGGCACGATTACCGCAAAAAAAGCGATTGCTGCAACCGGAGCTGATGGTGTCGGCGCATGGGTGACCGGTGGTGGAAGCGGTGGTGGGCTCATCACGATTGATGGTGCCATAACAGCAACGAATTACATCAAACTCAGTGATACGGTTAACCCCGAAACCGCTGGTGTGGCGGATTCCACCAAGCCCGGTTACACCAAGTATACCGATGGCGACGACCGTGTGGTATGGGTTAAGGCTATTTCATCCACTGACATTACCAGCAGCTTCACCGACCTAAAATTTCTCGCCGCAGTGCGGACGAAGCTGGGCAAAGGTGGCAGTGATCCCATTTATACTGCCGATGTAGCCGAAATTACAGATTTAGGGATAGTAGGCAAAGGCATTACCAGCCTTGCGGGCATCGAACATTTTACCGCGCTGACTACCTTGGATTGCTCTTATAATGCGCTCAAGACGCTGGATGTCAGCCACCTAAAGAAGCTGGTCAACTTGTACTGCAACGATAATCAGCTCACTACGCTGAACGTGAATGGTTTGACGGAGCTGGGCGTCTTTCACTGCTCGAATAACCAGCTCACGGCGTTGGATGTGGGCAATCTGACGAAGCTGGTCAACTTGTACTGCAACGAGAACAAGCTCACTACGCTGGATGTGAGCGGCTCGGCGGAGCTGGTCGCTTTGAGCTGCTACGAGAATAAGATAACGGCGCTGAATGTGAGCGGCTTGACGAATCTGACTAAGCTGTACTGCCGCGCTAACCAGCTCACAGCGCTGGATGTAAGCGGCTTGACGGAACTAACTGAGTTGTACTGCTCCGGGAACAAGCTCACGGAGCTGGATGTGAGCAGTCTGCCGAAACTGACTGAGTTGCTCTGCTCCGATAACCTGCTCACGGGGCTTGTACTGAATGGCAACGCAGATTATTCCAACATTGATGCCAGAAGTAACCATATGGCAAACGAGGGCGCTGTCACAGGCAAGAACATCACTTGGGACAATTATAGGTATAGATTCTCTCCGCAAAAAGCTCCTCAGACCACCTACACCGTCACCGTGCAAAGCGGCACGGGAGGCGGCAACTTTACAAAGGATTCGACAGTTAGCATTATCGCCAATTCCGCGCCTGCCGGACAGCGTTTTAAGGAGTGGGATATTTCCCCTGCTGTAACCTTCGAAGGTGACACAAAAAAAACCGATGCCATGGCAAAGTTCATCATGCCCGCGCAGACGGTTACAGCTACGGCTACCTATGAAGCTCTGCCAGCTTCTCACTATGCCATCACCGTCCAAAGCGATGGTAATGGAACGGCTTCTGCCAATGTAAATTCTGCGGCACAGGGTACGGAAATCACTCTGACCGCTACTCCGAACAGCAACCACCGCTTTAAGGAATGGCAAGTGGTCAGCGGTGGTGTGAGCATTGTAAATAACAAACTCATTATGCCTGGGGCAGACGTAACCGTAAAGGCAATCTTTGAACCCATTCCCACAGCCAGCGTTACCGTCACCTTTAACCTGAATGGAGGTACTCGCACGGGCGGCGGCGAGCTGACACAGACAATTCCAAGCGGCAGATCTGCAATATATCCTACCGTTACTCGCAGCGGCTATACCTTCATCGGTTGGGATAAAGCCTTTACTAACGTGACCTCCAACCTAACGGTGACGGCGAACTGGAGCCGAAACGGCGGCAGTTCGGGAGGCGGCAACGGCGGTCCGAGTGATTCCGGCAGCTCCACGGTTATCACCGCAACACCCGGCAAGACACCCGACCAACCTGTAACTGCGGCAGCTTCTGTCACAGCAACAGCGGGAGCAAACGACGCAGCCAGCGCGGCAATCCCGGAGAAATCCGTAACGGATGCTATCGCCAAGGCGCAAGCCGATGCCAAGGCACAGGGGAAAACCGCAAACGGCATTGCCGTGAAGCTGAATGTCACCCTGCCAAAGGGTGCAACCTCCCTGACGGCAACCCTGACAAGAAGCTCCCTAAATAGCCTTGTCAGCGCAGGGGTATCCAGCCTGACCATCAACGGCTCCCCTGTAACGGTGTGTTTCGATCAGAAGACTCTGGCGGAAATCCAGAAGCAAAGCAGCGGTGATGTGACCATTACGATTAAACCGGCACAAAATCTCTCTGTTGCGGCGAAAAGGCTCATTGGCACAAGACCTGTGTATGACATCACGGTGAGCTATGTTAAGGATGGAAAAGTCACTGTGGTTTCGGCTTTTAACAGCGGTATTGCAACCATTTCCATCCCCTACAAACCGGGTAAAAATGAAGCCACAGGCTATCTTTGCGGTGTGTATGCGGATGAAAAAGGCAATGCTACTCGGATTGAGGGTTCCGCCTATGATGCCAATGCCGGAGCAATCCTAATTCCCACCGGTCACCTCTCGGTCTACGGCGTTGGATATACCGCTCCAAGTGCTAAGTTTACCGACATCGGTACCCATTGGGGAAAGGAGTCCATCGACTATGCAGTAGGCAGGGGGCTGTTGGGTGGCACCTCGGAAACTACCTTTGCTCCCGACACCGCTATGACACGGGGAATGTTAGTGACGGCTCTCGGCAGACTGGCAAACGTGGATATCAAAGCGTACACTACCAACAGCTTCACCGATGTGAAAGCGGACAGCACCTTCCGCCCCTATATCGAGTGGGCACGCAGTAAGAGCATTGTGCAGGGCATCGGTAACGGACAATTTGCCCCTGACCGTGCCATCACCCGTGAGGAAATTGCAGTTATCTTTACCAACTACGCAAAAGCCACCAGCTACAAACTGCCTGTTACCCGTGAGGACACCACCTATGCGGACGCTTCCAGCATTGGCAGTGCCTACAAAATGGCAGTAACGGCTATGCAACAGGCAGGCATTATGATGGGTGGCACGGACAATAAGTTCAATCCCAAAGCCAGCGCCACCCGCGCGGAGGTTTCCTCCATGCTCCACCGCTACATCAAGCTGACCATCGACCCCGCCACCGCACAGGGCTGGGCGAAAAACGACGCTGGACAGTACCTCTACTACAAGAATGGCAAAGCCCTCACCGGCACACAGACCATTGACAGCGTGAAGTATTTCTTTGACACCGACGGTACGCTGAAAACCGGCTGGGTGAAGGACGGCGATAACTGGAGATACTACGACCGCAACAAAGCTGCCGCAGGCTGGCTGGACATCAGCGACAAACGGTACTACTTCACCAAGGACGGCCTGATGGTGTCCGGCAAATGGCTGGAGATCGACAGCAAGTGGTACTACTTCAACACCGATGGCTCTCTTGCTAAGAATGCCAAGATAGACGGCTACGAGGTAGGCCCGGACGGCGTGAGAAAAACAAAATAACTGCAAGAGAGCGCCCGCATGTCTCTGCGGGCGCTCTCTTCAATATATAATTTACTTTCGGTACAGGTTCAACAGGGTTAGGCGTTGTTGTTTGTGGGAGAATGTATCCCCTCTAACAGTAGCCGGACGTGCTCAACGGCCTGTTCTTTCAAATCAAAGTCGGGATAGCGGATGCACCACTCATAACTGATTCCTCGAAACGCTGCAACAAAATGCCGCGCCAGTGCCTCAACGGGCATTGTGCTTTTGAGTTCTCCCTTACGAATACCTCTTTCCAGTATTCCATGAAACAACACATACAACTCACGGCCATAACTCTTCACCGCTTCGGTATCCACGGTTCCTTCCAGTAGCATCTGATACACTTTCTTCATATTATCGCAGCCAATTGTTCCCGCAAGCACCTCGGTTATCCGTTCCGTCAAGGCCAAAAGCACGTTGGGGGCGGGCATATCAGGGGGCAGCGATTCCAAAAAGGCTTTATAATTCGTATCGGCGCGGGAGGTGTGGTCCGCGATCAGCAGAGCAATCAATGCATCCTTGGATTCAAAATGCACATAAAATGCCCCTTTTGTAATTCCGGCTTCATCAGTGATATCTTCTACCATAACATCAGAAAAGTTGCGCTCCCCAAACAGCCTTTCCGCAATTTCATAGAGTTTTTTCTTGGTTTCAGCTCCCTGCACCTTTCTTTTATCCGGTTTTTTCTGTCTCATGGTTCTTCTCCTCTTGGTCCTCTTGAATTTTTCAAAATGCTATACTCAAGGTTAATAAATTTGTTCAGTGAATCTGATTTATACAATTTATTATAGCATTTGTCAGGCCACAATTCAAGAGAGCATGCAGCTATGCAGTGTACACATAAAGAAAATCGCAAATGTGAAGGCCGCTATTCTTTTAGCAGTCCCTGAATCAGCATTCCGCAGTATTCCAGAGCCCGCGCTTTTAAATCAACGTCCGGATACCGGATACACCAACCAATGCAAATACCTCGAATCGCCATTATAAAGTGCCGGGACAGCACCTCAACAGGCAAAGCGCTTTGAAACTCTCCCTTCTGGATTCCCTGCTCCAATATGCCGTGAAACAGCAGATACAGCGCTCTGCTATCGCTTTTGACGGCTTCGGTATCCACGGTTCCCGCCAACAGAATTTGATAGATTTTTTTAATGTTATCACAGCCGATATCGTCCACCAGCACATCGGCTATTTTTTCGGTTAAAGCCAGCAGCTTTGTCGAAGCAGGCATATCAGGGGGAAGCTCTTCTAAAAAGGCTTTGTAATCCGTATCCGTGCGAGCAGCGTGCTCCGCAATCAGTAGAGCAATCAGTGCATCCTTGGATTCAAAATGCACATAAAAGGCACCCTTGGTAATTCCAGCCTCATGGGTGATGTCCTCAACGCTGACGTCAGAATAGCTGCGCTCCCTAAACAGCCTATCCGCAATTTCAACCAGCTTCCTTTTGGTTTCAGCGCCCTGCGCTTTTCGCTTATCTGTTTTTTTATCCTCCACGCATCTTCTCTTCTTGATTTTTTAAGAAAAGTACAGTAAAATAATCTAAGTAACTAAATTGGTTTTGTAAATAAGGTTACTTAAATTATATTAGCACTGGTCAAATCAAAATTCAAGTGCATATGTAGAACGCTTTGAATTTTCATGAAGCAGATAAGCGATTCTGCTCTTTGCAGGACACGGTTTTTTAGGATAAGAAATGGAGGAAATGGTATGAGCAAAAGGAAACCAATTCAAAAGCTCATAGCTATGATGCTATCCGTTATCATGGTTGTGGGTATGACGCCTGTCTCAGCGTTGGCTGAATCAGGCACACTCCCCGTTGGCGCAAGCGGTGAGATTATCGTGTTTGGGGCGCTGGACGCTGACATTGTGGCGCAAAGCGTGCCGCTGGGCACATCCGAATCAAAGTTGAAACTGCCCGATACCCTGACGGCAACGTTAGCGCTTGCGGCTTTGGAGGAAGAACCGGTGCTGGATTCCGGAGAAGCTGATACGAAACCGGACAGTGCTGATGCGGTAAGCGGGTCAGCGATTGACGTTGAAGAAACAGAGGAAGCCGAAATCGGCGACAGCGAGGGAGATGAAATCGCATCCCCCTCCGACACGGAAATAACCAAGGACAGCTTTGAAACCGAACCCACGGAGAAAACCGTGGACAGTGCGAAGGAAATCACCGTCCCCTTGCCTGTCACATGGAATTCATCACCGGAATACGACGGTGAAGCAGCGGGTACATATATTTTCACTCCCGATCTGCCGGAGGGACTTACCCTTGCCAGCGGCGTGGAAGTTCCGGCAATCACCGTGACCGTTGGTGCGGTTACCATTATAGGCACAGTTACAGCCTTTGAAGAGTTGCCCGAGAATGTTCGCTGGCAAAACACCAGCGCACCGGAATTCCCGGAAACCGCAAGCGGTACGGTCGGGGACGAAACGGCGGACATCCCGGTGACTTGGGAGGCAGACCACGACTATGATGCGGAATCCCCGGATAAGGGCTTGTATGTGTTCACCGCTGTCTTGGGTGATGGCTATCGCGCTGCAGACGATGTGGAATATCCGCGCATCACGGTGTATATCCCGCAGTCAGTCGGCAGAATGATGGCGCGCATGGCAGGCGACGGCACGGCAGACAGCCCGCTGGAAATTACCACGGCAGCGCAGCTTGCGGAAATTGCCACGCTGGTAAATGCGCGAGAAAATGGGCTGGAGTTGTTTTTGTTCAACAATGCGGGCGCAAGGGTCAGTCTGAAGCTGATGAACGACATTGACCTCTCGGCTTACACAAAAGGCGAGGGCTGGGTGCCTATCGGAACTGAAACCACCCAATTCAAGGGCAGCTTCGACGGCGGCGGCAAAACAATTACCAACCTGACCATCGACCGCACCGACAGCGAGGATCAGGGGCTGTTCGGGGTTATCGGCGCAGGCGGCACAGTGAAAAACCTCGGCGTGGTGAATACCGAGATTGAAAGCGGCGACTATGTAGGCGGCGTGGCGGGGACTGTTTACGGCGGCGGTAGTGTGCAATACTGCTACAGCACCGGCTCGGTCAGCGGTATAGACAGTGTCGGCGGTGTGGCGGGGTATGTTAAGGGCAGTGTAGAAAACTGCTACAGCACCGGCTCGGTCAGCGGCATAGGCAGTGTCGGCGGCGTGGTTGGCTCTGCTGTCGGCGGTAGCACGGTAGAAAACTGCTACAGCACCGGCGCGGTCAGCGGCACAGGCGACTTTGTCAGCGGCGTGGCGGGGACTGTTTACGGCATTGTGAAAAACTGCGCGGCACTGAACCCCTCGGTCAGCGGCACAGGCGGTTTGGGGCGCGTGGCGGGATATGTGGACGGCGGCACCCTCTCCGGCAACATCGCCTTTTCCGGCATGAAGGTGACGGAGAACGGCAGCGCAAAATCCCTTGTTGAGGGCACGGATCAGGAGGACGGCGCATCCAAAAACGCTGTCGACATTAAGGTGGCAGGCTTTTTTGAATCGCTGTTTGGCAATGACACGGCATGGACATATGCCGAGGGCAAGCTGCCCGGCTTTGGCGCGGCGGTAGATATGCCCCTGCATCTGTTGGACGACACAAACCCCTTTTCGGGCGGCGACGGTTTGAGCTCCGATACCGCCTACCAAATCACCACCCCCACCCAGCTTGCCAAGCTGGCAGAGCTTGTAAACGCGGGGAACGCAAGCTATAACGCCGCACACTACAAGCTGATGAACGACCTTGATCTTTCCGGCTATGCTACCGGGGAGGGCTGGGTGCCCATCGGTACCTACAGCAACCGATTCACAGGCACCTTTGACGGCAATGGCAATGAAATTACTAACTTAACCATCAACCGTGACACCGCCGAATATCAAGGGCTATTCGGTTTTATAGGCAGTGGCGGAGTAGTAAAAAGCCTTGGTTTGACAGGCATCAGCATCAATGGCAAACAAATGGTCGGCGGCATCGCAGGCTTTATGGACACCGCCACATTGCAAAATTGTTACACTATGGGCAATGTCACAGCTTTAGGCTTTGTCGGTGGTGTGGTCGGTTATGTGGACAAAAGCAGTACGGTGGAGTACTGCTATAGCACCTGTGAGATCAAGAGCACCGGGAGTTCTGCTGACCAATGCCTGGGCGGCGTGGCGAGTTTAATTCGCATGGGCAGTCAGATGCGAAACTGCTACAGCACCGGAGATATTTCTCAGACAAGCGCAGACAAAAAGGGTACAGCCGGTGGGGTGGTGGGCAGTGTGGCCGGGGGCAGTGTACAAGATTGCTACAGCACCGGCGATGTTTCCGGGGCTTCCATAGCTGGCGGCGTAGCAGGTGGGATTTCTTCCGGTTTAACCCTCGGTGTGGTCAAAAACTGCTACAGTACCGGCGTCGTCTCGGACAGCTATAAAGCCGGCGGTGTAGCGGGCCAAATCAGTGCCACCTATGGTGATCCCACGGTAGAAAATTGCGTTGCACTGAACCCCTCGGTCAGCGGCTCAGGCTATGTCGCGCGCGTGTTAACACGATATGAGGGGGGAGGGATTCTAAGGGGCAATTTGGCTTTTGATGGTGTGGCTGTTTTAAAAAATACTTCCCCGCAATCCATTACCAGCGACGCAAATGGCGTAGACGGGTTATCCAAAACAGTCGACGAAATCAACGCGGCGAGTTTTTGGGCGACCACCACCGGCTTCACAGCAGATTGGGATACCGACGTATGGTCGATCGAGCCCGGCAAGCTGCCTATACTCAAGGGCATTGCGGGGCAGGATGCTTCCATGCCCACACATCTGCTCCCGGCGGGCGCGAGCTTCTTTGAGGGCGCGGGCACAAGCGAGGGCGACCCCTACCGCATCAAAACCGCCGCAGACCTTGCCAAGCTGGCGGAGCTGGTGAATGCGGGAACCTCACCTTATGCAGGTCAATGGGCATATTACAGGCTGGAAAACGACATTGACCTTTCTGCCTATGCAAGCGGGGTGGGCTGGATGCCCATTGGCAATGCGAGCAAATCATTCGAAGGCATCTTCGACGGCAACAACAAAAGCATCACCGGGCTGACTATCAACCGTCCGGCGGCTGATTACATCGGTTTATTCGGCTATATCGGCAACAAAGTGCAGAATATCAGAATCATCGACGCAAACGTCATCGGCAAAAACCGTGTTGGCGGTGTAGCGGGATATGCTTGGGGTGCGACAGTAGAGAACTGCGCCGTTACCGGCAGCATATCCGGTGGGGAGAATGTCGGCGGATCAGTGGGCCGTGCCTCAAGCGGTACGTTAGAAAACTGCTACAGCTCCGGTAGTGTGACCGGCAGCGGCAACTATGTTGGCGGCATAATAGGGTATCTTGAATATGCCGCCACTGCGGTGCAACGATGCTACAGCGACAGCCGTGTTTCCGGCAATTACTATGTCGGCGGTGTGGCGGGAGAAGTTGGTGCTAGCAGCATGCAAAACTGCTACAGCACCGGCAATGTCAAAGGTGGTCGCTATGTTGGCGGCGTTGCGGGAGACGTTGGAAGCGGCGGTGTGCAAAACTGCTACAGCACCGGCAGCGTTCTGGGAACGGATTCGGAGGGGTATGTTGGCGGTGTGCTGGGCACTCTCAGTAGCGGCACCGTGAAAAATTGTGTGGCACTTAACCCTTCTATCAACGCAGGAGCATACAATTATGGACGCGTGGTGGGCAACAACCCCTCCGGCACTATCTTGAACAGCTATGCCTTCAGCCGCATTTCCGGCACATGGGCAAATAAGGGAGGAAGCGCAAAGGATGGTGCGGATGTGGCCTCACAGACCTTGTTCGGCGGCAGCTTCTGGACGACGGCAGAGAATTGGAATACATCTGCCTGGGACAGCGGCGTTTGGACATTCGCCGAGGGTAAGCTGCCCACGCTCACAGGGCTTGCGGGACAAAGCGGCGATGGCGGGCTGTATCTGACTGCGAGGGATATTCAGTACGCCGCAGTGGGCGCAATGGACGGCCTCACTTACAACGGCAGTGAGCAAATTCCAACCTTGACCTTTGACGGCGAAACACTGGTTAAGGACACCGATTATACTGTTGCGGTAGCAGACGGGAGCGCAAGCGACGGCACAAACGCCGGAACGGTGACCCTGGCTATTACAGGAATCGGCAGTTTTTACGGCACAAAAAACATCACCTACACAATAGCAAAAAAACTACTCATCATCACACCCAGCTCCGGTCAGAACAAAAAATATGGCAGGATTGATCCAATATTGACCTTTGCAAATGACGGTGGCTTGGCTCCTGGAGCTTTCACCGGCAAGCTCAGTCGTGGGGTTGGGGAAAATATGGGAACTTATGCCATTACCCTCGGCACCCTGAGCGCGGGTGACAACTACGAGCTTTCCCTTGCTCCGGGCACGGTCAATTTCACCATTGAACAGGCCCGGGTGGAGATCATAGCGTTCATGGAGAATGTAAGCAAAACCGCCTATGAAATGCGCAATGCAACAACCGCGCAGGAGGTGTTGAGTTGGGCGGGTCTGCCGTCAAGTGTTAGTGTCCTTACGGACGGCGGTACGGAAATGCTGCTGCCCATCACATGGTCAACTTCCATCGCCTACAACGTTAAAGGCACGACATACGCTGTTACCGGCACGCTCGCCGGTAACGGCAATATTGATGCAAACGGTATTACCAAGAGCGTTTCCGTCACGGTCACCCCCGTAACGGCGGTAAACCCCGCCTTCGGCGACACACTGGCAGTTATAAACAGCGATAGCTCTGCTACGGTGGCTGAATTGGGCGCAACGGTTTTCCCCACGAACGGTACCATTACCGTTGAGGGCGAAAGCGTTCCTTACACCATCGACTGGAACGGTAGTGAAACGCTGGACAGAACTGGCGTAGGCAATACGCAGACCTTCACTGGAACCATTAGCTACACCGCTCCCCCAGCATGGCTGACTTTGCCTGTGGATACTTCCGTCAGTCGCAAGGTGACGGTTACAGATAAAACGCTGGTTACCATCGGCGGCATCACGACCGCCAATAAAACCTATGACGGTACGGCCTATGCGCCCACCGGCACGGTGACTGTCAGCGGCGGCTTTTCCGTGAATCAACTGGAATCGCTGTATGAATCCACGGACGGCGCGGGCTACAGTAACAGCACCGCACCCACAAACGCAGGCGCATATAAGTTGACCATTTCTGTGCCGGAGAGTAACCCCAATTATGCAGGCAGTGCGGTATTCACCTTTACCATCACAAAGCGGGAAATCACCCTTGTTGCCGATAACAAGACGGTCATTAAGGGCGGCAGCCTGCCGGAGCTGGCTTATACGGTAGGCAATTTGGCTTCCGGGGAAACCAAAGCGGATGCCTTGAACGCCGATCCTGTACTGGCTTGCCCAACCTTTAATGGCAATACACCGGGCAGTTACACCATTACTCTCACAGGCGGTACGGCAACGGATAACTACACCATTACAAATCGAGAGAGCGGCATCCTAACCGTTGCGGAGCAGACCTATACCATCACCTTTAACCCCAACGGAGGCTCAGTCAGTGAAACTTCACGCTCGGTTACATCCGGCACAGCGGTAGGAACGCTCCCGACACCGACACGTTCTGGCAGTTACAGCTTTGACGGCTGGTATACTGCGGCAAGCGGCGGAACTCAAATCTCCGCAAGCACAACTGTCAGTGCAAATGTGATCTACTATGCCCATTGGACTTACACCGGCGGCGGTGGCTCTGGAAGCGGAGGCAGTGACTCCTCAAATGATAACAGCAGCCCCGTCATCGTCACCCCACCCGCACCGGATAAGCCCAATTCCCCCACTCAGGGGGAAATCAAGGTTCCCGGCACGGTGGACAGCAACGGCAATGTCACCGTGAACATCACCGGCAAAGCCGTGGCCGATGCCTTTGACAAGGCACTGGCTGAGGCCAAGAAAAACGGCACGGAGCAAAACGGCATCACGGTGGTGCTCCATGTGGACACGGTTAGCAAGGCCGGCTCTCATGTTACGGTCAATCTGCCAAAGACCGTGCAGGATACCATCATTGCGAAGAAAATCGTGAGCATCATTATTATGGTAGACAATCCCGACATCAGAGTCGCCATAGATTTGGCGGCCGTGCAGGAAATAAACAAGCAAGCAAAGTCAGATGTAAATATCATCGCCACCCGCATGAATAGCGACAAGCTGACCGGGGATGCGAAAAAAGCTATTGGCAACCGCCCGGTATTCGACCTCAAGGTAAACTACGGCAATGGCAAGGCGGTCAGCAGCTTCGGCGCAGGCAGCGTATCGGTAACCATCCCATACACCCTCGGTGCAAATGAAAAGGCTGGAAATGTGCAGGCTGTGTATGTGGACAGCAAGGGCAAGGTGCATTGGCTGGTAAACTCGGTTTATGACAGTGTGGAAAAGGTACTGCGTTTCAGCACCAATCATTTTTCCACCTACGGCATCGGCTATAAAAAGACTAACACCGCATTTACGGACATTGCAGGCCATTGGGCAAAGGAAGATATTGAGTTTGTAGTAAGCCGTGGATTGTTCAGCGGAACTTCCAACACTACCTTCAGCCCGAACACCGCCATGACGAGAGGAATGTTCGTCACGGCGCTGGGGAGGCTTGCAAACGCCGATGTGAGCGACTACGCAAAGAGCAGCTTCACTGATGTAAAAAGCGACGCATACTATATGGGTTATATTGAATGGGCAAGCAAAAACAGCATCGTAAGCGGCGCCGGAAATGGGAAATTTGTACCGGAGCAGTCCATCACCCGTGAGCAGATGGCTGTCATTATGAGCAACTATGCCAAGGCCATCGGTTATACTCTGCCGAAGGTTCATGTGGAAAACACCTTTGCCGATAATGGCAAAATCAGTGCCTACGCCAAGGAAGCCGTGAAGCAGATGCAGATGGCAGGCGTGATCAGCGGCAAAAACGGCAATCTCTTTGATCCGCAGAGCACAGCCACAAGAGCCGAGGTATCCACTGTGCTGCGCCGCTTTGTGGAGCTGGCGATTTCCAGCGACACGGCGCAGGGCTGGTCCATGAACGATTCTGGCAAATGGATGTACTACGAAAACGGCAAGCCGGTCACCGGCAAAAAGGACATAGACGGAGCTACCTACACCTTTGACCAGTACGGTGTGACGGCGGATGTTCCGAAAAATCTACGGTACAGCACCTACACCGTACAAAAGGGCGACAGTTTCTGGAGCATCTCCCGCAAGCTGGGCTGCACCATGGCTGAGCTGGAGCGGCTGAACAACAAAAGCCGGTTCGCCCTCATCCATCCTGGCGATGTACTCCGGGTTCCGGAGAAATAAAGCATAGATAACAAATTAATAAAGCTATGGGCAAACCCGGTTAAAGCCGGGGACGCAAAGCCGAGGGTCTAAGGTGTCTTAGGACGCTATGATAGTCTGGCTGCTGACAGTTAAGCAAAGCCTGCCCTTCATACTCGGAGGGTAGGCTTTTGCAGCTTTTAACAGATGCTTTGGACTTCGTGATACTGGCTTTCGCTATGGCTATGGCGAGAGAGGTATCCATATGAAGATATTCCCGCTTTTATCCCTATTCGGGGTGTAAATAGAGACAGAGCAACCTGTACATACTCTCCTGCGCCTCTACAATTTAATCATGTAAACCTAAAAAAGTTAGCATTTTGCCAAGGGCGAAGTGCTGACTTATTTTTTCGACAAATTTCCTTTTTATTTTACAGATAATACCATTTTTATGGCTGTATCGTGACATTTCTGCCAATCCACGATGCCGATCCCCACCCTCCAATCTGTTTTCGCATTTCGCAAAACAGATTGGAGGAAAGGAACATGAAAAATTATAAGGATAGTGATTATGCCCTAAATAAGTTCAGCGAGGGCATTGTTTACCGTTTCGCAGACCGCATTGTAGAAATCACACTGGAGGACTACCTTGCAGAGAACCCCGGCAAGACAGTACAGGACTTTTTGGAGCTGAAAGCCTTGTCGGATGAAATTTATCATCAGCAAGTCACACATGAAAATCGGACAAGCCGTTTGGATGTGAGTATCAATGGGCTGGAGGAAACAGAGCAGCTTGCCGCCCCACCCCTTGATTTGGAGTTGATACATGAAAGCGATACCAGAAAAGCCAAGGAAGCCGCAAGGCGATTGCTGGACAGTGGAGAATTGACAGAAATCCAACGGCGCAGGTTTATTCTGCATTTCGTGGTGGGCTTATCCTACCGGCAGATCGCCGGTCGTGAAGGGGTGCATTTTACCTCCGTCCACGAAAGCATAGAGGCGGCTATGGCAAAGCTACAAAAATTTTTTGATGAAGTCAAAAATACAATTTAAGTATCTTCTCTTTCGTATTAATATAGAAAGGGGAACACACATGAATTGTGTAGGGTGTTCCCTTTTGTTAGATGCAGATTATTTGGGCTGTCACAATCTCATCTGAAATCATCTGAGCTTGTGTAGAGATACGAATACGCTCCAATATGTCATCTTCCGGCATAAGATGTTTTTTTAAATAATCGGCACGGATTTGTTCAGATATTTCAAAAGCAGCATCATCAATATCAATGCAATGCTCTGCCAATTTACCCGTGAGAAGCAACTCACGATACATCTGTGGTTTCTGCTCACACAGATAGTTCAGACGAAGCCGACCGTATTTCCCCAAGTCATCAATTTCGGATTTTCCACCAACTTCAATATTGAGGTACAATAACCCATCAATCGCTGTGTATTCAAATTCAAACCTTGCCATAAAGCAAATCCTCCAATAAAGATTATTTACAATTCATCGGTAATCGTTTTGCTGTGTGCGAAACAACTATGATTTTCATAAACATCCTTATTGGAGGACTGCTAAAGCTTCCTGCCTTCTTTTTTTGCGTTTATGAATAATTACTTTGAACATATCGTTTTCTATAATATATAGTTAAATATCCTTGATGCAGGCGACTGCCTTATACCGCATATTATTTATGATTGCCCGCACGATTTACAAATATCATCATATAAGTTGGTGAATATGTATATTGGCATTGATGTATTTTTTATTTTTATATAAAAAAACACAAAATCATTATTGACTAATTAATAAAACAATGGTAGTATTTAATCATGAAATAACGGTACATAAAATCATGAAATTTATGAAACAAACTTACATAATGTGCCATATTTCTGGGTGTGCAAAGATCAAATATGTTGAGGAGGGCTTTATGAAAAAAATATTATCTATTCTTTTGGTAATGGTTATGGCTTTTTCCATGCTGGCAGCATGTAAGAAGGATGAGACAGTGCCCAGCGGCTCCAAGGATGTGACCGATACGCAGAAGGATGCCGGCAAAACAGAGACAAAGAACAATGAGGAAGCAGGGGATAAGGAGGCAGCGGAAGATGTAAACCAGGAACCGGTAAAGATCAGATTATACTATTCCGACAATGCAACGCTTCCATACCAGGAAGACTGGCTGACGGTTACGGAGGCGGAAAAGCGCTTTAATGTGGACTTTGAATTTGAAGTAATTCCCATTGCGGATTATACAACAAAGGTTTCCCTGGCGCTGAATACCGGAACCAACGTTCCCGACGTTATCCTGTACCAGAGCACCAAGGGGGAGAATGCTTCCCTCGCATTAAACGGCGCATTGGTTCCTATCAGTGATTATGCGGAATTTACACCTAATTTTAATGCCCGTGTTGAGGAATTCGGCCTGACGGATATTGTTAATGAGCTGAGCCTTGCAGACGGAAAGCGTTACTATATGCCGAGCTTATATGATATTCCCTTCTATGACGGAGGGCTCATTTTAAGAGAGGATTATCTCACCAGTAAGGGTTTGACTGCGCCTAAGACCTTTGATGATTTATATAACATTTTAAAAGCATATAAGCAGGATTATCCGGATTCTTATCCGCTGACCATCCTTGCAGGACCCCGTGTATTATATCGTATGACCATGCCTTCCTTTGGTATCAGTGTAGGTAAGAATGGTGCATCCGGTACCAATACCTTAAGCTGGGATTATGAAAAGAACGAATATTTCACCGGCGCAATCAGTGATCAGTATAAGGAATATGTTACCTTCCTTGCAAAATTATATAAAGAAGGATTGCTGGATCCGGAGATGGCAGACCCGATTGATGGCGACAGCTGGTCCAATAAGCTTGCCACCGGCAAGGCAATGGCAACCTATGCTTATTACGATCAAATTGGCGGTGTAACAGGCGCTTCCACAATCGAAGGCTTTAAGCTGCAGATGTATCCCGCCCTGGCAGGCCCTGCAGGTGCTCATCATCAGCCTAAGAGTAAAACCGGCTCCGGAATTATGTTCCCGGCAAGTACCGCAAAGCGTGATGACTTTGAGCGTGTGGTTCGTACCATCGATGAAGTATTCTTCTCTGAAGAAGGCGCTAAATTATGGAGCTTAGGCGTGGAAGGCGTTACTTATACCATGGAGAACGGTAAAGTGAAATTTGCTGACGAATTAGTGAATGCTCCGGAAGGCATCTATAAGAGCATGCAGATCAAATACGGATGCGGCTCTGACGTAACACAGCTTGTTTGGATCAATGCCAACGAGATGACCAAGTATGACGAGAATTATGCAAGAATCAATGCAGAAGTGGCGGCAATGGGTGATGTAATACAAATCATACCTCCGACTCCGATGTTTGATGATTTAACCGCAGAGGATGCAGGCGTTTTACAGACTCCCCTTTCCGATACCTTTGAGGTATGGGTGGATGCATTTATCACCGGTAAGAAGAGCGTTGATACTGATTGGGATGCCTATGTAACCGAAATGAAGAATTTAAGAATAGAAGAATTCTGCAAGCTCTATAATGATAATCTTAAAAAATAATAGTTTTGTATAAATAGCGTGAGAGGCTACCCTTTATCATAGGAGGGTAGCCTCAAAAAAAGAGGAGGTAACGCCTTGAGTTCAGGTAAGAAAAAAAAGGAGAAGGTCAGCGTGGCATCGTCCAATACATCCTTGAAGAGGCATCTGAGAAGGTATTGGCAGCTTTATGCAATGATGATTTTACCTGTGTTATATTTTATTATTTTTAAATACATACCCATGTTCGGAAACGTGCTTGCCTTTCGCAGATACCGGCCCGGAATGGGGCCCTTCGGTGTAAGCTGGGTAGGTTTTCGGTATTTTGAAAACTTTATGAAGGATAATGCGTTTTGGAGAGCTTTCAGAAATACCCTGGTGATATCTCTCGGAAATCTGATTATTAATTTCCCGATACCGATTCTATTTGCCATTTTATTAAATGAAGTACGGCATGCCAAATTTAAGAAAGTTGTCCAAACCATCTCGTATATGCCAAGATTTATTTCCACCGTCGTAGTAATTGCTATCTTAAAGGAATTACTGTCGCCGAGCTCAGGCTTGTTAAACATTTTCTTAAACCGGACCTTTGGTACCTCGCCGATTTATTTTATGAATGAGCCCGCGTATTTCAGATGGATTTATATCTTTACAGATACCTGGCAGTTTACAGGATGGACGGCAATTATCTATCTGGCCGCAATCACCGGAATCAACCTGGATTTATATGAGGCGGCGCAATTGGACGGTGCATCGAGGCTGCAGCAGATTAAGCATATAACGATACCTTCCATATTGCCCACCATCATGGTAATGCTGATCCTGAATGTGGGCCGTATGCTGAGCTTAGGCTTTGAGAAGGTTCTTCTTATGTATACGCCGTCTAACTCCGCAGTAAGTGATATTATTGACACCCTGGTATACCGCACGGGATTAGCGAATCAAAATTACTCCTATGCCACGGCCATCGGATTATTCAGCGGCATCATCGGAGTGATCCTGGTTTCTTCCTCTAATTATATCAGCAAGAGGCTTACCGGCGACGGCATCTATTAATACTGCGTTGTGCAGGTTTTGCCTAATTCAGCGCTGGTGGATGCAGATTTGTATCTGATCCATATGGGAGCCTGGCTTTCCCATCTCAAATTCGTTTATCAGAATGGAGATTATTATGAAAAGATATCGAACCATAGGAAATATCGTGATTGATGCGATAGTTTATCTTATTATGATATTAGTATTATTGTTTTGCCTGGTCCCCTTTGTGTACATGATCGCGATGTCCCTGTCGGATCCCAATGCGATTGTTAACAATGAGGTGGGGCTGATCCCGAAGGGAATCAATTTTGAGGCATACAAGCAAATATTTACCTATCCAAACTTTTTCAGAGCTTATGGAAATACAATTTTTTATACCATAGCTGGAACCTGTATTTCCCTGCTGTTTACCATGCTTTTTGCATATCCCTTGTCAAAAGTATTTTTACGGGGCCATGGCATTGTTATGAAGATGGTGGTTTTCTCCATGTTCTTCTCGGGCGGCTTAATCCCCAATTATCTGCTAATATCCACGCTTGGCCTTACCGGTACCAGATTTGCCATGCTGATACCCTTTGCGATTAATCAATTTAATCTGATCATATTGGTCAACTTTTTCAAGACAATACCGGAGGAAATTGAGGATGCGGCATTAATTGACGGTCTTGGCTACTTCAAAATATTAATGCAGATTGTGGTGCCGCTGTCCAAGCCGGCGCTGGCTACCATCGGACTTTATACGGCCGTATTTTTCTGGAACGATTGGTTTAACGGCTTAATCTATCTGAATACCGCTCAATTTCCGGTTATGCTGTTCTTAAGAAATATTGTGAACGGAACCTCAATGCTCGGTGATGCGGCGGGAGCCTCCGACAAGGCAACCATTGCTATTTCTATTAAGTCAGCGGTTATTATTACGTCCACATTGCCGATTATTATTTTATATCCGTTTTTACAAAAATACTTTGTAAAGGGCCTGACAATAGGCTCGGTCAAGGGCTAATTATTCTAACAGAGGTGAAAGTGAATGGTAAAATTAAGTTCGATAAAAACGGAACAGAAGAATCATAGAACCGAGCATATTGACAGGTTAAGCACCGGTGAGATATTAAGCCTCATCAATGAAGAGGACAAAATGGTGGCTTACGCCGTAGAAAAAGAGCTGATATTCATCGAAAAAGCGGTTGATATGATATATGAGGCTGTGTCCTCAGGAGGAAGGTTAATCTATTGCGGGTGCGGAACCTCAGGAAGGCTCGGCATCCTGGATGCGGTGGAGTGTCCCCCTACCTTTGGCACGGACCCGGAATTAGTGCAGGGAATCATTGCGGGAGGAAACGGCGCCATTGTAAAGGCGGTGGAAGGTGCGGAGGATAATTACGGCCTTGGAGAGGAAGACTTAAAAGCCATCGGCTTTGGCAGCAAGGATGTGCTGGTGGGAATTGCAGCCAGCGGAAGAACACCCTATGTAGTCGGCGCCGTGCGTTATGCGAAAGGGATCGGAGCCAAAACGATTTCACTTACCTGCTGTCCGGGCTCTGAGTTACATAAGCTTACGGATATATCCATAGCGCCTAAGACAGGGCCCGAGGTGATTACCGGCTCCACCCGGATGAAGTGCGGCTCTGCCCAGAAAATGGTACTGAACATGCTCAGTACCTCCGTCATGATAAAGCTTGGCAAGGTATACGGAAATCTTATGGTGGATGTAAAGGCGTCCAACGAGAAGCTGATCGAACGGACGGTTACGATTGTGAGAAGCTCCACGGGAGCGGATGATGCAAGGGCGAGAGAAGCATTATCCCAGTGTGATTACTCTGCCAAAACTGCAATTGTGATGGTCAAGTGCAATTGCGGCAGAGAAGAGGCAGAGGAACTACTGGTGAAGGCAAAGGGAAGAATCTCGGATATCTTAAATACCTGTAAGGCGGAATAAGCAACGAGCAGACGTAAGAGCTTTTGATAAGCTCTTACGATTTATAATTATCCTTAGGAATGATGGGAACGGCAGGCCTCATAGCTTTTTTCCAGATATTTTTCAACATAGGAATAATTTTTGCTGGCAAGTATGGTAAAAAGCATATCCACAACGGTTAATTGCGCCAGACGGCTGCTCATTGCGCCGCTTCGCAGGTCAACTTCCGGTGCGGATATATAGATGGAATAATCCGCAGCGGTCATTAGCGGACTTTTTGCAAACTTGGTAATCGCCAGGGTCGGACAATGGGCCGCCTTGGAGAGGGAAAGAAGCTCCAGCATCTCATTGGTGGTACCGGAATAGGAGAAGATGATGGCAATATCCTTTGGGCTCAGGGTTGCACCGTAGGTCAGCTGGGTGTGGGCATCGTAGCTGAAGCAGGCATTTTTGCCGATGCGGATCAGCTTGCGGTAAAAGTCATCCGCAACAATTCCGGAGGCGCCGATACCGTATAAATGAATGCGCTCCGCCTGGTCAATTACTTTAATAATTGCGGCTAATTCATCATAATTAATCATTTTCATCGTATCTTCGATGGCTTGAATGGCTGAATTTTTGATGGAGGAGCCGATCTGCTCCAAGCTGTTTTGCTTTTTGATATCGGAGAATACCAGCGGCTTTGGAGACTCGCCCGCAGTTACGCTGTTAAGCTCAATAAACAGGCTTTTTTTCAAATCCTTTAGTCCGTCAAAGCCCAAAGCCTTGCAGAAGCGGACCCAGGTTACCTGGCTTACGCCGGATTCCTTTGCCAATTGTGCCACGGGCATAGAAAAAATATGCTCTATATTATTAAGAAAATAAGCAGCAACCGTTTTCTCGGAATTATTCAGGGAATCCATGATACTGCGTGTTTTTACTTCAATGTTAGTCATAAGGACCTTCCTTTTCTATAATGTGATTTTTCCCATAACAACACTGTGACGGGCACCGGTGGCGGTGGGAACCGTATTGGGTGATTCAAACAGGGTTTCATTGGCAAGCACGGCGAATGCCACGGCCTCCTTGGCGTTGCTGTCAAAGCCCAGGTCTTCGTTGGTCATTACCCGGCATTTTGGCAGACATAACCGGATCGCTTCCATAAGCGTGCGGTTTAAGCTGCCGCCGCCTCCTACAATCAATTCATCGGGGACTGCGGGAAGCTGCTGTACCACACCGATTTCAATGGATTTAGCCGTAAACATGGTGGCGGTAGCGATGATATCCGGCAGGGCCAGATCATACTCCTTTGCTTTCTCCAATAAGGCCTTAACGAACGCCGCCCCATAGTATTCCCTTCCGGTGGTTTTGGGAGCGCTGCGGTAGAGATAGGGGTCCTGAAAAAGCCACTCCAGAAGTCCGGTATGTACTGCCCCGGAAGCTGCAATAGCACCGCCTTTATCATAATTTTCTGCACCGCCTGTGTGGATGGAAACCAGGGCGTCGATAATCATATTACCGGGGCCGGTATCAAAGGCGATGATGTGCTCCATACGGTTATCCTCCGGCAAAAAGGTGATATTGCCGATGCCGCCGATGTTTTGTAAGGCAATGGCTTTTCCCTTCCGGCTATAGATTAAATATTCCGTGTAGGGCACCAGAGGAGCACCCTGGCCTCCGGCTGCCATATCTCTTACCCTGAAATCCGATATTACAGGGCATTCAAGGGCTTCACAGATGAGGGAGGCCTCCCCGATCTGAAGAGTTGAGGTGATGCTGTGATTTAAATAAGTGATTTGGGCAGGCTGATGGAAGATGGTGTGACCGTGGCTGCCAACAAAATCGATCTCTGCAGTCGGTATTCCTGCTTCTTTGCAAACTTCCAGGCAGGCATCCGCCAGAAGACGGCCCAGCAGAAAGTTCATTTTACACACTTCCTCGCTTCCGTACAGAGAGCCTGAGGCAAGCTCCAGCAGCCTGGTGCGGGTTTCCGTGTCATATGGAATGGTAATAAATTCAATGAGCTGTACCCTGGTATCGGTGCCGAAGCCCTCAATTCGGACCAGGGCCGCGTCAATACCGTCGGTACAGGTGCCGCTCATCAGACCGATGGCCAAACGGGATGGCTTTTTTGTCAATTGAAAAAGTTTATTCATAAAAATCTCCCTTCCGCTGTTATATTGCCTTCTCAGGAATGAAATAAAATTACGGAATAATATATATTGTATGAATTTATTTAACTATAAAATTAGAAAACTGTCAATCAAATACTTGAGTTATGAAAAATAATTGTAACAATTATTTAGTCAGGAGCGGTTATGTTAAAGGGAATAGATAATATTTTAAAATATAAAGAGTTGCTGAAAGGAAAGCGTATCGGCCTGATTACCTCTATTTCCGGAGTGGATAATGAATTGAACTCCACCATTGAGATTATCAATGAGCATTTTGATTTGCAGGCGTTATTCGGGCCGGAGCATGGTGTGAGAGGTGATCGGGAAGCCGGAGGCATTGTCGGTGATTATACCGATGAGCTGACCGGCAAGCCGGTATACAGTCTGTATCGCAAGGATTCCAAGCGGTTGACCAAGGATATGCTTGAGAATATTGATGCGGTTGTATATGACATTCAGGACCTGGGTGTTCGGTATTATACCTTTATATCAACCATGATTTACGCCATGGAGGACTGCGCCAGGTGTGGAAAGGAATTAATTATATTGGACCGTCCCAATCCCCTTGGAGGAGTTATCCTGGAAGGTGCGGTATTGGAGCCGGGCTATCAAAGCTTTGTCGGAGCTTATCCGCTGCCAGCCCGCTATGGTCTTACCATAGGGGAACTGGCGCGTATGGTGAATGAAGAAGAGGGCATCGGATGCAGCCTGGAGGTAATACCGTGTACGGGATGGAAGCGCAGCGATTTGTTTTATAAGACCGGACAGATATGGGTTATGCCAAGTCTGGGCATTCCGCGCTTTGACACTGCTTGTGCTTATACGGGGACCTGCCTGGCGGAGGGGACTAATTTATCGGAAGGAAGGGGAACCTCCTGCCCCTTTGAAATCATAGGGGCTCCTTATATCGAGGCTTACCGGCTGGTGAAAGAGTTAAGGGCGAAAGGACTGGGGGGCGTTGGTTTTACCCCGGCATATTTCACCCCGACCAGCTCGAAACATGCCGGAGTATTCTGCCAGGGTGTTCATATCCATATTACCGATTACGAAGCCTATGAAAGCTATAAAACAGGCCTTACCGTCCTGGAAACCATCAGGGATTTCTACCCTTCTGATTTTAAGTTTTTAGAGCCGGTCAAGGAAAATGGAAGAGCCTTCATCAGTCTGCTGTCGGGTAATAATTATTTTGACGAGGAAGGCTGGACGGCAGAGAAGATAATGGAAAGGAATAAAAAAGCATTAGAGGAATTCGGAATTCGTAAGAGAAAATATCATATCTATGACTAATGAATGAGAACAGGCGTCAAGGAGGATAAGAATGGATCAATTGGATTTACGGAGATTAGCCGGCCAGCGTATGGCAGTGGGCTTTGACGGAACCGAAATAAATGAGGATATCAGGGATTTAATCAGCAATTACAAGATCGGCAATATTATTTTATTCAGGCATAATATTAAAAGCAATGGCCAGCTTAAAAAATTGTGCGAGGACCTGCAGGAGCTGATTCGGTATCACACCGGGCAGGAGGCCTTCATAACCATTGATCAGGAAGGCGGGATGATCACCAGATTGGGACAGGATGCGGCCAATGTTCCCGGCGCAATGGCAATTGCCGCAACAGGCAGGGTGGAAAATGCTTTTCTTGCAGGGAAGATAACAGGGGAACAGCTGTCAAGCGTTGGTGTAAACTTTAATCTGGCACCGACGGTGGATGTGAATTCCAACTGGAATAACCCGGTGATTGGAGTCAGAAGCTACGGTGATAAGCCGGAGGAAGCTGCGAAATATGCGGTGGCTATGACGAAGGGCCTGCTGGAGGGAGGGGTTTATGCCTGCGCCAAGCATTTCCCGGGCCATGGAGATACCAATGTGGATTCCCATGTGGGATTGCCGTTAATTAACAAGGATGTGAGCGAGCTGGAGCAATGTGAGCTGATTCCCTTTCAGCGGGTGATCGAGGCTGGGATTCCGGCTGTGATGACCACCCATATCCTGTTTCCCAAAATTGAAAAGGATAACATACCGGCTACCATGTCACATAAAATTATCACGGGCCTGTTAAAAGAAAAATTAGGATTTCAGGGGCTTGTAGTGAGTGATTGTATGGAAATGAGCGCAATTAAGAAATACTACGGAACGGTGGAGGGCTGTCTGCAGGCCATTGGGGCCGGTGTGGATTTGATCTTTATTTCACACACCGCTTCCGTTGCGCGCGAGGTCTCGGATGCGCTGACCATGGCGCTGGAGGACGGCCGCCTATCCAGGAAGGATATGGAGGATAGCGTCAGGAAAATCATAAGCTGCAAAGAGGAGCTGAGAAGGAAGCGAAAGCCCCATGGCTTTGATGCAGAGAAGGGCCGGGAAGCGGCCTTTGACTTGCTTAAACAGAGCATAACTCCGGTGAAGCTGCCGGCAGAAGGCTTTCCCCTTGGCGATAATCCAATATTTATCGGCGCACCTGCGATTCGCGCCACTAATGTATCCAATAAGCAGGAGGCATTGCAGTTTGCGGATTATCTGGAAGAAAAATTGGGGGGAAGGGGCATCCGGATGTCTGCCGGCCCTGACAAAGCGGAAATAAATGAGATAATAAAGGAAGTAAAGAACAGAAAGGATGTTAGCAGCATCGTTATCGGCACCTATAACGGACATCTGTACCGGGGCCAGTTGGAGCTGATCCGGGAGTTGGCAGGCATACATAATCATATTCTGGTGATTGCCTTGAGAAATCCGTACGATTTGAGAGAATTGCCGGAAGGAGTATACGGCATAGCTGCTTATGAGTATACCCATAACAGTCTCAAGGTGATTGCGGAGCTGCTGCAGAAGCAGTTTGTGCCCGGCGGGGTATTGCCGGTAAAAATGGGATAAGAAAGGAAGCTGTGATGAAGCGTTATGTGGCAGGCTTTGACGGCGGCGGCACCAAAACCGCCATGGAGGCCAGGGATATGGATGGAAAGGTATTGCTCAGGTATGAAGCGGAAGGGCTTAATTATAACAGTAACTCGGAAGAGGCGCTGAAAGATACCTTAGAGGAATTAGGAGATAAGCTGTCCGCCATAGAGGGAGGCATCTCCTCCTGCGATACACTTTGCGTATCTACGGCGGGGATCAGCAATCCCAGGGCGAGGGGGTTTTTCGAGAAAACCTTAAGAGAGCTGGGGTTTCAATGCCAGCTTGTTTTTGTCGGAGATCATGTGGGCGCACTGTATGGAAGCCTGGGAAAGGGCGAGGGCATCATCCTGGTCAGCGGTACGGGCTCCATCTGCTATGGGAAAAACAGAGATGGGAAAGAGTCCAGAACCGGCGGCTGGGGGCATCTTATCGATGATGAAGGGAGCGGATACGCCATCGGGCGGGATATCCTGTCCGCAGCCGTAAGAAGCTTTGACAAAAGAACAGAGAGCAGCATTCTTCTTCCCATGGTGCTGAAAGCCATCGGCGGAGCTTCCATACAGGACATCATTCAATACACCTATAAGGCGGCTTCCAAAAAGGATATTGCCGCACTTGCTCCGCTTCTGACAGAAGCGCTTCACCATAAGGATAAGGAAGCGGCTGCCATCGCCGGGAAAGCGGCGGAGGAATTGGTAAAGCTGGTGCTTCCGGTAGCCAGGCAGCTGGAGCTGGAGGGTGGTGAAATAGCATTTACCGGAGGCGTTCTGCTTCACTGCGGGGAAATACGCAGGGAGGTAGAATACAGGCTGTCCGGGGAACTGCCGGAATTAAAGATAGTAAAAGCCAGGTATGACAGCGTTGCGGGAGCTGCGTTCATAGCCTTGGAGGAAAGCAGGAGAAGGAGGATAAATCATGGCTGATATGTTGGTGAATCTTTTGGAGGTGGAGGATTATCAGGGCATTGTTCACCGGTTGAAGGAAGAGGGAATTGAGGTATTTCGTGCCATAGCGCCTGACAAGCTGCGTATTGTGGAATGGGTAAAAGAGCATTCAAGCCGTAATGCGGCAGGGGAATGTGATGTCTGCTTTTCCGGCAGGCCGGTCTCCTGTTTTATTGCCGCCGAGGGAAGTAAAATAATTGGTTATGCGTGCTATAACGCCACCGCGCCTGATTTTTTCGGACCGACTAAGGTGCTGGAGGAATATCAGGGAAGAGGAATCGGTAAGGCACTGCTGCTGCGTTCCCTTCATGCGATGCGCGATGAGGGATACCAGTATGCAATTATAGGAGGGATTGGTCCCGCAGAGTTTTATGAAAAATGCGTCGGAGCCGTGCTGATCGAGAGCTCGAAGCGAAAGAATGTGTATGAGCATTTTTTGGCAGGGATAGAGAGAAGGGAAATAGCGGCAGCACGTGAGTGATATAGAAGAGAGATAATGATATAGGGTAGGTATAGGAATGATATGCGAACCCGGATTGAAAATGCTTCAAGTCCTGTTTTAGGGATTTGAAGCATTTTTTGTGTGCTATGATGGAGATTCACTGCACAGTAAGGCTATGTTCCTTGGGTTATTGGATCAATCGGAGGAAAGCCAGCGTGATCAGAATGCCGCCGCTAAGCCAGGACAGCTGGAAGGGAATCTTATCGCTGAGCTTATTGCCCAGCAGCTCTCCGGATTTTACCGCCAGCATGCTGAGCAGAAGGGAGGCGGTTAATACGGCGGGGATACTTATGCCGGAGATGGCGGCACCGATACCGGCGGCCATATTGTCTATGGATAAGGCAACGGCCAGGGACAGGGATTCCTTGGGAGAAAGTATCTTAGATTCATCGACGTCCGCTTCCTTTGGGTTCGCGTAGATGCTCAGGATGAAATTAAGGTTTAAGAAATTGAAGCGAATTTGCTTTTTGATAATCTTATGCCTGTCAATCAATGACTTTATTACATTATCCAGCAGCTTGACAATTCCTAAGATAAATAAGATGCCAAAGGAGACAAAGCGCAGGAAGCCTCCGGGGATGTACTGCCTGGCACAAGTTCCAAGTAAAAGAGAAATTCCGAGGATGATTGTACACAGGAAGGAGATTACCTGGAGGGAAATCAGGGGAATTTTGATCTTATTGCTTCCGTAGGCGAGACTCGCGATCAGAGCATCCGTGGAAAGTGCGGCTACAAATACAATTGATTCCAGAATTTTAAATAATAGAGTATTCATTTTATATGACCTCTGCTGTATCGTCGTGATTATATTATGTTTGATGCCTGTACGGAGTTACCGCCCGAAATTGTCCTGCGGAAGGGCTTTGACGGGAATACATGGGATTGGCTGAGATACTTTTTTCTGATTTTTAAAGCTAAAAACTAAATTTCAAAGCCCAAATTGCTAAATTTCAAAGCCCAAAATAACATCTTAGCGGTTTTCGGCACCGGAGGGATGAACTAAAATAAAAGATAGAACGAACCAAAGGAGGCAACTGAAAATGAAGAGAAAGGGTGCCGATGCACGATCCGGTTACAAGGAGGAAAAGGGTGGGATCATCCGGGATATTGCGAAGAATAAGTTTTCGTATTTAATCGCATTACCGGCGATGATATATGTGTTCTTATTTAGTTATATGGCGTATCCCTATATGCTGATTGCATTTCAACGCTACGATTACAGGAACAATACCATCTTTGACATTATATTTAAGGCGAAATGGGTGGGCTTTGATAATTTTAAATTTTTCTTTTCCTCACAAAATGCCTTCCGGGTTACCTGGAACACAATTTATCTGAATATTTTGTTCATTGCCACCGGAACGATCATGGCAGTTTTGCTGGCGCTGTTCTTAAATGAGCTGAAATGCAAATGGTTCGTCAAGATAACCCAGTCCATAATGCTGTTTCCCAGCTATATTTCCTGGATTATGGTCAGCTATATCTTATTAAGTCTGTTTTCAACGCAATACGGTCTGGTCAACAGCCTGATGAAGGCAGTCGGCATGGAGCCGGTGAATTGGTACACGGATTCCAGTGTGTGGCCGGGGATTCTGGTAATCATGAAGATATGGAAGGGAGCCGGAATGAGTGCAATTATCTTTCTCGCATCTATTACCGGAATTGATTCCTCCCTATATGAAGCAGCGGCCATCGACGGCGCCGGGCGCCTGCAGATGATGAAGCGCATTACCCTTCCCCTGATTATGCCGACGATTGTAATCATGACCTTACTGTCCCTGGGAAAGATTATGTACGGCGATTTCGGCATGATTTACGCTTTGGTGGGAGATAACGGGACATTGTATAAGACTACGGACATTATTGATACCTATATCTTCCGCTCCATGAGGCAGATCGGCGACATGTCCCAATCAACAGCCATTGGCCTCTTCCAGTCCGGAATCGGATTTGCCATGGTATACGGTTCCAATTGGCTCGCCAGAAAATTCTACCCGGATGGCGCACTATATTAGAGAGGAGTTTCCAGAATGAATAAAAAGTTTTCCTGGGGGAACCTGGTCATAGGAACCTTCGTGCTGTTATTTACACTGCTCTGTCTGCTGCCCATGATATTGACCTTCATGGTGTCCATTACGGATGAAACATCCATAATGAGATATGGGTACAGCTTTATTCCGAAGAAAATATCTCTCTATGCGTATCAGCTGATGTTCCAGGACGGTTCCTCGGTTATAAGAAGCTATCTTATCTCCATTTTTGTCACGGTGGCGGGCACTCTGTCCGCTGTCTTAATTACGGGCCTTGCATCCTATACCCTGGCGAATAAAAACGTACAGTACCGTAATGTACTGGGAATGTATTTCTTTATCCCCATGGTATTCGGCTCGGGAATTGTACCCTGGTATTTGATCTGCAGCATGCTGCATCTGAGAGATAATATATTTGCATTGCTGATTCCCGGCTTGCTGTTCAGCACCTTCAATATGTTTCTGGTGCGCAATTTTATGAGCTCCCTCCCGGACTCCTTGAGGGAATCTGCCACAATCGACGGTGCCAATGATATCGTAATCGCACTAAAAATATATTTTCCATTGACGGTTCCGGCCCTGGCAACCATCGGGCTGTTCTATGGCCTGGGCTATTGGAATGACTGGTGGAATGCGATTATGTTAGTGGACCAGCAGAAGCTGTATCCAATTCAGTATCTGCTTCTTCAATTGAAGTCCCAGATTTCCATGCTTAAGGATTTGCAGTATCTAAGCGGTGCCACCTCTGTGACGCCTCCCACGGAATCCCTGAAGATGGCCACGGCCATTGTTACCATCGGACCCATTGTGCTGTTGTATCCGTTTCTTCAGAAATATTATGTAAAAGGTTTGGTAGTTGGCTCTGTAAAGGGTTAATCTATAAACAATCAAAAGGAGAGTGTATTATGAAAAAAATGGTATCATTGTTACTTACGGTAATGCTCCTGGTATCTTTGCTTGCCGGTTGCAAGAGCAGCCAGGTGTCCCAGGATCCGGAGAATAAGCCCACTCAGGGGGCAGGAGAGACTGCTGCCGACACAGAGAAACCCCAGGAGACAGTGAAGCTGTTATATGCGATTCCCGGGGATGCACCGAAGGAGCTGGAACGGGGCCTGAAGGCTGTAAATGAGAAGCTGGCGGCGGACGGTGTCGGTGTGGAGATTGATTTAAAGTACTATGCATGGGATGTGTGGGACCAAAAGCTGAATATTATGCTTTCCACCGGAGAAGAGTTTGATATGTTCCATGTCATGAATGACCGGGTGTCCCTGGCAAACTATGCTTCCAGAGGAGCCCTGGCGGATCTGACACCTTACATCGAGCAATACGGCGCTGCCATCAAAGCGGCGAACCCGGAGCTGGCCATGAAATCAGGGCAGGTTGGAGGAAAGCAGTATGGAATACCTGCATTCTGGGTAGAAAGTGCTTTGAGCCATGAGGCAACCATCCGTACCGATATTCTGAAAAAGTACAATTTACCGATGCCCGCTACCTTTTCGGAATTAACCGATGTATTTGAACAGGTTATGGCTAACTGGGACGGGGTTCAGAAGCCTTATTTCCCCATGGCCGGTGCATTACAGGTTGGCGGATACTTCTTTAACAGCGACAATAATTATGTATTGTATGATAAAATGTTTTATGTGGGCCAGGACGGCACCGTAATGAATTATTTTGAGACGGAGGCCTTTAAGGAAAGCTGTAAAAATGCCCGACTGTGGTATGAGAAGGGCCTGATTAACCCCGATGTGCTGACGATGACACATGAGCAATTGGGTAATCAGCTTTCGTCAGGTGATTGGTTTATACATGCAGGCACCATCGGCGACATCACTAATGTGAAAAAGAACTACCCGGAGATTACGGTGGATGATTTTGCGTGGCTTGATTTTAATACCGAGATCCCGGAGATCCGCCCTTACGGCACAAGGAATATGCAGGCGGTGCCCCTGTCCAGCAAGCATCCTGAGGCAGCGGTGAAATTTGTTAACTGGTTATATACCAGTCAGGAGAATTTTGACCTGTTCCTCTATGGCACGGAGGGAGTGGATTACAGAAAGCTGGATGACAAGAATTATGAAGCACTGGTAGATGAAGTGACCGGCCAGGTTCCGTATTCCTTTGCTACCTGGATGATTGGTAATGTCAATTTTGAATACACCAATGTTAATGCTCCCAAGGTTACCAATGAACATCTCTATACCTTGGATGAAACTGCGGTAGAGGGCTATGCATCCCAGTTTACCTTTGACGGCACCAATGTGCAGACCCAGATTGCAGACGTAAATACCCAGATTGCAGCGGTGATTGCCCCTATGGCAGCAGGAGTGGTAGACTATGATTCTAATATCGGGGAAGCCCTTGAGCTTTTGAAAAAAGCAGGCATTGATGACTTGGTGAAAGAATTCAAGGAACAGCTGGAAGCAAGCAGATAGAGGATACTTTATTTAAAGACAATATGATATAGTAAAAGCGTAGTGAGCATGATGCGAGCTTGCTCGTAAGCATGCGATCGGAGCTGAAGATCATGAACATGGGTTTTGTTCATGATATAATGAAAGCAGAACGAGCATGATCAAGCTTGCTTGAATCATGCGACTGGAGCAACAAGATCAGGAACGAAGTTCATGATATAGTTATAATCGGCGGAAAGGAAGCTGCCATAGCAATGTTTATGGTATTTCCTTCCCGCCTTAGTGCTTGAGAGGAGAAAGATCATGGCAATCAAAGAAGAAAAGCTGCAATTTGAAGCTGAAAAAAAGGATAGGATTTATGAAAGTTCCGTGTTAACCTTTCATGGAACGGAGGGGTTTGATGTATATAACTGCTCCATTCCATTTTGCTGGGAGGGAAAGGAATATATCTACGGAAGAGTGGAGAAGAGACAGGAGTGGGCCCGCTCCTGGATACGTCTGTTTGAAAAGACGGCAAAGGATGAATATACCCTGGTTAAGGATCACATAATCTATCAATTGGAAGATCCCTACATCAGTATAATTCATGGAGAAATGGTCATGGGAGGGACCCATGTCCGCAAGCGCAGCGGCAAGATTGATACCTACTATGGGTATTTTTATCGCGGAAAACATTTGAATGATCTGGTTTATTTCACAACAGGACCGGATTATATGAAGGATATTCGCCTGGTAGAGCTGGAGGGCGGGAAGATAGGCGTATTCTCCAGACCAAGAAACGAAGAAATTAAGAAAAAATACGGCTCGGCTTCCATGATCGGTTTTACGACGATCTCTGCCCTGGAGGATCTGACGGATGAAGTGATCCAGTCGGCAAAACCCATTGAGGGGATTTTTGAGACGGATGAATGGGGAGGCTGTAATCAGGCATACCTGCTGAAAGACGGCAGTATTGGAGTTATCGGGCATCAGTGCTATACCGAAGCCGCAGAAAATGGGGTAAATCTTGCGGTATATGTAAATATCTCCTTTGAATTCAATCCGGATACCTTTGAGGTGAAGAATAAAAAGATTATAGGAACCCGTTCCTGTTATCCTGACGGTCCCGCGAAACTGCCGGAATTAGTGGATTGCACCTTTACTTCCGGAATCACCGTGAGGGAGGACGGGAAGGCCGATCTGTACGGAGGAATGGGTGATACCATGGAGGGGCGGATTTTGATTGACTATCCGTTCAGTATTCCGTTAAACTAAATTAGTTACAGAATGCATACCATGCGTTGCTGACAACGTATACCATATGCGAGGAAGGAGCCGGCATTGAAGAAGTATTTCAGGAAATTTCTATCTTATTCGATTTATAGAAAAACACTACTTACTTATTCGGTGAGCATTCTACTAATTACCATCGTGATCATCGCCAGTTTATACGGTGTATTCATCGTCAGTATCAAGCAAAACTCCATTGAATCGACACAGCAGCTTTTAACCCAGCTGGTAATCGGAGTGGATAATATAAAGGCGGATGTGGACAATCTGATGACAATTGTGGCAAATGACAGTAAGACCCTGAAATTTGTTCAAAGCAGAGGGGAAAATAAGTCGGATAATTATTATTTGTTTCTGATGCTGCAGTCATTGAGAAGCTCCTATTCGTATATTGTTGATATCTCTGTGATCAATTTTGACGAAGGTGTTTGCATTCAGTCAAAGGGCAGTAATTACAGCGGGCTCAGTAATATCGAGTACGCATCCTCCATGTTGAGACAGCAGAAGTATATTGATGTAAGGACAATCAGGGGAGCGCAGAAGGAAGAGAATGCGGTCTCCTTCCTGCAGTATCTGCCCTATTATAACGCAGCGTTGATTGTGGATGTGTATGAGGACCGGTTTTACTACAGCATCAGCGACGAACAGAGGGATGCCCGAAGTGTGTATATTATTGATGACGGCGGTGCGGCTGTCACGGGGAATGCACGAAGCGCAGCGAAATATGGGACAATGGCCGAATACTTCACCCAAATCATCTCGGAGGAGAAGGATGCTTCAGGAGCCTTTGTTTTCGACGATCAGGAGCAGCGGCAATTAGTGTTCTGTTCCCATTCAGAGGCATTCGGATGGTGGTTTGCGGACATTCAGGATTATTCCTATTTTAACAGCAAATTTAACGAGGTTAGTTTTACTTTCATCGCGATATCGTCGTTACTGGTTCTTATCTGTGCTCTGATTTCCATTGTATTCAATAAGAAAATTCGAAGACCTCTGATGAGTCTTGCGGAGAAATATAAGAATATGACCGGAGGAGAGGAGGGTAAGGAGGCAGATGAGCTGGAGTTTCTGGATCATGCCATTGCAAGAGGCAAGCATGAAAAGTACTTGAATGAAATCTATATCAAATCCTTATATCTGCATCATCTGGCTCTTGGGGAACAGCTTCCCCTGTTCCTTTCCGGCAAGCAGATGGAGGAGCTGAGGAAGGATATCCAGGCGGATTACTACTGTGTGATGTTATTCAGGATACAGAGCCGGGATGCTCTCCCGGAGGAAATACGGGAGGAAGAACTGAAGATATGCCGCTATGCGGTCTGTAATCTTTCGGATGAAATATTCGGGAGTCTGTTTCGATGCAGGGCGGTAGATTTGGGAGAGGAACTGGTGGGGCTGCTATTCCTCCTGGACAAACAGGAAATGAATGAGGAATATATTCTTTGCTTCAAGCAGTTGAAGGAATGTGCGGATCAAATGTTTGACATCAATGTTACCGGGAGTCTGGGGCCGATTGTGAATGATCAAAAGGATGTTTATATCTCCTGCCAGAAAGCAAGACAGTATCTGGAGATGAACCAGCTCATTAACCGGGAGGATTTGATTGATTCCAATAACCAGGTGAGCATGAATTATCTGGAGAAGAATCAAAAGCTGATTGAGAGCATTCTGGAATACACGGAATGTCATTTTAATCATCCGGATTTATCTTTGAAGAGCATATCCCAGGTGTTTGGACTGTCCTCCACCTATCTCGGCAAGATATTCAAAGCTGTCCAGGGAGAGGCTTATTCCTCCTACGTTACCAACTACCGATTGGAGAAATCGAAGGAAGCATTGCTGAGCACTGCAAAGACAGTCAACGAGATTGCGATAGAGATGGGATTTACCAATTCCACCTACTATGCAACCCTGTTCAAGAATACTTATGGCATGACCCCTACGGCATTCCGTAACCGCTATAATTAGGTACTTTTAGAAGGCCGGACCGACGTATTGAAATGTCGGGTTCCGGCCTTCTAAATGGGAGAGTATCCTTGCATATTTCGACAATATATTATATAATAATAGAAGATCTAGCCGGTTATCTTTCAAATGGTTTTGCTCTGTTCGCATTCCTGCAGGTCTGCCTACAGCAGATCTTATTATACTTCATGCCATGAACAAAAGCCGTGTTCAGGATAATACAATAGGCGTAGTTCTACTACACTTAGATTAAGAGGTGGAAGAGCAGATGTACATAAGAATTAATAAAACAGCAATAAAGATATTCTGCTTCTTACTTGGCACATTACTTTACAGCGCTCTGCTTCAGGAGCCGGTCCGTGCATCGGATGTCTCAACGGTCATCTATCAGGTCGATGAAAACTACCCCCCTTTCAGTTATACCAACGGAGATTATATCTATGGATTTGATCCCGATTTTACCAATCTGATCTTCAATCGTGAAGATTATAAGGTGGAATACTCCTATGACAGCTGGACGAAGATTTATGACAGACTGGTAAAGGGCGAGATCGATATTGCAGGTGTCATAGCGGTAACAGAGGAAAGAAAACAGGAGGTATTGTTTACCGATTCCCTGTTCACCTCCTCCATATCCGTCTATTCACGTGCCGGTTACCGCAACATCTCTCTTAAGGAGTTGGAGGCGCTTTCCATTGGTGTAGGAAAGGGCTATTATTCCGAGAGTATCCTCAGCAATGAATTAGGGATTAAGAAATACACAGCCTATGAGAATCTTTCGGAAGCGATGGAGGATTTGGTTAGCGGTAAAATCGATGTAATATTTGAGAACCAGCAGCTCATTGATAATTTATTAGTTACTCTGAAAATGAAGGGTAGGATCATCAGCCAGCTGGAGAATATCTATCCCCGGGTACATGCATATGCGGTCAGTAAAGACAGGCCGGAGCTTGTTAAATATATGAACAAAAGAATAAAGCAGCTGAGGAAAAGCGGTGCATTTGAGATAATATATACCAAGTATTTTTATACGCATTCTGATTATTATAATCGCAATCGTTTCATAAAAGTTGTATTGGGCCTGGCGGCGGCCATGGCAGCGGCTACCTTTGTGCTTCTTATGCTCAGGCTCTATATAAAGATGCTTAAGAAAAAGCTGGAGGTGAACTATCGGGAGCTGTCGGTGGCCAATGATGAATTGACGGCAGCGCATGAAGAGCTGCAGGCACAGTTTGAAGAGATCCAGGCACAGTATGAAGAGATTGAGGTAAACAGAATTGCTTTGGAAAAAAGTGAGGAAAGGTACCGGTTGGTTGCAGAAGGAGCAAATGATGGGCTCTGGGATTGGGATTTTATATCGGATACCTTTTTCATGTCGGAAAAGTGGGCTGACAAGCTGGGGTTTGAAGGAAGCGAGCTTCAGGAGTTTACAGCAAAATGGGCGCAGGGGATGATAGAAGAGGACCGGGAGAGGCTGAGAGAATACTATAAGATCTGTGAGAAGGAAAAGCATCCGTATTTTACTGCGGAATACAGGGTAATGACGAAGGAAAAACAGATGATCTGGGTGCTGCTCAAGGGTAAATTGCAGAGGGATGCACAGGGAAGGGCCATAAGAATGGCCGGTTCTGTCTCAGATATCACGGACCTGAAGGATCATGAAGAAAAGGTATATCGTTTGGCCTACTATGATTTTCTGACGGATATCCCTAACCGGGTTATGCTGAATGACAAACTGGAGAATATTCTAAAGGATCGGAAGGAGAACACCTTCACTGCCCTGTATTATATTGATCTTGATAATTTTAAGCACATCAATGACACCCTGGGACATGATTACGGGGATATTTTGTTAAAGGAGGTTGCCAGGGAGCTGGACAGGCTGGGGACCGGGGATTATTCTGTTTACCGGGCCGGAGGGGATGAATTCATAGCGCTGATAGAGAAGATTAGCGTAAGAGGTGAAATTGTCCTGTGGGCGAATCGTATTCACGCCTTGCTCTGCAGGCATTGGATGGTTGGGGATTGCGAGGTCTATGTGTCGGCGAGCATAGGAGTGACCGTGATACCGGACGACGGCCTGGATTATCAGAAAATATTAAGAAATGCGGATACTGCCATGTATACGGCAAAAGAAGCCGGGAAGAGCAATTATAAGTTCTTCAATGAGGAAATGTTAAGCAGGGTTGCCTTCCGGACTGAGATGGAGGCGGATTTAAGAAAAGCGTTGGACAGAAAGGAATTCAGTTTGTATTACCAGCCCTGCATTAATGTGCTGGATGGAAAAATCATCGGCATGGAGGCGCTGATACGGTGGTTCCATCATAAGAAGGGTCTGATATCCCCGGTGGAATTTATACCGATTGCAGAGGAGACCGGGCTAATTAAAAGAATTGGACGATGGGTTCTGGAAACAGCCTTCCAGCAGAGCAAGCAATGGCAGGAGCAGGGATTTCCGGAGATTCCGATTGCGGTAAATGTATCAAAAATACAGCTGGAGGATAAGGATTTTATTAAGGACCTGGAAGGTCTGTTTAAGGGGACTGGGCTTGATCCGAACCGTTTGCAGATAGAAATTACCGAAAGCTGTATTATAAAGTCGATTGAGCAAAGCGTTGGTAAACTAAATGAAATCAGAAGGATGGGAGTACAAATTTTGCTGGATGATTTTGGAACCGGCTATTCCTCCCTGTACTATCTGCAGAACCTGCCCATTGACGTAGTTAAGATTGATAAAAGTTTCATCGCTTCCATAGGAGGAAGAAGTCATGATAGCCTGATTATCAATGACATTATATCAATCGCCCACAAATCCGGAATGTCCGTGATTGCCGAAGGTGTGGAAACGGAGGAGCAGTTCAGGTATTTGATGGAGGAGAATTGTGATGCCATGCAGGGATACTATCATTGCAAGCCGCTTCCCTGTCCGGAAATTGAACAATGGATATCGCATTATATGTCGCTGAAAATGAAACAGTAGCAGCTGCAATTCGCTTGCAGCCTGTTAAGAAAAGAGACTCGGACCGGTAACGGAACGGGTCTTTTTTTTTAACATTAAAATGATTTTAATCGTGCATAATGCCAAAAAAACCTTGGTATTTAATCATGTCATTATTGAATAGCGACAAAATAATATTTGTTCAAATTGAAACCTATTAATAAAAACGCTATAATAAAGCTATCCAAAGATAAAATGAATAAAATCATTTTGTCTTGTGAAGATGATTGGCCAATCAGCTCTTCAGAAAACTGTAAACAATATTTTGAAGTGAGAGGGTAGGATTAACTATGAAAGAACGAATTCAAGCATTTGGTAGATTTTTTAGCGGCATGGTCATGCCGAACATTGGGGCATTTATTGCCTGGGGAATAATTACCACTTTATTTATATCAGTGGGTTGGATACCGAATGAAAGTATCGCTGTGTTAGTAGATCCAATGGCTAAATCACTTCTTCCTCTTTTGATTGCATATACAGGCGGTTATAATATGGCAGGACATAGAGGCGGAGTAATTGGCGCAATTGCTACGATGGGTCTGATTGTAGGATCCGATGTTCCGATGTTCTTGGGCGCAATGTTATTGGGACCCTTCAGTGGTTTTCTCATTAAGAAATTTGATAAGCTGCTGGAAGGTAAAATCAAAGCCGGCTTTGAAATGCTGGTAAACAATTTCTCCCTTGGTATTATCGGTGCAATTTTAACAGTAATAGCTTTGAAGGCAATCAGCCCCATCATGACCGCATTAAATTCAGTGATGGAAGCTGGTGTTGGCTTTTTTGTTGATAACCATTTACTTCCCCTGGCAAGCATCCTCATTGAGCCTGCAAAGGTACTGTTCTTAAATAATGCCTTGAACCACGGGATCCTTACCCCGATGGGTATAGAGCAGGTAGATAAGGTCGGAAAGTCCATTTTCTTCTTGCTGGAGGCAAATCCCGGTCCCGGCCTTGGTATCCTGCTCGCATGTCTGATTGCAGGAAAAGGTATGATCAAAAGCTCTGCCCCGGGAGCCATTGTTATTCACTTTTTAGGCGGTATTCATGAGATTTACTTCCCTTATATCCTTGCAAATCCTGCATTAATCGTAGCAGTAATCGCCGGCGGTGTAAGCGGAGTGTTTACCAATAATATATTAGGCGGAGGACTGGTTGGTCCTGCAGCTCCCGGAAGTATTCTTGCGGTTTTGGCGATGACTCCAAGAGGCGGATATCTGCCGGTAATCTTAAGTGTAGTGATTTCTGCGGCAGTTTCCTGCATCGTAGGAATTCCTTTGTTAAAGATCTTTGGTAAAGATGAGGATATAAATGCATCAAAGGCTAAGGTTAAGGATATGAAGAATGCATCCAAGGGAATTACTTCCGATGTGAAGGTGGATGCAAAGGATGTAAAGACAATTATATTTGCTTGTGATGCCGGAATGGGCTCCAGTGCCATGGGTGCTACGATTTTGAAGAAGAAGCTGGCGGAGGCCGGATTGAAAGAGATCAATGTACTTCATACTTCCGTATCCTCCATTCCTTCCGATGCACAGATTGTCGTAACACATTCCTCTCTGAAGGAGAGAGCGGCGAAGAGTAATCCCAGTGCCAAATTAGTATTAATCACTAATTTTATGGCGGCTCCGGAATATGATGAGCTGGTGGAAGAATTAAAGGCTGGAAAATAGAACACTATATTGGAGAATATAGTGAGGAGATCAGCACCTGTATAAGACATGTGATTTACGCACGAATTGGCGGCGTCTGCCGCTATTCGTGCGTAGGTGTGTTAATTTACAGGCAAGTTTTATCGTGCTCACTCCGCTTTTGCTAATCAATGCCGAAATATTATATGAAATGGAGGATACCATGGGCTTTACACCGCGTCTGCGCCAAATACTGTTGATATTATTAAAGGAAGACAAAATCATATCAGTTAGAAAGCTGGCTGATGAGATCAAGGTCAGCAAGCGAACGGTTCAAAGAGAGCTGGAGTATGTTGGTTCCTCATTAGATGAATATCATATTTCACTCCAAACCAAAACCGGTACCGGAATCTGGCTACAGGGGGAGGCAGAGGAAAAAATAAAGTTATATGAATTGCTGCAGATGGAAGACACCATTGATTTTGGAGACAAGGAGAACCGCAGAAAACGCCTGATCCTTGAGATACTCCGTGACCGGACCCCTAAGAAGCTGTATTATTATGCCAATATCTTTGACGTCAGCGAAGCCACCATAAGCAATGACATGGAAGCGGTGGAGGGGTGGTTTCATCAGTTTAACCTGTCCATCATACGAAGGCAGGGCTATGGTGTTGCCTTGGAGGGCAGTGAGAAGGACTACCGGCTGGCGGTGCGTAAGTTTGTTGATGAGAATTCCGACAATAAGCTGATGAAGAGTTTTGCGGCGGAAAATGAACGGAATATTATTGATATCCTGCGGGATAAAGAGGGTCCGAATATCTATTCCTTATTAAATAATGATATTCTGAACCGGGTTATCATCTGCTTTCAGAGCATCCGGGACAAGAGATTAACCAGATTGACAGAGAATTCTTACATCGGGTTGATTTTGCATGTGACTATTGCCGTTAACCGAATCCTGCAGCAGGAAATAATTGAACCAAACGATGAACTGATGGAAAAACTGGTAAAGAACGAAGATTATAATTTGGCCGCCCATATTGCAAGCTCTTTGGAGGAGGAGTTCCAAATCGATATCCCGGATATCGAGATCGCCTATATCCTGCTCCACATCAAGGGGTCAAAATTACAATATATTGATGAAGATGAACCGGAGGCGGAGAATGAGAGAGAGAGGCAGGAGCTTCTTAATTTTATTAATGATATGATTGATGCTTATGATCCGGACATTGCCTATGACCTGAAGCTGGACGAGGAATTTATCGCAGGGCTCTTAACCCACCTTGCCCCTACCTTTGTCCGGCTGAGAAACAATATGATTATCACCAATCCCTTGTTACAGCAGATTAAGGAGACCTATCCGGGCATTTATGGGAAAAGTAAAAATGTCAGTCAGCTAATTACCCAGCGCTATGGTTTTCCGATTCCGGAAGAGGAGATCGGCTTCCTGGCCATGCATTTTGGTGCGGCCTGTGTGCGGCTGGAGAACAATCGGGAAAGCAAGCGAAAGGTGGATATCGGTATAGTATGCGCCAGCGGCATCGGCATCTCCAGGCTCATGCACTCCAAGCTGAAGCGCTTTCTTAAGGACAGCGCCGAGCTGGTAACCTATGGCAAGGAGGATCTTACTCCCCTGCAGCTTAAGAAAATAGATTTTCTTATCTCCAGCATCAATCTGGACGGTATGGATGCCGATATCGTGCGTGTCAGTCCGCTGCTGCCGGAAAATGATCTGGAGCGGATTGAGGCGAAGGTGCGGGTCTATGCCAAGACACCAAAGAGCTCCCGAACGGAGAATGATTTTGAACTTCAGCTGGAGCAGGTGAATTATACCGTAACCCAGATCAAGCATATTATTAATGAGTTTCAATGTATGAAGGTCAACAGCCGCATATCCTTTGACGAGCTTCTGGTTGCGGTCACAGAGCGTCTGTCGCCCTATAATGATAAGCGCCTCCTGATTCAGGAGGATATCAGGCGAAGGGAGAAAATTGCATCCCAGGTTATCCCTGAATATGATTTTGCGCTGCTGCACAGCCGGACGAAAGGCGTGGTCCGCCCATGCTTCTCAGTATGTCTTACCAGGGATCTGGGGGAATTTCAGGACCCCTTCTTTCAGAAGATCAGGGCTGTGATTATCATGCTGATTCCCGAGGATGAGCATCTGGAAGAGAATACCGGGGTTATGGGATATTTAAGCAGCAAGCTGGTGGAAAGCAATGAATTCCTGAATACTATATTTTCAGGAGACAGGGAGAACATCCGTACCTATCTTGCAATGGAGCTAAAAAGATATTTTGTCCAGTATTTGGATAAGGTATAGCGTCTTTAAAAATGTCGCTAATAGATGATGTCAAACTCGTTTTTGTAACATTTGATATTATAGTCCGTATGCGTTTATAATGAGATTAGAAAAAGGATTACGATGAAGGAGAAACATCCGGCAAAGAGAGATTGCGGATAGGACACTTGAGAACCCAGACAGATTTAGACATAGAAAGGATTAGAGTAATGGAGTTGCTTCAGAAAAAGAACATCATATTGAATTGCAAGGCAAAAGCAAAAGAGGAAGTCATCCGGGAGATAGGGCAGATATTACTGGATAGCGGTTATGTAGAGAAGGATTATATCGAAGGTATGCTGGAGAGGGAGAACACCTTTTCAACCAATATCGGCAACGGAATTGCAATCCCGCACGGAGTGGAGGCGGTAAAAAAGAATATTAAGAGCTCTGGCATTGCAGTGATGGTATTCCCTGAGGGAACCCCCTGGAATGAGGGCATGGTAAAGATCGTAATCGGAATCGCAGCCATGGGGGAAGAGCATCTGGATATCCTGGCCAACATTGCCGATAAGCTGGCCACGGAGCAGGCGGTGGAGGACATAATCCGAAGCAGTGCAGACGAGATTTATTCCCATTTCACAGGGAAGTAGAGAAGTGTAAGATATAAATAAGCCAGGGAAAGGCATGGGCATGCTTTTCGATCAGTATGTGTATGCCGCGACAGCGGCAGATGGGGGTTAGGATGATAATTACGGTAACGATGAATCCGGCGATCGATAAAACCGTGGACCTGGAAAAGATGATCCACGGCGGCTTAAATCGTGTTAAAAATGTAATACTGGACGCCGGAGGCAAAGGGATCAATGTCTCCAAGACCATTCAGGAGTTGGGAGGCGAAACCGTTGCTACCGGCTTTGTCGGCGGCAGCGGCGGGTTGTTGATCACGAAGATGCTGCAGGAGATGGGCATTCGGTCGGATTTTGTTGAGATCAGGAATGAAATCAGGACGAATCTCAAGGTAGTGGAAGCGGATGGCAATGTGACGGAATTTAATGAGGCAGGGCCGTTGGTATCAGAGGAAGAGCTGGAAGAGCTGACGCAGAAGCTCCTCAGTTATGCCAATGAGGAGACCCTCTTTGTTCTTGCGGGAAGCATACCGGGGGGGATTGGCAAAACAGTGTATCAGACCTTAACCCGGAAGTTGAAAGAACGGGGAGCCAGGGTATTCGTGGATGCGGACGGAGAATTGTTTGTTCATTCATTGGAAGCGGGTCCGGATATTGTCAAGCCGAACCGCCATGAGCTGGAAGAATATTTTCATAAAGACTACAGGGTCGATGAAACGGAGCTGATCGGCATGGGACAGAACCTTCTGGAGAAGGGGATTGGTATGGTAGCCATATCCCTGGGGCAGATGGGGGCATTATTTATAACCAGGGACGAAGTGCTTCGCTGTCCTGGACTTAAGGTGGAGGCGCATTCCACGGTAGGTGCCGGGGACGCCATGGTGGCGGCACTTTCCTATGGTATTAACCAGGGGCTTTCCGTCAGCGATTGTGCAAGGCTGGGGATTGCCACCTCTGCCGGAGCGGTGACCACCAAAGGTACCAAGCCTCCGAAACGGGAGTTGGTAGAAGAATTAAAGAAGCAGGTTACGGTGCGAAGTCTCGGCAGAGAATAACAAAGCGTCCAATTCTCGCCAGAGAATAATGTGGCGTCTAATCTTTCGTAAGCGATGACTGATAATAGAAAGCAGTGATAACGGAGCATGCACAGAGAATGCACTGCGCATATACAGAAAGTACGTTGTGAATACACAGGGAGTACACTATGCATACACAGAAAGTACACTGTGCATACACAGAAAGTACACTGTGCATACACAGAAAGTACACTGTGCATACACAGAAAGGACACTGTGCATACACAGAAAGTACACTGTGCATACACAGAAAGTACACTGTGCATACACAGAAAGGACACTGTGCATACACAGAAAGTACACTGTGCATACAC
>JAFAGA010000082.1 GCA_023423045.1 Bacillota bacterium | reverse complement strand
CCAAGGGTGCGAAATACTGCCAGATCGGAATATTCTCCCCTGCTTTCCCAAGAAAAATCACACTTGGATAATAATTTATAAACGCGACAGGCAGAAAGCATGTGACAAAAACCTGAAAATACTTGCCAAAAATCCCTACGGGATATTGCTGCATGAGCACCGTAAACTGCTCCGCAATGCTCATTGCCGCGCGGGAACGCGTTGTCCAAAAGCACAGGCTCGCACCGAGCCAATTAATTGCGACTTGAATCAGACCGCCGGAAATGACGCAAATGATGAAATACAGCCAGCCTGCCACGCCCCAGGAAAGCCCCAGCTGCACTTTCACTAAGATAAAGCCGGCAATTCCGATCAATAAATCTCCTACTCCGCTGTAGTTTATGTCTTTTCCAAGAAGCTGCAGAAAAGGACTCATCGGCCGTACGAGATACTTGTCAAATTCGCCGCTGACGATCATCCCCTCAAAGTCCCAGAAATGGTTGAAAAAGATACCGAAAAACGCCCTTGAAAGCATCCAAAAGCTATACAAAAACATTAAATCCCAGATCCCCCAGCCGCCCAGCATATCAAAGTTGTAAACCAGAATACCGATGAGAGAGATATTGACGGCATTGAGAATCAATACACTCAATATTCCGACCAAAAAATCGGCTTTATATTGAATTTTCCCGAGAATCGCTACATGCAGAAATTTTATATACAGTTTAATATTACGCATCCTATCTCAACCTCCCTGTATCATAAGTCTGCGGAAAACATGGCGCATCATAAGGCGCGAAGCAGCAAACAGAACAAGCACCCACCCCGCCTGAAGCCCCAGATCCCCAAGCATTTCCACTCCCTTACTGCTCCCTATATAGATTGACATCGGAATGGAATAGATACAGCGAAATGGCAATACTGCACTCAATACACCGATGATCCCCGGAAACAGCGCAAGGGGTACCATTTGCCCGGAGAAAAAGCGCAGGGTCGCATTGTATCCCCAGTTTATATTCTGGATATTCATTATTATCATACTAAGAAGACCAAGCATAAAGTTAAGCAGGAAACTCACCAGAATTCCCAACGCCAGACTGACAAAGAACATCAGAACTTGCCCAATATGCGGCACAGTAAAGCCAAAAAAGAAATACGCCACCACCAGCGGCGGAAAGACCTGACACAGTAATTTCACAACAATACCGCCCATATTTTTGGCAAACATATAGAATTGAAAGTCAATGGGCTTCATGATATCCATCTCGATGGTACCCTTGCGAACCTGTTCCATCATATATGTTTTCGGCCCATGAAACGGATGCAGGATCGCTTCCAGAGCAACACCCAAAATCGCATAAGTAACCATCTCCGGCAGACTTACGCTGAGTGCATTGGGATTGGAGCGATAGAGAGCTTTCCATATGTACCCCATACTATACATCATCAAAAATGTATAGACAAATCTAAGCCAGAATGAAATGCGGTAAATGCTCACGCTGTAAAATTCCGTGCGGAAGAAAGCTTTTCCTGTTTTGAAGTTAATTCCTCTTAGTCTACTCATACATATTTCTCACGATCTCTTCTATTTCGGGTTCAATCACCTGTAAATCGACAATGGAATACTGCCTGCTGATATGCTCAATCAGCTTTGACGGCGTTGTTTCAAAGCGGTTGAACACATAGGTCTTCTTACTGGCTTCGCTTTTCACGCATTCCGCTCCCGGAACAGGAAAATCGGGGATTTCACTTTCGAATTCCACCAAAAGCGAGCGCATCTTTCCATACTTTTCAGTCATATCGGGCAGAGAGCCGTCATACATCAGCTTACCTTCATTAATAATCATAATGCGGGAGCAAAGCTTGATCATATCATTCATGTCATGGGTTGTGAGAATGATTGTGGTCTGCTTTTCCTGATTCACCTTGAGAATAAAGTCATACAGGTACTTTTTTGATACCACATCCACGCCGATCGTCGGCTCGTCCAAAAACAAAATCGGCGGATTATGCAAGAGCGCCGCAACGATATCGGACTTTACACGCTGTCCCAGGCTCATCTGCCGTACAGGCTTTTCAAGCACTTCCTCAAGTGCAAGCATGGATACAAAGGAAGATAAATTTTCATTATAGGTTTTATCATCAATTTTATAGATTTCTTTGAGAAGCTTATAACTTTCTATCAGCGGTACATCCCACCAAAGCTGTGATTTCTGACCGAAAACAACCCCGATTTGTTCCGCATTTTTCATCCGGTCTCTGGAAGGCTCGATACCGTTCACGGTAATCCTTCCCCTGGTCGGCTGTAAAATACCGGACAGCATTTTTATTGTGGTAGACTTTCCCGCACCGTTCTTGCCTATATACCCTACAATCTCTCCTTTTTGTACATGGAAGCTTATGTCATCCACTGCACGTTTCATTTTGAATTCATTGGAGAATAAATTCCGCACCATGGCAAGCTTCCCGGACTTTTGAACAGGAATTTTGAATTCTTTCGTCAGATCTTCTACGACTATCAAGGCATTTCCTTCTTCCTTATTGTATTTTAAGTTCCTGGATCATTATGTTTCTTAATAAAACCTATGTAATAAGAAGTATCACATCCCCATACTCTCATACTTCTGAATTCCCCGGTAGAAAACCGTTCTGGCAAGGAGGAAATACAAGCCCGTCGCAGCAAGAACAACCAAGGTATACAGCAAGGTATGTTCTCCCCGGATAATCAATGCCGGGATAAAGCCCACGAACCCCGCCGGAATCACAAACAGTAAAACAAACTGCATCCAGCCCGGATAGATGACTACCGGATACTTTGCATACTCTCCAACACTGTAAATCAAAAAGGTTGCATTTGTCTGCCCCCCATTGCTCCAGAAAGCACTGCATGCACCGATCAGGTTGTAAGATAATCGTATTGCTGTGCCGGTCAGGATAAAGATCACACAAAGAAAAACAGATAAAGGTGTTACCCAGCCTAAGGACAGGAGACCCAACCCAATGTTAAGAATGCCCATGATAAAAACACCAATTCCCTGCAGCCCAATCTCATAGGATAAAATCTGGTACAGCGGGGAAATCGGCCGGGCCAGCATAACATCAAATTCTCCCCGGAACACAAGGGCCGGGAGATGCCAGATACCGTCCACAAAAATACTGGTAAGGCCTTCCGAGGCACACATGAAGCCTAAAATCAGGTATAGCTCTCCTTCCCGCCACCCGGCAATATCCGGAATATTGCGGAACAGCACGAATACGACCCCCATCATAAGGGTTCGCATTAAAATCCCGGAAAAGACCAGCATCCAGAAATTGGCGGGGTATTCCATCTGAGTTTTGATGTATTGGGCTTTGAATTGAAAAAATATTTTCAGCATAGTTCAACCTCCGGCAAAAGTCAGGTTCTTACGGATTTTGGCATACAGGGCCTCATGCAGTACGAAGAATACCGCAGTCCAGCCAATTTGCAGCCCAAAGGTTACCGGCAGCGGCAAAGGCGTAGCCTCACCCAAGAACAGGGAAATCGGTGTTTGCAGCATGAGGGGAAAAGGCGTACAATAGCTTGCCGTTTTGAGCCACCCGGGGAACAGAGAGATAGGAATCAGTGCCCCGGAGAAAAATTCAGTAAGAGCGGTTCGGGTCCAGCTCAGTCCCAAATGACTGGTAGTGAAAAAACACAGCAGACTGAAGCAGCTGACCAGCATCATCCGCAGAAGAATACCCAGCAGTAAGCTTAACAAAGCCAGTGGGATTGCCGCCAGCGAGGGCAGGATCAGATAGCTGCCAAATAAAGCGAACAGCAGTCCCGCAACAGCGAAATTTACCAGGGCCTGGGGCAGCATCGAACCCATAAGTCCCGCCAGGCTTTGGTACAAAAAGGGTACGGGCCGCATGCATCTGGCTACGATCATGCCGGAGCGAATCTCCCGGGAGATATTGTTCTCACTGGACCAGGTCAGCAGATTGTTTATGACAAACGCCACAATAATATAGGTATACATCCCTGCCCGGTCAAAGCTGCCGATGACTCCCGTTCCGCTCAGATTATAGAGAGAACGCCACAGCATAAACTGGCCGCCCAACAGCACCAAGGGTGTAAACAGATTAAGCAGAAACGCCTTTTTATAGAACAGAGCGCCCTGCAGATACAGTCCCATCAGCTTACTAAACCTCTTCATGATTTGGCCCCCTCGGTAAAAATACGGGAAACCACATGGTCGATGCCCGGCTCTTCAATGGTAATGTCCTGGATGTCAAAGCAGCGGGAAACAAGATCCATCATCTCGCTGGAAGTATGGCTGCGGGTGTCAAAGGTTAGCTTTGTCGTGCGGTCGTCCGGCTGCACCGTCACATCCGGAGCGATGGAGGCGATGTCTCCGGTCACCGGCCCCTTGACCGTAATCAGCCGGGTGGTGGCGTAATTATTCTTCAACTCCTGCAAGGAACCGTGGTAGAAGACCTTTCCTTTTGACAGCACCAGAGCGTTGTCGCTGATTTGTTCAATATCGTCCAGGTCGTGGCTGGTCAGCAGCACGGAGATGCCGTTCTCCTGATTCATCTTCCGGATGAACTTGCGAATGGCGAATTTAACATTAATATCAAGCCCTATGGTAGGCTCATCCAGATACAATATCCTGGGGCTGTGAAGGAAAATCAGGCCGATATCCGCTTTCATCCTTTGCCCTAATGAGAGCCGCCTGGCCGGGGCATGGAGAATAGGCTCCAGTTCCAGCAGTTCCGTAACCATCTTCAGATTTTTTTCGAAGAGGTTGTAGTCCAGTTTGTACAATACCTGGATAGCCCGGTAACTCTCAATCACAGGGATATCAAACCACAAATTTGTCTTCTGCCCAAAAATAACTCCGATTTTGCGAAGATAATCCTCGTGATGGTTCATGGGATTTCCGCCATAAACGCTTACACTGCCGGAGGTGGGATTCAAAATACCCACCAGCATCTTGATCAAGGTGGATTTGCCCGCACCATTTTCGCCGATGCAAGCCAGTGACTCACCCTCCTCCATCGTAAAGGAGATATGGTCTACTGCGGTTTTTTCCGTCCACTCGGTCTTAATAAGACTTTTTAAGGTTCCTTTTAAACCGGGCTCTTTGATATTCTGTCGATAGACTTTGGTTAAATTCTCAGCTTGGATCAATGGCATTATAGGGATTCCTCCTCTTTCTGCTCCTGCAAAATCGGCTTATCTTATTGAAAGGATAATTCATGTTTATTTTTTCTGAAATATAGAATATATTACCATAACCCCAATTCCTTTTCAATGAAAATAGAGAATTCGACAATGAGCCGTCTTCTCACTGCAAGAAGGCGGCTCATTTCATAACTTTATTATTTCTTTCAAAATGCTTCAGATTATCCTGCCGCTATTCCACCGTTACGGACTTGGCAAGGTTTCTCGGCTGATCCACATTATAGCCGCGATGTACGCAGGAGTGATAGGCCAGCAGCTGAAGGACCACCGCAGAAGTAAAAGGGGTAAAATAATCCGAGGTCTTCGGCAGCTCGATATGATAGTCATAGGCGGATTCTTCCACCTCCACACTGCCGTTGGTAATCATCACGACAAATGCACCTCTTGCCCGAACCTCACGGACATTGGATACCATCTTGGAAAACACCCTTGTCTGGGTTGCCAGCGCCACCACGGGAACTCCCTCCGTAACCAGGGACAGCGTGCCGTGCTTTAATTCTCCGGCGGCGTAGGCCTCGGAATGGATATAGCTGATTTCCTTCAGTTTGATGGATCCCTCCCAGCACAAAGCATAATCTAATCCACGGCCGATGAAAAATAAGTCCTCTTTATCCACAAGATGCCTGCAGATATCCCCCACCTCTTGATCAAAGGACAGCGCCTTCTCTATGGCAGGGATGACTTCCTTCAATTCCTTCATATAACCCGCACATTCCTCCGGGCTGATCGTCTTTCGAATCAATGCGAATTGAAAAGCCAGCAGATACAGACAGGACAGCTGAGCCGTATAGGCCTTAGTGCTTGCCACCGCGATCTCCGGACCCGCATGGGTATAGAATACATAATCGCTTTCACGGTCAATGGTGGAGCCTTTCACATTGACGACGGAGAGGGTGGCTGCTCCGGCTTCCTTGGCAAGGCGCAGGGCCGCAAGGGTATCTGCCGTTTCACCGGATTGGGAAATCAGGATAACCAGGGTATCTCTGTCCATGATGGGATCCTTATAACGGAATTCCGAAGCAATTTCTACCTCTACGGGAATCCGGATTAATTTTTCCATCATTGCCTTCCCCACCAGCCCGGCATGCATGGCAGTCCCGCAGGCAGCTATAATTACACGGCTGACTTTCTCAAAAACCTCATCGGGGATATGATCCACCGTAAAATCCGGCCGGTTCTCCGCCGATATTCTCGGTGTAATGGTTGAGCGGATGGACGTGGGCTGCTCATAGATTTCCTTCAGCATAAAATAGGGATAACCGTTCTTCTGCGCGGCCGTAACATCCCAATTGACATGAAGCATCACCGGCTCTACCTCATTCCGGTCAAAATCATACACCGTAATGGCTTCCTTCGTCATCCTGGCAATATGGCGCTCCGGCAGCACGAAGTAGTCCTTGGAATAGTCCATCAAAGCCACCAAATCGGAAGCGATTATGGATCCGTCCTCCACATGGCAGGCAACCAGAGGACTGGCATTGCGCAGGGAATAGATTACCCCCGGCTCCTCTTCAAAAAGAATGCAGAAAGCATACGCTCCTTCAATTTTCTCTGCTGCCTTTACTATAGCGGAGATGGCGTCCCCTTCATAAAGACTGTCAAGCAGCATTGCGACAATCTCCGTATCCGTCTGGGAGACCGGAAACCTTCCCCTCCTGGCAAGCTCCAGTTCCAGAGCATGATAATTCTCAATAATTCCGTTATGAAGCAGGGTAACCCTGCCGTGGGAATGGGGATGGGCATTCACATCCGTTACCCCTCCATGGGTTGCCCAGCGGGTATGGCCGATCCCGCAGGTGCCGGCAGCCTCCCCCCACGCTTCTGCTTTCTCCGCTAAATCCGACACCTTGCCTACGGTCTTGATTGTATTTACGCTGCCTTGGTGGCAGAGAGCGATTCCGGCACTGTCATATCCTCTGTATTCCAACGCGGCAAGTCCTCCCAGCAAAATACCCTTTGCCTCCCGGCTTCCTGTATATCCAATAATTCCACACATAAACATTCCTCCACTCTGCCCGGACCTAATCTCATCCCGGGCCGTTCTAATATTGATCACAGAGCACAAATACGCTCAGCGCGGCCAAAACACGATTTTTGGCCTGAAACCAGCGATTTACTTTACTGCAGCATCATAAAGGGCGCAAAAAACAAAGGTTTTCACATCCGATATGCAAAACCATATTTTAAACTAACCCATTTTTTATTACTTTTTCTTTTCGGCACACGATAATATTAACTCTGCCAAAGACTGATAAAAATGGGCACAAAAACAGTACGGTTTTGCAATTGCTGCAAAAACAGAAGCATTCCATAATCATTTCATTCATCTATTCTTATTTGTCTATGAATTCCCAGCACAATAAAGCTTTACAACAGCCTGCAAAGTCAGTTTTGCACCTAATTCATTTTCCCGGTTATGCCGCTTTGTTGTGTCGTTGCCGACAGTTTTAGTAGTCATATTACATGCCCGGGAGCACGAGAGAGCATCCGCCGAATATTTCGATAACTCTCTTCCTCGTTAACCTCCAAATTACTTCTCCCAATGGAGGTGCATGGCGCTAATAAATGCATTTCTGCAAATCGAATCTTGGGTTGATTCTGTGGACGGGTATCGGTATCACAATCATAGTTCAAAGGCCTTTGGCAGCTTAAGAATCCTCTTCTTATTTCATTATACGCAACAATCCTCCTTTTTGTTCATATTTCTACCCTATGCCCCTTCCCTGTACTTTGGCAGGAACGTATCGATAGCCTTTCAGAGCGTTTGATTGTGCTGCGTACATGTTATCATCTGAGGGATCAATTGTCAATGCTAAGAATTTAAGGGATGAAATGCCGCTATTCATACGGCATCCATCCCTTTTTTCTTCGTCGGTACCCCGGCAGGCCTAATATTTATTATTTTGCTTTCCGATGCCTTCCTGCCTGACATTGTGGCTCTGGTTCTGATTCTCCGGCTTTACGGAATTCGTGACACTGTTGAACTTCTCCTGATCCTTCTTCTGATGCTGCTTCTCCTTCTTCTGCTTGTCCATACCTTCTCCTTTCTGCCTATGTTTCTGATCATACGGTGCATATACCCCGCATGGCCTCACATGCAACATGCATCCTGCACGCAAAACGGTTCAGATGGCATATCAATTAGTATGTGACGCTTCGCTTATATTATGTGAAGGAGATGGAGGCAATGTCATTAAATTAGACTTGTGACATCGGAGATGGACGCTTAACAATTACCTTCGTATACATACTTTAACCCTTCCCGTGCAATCCGGGCCAAGCGATATACTGTATCTACCGGAGTTGCCTCCCGATCCTGCATTCTCCAGCGGGGAAAGAAACGGGAGATGTGAAGGGGTATGTTCCGGTCCACGCCTGCCAGCCATCCCGATAGCTTTGCCATCTCCTCTTCACTGTCATTTTCGCCCGGAATGATCAGGGTTGTCACCTCCACATGGCATTGTTCTGCCGCCAGAGAGATGGTGCCCTTAACCGTAGCCAGATCTCCTCCCAGCCGATGGTAAAATTCTTCTGTGAAGCCCTTCAAATCAATATTAAAGGCATCGATACAGGGAAGCAGTTCCCTCAAAGGCTTCTCACAGATATAGCCATTGGTCACCACCACATTCATCAAGCCCTGCTCTTTGGCCCTCCGGGAGCAGTCACGTACAAATTCATATCCGATCAGAGGCTCATTATAGGTATAGGCAAGCCCTATATTTCCCCGGGATCGAAGTACGGATGCTTTACGCACCAGCTCAGCACAGGTAATCACCTGTGTCTCGAGCTCCCCTCCCCCTGCCATGGAGATATCACAGTTCTGGCAGAAGGGACAATTCAGGTTGCAGCCATAGCTGCCAACGGACAGGATTTTGCTGCCGGGATGAAAGTGATACAGCGGTTTTTTCTCAATAGGATCCAGCGCCATGGCCGTCAGCCTGCCGTAGTTTTCACTGACGATCTCTCCGCTGCGGTTTGTCCTCGCCTTGCATCGTCCCAGATGGCCTTCTTCTATTTTACAGTGATGGGGGCATACTCCGCATTCCACTCTCATTGATGTCTCACCACCTCAAAACGCTCCAGGGAAATCGTCTCATTATCATAGATTCCGGCCTTTTTCCTGGCAATGGCAACCTGCTGCTCTACGGTATTGATGCCTTCCAGATTCGGAAGCAGGAGCCCGCGCTTTCTGCCGGAAGTCACAATTACCCCATAACGCTTCACATCCAGCCCGTCCATGGAAGCAATGGGTTCTGCCGGGGAGAGAACATCCACGCTATAAACCAGCTCCTCCAGCTCGTCCTCAGTCACCGGAGGAAATCTGGGATCCTCCATGCCCGCGCTTACTGCATTGCGAAGTATTTCCCTTGCAATGCTTTCTGTCACCGGCTCTATGGTCCCGATGCAGCCTCTGAGACTTCCATGCTTTTTCAAGGAGACGAACACTCCTGCTTTCTTTCTCAACATTTCCTCCGGTAATCCATCCGGAAGCGCAGCCCGCTTTCCTGAAGCAACATAGGTCTCCAGGGAATGCCTCGCCAGATGCACATAGGTATCCTCTGTCTTCTGCCGCTCTCTGGCAAGCTCCCTCTGTTTGAGGGTGAAGATTTCACCAAAATCCCGATCCCTTCCTTCTCCTGTAATTCTATACTCACAGATGCCGTATCCTACTCCAAACGGACCCTCATAGGAGAGAAAATCCGGCTCCACAGACTTACCGCTCAATGCACCCGCCATAATGACAAAGGAGCGCAGTCCGCACTCTGCTGCCGCCTCACAAAAATCCGGGGAAAACTCCAAGAACTTCAGAAAATCCCCCTCTTTCATTGCCTGGACAATCTGCCGGTCAAACTCCACTCCCTCCGAGGCAAAGCCGTAAGGCCCATCCTCCTTCAGCTTATGAGACAGGTCACCGCTGGCTACAACCACAATTCTGCGGTCCAATTTCTCAGCTGTCCTCTCAATGCATTTCCCCAGACGGTGGTGCAGGGGCAGGGATAAACCGGAGATCCCTATTCTCACCAGCCGGTAGGCTGTATAATACTGATTGATAAAATATAGGGGTATCATCGTCCCATGGTCAAGCCCCCGCTCCTTCTCTCCCAAAGTCCCCGCTTCTACACCGTCCCGCTCCGCACAGGCCTCCAAAGCCTGAACAAATTCTTCATCATAATCGGCCTGAATGCTTACTCCACCCGCACCGTAATTACGAAAGCTTCCCCGGGCACTTTTTCCCGGAGAGATGTGAAAGTAATCGGAATACATAACAGAGTGCGGGGATGTAACGATAATTGTATCCGGCTTCAGCTCGGCAATCCGCTTTGCAGCCCTGTGATAGCAATCCGCTGTCTTGCTTATCTTCTTTTCTTCGCCCCGCCCTACCTCGGGCACAATCAGCGGCGGATGAGGTACGATGAACGCACCGACCAATGACATAATACCACCTCCATAAGATTCTTTAATAAATATCTAGATTATACCCCTTTTCACCGGATATATAAAGTCCAATCCTTATCTCTCTATCTGTTCATGTATATTGCACCCTATTTAGGAAGCCCATTGCCGCCACTCCGAATAACCCTCTTTCCAATAGCCGTATCCCTCACGGAAAACGCATGAGAGCCATTCCCAAATAATCCATATGGCTCCCTCTTTTTTTTTAACCAAAAATTACTTTTTCTAAATATTTTTCATTGAGTAAGGCTTTATTTCGTTTCCTCTGCATACTCTTATTTACGGTTGTTTCCTGTTTCAACATATTTAATGCAATCCGTTTCAATACAGCCAGATTTTCTGGTAAATATTCTTTTCTTAAACGCATTTTGTCCTCTAAAAATGTGACATCTAGGTTCCAGTGCATTGATTCCACTCCCCAATGCTCCCTCACTGCCTTTGCAAATCTATTGGCATCTCCTTGCAGACTACTTATAAAATATCGGGTATCTATTATCGTTGTTTCTCCTTCCCTGCTTTTTCTTATCACCATTCCAATACTTTTTAAACCGCTCCATTCCTCTCTCATGGAAAGCCATTTCATATCCGTACTTACATAGCAGGTTCGCGTCTCTATCCTTCCGTGTCCTGCCTCTGTCAGCTTCTTTTCCTCGTATACAAAATCTCCCGTCTTATCTTTTAGCGCTGTATCAAAATAATCCCTCACGTCCTCGTACAAATTTTTCGGGTTTTCTTTTAACGCCAAAATATAATCCGCTTTTTGGTCTATGATTTTCCTGGCAATCTCTTTTTGGGTACCCATTGCATCAATGGTAACTACACATCCCTTTATTATCAGTAATTCCAGCAAGTCCACCGTATGATAGGGACAATTTAGGAAACGTAAGCTGATCCTGCAAATCATTGACAGCAAAGATCTGATTTCCGGGCTCCGTGCCAAAGAGAGTTTTGCCTGCGGCTTCTGGCTGGCATGGAGACTGCTCTCACAGCTTTATCATTACCAAAGCGACCGTTCACCTGAGGAATCCCTCAAGGAGAACGGTCGTTTTACTATGTGGGAGGGAGATGCGACAGATGAAGCGTAGAACAAGAATCGCAATTGGTGCGGCAGGGATGGCGACGGCTTTTCTTCTGCTGGGTACTGTTCCGCCGCACCTGCCAGAGGAGACCCCCGCCGCGCCCCACATTCGCCCCGTGTGCGAATTAACGCAAGAGGTCGGGGAAATCCCCCTCCCCGGCACGGCAGGAACAACAGCCAAAGGAGTCAATATCGGTTCCCAAAGCGTCCGCTCCTCAAATGGGAGATACCCGCATGGTAGACGGGAAAAAGCAGATATACTTCCTTGGCTTCGGATGGATAGACGATAACGGCGGTGGCGGCGAGGGCACTGTCGTGGATAGCGACGGCGACATCAACAAGATGGTGGGCGATATGTAATCGAAAGGACTGAATATGCCAATGGACGAACTTTTATTACCGGAAAACCAGCCGAGTCCCAGTGAAGCGGACGATTATCCGATGGAGAAAGATGATCTGGAAGCAGACCTTCCGGCCAGCATTCAGAAGGCGATTGCCGAATTCCTTCAGGGAGAGAAAGAACAGGTGCTCCATTTAGACTGCCTCAGTGATAAGCTGTACGGAGCAATCAACGCGAACCTTTGGGGCGGCTGCATCACAGAGGAGTAGGCGAATTATCTGCGAAACAAATATTTATAATGCAAGTCGAACACAGAAAAGCAAGGGTGGAAGCCGAATCATACCGGCCTCCACCCTTGCCCTATCTACTTGGGTTTAATTACTTTGTCTTTCTCACGCCGTTTTTGTCTACCTCATATCCGTCTACCTTGGTGTTCTTGGCAAGGGAACCGTCGGCGTTGAAGTAATACCACTTGCCGTCAATCTCCAGCCACTTGCCGGACACCATGACGCCGTCCTTGGTAAAGTAGTAGCGTTTGTCGCTGATGTCCAGCCAGTCCACGGCAACCTTGTTGCCGGTGTAATACCGCCAGTTGCCGCCGTCCTTCACCCAGCCGGTTTTGAGAGTCCCATCGGTATTGAAGAAATACTTCACGCCGTCGATGGTCTGTGTGCCGGTGAGGGCTTTGCCGTCCATGTAGTACAGATACTGTCCGGCATCGTTAAGCGCCCATCCCTGTGCCGTATCCGGGTCAATGGTCAGCTTGATGTAGCGGTGGAGCATGGCGCTGACCTCCGCGCGGGTGGCATTGGACTTTGGATTAAACCTGTTATTCGTTTCGCCCATCATAATGCCTGCCTGCTGCATGGCAGTAACCGCCGCCTTATAGATGCTGCCGATGCTGGAAGCATCCGCATAGGTCACAGCTTCACGGGTCACAGGCAGCTTGTAGCCGGTGGCTTTTGCGTAGTTTGCGAAGATGACCGCAATTTCTTCACGGGTAATTGCCCGGTCGGGTGCAAACTGCTGATTGCCGATACCCTGCACAATGCCTTTCTTGTATGCCCACTCGATGTAGGGGCGGAAGGTGCTGCCCGCTTTCACATCGGTAAAGCTATTGGTGGTGTATGCTTTCACATCTACGCCTGTCAATCTGCCGAGGGCCGTTACCATCATTTCCCTTGTCATGGCAGTATCAGGTGCAAAGGTAGTTTTGGATGTGCCGGAAAGAAGTCCCCTGCCGACCACATAGTCGATGCTTTCCTTGCCCCAATGGGTGGAAATGTCGGTAAACTTGGCGCTTGGAGCTTCGTACCCTACGCCGTACACCGAGAAATGGTTAGTGCCCAGCAGGAGGCTTCTACTGTTCGAATCATAGGCCGAACTGGGGATTTGGGTGGCATTTCCCGCCCCGTCCACATAGACGCCGAACAGATAGCCCACGGCCTCATTTTTGCCCGGTGTGTAGGGGATGGACAGGGTTGCCTTGCCGCTTCCAAGACTGGAAATATTCTGTGTTTTTCCGTGTTTGTCTGTATAGCTGATTGTGATGCTATAGACTGGACGGTTGCCCAAAAGCGCTTTTGCTGCCTTTGAAAGCCCAGTGACTGGAGTGAAGCTGATGCTGATATCCCCGCTACTCTGTTTCTGGATTTCCTTTAGTGCGTTCAGATCAAGACTGAGGGATACCGGTGCGCCGCTGATTTCAAGTTCAGTTACCCCAGCACTTACAAGACTGTTCAGGGAATTTCGGGTCAAGGTTGCCGCAAGAGAAGTCGTGCCCTTTGGCATTGTAACATTCAGTGCCACCGATATGCCGTTTGCGGTTTTTCCCTGCGCCTTTGCATCAGCCTGTGCCTTAGCAATGGCGTCGGTCACTGTCTTGTCGGGGATTGATGCGCTGGCCGCACCGTTTTGTCCCGCCGCCGTGATGGGAGCCGTTGCCGTCACTGGCTGATCCGGCTTCTTTTCAGGTGTAGTGATTGTGGGCGTGCCCGGCGTATAGGAATCACCACCACCAGAGCCGCCGCCACCGTTATAGCTCCAGCTTGCCGTAACCGTCAGATCAGCGGTCACGTTATCAAAGGCTTTATCCCAGCCAGTAAATGTGTAGCTGCTGCGGCTGAGTATGGGGGCCGTCGCTGCACTGCCCTTGGCAACGGTCTGTGTCAGTTCTCCACCGCCGGTGCGTATACTGCCATTCGGATTAAATGTGACGGTATATGTCTGTTCAGCGATGGTCAAAACCCCGTTTGTACGGGTTGTAATGGTGTAATTATCCGTTGCCGTGCCGCCTGTGAGTGTAATGGGATAGCTGCCCGCCATATTGCCGTCAAAGGTCGGGCAAGCCAGGACAGGTTGGGTGCTTAAAGCATCCGCCTTGGTTTCCCCGGGAGCCAGATTGCCTACAGTATAGGTAAGCTCCGGCAGGCTACTGCCCTTAATAACCGATTTATGATCTGCGGTAAGGGTAATCTGTCGCTTTTCGATGGTGAAGGTGAGCACCTCCCTGCCTGCGTAGTTTGCGTTGCTGTCTGGCACGGAAATGGTCAGCTTATATGCGCCTGCGTTTGTGGGTGCTGTGCTGCTGCTGTAGCCTGCGCTATCCGTGGATTCATATAGCCATTTCAGTTGATTTATGGGAAAACTGTGGCTGCAAGTCACCGTGCCGGTAGGTGCATAGAAAGAGCCGTCGTAGGTTTTATTGGCGGTTGTGATGCCTCCAATGGTTACCAGAGTTTTATCCGTGACCGTTACCTTGCGACTTACTGTGAGGTCGCTTGGCAAGGTAAGCCATGCCGGAGGGGAGGAATAGTTGATGGTTCCAGTAAAGGTCTTCTCGTTGCCCACAGCCGTTCTATCCAGCGCTTCGCCGCCGTTCCAATCGACAGTATAGGCAACGCTTTGGCCTTCTACCATGATGGAACCGCTTGCAGGCAGGATGGCGCTTCCTAATTCAGCGGCTGTAGCGGAGCTGTCGCTGCTTATGACCACCAACGTGTCGCTGAAGGTGGGGGGCACTGCCGTGACCGGCGTAACGGTAACGGTTAGACTCGCAGTCACGCCGTTGGGCTCAATATTGCTGTTGCCTGTGAGCGTACCGACCACCACATATATAGCAGTCTTGGCATTGTAGGCAGAGACAGTCGACCATGTAATTGGCAGCACTGCCGTACCGCCATCGGTGCTGATGTTCACACTTGAAGGCAGACCTGCCGCATCCACAACAGCCTGTGCAGTTGTGGCGGTGCGCATTTCATAGGCGGTTTTGTTTGCATTGTCCACAGTCGTGGTGATCTCTGACACCTTGGCCTGCTCAATGGTGAAATTGACCGTGACCGGAGCAAGGGAAAGCTCGTAGTTTCCACCCGCACTTAAATTGCCGAGGGAAATGGCATAGGTCCCCACGTTTTCCCCTGCTGCACGACTGAGCTTGCCGGTAAAAGCCCCCGGAGCCAAGCCAGCGCCATTTGCAAAGGTCAATATTGGGTCAATCTCGCCATATTTTTTGCTCTGACCGGAGTGGGGCATGATGACGATCGGTTTTTTTGCAATGGTGTAGGTTATGTTTCTTGTACCGTAAAAGCTGCCGATGCCGGTGATGGTGAGCGTCACCGTTCCGGCGTTTGTGCCGTCGCTTGCGCTCTCGTCTGCTACCGCAACAGTATAATCGGTGTCCTTAACCAGTGTTTCGCCGTCAAAGGTCAAGGCTGGGATTTGCTCACTGCCGTTGTAAGTGAGGCCGTCTGTTGCTCCCACCGTGGCATACTGGATATCCCGCGCTGTCAGATACAGCCCGCCATCGCCGCTTTGTCCCGCAAGACCTGTGAG
>JAFAGA010000009.1 GCA_023423045.1 Bacillota bacterium | reverse complement strand
ATTCATCAGGAGGTGATCTTGCAGATAAAAAATGAAATATATAATTGTTGAGTTCGAAATAACATGATAAAATGAGCATAGTAGTAGTTTTTTAATAGTGTTCATTGTTGGTTAGGGGTAACTTAACTATAAAACATATATTTAAAACCTGCTACTATTTTTTTATAGAAATGTAAACTTAGTGGCACCACAATGTTGAACAGCCATCGCGCTAGCGATTTTGTTCAATAAAACAAGATATGATATAGAAGGTTGATGGAAATAAATAGCTAACCCTGTATATTTTATATATAGCATGAAAGGATTGTGATATTAATGAGTTTATACCTTTTGGAAGAAGCAGAACAATATATTGGCCTGATGAACAAGAATTATCTGCTTAGTAATAATATGATCGGCAAGCTATTTGATTTTCCACACAACTGGTATCAATCATTTTTAAGAAATACGCAATCGACTGAACACCAGGAACGTGCTGAAACAATATGTGAATATTATTTAAATCCTGAAAGACTGATTCGCTTAATATTAGAGCAGGCTAAAAAGGAAATTGAGGGAGCGGAGAAGAGATTCGGAGAAGATGATTTTAATAATTTAGTTGATGAAGAGGAACTCTCAGAAGAAACGTCAAAAAAATGGTCAAACAGAGCGGCAAAGGAAGCTTCCCGAAGATATGAGTCCATCGAAAAATTTAGTCAGAGTGCTGTGAAAATATTGATTTATTTATTTTGTGAAATTGAACCGGGCATCTCACATTTATCAGAACTATTGGAAAAGCCTTCCTCCAAACCGGATTATGTTGCTGAGCAAATAAAGCAGATTGAACAACAAGTCACAAATTTTTATGCCATATTACAGGAATATATGGGTGCAAGTATACCTCTGCAACTAAGCCTTCTGTTTTTGAAGTACCCGGATATTGCACCCAGATGGATGAAGAAAAATCCAGTGCTTGGTCTGGATGGTTTGAATAGCGAAAAAATCACATCCTCTCATTGGAAAAAGTGCTTTGAAGAAAAAGTTAATATTGAAATCAAGACAAGCGTTGAAAATGGAAATTTGGATGATTTTCTTTCCCTAACATAGGAGGAAAGACAGAAGTCAAAGGATGAATTATTCTCTCTAACGTGCAAAAAATGCAAATTAAAAAAAACATGCAGAGCATTTATATCAGAAGCAGAGAATTGGCATAGTATTCAGGTTATAAATGATTGCATAAGTAATTTGCAATCAGCCAATAACCTCCAAGGATAATGCAAGTTATGTCTCTGTAGATAAACTTTTCCATGGTCATTAGAGCCGCCGGATATAACTATATTTTAATCGTTACACGAAAATTAAGATTTGGCTGTTTGTCAGGTTTATAATATAAATGTTGAGCGCTGTATCATAGCGAAGGGTTGAGATGTTAGTACATATTGGAGAACAGAGGAGGTGGATCATGGGTAAATACATATTGTTAAATAATTACGATTGTGGAATTTTGGATTGCAACAGGAGATTTTTATATCAATATAAAGATGATGCAATATATGATATTTCTATAACGTATTTGCATAGATCTACTGCAGCTAGCAATCAAAAGAACAACATGGAGAAAACAGTTGACGAGCAGATGCTATCTGAAGTGATGGAAATATCGAAACGGATATGGGCAGAGAAAGATGGTAGAGTAACACCTATGATTTTAGAGTCAGAGTTACTGTCACTGGAAGAATGTAATGATGGAGAGGGAAACAAGGTTAAAGCGTTTGGTGTTGTTATTGATGATGACGAAGTTTTTTCGATTTCATATATTCAATCGGTCTGTAACGAATACTGGAGTATATCTGAAGAAATAATGATTGCGGAAGATTACTATGACTGCATCGAGGAGAATGAATTACATCTATGTGCAGTTTGTGACACTCCACATAGAAAAGAAAAGATGTTTCCGATAGAAGCTGATAGCGATGTGCTGGCATGTCAGGACTGCATCGAAGATTCAAGAGTTGTAAAATGTAACTGTATGCATCACGATAAAGATGACTATTACATACGGCGTGAGGATGCGGCATATGTGAATGATGAAGATGAAGAATATCTCTGTGAGGCATATGATGATGACGGAGGTTTAATGGATTTTGAAGACGATGATGACCTGGAAGATTATTATGAGGATTTAACGGATAGAGATTAATGAAGTTAAGATTAGGTGCTTAACGAATTTCAGTTTAAAATGTTGAGAAAAGATACCTATGGATACCATATTGAGTTAAAAGCAGGTGAATACCTCTCGGATGCTATAAATGGTCCATATAAATGACTGTATGAAAAACAATAGTGGGAGGAAGAAATGAAGCTGATCTTGATCCGGCATGGAGCTGTAGATTATAAAGAGGTGGTATCCAGGGGCTTTATCGGGCAAGGAATTGATCTGGCGAAGCTCTCGCCCGCGGGAATTAAGCAGGCGGAAGATTTATCCTGTGATAGTCGGTTAGCCGGGGCACAAGTGATATTTTCCTCCCCATATACCCGTACTTTGCAAACTGCAGCTATTCTTTCAAAGAATACCGGGATACCAATCACAATATTAACCGATCTCTGTGAGTGGATACCGGATTTACTTTTTCAGTTGAAAGCGAAAGACAGAGAGAGTGCATTACAAGAACTAAAATTGTTTCATGGGGAGTATATGAATGAATGCATATACTATTGGGAGAGCCTGTCTGCCTTGGGAAAAAGAGCCTTTACGTGCTTGTTCCCATATGTGGATCAACTTGAGAAAGCGATCGTGGTTACGCATGCTATGGTTATTCAGCAGTTTGTATTTGGTTCCATTGAAAATTGCGGTATTGTTGAAACGGAATTCACTATGGATTCCAAGTGGAATGGCTATATAAACAAGTAATTTATAACCAGAGAATATATAGAGGAAGGTGATTGAATGATAGGAAAACCTAAATTTATGCGTGGAGATGCCGTCGAATTCGAATGGAATGAAGCCGGAGCGAAAATTGGGATCATCGAAATTGTAGATTCCTTTGGAACATTTGAGCAGCAGGAGGAAGTCTCCTACGATATCCTAAGTACTATAGTGGATGAGGAGGGTGCAGAACGCGATTGCTTATATAAGCACTGTTTAGAAACGAAAGTGAGATTGCGGGGGAAGTAAAGATGAAACCCAGGATATGGTACTGTTCAGATCATCATTTTTATCATGAATTGATATGGAACTCAAATCGGATATTGGAATTTAGAAATGTTTTTGAAATGAATGAGGAATTAATCTATCGTCACAATCAAAAGGTTAGCAACGACGATATTATCTACTTTCTTGGGGATGTTATTTTCTGCCGGGCAGAAAACTTAGACATAAATATGAGAGAGACAGTAGGTAAAATGAAGGGACACAAACGACTGATCATAGGTAATCACGACTACACGAATCTTAATAAGGTCTGTTTCACCCAGTATTTCGAAGCAATTAAGGAAGCAGAGGTTATTAAAGACGGTAATCATTCCGTCCACTTATTCCATTACCCGATCCTATCCTGGTGGAACAAGCAAAGGGATACTTATCATGTTCATGGCCACCTTCATGGCAACCGGAGCATCCCGGAATTTGACATATTGAGAATGGAAGAACGAGCGCTGAGTGCCTGTATGGAGGTCAATCTATTCGAACCGTGTACACTGGCTGAACTGATACATAATAATGAACGATGGAAAGCATTTGAATAATGAAAATTATGTGTCAAAGGCGGGATATAATAAAATAATACAACTATCGAGGTGGTATATCAGTGCAGCATCTTCTGGCGGGTTCCACTGTTATTATGTAAGCGCCTAATTTCGGGGTATGCCTAAGAAAAATTCCGGATCCTATTGCTAGAATTCCGGAATGCGAGCATTTTACTCCATTTTGATCTTGCAAAGCTCATGGATTGTTTCATCCCAAGGTGCAAGCTTGGCTAAATCATCATCTGACATGTCCTTGCTAGGGCGGTTCTCTAGCAAGAGCTTCAGATATTCATATAGATTTAAGCCATATGCCTTTGCCATCTCTACGATTGTAAGATAGAGTGAATTGGCTGTCGCTCCTTCCGGGGTATCTGAAAAAAGCCAGTTTTTCCGACCCACAGTTACTGGGCGCATTGCATTTTCGCTGAGATTGTTGCTCAGGCTGCACCGTCCATCTTCCAGATAGGTTATCAGAAAATCTCGGCGGTTCTTTATGTATGTGATTGCTTTTTTCAGTTTAGCACTATCTCCAGGCGTGACTTGATTTACCCACGCTAAGAAGCCCTCAACGACTGGTTTCTGGTCTTTGAGACGACGATTTCCGATCTGTTTATATGAGAGCCCTTTTTCCTTATAGGTTCGCTCATACTCGAACAGCTTATTGCAGTACAAGACCCCCTGCACTGCCGGATGAGTATAATCCTT
>JAFAGA010000076.1 GCA_023423045.1 Bacillota bacterium | reverse complement strand
TAATTGTTCATTTACGGATTAAATTTAATGTGCTAGTGTAAGTCAAGTATTGGCCTAGTGGCTCAGTTGGTTAGAGCGCCGCCCTGTCACGGCGGAGGTCGAGGGTTCGAGTCCCTTCTGGGTCGTTCAAGTTTCATATTTTGAAACTTGACGATGATTGTTAATTATTATATAATTATTACCAGAATGAAATTGATTTGCTGGTACATAATAATCCCATGGGATCTTAGCTCAGCTGGGAGAGCATCTGCCTTACAAGCAGAGGGTCATAGGTTCGAGCCCTATAGGTCCCACTCAATACTTAATAAAGTATTGAAACAGAGTTTGATGAAAGTGATTCACAGCTCTGCACATTGTGGTTTTATGCCGATGTGGCTCAATTGGCAGAGCAGCTGACTTGTAATCAGCAGGTTATCGGTTCGAGTCCGATCATCGGCTTTGCAACTGAATAAGGTTGTATTTTGGATGGGTTCCCGAGTGGCCAAAGGGGGCAGACTGTAAATCTGTTAGCGACGCTTTCGAAGGTTCGAATCCTTCTCCATCCATTGGCGTAGAGCCAAAGATAGTTAACGTATATTGTGAACTATAATTTAAGTGCCGCGGGGTGGAGCAGTCTGGAAGCTCGTCGGGCTCATAACCCGAAGGTCATAGGTTCAAATCCTATCCCCGCAATTTTTATTTACTAATTTAATAGCTTTCGTAATCCGGAAGAGTGGGCATCCCTTCTTCATAGGTACACGAAGTTGACCTTGCCCAGATAGCTCAGTTGGTAGAGCAGAGGACTGAAAATCCTCGTGTCGCTGGTTCAATTCCGGCTCTGGGCATTTTGCTTTGATAAAGTAACAAAAGAGTCTTTATCGATCCTAAAGCAAAGGATGATGTTTTATCCTTATGGGATATTAGCTCAGTCGGTAGAGCACATGACTTTTAATCATGGTGTCCCGGGTTCGAATCCCGGATGTCTCATATAAGAAAGTGACTGTTAATCAGTCACTTTTTGTTTATTATTTTATCATTATAAAGATCCCATTAGCCAAGGCTACTTCTTGATACACTTCTGCTTTTTATTTTCTGTTATAGGGAACTATAATTCATAGAGCAAATAGGTTCCTCATCAACAAAAGGTATTTTCCATACGTGACCAAATTATTGATTCTATTTAATTTTATTGACAGTAAAGAACAATGTAATAATAATATATGTAAGGTACTAAAATGCTTTACCAAATATAATAGAGACAGGTTGTGAGCCCATGGTGCAGGATAATATAGGGATATTGAAGAATTGGATACGGGAGAGCAGCAAGATTGTGTTTTTCGGCGGTGCAGGTGTGTCGACGGAGAGCGGAATTCCTGATTTCAGGAGTACGGATGGGGTATATGGTATGAAATATGCATATCCTCCGGAAACTATATTAAGCCACCGTTTCTTTCTCAACCATACGGCAGAGTTTTATGAATTTTACCGGGAAAAGATGCTTTATCGAGATGCCAGGCCAAATATAACCCATCAAAGATTGGCGGAATTAGAAGGAGAGGGCAGGCTGGAAAGCGTGATTACGCAAAATATTGACGGCCTGCATCAGGAAGCCGGCAGCTGTCGGGTATTGGAGCTGCATGGTTCGATACATCGCAATTACTGTATGGATTGTGGTAAGTTTTATTCTCTGGATTATATTCTTCAGACGGAGGATATACCGGTCTGCAGCTGCGGCGGAATCATCAAGCCGGATGTTGTTCTCTATGAAGAATCCCTGAATGAAGCAATATTAAAAGAAGCCATCGAACTACTCCGCGATGCGAGACTTCTGATCATTGGAGGGACCTCCCTCTCAGTATATCCGGCAGCCGGGTTAATTGACATTTACCATGGAACACGCTTAGTTTTGATCAATAAAGCGCTCACTCCCTATGACAGCTGCGCGGATCTTCTGATCAATGCTTCCCTGGGCGAAGTATTTTCTCAAATATAGGGGCCCAGATTAATGAGATATTAATTTTGACAATTGCATAAGAAATGGTGTATGATATATCCGATGGGTTTATTTTTGGGTGGAATTTATTTACAGAAGGGATAAAGAAAGAACAATATACTTGCGAGGAGAATAGACATGAAGTTTGCTTTGCCTAAGAACAGAACGGCCCCTCTTATTATATTTGCTATTTTTGGCATGATAGCATTGCTTTCCATGGGTTTATATCATATGAACCGTATGGTGCAATATAGCTATATGTCGCAATACGAGGATTATTCTCTTTTCACAGAGAATGCGTCAGTTCTAATCAGGCAAGAGATGGAATATACATGGAAGTCCCTGGAGGCTTCTACTTATTGCCTTGCAGGCGTCGCGAAGCTGGACAAGGCTACTATTACAAAATCCCTGGCTTCCATTAACTCCAATAAAGAGTATATTGATATGGCAGTCGTCGACCTGAACGGACAAGGCTATAATATGGATGGACAGGCCCTGGATCTGTCGGAGGAGGACTACTTTACAGCCGCAGTGGAAGGAAAGGCAAGCATATCAAATTATCCTGGGCTTACTCGGGATAACAGCCCTGTAATTTTGTTTTCAGTTCCAATTCTTAAGGATGATAATACCTGTATCGGAGTTCTGACGGCTCAAAAGAGTGCGGAACTAGGCTACAGTGAGGCGTTTGCTTCCAGGATAGAGGGGGGATGCGCTATCTATCTGGTCAATCAGGAGAATGCCTTGATGGGATATGTCAAGGGAGCGGACATACGGAAATTTAACTATGAGGATATGATGTCAAAGAGCGGCATATATGAGAATATTGTCTTTGATATGATAAATGCTAACCTGAAGTTTATATATGAGGGTAAAAGGACGGAGCGGCCGGAGCGATTTATCTGGTGCCAGGCTCCTCTTGGGATCAATGGCTGGTCCGTGGTGGCAGGTGGAAGATACAACCTGAACGGTTCCGCCGGAGATATTTTGCAGCTGACGAATTTGATATGGATTGCTATCACGGTTGGAGTCCTTTTTATGTTCATTGTGATAATAATTAACCGACAGGTTTCCAATAATAAAGTGATAAGGACCCTGTACCTGGATCCGGTGACCGGAGGAGACAATTGGTATAAATTTCGGCTTAACATGAATAAGATTTTGGGCAGCAAGCAGTATCAAAGAAAGAATTACGCTCTGATTAATTTTGATATCAATCGATTCAAAATCATTAATGACGCCTATGGGTATCAAAAAGGCGATGAGGTATTAAAAGATATCTATTATGTGATTAAGAAATGGATTGGGCCAGGGGAACCGTTTACCCGCTATGCGGCGGATCAATTCTATGTTCTGATGGCATTTTCCGATGAGGACGAGCTTGTGGCAAGGATTATGGATCTAAATGATCGTATTCATCAGCTCAAATATACAAAAATGGTAAGAATCTTTTATGGGGTATTCTATATCACGGAGCGTAAAGACTCCATTGACCGTATGGGCGAATTTGCACAGATTGCAAAGAATAATATCAAGGGGAGTTCCGAAAGCATTATTTCCTTCTTTGACGACTCAGACCGCGACAGGCTTCTTGAGGAGGAAGAGATAGAGAAGTCGATGAATGAAGCATTGAAAAATAATGAATTTCAAGTTTATCTTCAGCCTAAATATATGGCAAAGGAAGAGATCATCTCCGGAGCGGAGGCGCTGGTGCGCTGGCACAGTACCAATGGCATGCCTGTTTCTCCCTGCAATTTTATACCTCTGTTTGAGAAAAATGGATTTATAACAGAACTGGATTATTATATGCTCAAAAAGGTATGCCAGCTGCTGAGAAGCTGGTTGGACAAAGGGTATGTTCCGCTTCCGATATCAGTGAATATCTCCCGATTGCATTTTGCCAATGCGCATCTGGCGGAGATCATCGCCGAGCTCGTTGACAGCTATGAGATTCCCCGCAATTTAATTGAATTGGAGTTAACGGAAAGCGCCTTCTTGCAGAACAAGCAGATGCTCATCAATACAGTGATCCGGTTAAGGGAATATGGCTTTCTGGTATCCATGGATGATTTCGGTGCCGGTTATTCTTCCCTGAACTCTCTGAAAGATCTTCCCCTGGATACGGTGAAGCTGGACGGTGAATTATTCCGTCTTACGGATGAGGTGGAGAGAGGACTTTGTGTAATACGTAATACCATCACCATGGCCAAGGATCTTCATATGAAGGTAGTGGCGGAATGCATTGAGACGAGAGAACAGGTCGAGTTTTTATGTAAGGTTGGATGTGATATTATACAGGGATACTATTTTGCAAGACCTATGCCGGCAGACCAGTTTGAGGCCAGATATCTCCGCTATAATGAGATTGACTAAGCGGATAGAAAATAAGTATTTTTCAAAAAATGTGTGTGTATTTTGCCAGTTGTATTGGAAATAGAAATATTGTATAGTAACTATATTATATTGGTTCACACGGTCATATTTTTTGGGAGGTATATTTTATGAAACTGTTTCTCGATACGGCAAATGTAGATGAAATCAAGAAGGCGAGTGACCTGGGTGTCATTTGCGGAGTAACCACTAATCCATCCTTAATTGCTAAGGAAGGAAGAAATTTTGAAGAAGTAATTAAAGAAATAGCAGGTATAGTTGACGGTCCAATCAGCGGCGAAGTTAAGGCAACTACGGTGAATGCGGAGGATATGATTAAGGAAGGCAGAGAGATTGCCGCAATTCACCCCAATATGGTCGTTAAGATTCCCATGACCCTGGAGGGATTGAAAGCGACGAAGGTTCTTGCATCCGAAGGCATCAAGACCAATGTAACTCTGATCTTCTCAGCAAACCAAGCTTTACTTGCGGCCAGAGCAGGAGCAACTTATGTTTCTCCCTTTGTCGGCCGTCTTGACGATATCTCGACACCGGGCTGTGAATTAATTAAAACCATATCCCAGATTTTCAAAACCTATGAGATTAAAACTGAGATTATTGCTGCCAGCATCCGCAGCACCATCCATGTTACCGAATGTGCCTTGGCAGGTGCTGATATCGCAACGGTTCCCTATGGTGTGATTGAGCAATGTACAAAGCATCCTTTAACAACTGCGGGTATCGAGAAATTTCAGCAGGATTACAGGGCGGTATTCGGAGAGTAATTTCAGGGGCACCACACGATACAAATTATTTTAAGGAGGACTACAATGAGCAATATCGATAGAATGTCAGTAAATGCCATAAGAATCTTATCCGCGGATGGCGTACAAAAGGCGAATTCAGGACATCCGGGTTTACCGCTGGGATCAGCGGCTATGGCATATGAGTTATGGGCAAAGCATATGAGGCATAATCCCTCTAACCCCAAATGGTCTAATCGAGATCGCTTTATCTTATCCGGCGGACATGGGTCGATGCTGTTATATTCCTTACTGCATTTATTCGGCTACGGTCTTACCAAAGAGGATCTGATGCAGTTCCGACAGGATGGTTCTTTAACCCCCGGACATCCGGAATACGGCCATACGGTGGGAGTAGAGGCAACAACCGGACCTCTCGGCGCCGGAATGGCGATGGCAGTGGGAATGGCAATGGGTGAGGCGCATCTTGCTTCCAAATTCAACAAGGAAGGCTATCCGGTGGTGGATCATTATACCTATGTTCTGGGCGGAGACGGCTGCATGATGGAGGGCATTACCTCGGAAGCAATGTCGCTTGCCGGAACCCTGGGTCTGGGCAAATTAATTGTTTTGTATGACAGCAATAAGATTTCCATCGAGGGAAGCACGGACATCGCCTTTACCGAGGATGTGAAGAAGCGCTTTGAAGCATACGGCTTTCAGACCCTGGTAGTTGAGGATGGCAATGACCTGGCAGAAATCGGTGCTGCAATTGAAGCGGCAAAAGCAGAGTTATCCAGACCTACGATGATTACCGTCAAGACAAAGATAGGCTATGGAAGCCCGAGGGAGGGCCTTGCCAGTGCGCACGGAGAAGCTCTGGGTGAGGATAATATAAAAGCCATGAGAGAAAAATTAGAATGGCCGAGCCAGGAAGCGTTCTTCGTTCCCGAGGAGGTTTATGAGAACTATAAGGCTCTTGCAGGAGATGGCGCAAAGGCGGAGGAAGCCTGGAATACATTATTTGCAGATTACAGCAATGCTTTTCCTGAAATGAAGGTCTTATGGGATCAGTACCATGATGTTAATCTGGCACAGGATTTAATAGATAACGATGATTTCTGGGCATTTGCAGATAAGCCGGATGCGACGAGAAATCTATCAGGTCTGGTATTAAACCGCTTAAAGCATCATCTTCCTAATTTAATCGGAGGTTCTGCCGACCTTGCTCCTTCCACTAAGACTTATCTGAATGATATGGGAGATTTCGATAAGGATAACTACGCAGGACGCAATCTTCACTTTGGTGTCCGTGAATTGGCGATGGCTGCCATCGGTAACGGTCTGACACTTCACGGCGGGTTGAGAGCCTATGTATCCACCTTCTTTGTATTCAGCGATTATGTGAAGCCCATGGCAAGACTTTCCGCTTTGATGGGACTTCCGTTAACCTATGTGCTCACCCATGACAGCATCGGCGTGGGCGAGGACGGACCCACCCATGAGCCGATTGAGCAGCTGGCAATGCTCCGGGCGATGCCTAATTTCACGGTATTTCGTCCGGCGGATGCAACCGAGTGCATTGCTGCCTGGTATTATGCGGTAACCACCAACAATTCACCTACCGCGTTGGTGCTGACCCGTCAGAATCTTCCCCAGCTGAAGGGCTCCTCTAAGGAAGCCTTAAAGGGAGGATATGTTATATCGAATTCCACAAAAGAGGTTCCCGATGCAATCATTATAGCAAGCGGTTCCGAGGTGGAGTTGGGCATTAACGCTCAGGCAGAGCTTTCCAAGGAAGGAATTGATGTAAGGGTGGTAAGCATGCCTTCCATGGATATCTACGAGGGACAATCCGAAGAATACAAGCAAAGCGTTCTGCCTAAGAATGTGAGAGCCAGAGTAGCGGTGGAAGCCGGTGCCGATTTTGGTTGGGGCAAATACGTGGGCCTTGACGGAACAACGGTTACCATGAAGAGCTTCGGCGCATCTGCTCCGGCAGCAACACTCTTCAAGAAATTTGGCTTTACTGCAGAAAATGTTGTGAAGGCAGTAAAAAGTGTACTGTAATGGCAATATGATTCGGATGGCTTATAATTAAGATAGAAAGAACCCCTTGCAATGGATCGGTTTCTCCTGTAGTACGGAGAGATAAGCATTGCAGGGGTTCTTCTTGATTCTAATGGAATTCTAATATAGATGTATTGAAAAAAATTACAGTAACCGATACAATGGTAAGAGACGCAGCATTGCATGTTTGTGTAAGGAGGGCCTTGGAATGGCTAGAATATTGATTGTTGAGGATGAAATTAAGATAGGAAGATTCTTGGAGTTGGAGCTGAAGCATGAAGGCTATGAGGTATTGTTGGCTGCGGATGGCCGGTCCGGGCTGGAGAAGGCATTGAAGGATAATGTGGATCTGGTTATCCTGGACATTATGCTGCCGGGCCTGAACGGAATAGAGGTTTGCCGCAGAATCAGGCTGGAGTCGCAGGTACCTATTATTATGCTTACGGCGAAGGATGATGTGACGGACAAGGTTGCCGGACTGGATACAGGTGCGGACGACTATATGACAAAGCCCTTCGCCATTGAGGAGTTGCTGGCCAGAATCCGGGTTGCTTTAAACAGAAAGAGGCATTCTGCGGAGCCGAAAGGGGATCTTTTGCAGATTGGAGGAGTAACCCTCAACCTTATGAGCCACAGTGCGCACTACAAAGAAGAGGAGCTTGTGCTGACGAAAAAGGAGTATGAGCTTTTGGAATATATGATGCGCAATAAGAACATTGCCCTGACCAGGGAGCAGCTGCTGAATAATGTATGGGATTACGAATACTTTGGCGATACCAATGTGGTTGATGTATACATCCGTTATCTTAGACAGAAAATTGATGAGAAATACGGAATTCATTTGATATCCACCGTTCGCGGTGTGGGTTATATTATCAAGGATTGAAGCACCGGTTTCGAAGCAAAGAGAGGATGGCCCGGCTGCAGCCCGGCCGACAGGATATATGAATAAAATTCTTTTGGAAGCGATACGGAGCTTTCTGCGAAAAACAGTTCTGCCCTTTCGCAGAAAGAGGGAGGAGTGGCTGAGCAATTTTCGTCTATCCATTACCTTTCGTATCTCGCTGGCATATTTAAAATTATTATTAACCCATGGAGTATTACTTTTTGTGGGATTCTTTCTTGTTTTTATTTCTGCAGAAAAGAATAGCTTTGCAGATAAATCCGAGGAGATAATGATGCTTTTGGAGACCGGGGGGGAAGAAGCCTTAACGAATCCTTACCGGGAGGAAGGGCTCACCATGAGAGTGGAGGCTTTCGGAAGAGCGCTGTACGACGATATTGCCTATGAGGAGATGGAGGGGAAGGAATTCCTGTTCGGAGTCCATATTAATTTTAACGACCCGGAGGATGCTGTGATCGTGAAGGAAGATAGAATCTTCTCTATTAACGGCAGCGATTACACGGCCAACTTCCAGTATAATCTCTCCAAGAGCTATGAGCAGTATACCACCATGACCTGGAAGCTGGTGATCTTGTATCTTATCGTTACCTTCATGATTATCCGCAAGGGAAGGGGAAGTGACATCAAGCTTCTGGAGCCCATCCGGGTGATGTCCGCTACGGCAAACCGCCTGACGGTGAACAATCTCCACAGCGAGCGGCTGAACGTGGAGGGGACGAAGAATGAGCTGAAGGATCTGGCGAATGTAATTAATGCCATGCTGGACCGGATCGAAACCTCCTACGAGAGTCAGAAGCAGTTTGTATCCGATGCCTCCCATGAGCTTCGGACGCCCATTGCCGTGATCCAGGGATATATTAATATGCTTAATCGCTGGGGAAGCTCTAATGAGGAGGTTCTTCAGGAATCCATAGAGGCAATTCAGAACGAAGCCCGGTCCATGCAGGATCTGGTAGAAAAGCTGCTGTATCTGTCCAGACACGATAAGAAAACCTTAAAATTAACGAAAAAGCGGTTTAATATACGCCCTCTGATTGAGGATATGGTAAAGGAGACCAGGCTGGTAGCCGGCAACCGGATCGTTAGCAATCCTATTATGGAGGATGTTATTGTATACGGTGATAAGCAGGCATTAAAGCAGGCCCTTCGTATTTTTATAGATAATGCAGTGAAATATACCAAGGAGGGCGCCGAGATTACAATACTCTGCCAGAAGGTGAATGGGGACTGTGTGATCACGGTATCGGATACGGGAATTGGAATGACCAGGAACGATATTGATCATATTTTTAACCGCTTCTACCGTTCCGACCATGTGAGGAATCAAAATATCAGCGGTCATGGTCTGGGTCTTTCTCTGGCAAAGATTATTATTCTGGCTCACACGGGTAAGATTAAGGTACGTTCCCAGTTTAAGAAGGGTTCCAGCTTCATCATAACCATACCGAAGAGAAGGTTTTAACCTGAGCGATGTGAGCATCTCATATAGAAGAAGAAATAGCAGGGGGAAAGTGATTTCCTCCTGCTATTTTTAATCGTATAGGAAATTTCGTCCTATACGATTAAATGCTCCGCAGGATGCACATGCCGCACGCAAGGTAGATGTTGCCTGAAGGCAACCGTGCGGCAGCGCAAGAGTCCGCAAGCGGACTCTTTATTTATATAGGAGGGACGATCTGCCTCTTATCGTGATTACCCTTGATGCAGTATCCGGGATTATCCACTTAAGCGATAGATTGACATCTTACCTTCTGATTTTGCATCTTACTCCGGGAACGATTGTATTTATAAACCTTCCGAGATAAACTCATTACAGAAGAAAGGGTGTGAGTATTTTGGAAGATATTATTCAAGTTAAAAATCTTAAGAAATATTTTAAAGAAGTGAAAGCGGTGGATGATATCAGCTTTCGGGTAAAGAAGGGACAGTTGTACGGTTTTCTGGGGGTGAACGGCGCGGGAAAATCTACGACGATTAATATGCTGTGTACTTTGCTGAAGCCTGAGGAGGGGGAAGTCATTCTTTGTGGCTGCCGCCTTGGGAAGGAGGACGTAAAAGTCCGCAGTAAAATCGGAGTTGTGTTTCAGGATAATACCCTGGATGACAGGCTTACCGTTAAGGAAAACCTCATCATCAGGGCATCCCTGTATGAGCCTGGGAAGAAGGAACTCCACAAAAATTTGAACTATGTCTGTGATGTCCTGGATATCGGCGAGCTGCTGGACAGACAGTACAGGAAACTGTCCGGCGGGCAGAGGAGGCGCTGTGAAATTGCCAAGGCTCTGATGAACCGCCCGGAGATATTATTCTTAGATGAGCCGACCACCGGTCTGGATCCCCAAACCAGGCAAAATGTATGGGAGTGTATTGAACGGCTGAGAAGAGAGGATAATATGACAGTATTTCTTACGACCCATTATATGGAGGAAGCGGCAAAGGCGCATTATATCTCTATTATGGAGGCTGGAAAGCTGGTTGCGGACGGAACGCCCACAGAATTAAAGCAGCAGTATGCCCAGGACATTCTAAAGCTGGTGCCGGAGGATGAGGATGAGCTTGTGAAGCAGTTGAAAGAGGAAGGACATTCCTTTCAGCGTCAAAGCAACTACATTCGGGTTACAATACCGGATTCCATTTCAGGCCTGGAGCTCCTGGGCAGGGTGAAGGACAGCCTGAAGTCCTTTGAATTGGTTCAAGGTACGATGGATGATGTGTTTTTAAATATTACAGGAAAGAGCTTATAAGGAGGCGGGAGAGCATGTTATTATTCAGATTAATTAAGCGCAATATCCTGGTATACTCCAGGGATCGGTCCAATATATTCTTCTCTCTGCTGTCCATGCTGATTATCATAGGTCTCATGGTAGTATTTCTCGGAAAGATGAATGCAGACAGTGTTGTTAATCTATTGCAGGAATTTGGAGGAGGACAGGAGGCAGCAGACCGGGCAAATGCAGAGCAGCTGGTGATGTTATGGACGCTGGCGGGAATTGTGGTGGTGAACTCCATCACCATAACCTTATCCATGGTGGGAATTATGGTGGAGGATGAAGCGCGCAAAAAGCTCCCCAGCTTCTATGTGGCCCCGGTAAATAGGGGGGTATTCGTTCTCAGCTACGTGCTTGCTGCGATTATTATGGGAATTATCATATGTTCCCTCACGGTAGTGATAGGGGAAGTCTATATTGTTGCGATTGGTGGAAGCATGCTTCCTGTTGCTGACCTTGGAAGGGCATTTTTGTATATTGTACTTAATGTATTTACTTCGGCAAGTATGGTGTTCCTGATCGCTAATTTCGTTCACAGTCAAAGCGCCTTCGGAGGGTTGAGCACCATTATAGGGACGCTTGTAGGATTCCTGGCAGGAATCTATCTTCCCATCGGTATGCTCCCGGAGAAGGTTCAGGGAATATTAAAATGTTTTCCGCTGTTTCATGGGGCCTCCTTTATGAGAGAAATATTTACCGGTGAGATATTGGCAAGAACCTTTGCGGGATGTCCGGAGGAAATGATTTCGGGGTACAGAGAGTACATGGGGATTACCATTGTTTTGGACGGCAAAGTAATTTCTTCCACTTTTCAGGTGGCATTTCTCTTGCTCAGTGGTATAATTTTTATAGGCATTGCAGGAGTGTTGCAGAGAAAGAGAAATGTGATGGGCAGATAGGGCTGCGTGCCATGAGATGGCGGCAGAATGGGGATTTCTATGAAGATTATTATTGAGGAATGCGGTCCGGGTGAAGAGGATCAGATCATTATTCGATGCAGGGAATGGAATGACCAGCTTCTTAAACTGGTTGCGGAGCTGCGGCAGGGGCAAAAAAAGCTGGCCGGAATGAAGGACGGAAATATTACAATGATTGACCCGGCGAATATATACTACTTTGAAGGCGTAGATAATAAGGTGTTTCTTTATTGCAGGCAAAATGTATATGAAACAAAGCTGAAATTATACGAGATTGAAGAAGATTTTCGAAATACGGACTTTTTTCGGGCATCCAAATCGGTCATTCTGAATGCATCTAAGATCAAAAGCATCAGCCCGGCTTACTCCGGGCGTTTTGAGGCCCAGCTGTTCAATGGTGAGACGGTTATGATATCCAGGCAATATGTGCCGGAGCTGAAGAAGAAGCTGGGAATGTAGGAGGCAGATATGAAGGAATTAAAGAAAATACTCCAAATTTTTTTCTATGTTTTGGCGGGGAGCATTATTAATACGGCAGTCTTTATGACTATCTTTCTGCCGGAGCTGTATTTTACCGTTGAGGTAATCTGGCAGGTAATTCTTATGTCCGCCATCACTTCCTGCGGGACCCTGATTTTTTATTCCCGGCATGAGATAAGTAAAAAGCAGATGAGGCTGCGTGTCATTCTGCATTATGTGTATATAAATGGGATTGTATTGGGAGGTGCTTTTTTATGGCAGTGGGTAAATTACAGGCGAATTTCTCAAATACTGACGATGATAGTTCTGATAGCGGGGGTTTATTTAAGCGTTACTGCGGTGACGTTTAACAAAGAGAAAAAAGAAGCCGATAATATAAACCGGAAGCTTCGAAGAGTTTACCCTGGAGAGGAAGGGGACGAAGAGGAGCAGGCTGAAAGCGGCAAGAGCGATGACTAAGAGGATCATTATGGAGAAAAATATGGGAGAATTGAGTAACTCATGAATATCGGAAAAGGGGCTTATTAAAGGAAGGGTCCGGCAGGATTGTATCAAGATATTTTTATTAAAAGGATGAAATGAAAAAATGTATCCCGATATCAACTGAACCGGGATACATTTTATTATTTCTAATTAAGAGGAATGGGCATTGCCCGTAACAGACCCTCTTAATCAAGACAGGGGTTAAAGGACAGGCTCTTGAACTGAGCCATATATAAATTATAGTATTGCCCCTTCTTTGCCAGCAGCTCATCGGAGGTGCCTTCCTCTTGAATGCCTTCTTCATCAATGACAAAGATACGGTCTGCCTTGCGGATCGTGGATAACCGATGTGCAATAACAAAGGAGGTTCTTCCCTTCAACAGGGCTTCAATTCCTTGCTGTACCAGCAATTCTGTGTGAGTATCAATACTGGAGGTAGCTTCATCCAGTATCAGAATCTTAGGCATGGATACCATTGTCCTGGCAAAGGCAAGCAGCTGTCTCTGGCCGATGGATAACCCGGCACCACGCTCCTTCAGTTCCGTCTCATACCCTTTCTCCATTTTCATAATAAAGTCATGGGCATTCACTGCCTTGGCAGCAGCAATAATCTCTTCATCTGTTGCATCCAGCTTACCATAGCGAATATTATCCGCAACCCTGCCGGAGAACAGGAAGTTATCCTGAGTCATGATACCCATCTGCTTTCTTAAGCTTTCAATGGATACATCTTTGACATTATAACCGTCGATATAAATATTACCCTTTTGAACATCATAAAAGCGGCTGATGAGATTAACGACGGTGGTTTTGCCTGCACCGGTGGGACCCACCAGAGCAATGGTTTCGCCGGGCTTAATCCGGAAGCTTACATCACTCAGAACCTGGGTATCGGCATCATAGGCGAAAGAAACATGGTCAAAGGTTACTTCTCCCTGGATCTCCGGAAGCTCAGCTACATTCAGAGAGTCTGCAATCTCCGGTTTGGTATCCATAATATCAAAAATTCGCTCTGCTCCGCTGACATTGGTAATCAGCTGATTGTAGAAGTTACTCAAATTCATGATGGGACGCCAGAACATATTAATATACATGGAGAAGGCAATCAAGGTACCGACGCTGCCCCCGTCAATGCCAAGAAGCTTCACCGCAACAAAGTACATGGCGATGGTGCCGAGGCCCCAGCTAAAGTCGATTACGGAGCCAAAGGCATCGTTTAGCACAATGGCACTGATAAAGGAATCACGGTGCTCCTTCAGCAGTTCGTCAAAGGTTTCTTCCGTCTCATCCTCAGCAGTAAAGCTCTGGATAATCCTCATTCCCGATAGATCCTCATGAACGAAGGCGTTCAGGTTGGAGCTTTTTTTGCGGTGCAGCTGCCATCTCTTGTGGGAACGGGTCTGGATATACCATAATCCGAAGGCCATAAGGGGAAGCGAAATCAGCGAGGCGACGGCAAGCTTCCAATTGATTACCACCATGATAACAACTACGGCGGTAATGGTAACAAAGTCAGGGATTAAAGTAGTAACACTGTTGGACAGCACATCCTTCAGGGAGTTAACATCGCCGATGATTCTGGCAAGAATCTTACCGGTAGGGCGGCTGTCGAAGAAGCTGAAGCTCAGCTTCTGGATATGAGTATAAAGCTCCTGGCGGATGGTGAGCAGTACATTGTTGGATATCTTCGCCATAAGATACATTCGAAGCTTTACCAGCATTACAAAGGCCGTATTTATCCCGAGGGCAAACAGGCAGAGCTGAAATAAGCCCCGGAAATCCTTATTTGCAATATGGACGTCGATGGCCCGGTCGATAATTAATGGATTGACAATCGATATGGATACGGTTGTCAGCATAATCATTATAACCGCGGTAATCGGTCCCTTATAAGCCAGCATATAGCGGAACAACCGGATTAGGGTGACCCTTTTGCTGACAGTTTTTAAATATTCATCTTCCTTGATGGCATTTATTGACATATAGCCACCTTCCTTTCATCGGACACAGAAGCGGAAGCTTCCCCGTCTTCCAGATAATCTCCGTACTGTGCCATATATGTTTTATAATAATAGCCCTTATTCTGTAACAGGCTCTCATGGGTACCCCGTTCCGCAACATGACCGTCCTCAAGAATAATAATCTCATCCGCATTCCGTACCGCGGAGATACGGTGGGCAATGATGATCTTGGTAGCTTCAATCTGAGACAGGGATTTCTGTATCATAAGCTCCGTCTCCATGTCGAGGGCGGAGGTTGAGTCGTCCAGCACCAAAATCGGGGCTTTCTTTGACAGAGCCCGGGCAATGCTGATTCGCTGCTTCTGCCCTCCGGAGAGGCCGACACCACGTTCGCCTACAACAGTCTCGTATTGCTCTTCCATACGCTCGATGAATTCTCTCGCCTGGGCGTTGGCGGCGGCATCCACAACCTCTTCGTTGCATACCAGCTTTCTTTTACCCAGCTTAACATTTTCATTGATGGTATCGGAGAACAGGAATACGTCCTGCATTACCAGAGAGACGCTTTTTCGCAGCTGGCGTAAAGTCAGATCTCTGGTATTTACTCCGTCCAGATAGATTGCGCCCTCCGTCGTGTCGTAAAAACGCTGAAGCAGATTGATAATTGAGCTTTTGCCCGCTCCCGTAGCACCCATAATTCCGATGGTTTTACCGGCTTCCAGCTCGAAGCTGACATTGGAGAGAATGTTCTTATCCGCAAGAGCAAAGGTAACCTGATCGAAGCGGACGGAGCCTTTTACTTCATCTAAAACTACCGGGTTTTCCGCTTCGTTGACCAGCGGCTTCTCGGCGTAAATTTTCTTAATTCTCTTGGTGGAAGCAATGGCCGCCGCAAAATCATTGGCTAACCACCCCAGCATTTCCATGGGCCATACGATATTAGCGGAATACTCAATGAAAGCTCCCAAAGATCCCAGCGTAATCTCATCCTCGATGACCAGAAAACCACCGGTCAGAACGATGAGCAGCGGAAGCAGCTTGGTTATAAACTGAAAGTAAGGATACAGCTTAACAAATACCTTGGACTGCTTCATATTCAGGTCATAATAGCGCTTGTTGTGAGAGAGGAACTTGGCAATCTCATGCTTCTCCCTTGCAAAGGACTTTACTGTGCGTACGCCGGAGAGATTCTCCTGTGCCACAGTATTGAGCTGTGCATTCTCTTCACTGATGGCTTCATAGACATTACCCAGCTTCTTCTCCATCAGGAATGCCAAAGCGGCAACCAGAGGAAGAACCAGAACCGGAAGAAGGGTCAGCTTGGGGCTTAATCGATACATGCAGTACATGCCGATACTGGTGTGTATAATCACCTCAACAATCAGCATGCTGACATAGCCAAGGGCTGCCCAGATACGGTCGGCATCATCCTTTACCCTTGACATTAATTCTCCTGTGTTGTTTTTGTCAAAGAAGCTTAAGGATAAGCTCTGGATGTGTTTAAATAAATCTCTCCGGATATTCACAGTAATCTGTGAGCTTACCATATCAAAAATCAGCTCCTTTAAATATTGGAAGATACATCTTCCGACACCGATGATGAGAATCAGAAGCAGCATCCTCGGCAAAAGTCCCAGCTCTCCCCCTACGATTACATCATCTATAATCCTTTTTGTTACCTGCGGTGACAGCATATCAAGAGATACGGCAATCAAAATACATATAATCGCAAGAACATAGGCATACCAGTACTTCAAAATATAAGTTGAAATCTTTTTCATAAATCCTCCGTTCCCAGTGAAAAGACAGGCTCGCTCCATGTCTTTCCATTTTTGCGCCTTGCGCCATCTTACGTCAATTTCATTATAAAGCAGACTAATTCCAGGGGATATCATTCAAACAAAAGTCCCATGAGTCTATTTCCCCCTCTTGTGGGGTTACGTCCACAGGGCACATGCATAAGCAAGCTTACACTTTTTTGTATCATATGCAGGTCCGGGGGACTTTCCGAATGATACAAAAAAGCCGTGGTATGATAATACCACGGCATGTAATCAAAAATAAGGCAAGCTCCTTCTCCGTCTCCGGCTGGCAGCAGGGCAGGATAAGGATAGGGGATCATAGCTACATTTTTTGAGTCCATGAGGTAATATCATATGACAAACGATATATGAAATTGTTATTAAGTGCGCTATTCATTATTAATGTTCTAAATTTCATGTTACGGATCATTTGCTTTACCTCACTTTCTGTAATAGTCTGCCAATATTATAGTCATGAATTGCAGGTATTGTCAATACATTTTTTTAAAATAATTTTAAATTATTTGAATAGTATACAATTGTTCCTATTTCCGTGACAAATCGTCAAATAAGAAAATTAGTCCGTTATCCCTATATGAATGGATTGATTTCAAAATAATTAATTTTTCATTAATCTTTTGTAATCTTAAAGAATTGTTCACAATTCTATGATATAATGATAACAATGAACAAATTATGAACACAAAAACTTTATTTTATTAGACAGACTATACAATACAAAGGTTGTGATTAAATGGATCTCCCCATGTTTTATGATGAAGCAGAGGAGTGGAGTGCCGCCTTACTTCTATACGATGCGGCGCTAAAGCAAGTGAATACAAAGCTTGAAATTTTGAATAATGAATTTAAATTGGCTCATCAATACAATCCGATTGAGCATATAACCTCCAGAATAAAAACTCCGCAAAGTATTGCGAAGAAGCTTCGTCATAACCAAAAGGAACTGACGGTTGAAAATATTATTAAATATGTTAACGATGTCGCGGGAATTCGCATTATCTGTTCCTTTACTTCTGATATTTACCGTATTGCAGATCTCATCTCTAAGCAGGAGGATATCAAAGTTCTTAAGGTCAAGGATTACATTACCCGTCCCAAGGATAACGGTTATACCAGTTATCATATGATTATATCCATCCCGGTATTCTTGACGGATCGCACGGTAGAAACCAAGGTCGAGATTCAGATCAGGACCATTGCGATGGATTTCTGGGCAAGCCTGGAGCATAAAATTTATTACAAATTTGAAGGCAATGCGCCGGAGCATATTCGAAAGGAATTGAAGGAATGCTCGGAGATTGTGGCATATCTGGATCAGAAGATGCTTTCCCTGAACGAAGAGATCAAGTGTTTTAGCAAGGAGCAGCTGGGAGAATATCAGGAAGAGCTGATCAGCTCCTATAAATCAGTGGTGGCAGAGTCCTTCGGAACAGTGATTGAGGAAGAAGAGGAGCTGATTGAGGGACAGACCGAAGAGAAGCCGCCGGCAGAGGAAGCTCCCGATAAAAGAGAAAAGAAAAGAATACTATTCGGATTTAGAGCATAACAAAGGAGAGATACCTATGAATTTGCCGTTTGGATTATCTGGGGCGAAGGACCTGGGAGGAAGAAAGAAGGAGGAGGTACAGGAAGTTACGGCGATATATGAACGTAAGCTTGCAGAATACCGGGATACTCTGGAATTTTATAAAAAATGGCTGTTGGAATACACAGGCGATATGGAGGGGAGGCAGCGAAAGGCAATGGAGCAATCCCTTACCAATATCCAGGCGGCTCTGGACCTGACCTATCTGAAGGAACAGGGCGAGAAGAACATGGAACTGATGAGTGAGCTTAGTAAGGACGCGGTCGGTAAGCTGTTGTCTGAGCTTGAGCTGATAAAGATTAATATTGCAGAGACAGAGGGGCAGCTGGAGGGATTGGACCGGAACGTGGTTAACCGCCTTTCAGAGCTTTTGCTTGAGCTTCAAAAGCAGACCAATGCCCAGAATCAGCAGTGTCAGGCGGATTTAGCCTCTCAGGTGGAGCAATTGAAGAAAAGAGTAGGGAAGGGGCAGGCACTTCTTTGGTTTTTGTTTATTTTCAATCTGATAAGCATCAGTGGAATTGCCTTTCTTATCCTGTACATTCTGGATCTGATTCCATATTGAAATAGTACCGCAGCTGTTTTTGCGCCATAGATCGCGATGATTGGAACATGGTTTTACTGTAATAATAAAAGGCTTCCGGAAACTCCGAAAGCCTTTTTCACTGCAATTATTAAGAATATGCATATTGGGTGTTACCGCTTTAGTAATATTTACAGCTTGATATTCTTCAGGAGAGCCGCCAGGCCGGTGGTTGCTTCTTCTCCGGAGGAATAGGTGGAAGGTACCGCTTCAACCTCCTCCAGCACTTCTTCTTTTTCCTCCACAGCCTTCATGCTGAGGCTGATTTTACCTTCCTTAACATCGATGATCTTTACGGTAACGGTCTCACCCTCCTTGATCACCTCGTTAGGAGATTTGATTCTTCGCCCGCAGATCTGGGAGATGTGCACCAGGCCGGTCAGGCCTTCCCCAATGTTAACGAAGGCACCGTAAGGAGCTATCTTTTCAACTACGCCTGTAGTTACAATTCCGGTTTGAAGGCGGGATATCTTGCTGTTCCTGTCTTGTTTCTCAAGATCACGGGCTACCTCCTTTGCGGAGAGAACCAGCTTCTTATCCTCTGCGGAGGCGGTGATCACAATTACGTCAAGCTCTTTGCCGACCCAGGCCTCCAAATCCTCCACATAGGTCAGCGCCAGCTGGGAAGCAGGAATAAAGGCGCGTACACCAAAGAGATATGTGACCACACCGGAATTCACAGCCTGGGCAACCTTAATCTTTAATACCTTGCGGCTGTCCATGGCTTCCTTCAGATGATCCCAGGCCAGGATATCATCGGCACGTTTGCGGGATAATAAAATATTGCCGTGTCCGTCATCTTCCCGAAGTACGGTAGCAGAGATTTCCTCACCCAGAGTTACGTCAGCTTTGATGGAGAAGCTGGGATCATTGCTCAATTCCTCCAGCTTAATAATACCTTCCGTATAATAGCCAAGATCCAGGATTACCTCGGTCTCCGAGATGCCGATAACGGTGCCTTTAAGGATATCTCCCTCCTGTATTTTCTTAAAGGAACGTGCAATCTCGTCCTTAAAATCATCCATGGACGGAATCTCCTCGGGCTCCGTTAAGGAAACCTCTGCCGGTTCTGCAGCAGTAACCTCTGCCGGCTCTGCAGCAGGGATCTCTGTCGGTTCTGTTGCAGTAACCTCTGCCGGCTCTGCAGCAGTAACCTCTGCCGGTTCCGTTGCAGGAATCTCTGTCGGTTCTACTGCACTTAAATCATTTACATTCTCGTTGTTCATGTTCTGAAGCTCACTCACAATGATTTCCTCCAATCTATTTTTATTCATTTAGTGACGTAAAAGGGTCTGGCGAAGGGGAACGTTGATAAAGATAAGCGCGGCCCTTTTTACCGGTACGCTCTACCGCTCCCACATAATTTAATACATGAAGGGCTGTTTGGGAATGATGCAAAGGGAGACCGGATGCCTTTTTGTAATCTTTGGCAGTAAATTCTGATTCTAGTGTATCCGGTATTAATCTTTGATAGTCACAGAGGCCCATAATTGGAATCTCTTCCACCAGCTCGGTGGGAATACGATCGCTGCGGGTGGAACCTTTTTTCTTATCCTGACTCCAACCATCCAAAAAGCGGTATTCCTCCAAATCCATAATTATGATCTTCAGCCGCAAATTCGGGTTCACAAGATATTCTTTAATTTTATACAGCTCGGGGAAGATGGCATAAGGAGTGCCGGCCTTAGGGGATTTCCTGGGTGGACTAATCTCGCCTGTTTGTGGATTAATCCATCGAATCCACTTCTTCCCGGGGATAGGATAGACAATGGTTACGGGAGCAAAGGAGAGAAAGACCTGAAGCTTTCGACGCAGCTTATCAAAGCTGCGGGTCTGTATCTCAATGATCTCATTCCCGGTGCAGATATCTGCAACAAAACCTCCGACCTTAATCTCATGGTTTAACGGTTCCGGAGAAAGATAGCATTTTAATACGGAATGTACGGTTTTTTCTCCCAGGGTTCCTATTCCGTTCAATCCCTGGCGCTGTCCGATCACCTCTTCGCAGACCTGTAAAAATAGCTGCTTGTCCACGGTTAATCACCCTGCCTTTGTTTAACAATATCGTGCGCATCCACCGGAGGCACTAATATGAAAGGGCGATGATTTATGCCGTTTCATATAGTTAGGATATATGATTTTGCATATGATTGCAAGCAATTATCGGTAGAAATTTTGGGTTATGTAGATTTGGTAGCGGCTGTTTTCATCATAGGCAATACCCACGCCCAGATAACGAAAACCGGTGTGAAGAAGATTCTTGCGGTGGTCGGTACAATTATACCAGCCGTGGACGGAGAGGATTGCACCTTCGTAGCCTGCAATAATATTTTCGCCGCAGGTCCGATAGGAAATGCCTTCCGCCTTCAGGCGGTCACCGGGACTGCGGCGGGCAGGATCTCTATGGCCAAAGAAATCATCCTCTGCCATAGTAAGGCTATGCTTTCGGGCTGCGATACCGGCGGAGGAAGACCAGGACAGAGGGGAAAGTTCATTGTGGGCGCGGAAGGAATTGGTGAGATCATACACCATTTGCTCCGCATGTGTGATAACAGTATCCTCATAATCCTCCTTCGATACCGAGGAGGAGAGGACATAAACCCCGGTCACTGTGCCGGTTTCCAGCCGATCCATCAGAATACGGATGCTGCAATCGGAGACATCATTATTCAGAACCTCGGACATATCATAATCCTTTGCAAGAGCATGCTCCACCTGTTCCAGAGTGGACCCGCGGCGAAGGCCCAGATATTCAAAATCGCCAGAGTCGGTATAGAAACCAACTACTCTGTTCCTTAGGACAGCGACAAATAATAGCCGTTTATAATCATTATTATATATGTAATATTGAAAATCAAATTCTGTTTCTGCAATTCTGCCGGGAGAACCCAATTTGCGTATCACATCCTCGATCCGGTCACCGATGGAAAGGGTGGTATCTCTGACTGCCAGCGCTTTTGGATTGGATGAAATATCTGCTGCTGGGGGCGGAGAGGGGGTTGGAGACAGATTCTCGAAGGAAGGGGGAGGCGGTGCGGAACCTGATACGGAATTCGGGAGATTTAGGTTATATACCAGCACTAACAAAATGAGTAATCCCGCAAGAATAATATGCGGTTGAAGCAAGTATTTTCGCATGTGGCTTTTCCTCGGATAGATGTAAGGTAGTGACAAAGGGAATGTTTCTGGAATTGATTCTAGCACACTGCGCACCGGTTGAAATTGGGGTATTACTGGAAGAGAATCCATAAAACGTTAAAAATGGGTTGCAAAATGCGAGGAAAGGGATACAATATTATAAAATAGAAGAAGGGAAGGAGATTTCTGATATGAAAATATTAGTGACAGGAGGGGCAGGATATATTGCCAGCCACACTAATCTGGAACTGCTGAATGCCGGCTATGAGGTGGCAGTGGTAGATAATCTGTGCAACTCCAGCATGGAATCCGTGCATCGGGTGGAGAAGCTGACCGGAAAGAAGATATCCTTCTATGAGGCGGATATTCTGGACAAGGGGGCCCTCAGACAAATCTTTGAAAAGGAAAAGATAGATTCGGTGATTCATTTTGCCGGGCTGAAGGCGGTAGGTGAGTCCTGCCGGATTCCCTTAATGTATTTTAAGAACAATTTAAACGGGACAATCACCCTTTTGGAGGTGATGGAGGAATTTGGTGTAAAGAAGCTGGTATTCTCTTCCTCCGCCACCGTATACGGAGATCCCGAGAGAGTGCCTGTGACAGAGGATATGCCATTGTCTGCGGCCAATCCTTATGGGCGTACCAAGCTGATCATAGAGGATATGCTTCGGGATATCCATCAATCAGATTCCTCCTGGAACATAGCGATTCTGCGATACTTTAATCCCATTGGAGCCCATAAAAGCGGAGAGATCGGAGAGGATCCCAGCGGGATTCCCAACAATCTGGTACCCTATGTTGCCAAGGTAGCCATCGGGGAGCTGGAGAAAATTAATGTGTTTGGTAATGATTACGACACTCCGGACGGAACCGGAATCAGAGACTATATTCATGTGGTGGACCTGGCGCTTGGACATATTAAGGCAATTGAGAAATTGGAGAAAAAGCCCGGATTGGTTACTTACAATCTTGGAACCGGTGTCGGATACAGCGTATTGGAGATCATTCACAATTATGAAAAAGCTTGTAATAAGAAGCTGCCCTATGTGATTGGACCAAGAAGGCCGGGTGATGTTGCCGTATCCTATGCGGATGTTTCTAAAGCCTATCAGGAGCTTGGATGGAAGGCGGAGAGGGGAATGGATCAAATGTGTGAGGATTCCTACCGTTGGCAGAAAAACTATCCCAAGGGATATCAAAGTTAATTTAACGGCGGCAGAGTTAAAAAACCTCTATTTGTTGTATGTGTCAAAATAATATAACTATATGTAGTTTGCAAGGTAGAAAAAGACATGATTTTGGTGAAAAAAGCCTTGCTTTGTGTTTGTTTATTAGTGCATTATGACAGGGGAATTATAAAAAAAAGAAAAAGGTATTGACATTTTAGCTAATATTTGCTACCCTTGAGAAGGTTAGTACAGGAGAAGGTATTATCCAGAGGAAGAAGTTGGGGAAGCGAGAGGGTAGAAGATTTATAGAATAAGGTTGACTGAAACGTATATCGATTGTGATATACCTTTTCGGTCAACCTTATTTCATTATATAGGGAGAAGCACCTACCGGAACCAGGAGCCCAGGACTCCTTTGGCAAGCTCCAGAGTGATTTGGTAATCCATTGCTCCATTTTTGGCGATATCGGATACTCCATGGATACGGGCAAGCTCCGGGGTGTAATCCTCCAGCTTGTAAATCGCGTAATGAAAATCTGCCGGTCCATTCTCATAGTGAGTTACAATGGGTGTGATGCCGGCTTCGCTGATATAGGTTTGGCTTCCATCCTTGGTGATGGTAACCTTTGCCATAGCGCCCAGCATCCTGGGAGCTTCTTTTTGGTATGACATAAAATTACCGAGGGAATAGTACACCAGCATCCGGTGCGTTTCATCAGTTTCAATCCATTCCACCGGTTCGATGACATGGGGGTGCGCGCCGATTACCAGATCCACTCCATGTTCATAATAGAATTTGGTAAGCTCTTTCTGCATGGATGTGGGTTTATAGACGTATTCTGAGCCCCAATGAGGAAATACAATGGTAAAGTCAGCCAGGGATTCGGCCAGGGCAATGTCCCCCGCCATCTTTTTTTTGTCCAGGATATTAACAAGGAAGGGCTTTTTCTTCGGCAAGCTGTAGCCGTTCAGGCCATAGGTGTAATTGAGCATTGCCAGTTTGATGCCGTTCTTCTCAATAATGGGGATTTGTTTGCTGGCATCCTCGGTTTCATTAATACCAAGGACAGTGATCTCCGGATGGGTTTTCCAATAGGCAAGGGTGTTCTCCACCCCTTTTAGTCCCATATCCATGGTATGATTTGTGGCTTGTAATACGATATCAAAGCCGGCACCGATCAGGGCATCCCCAATTTGGGTGGGAGAATTGAAGTTGGGATAGCCGGAGTAGGGAAAATCCTTTCCTCCCAGGATGGTCTCCTGATTTACCACGGCCAGATCAGCAGCCGAGATCTCCTCCTTCAGATTGGAGTACAGATGATCGTAGTTGTAGCTGCCGTCCGCTTGTTTTCCGCTTTTAACGACTTCAATATGAATCAAGTTATCTCCCACGGCCAGCAGAGTGAGCTGGGATGCCGTTCCGCTTGGAGATGATCCGGTTTGCGACCATGCAGGAATGCTGGAAGCCTCCAGAGAGGATGCTGTGATTTGGCTTCCTTCCAGGGGGAAGCTCCCCCACCTTGCGGCAGAGCCTTCCTGAAACAGCCAGTCGGGAGTAGACAGGGGATAATTGAGCTCCGAGGCATAATACCAGGGGTCCTCCGGATGAAGAGGATTCTTAATGATATGGAAATCCTGGGCGGGCATATATCCCTGTGCTAAAAGATAGCATTTATTTCCGTCCTGATCCATGGCCATATCTGCAATTAATACACAATGTCCAGGAGAACCGCCTTTGAGAAACATATCCCCCGGCAGCAGCTCGTCTAAGCCGATGGGTTCACATTCGGACGCCAGGGACAGGGTTCCGGCATAGGCGAAAACCATATTCATATAGTCCAGGAATTCTTCATAGGAATCATCATACCCGGCTTTCTTCACCCAGCTGACATGATTGCCTTCCACCTTAATACGGTAGCCCTCCCGCCATTTTGTGTACTCCATAAAAAAGCCGCTGGTCAGGTGAAATGCAATTTTATCATATTCTCCGGTGGACCAATAATATTCGGCGTACACGCGCATAAGGGAATCGGCGCATTGCTGCAGGTCCCGGTCACTGAGACTGAGCTGAAATATGGCAGCGTGGCCGTTCTGATTGCCCTTTGCCTGTCCATTATAAAGGAGGAGGTCGCTTCCGGCAGTTTTAAGGGGAAGGGTCCGTATAAAGGCGGCCAGTTCACCCTCCCGGGAGGGTACCCGGCTATAGTCCTTCGGAGGGAGAATCCGGCTTTCCAGATTCGTCCCGGCTTCATCGATATAAGAAAAGGTCTCCACATCCTCCGGCTTGCCTCTTTCGGTGGTGTCTGTAGCAGTATCTGTTGTAACATCCACTGCGGGAGGTACCGTAGGAGAGACTTCGTCCGGCTGGAGAAAGGGGGAGGCGGTAGGAGAAGTCGGCTGTAGAACTCCGGTAATTTCAGGAGAAGAGCTACGTCCGGCTCGATCGCATCCGGCAAGGAAAGTACATAGCAGGATTATAAGGAATAGCCCCCTGATGAAAAAGGAGTGGCGTGAATTGCACTGTTTTAAGGTATATTTCATTTTGCCTCCATCTGCCGATTCTGCGGCATAGATATAATAGCAGGAGTTGGGTATTGGAAACAACTGCCTATTATCATGCTTATTATACTATATCTTACCACTCTCAACAATGATATATTTCTGATCCGGCACCTCCCCCGTAGTGTTCTTGCTTTTTATTTTCTGAACACTACATTAAAGGAGGTTTTTTCATGGAAGATACGATGATAGAGCTCATGCGCTTGAAGGAGCAGGGAGAAACTGGGCGATTGTGGTATTCAACTTTTTGCTTCCGCAGATGACAGAAACCTAAAAATATGGTACAATCGACATTATTCAACCCTGTTACAGTCTTCTCTGGCGTTTTATTGATGAGCAAATATGTGCTGTAACCCTAATTCCGGGGTTGGTGGCGGAATGGAGATTATTATGTGGAATACACAACTGTGCCTGGGCACAAACGATCAATTTGGTATCTCTGTGGAAGAACAGATCAGGCTTTTTAAGAAAACAGGTTTTGATGGGTTTTTTACCGACTGGTACAGGAATGCCCCTATCAAGGAATGGAAGGCACTGGCGGATGAGCTGGGGATGATCTATCAGTCGATTCATGCTCCCTTTGGTAATTCTGCTAAAATGTGGGAGTCCAATGCGGATGAAGCGGTGGATGAATTACTGGCATGTTTAAATGATTGCGCAAAGAATACCATCCCAATCATGGTAGTACATCCATTTATCGGCTTTGAAAGCCATACTCCGACAGAGGAAGGAATTAAGAATTTCGGAGTGCTTGTGAATGCAGCCGATAAAACAAATGTGAAAATTGCATTTGAAAATGTGGAGGCCGAGGAGTATCTTGCCGCTTTAATGAATGCATTTGGAGGCTGTGAATGTGTCGGCTTCTGTTGGGACACGGGACATGAGATGTGCTACAACCATTCTGTTGATATGCTGGGCATGTACGGTCACAAGCTGATATGCACCCATATTGACGACAATTTGGGCATTCGCGACCGCTGCGGCAAAATAACATGGCTTGACGATCTGCATCTTCTTCCCTTCGACGGTATTGCCGACTGGAATAATGTTGTGAAAAGATTAAACTATCATAACTATACAGGCCCTATGACCTTTGAGCTTAATAAAAAAAGTAAGCCGGATCGTACTGAAAATGATGTTTATGACAGAATGCCGCTTGAGGAATATCTGACGGAAGCCTACAAAAGAGCCTGCCGCGTTACGGCACTTAAATTGCAGAAAAATGGTTGGGGCTTGAACTGATGAAAGACACAGGTAGCTTATACTGGAATGGAGATAGATATGATACATGAGATTATAGCAGTTGTAAAAGAGGCCGGCCGTATTGTAATTAATGCCGGTAATATACAGGGAGGTATTGAGAGCAAGGAAGGACGGGCTAACTTTGTTACAAAATATGATGTCGAGGTTCAGCGATTTTTGATTTCTGAGCTGGTAAAGCTTTATCCCCAGGCTACCTTTATCGGCGAGGAGGATGATAACAAAGAATTTCCCGGTGAATATTGCTTTATCATTGATCCCATCGACGGGACTACAAACTTTATTCAGGACTGCCGCCACAGTGCCATCAGTGTAGGCTTGATGTATCAAGGGCAGATGATTGAGGGAGTGGTATACGATCCCTATCTGGATGAGCTGTTTTATGCGGTTCGGGGAACCGGAGCCTTTCTAAATGACAAGCCCTTAAGAATGCCGGATCTTCCCCTTGGCAGTGGGCTAGTTTGTGTCGGGACAAGTCCCTATTACAGGGAGAAAGCGGAGGGAACCTTTGCGTTGGCGCGAAAATTATACGATCAGGCGTTGGATATCCGAAGAAGCGGTTCTGCTGCGCTTGATATCTGCTATGTTGCGGCTGGCCGGTATGTTCTTTACTTTGAGTTTAAGCTGTCCCCCTGGGATTATGCGGCAGGCTCTCTAATTCTGGAGGAAGCAGGGGGCAGGATGTCGGTGATCGGGGGAGGGGAGCTTCCGCTCGTCCATGGCTGCTCCGTTGTGGCTGCCACGCCGAAGGCATATGAAGAATTCAAGGAAATTAACGATATTTTTAATGAGCAATAGGTTTCTCGTTATTATTCACAGACAAAATAAAGGAATAAAGATACCGGGTTTAAAAAAGCTCAGTATTTTTATTTCTTTATTTTAAACAATAACTGACAGATGAGGAATTTGAAGAAGAACTGGAAACAGTGAATAGTTTGACAGATGCGGGCGTATGAGTATTATTTTGATCTAAATAATACCTAAGGATTGAAAACAGCAAGAAAAAACAAGGAAATCCTTTGACAAAGCCGGTAACGCATGCTATACTTTGTCATAAATTAAAGCATAAATTTAAGATAGAAAAGGCTATGAAAAGAAGAGTATACAGACGAACACTTGACAGAGAACCCCGCAATTGCTGAGAAGGGGAAAGAGACCCTGGTCTGGCCGGCATATTTGAATGCGGGTTTGCAGAAGCTGTGGAAGATGGTCTTGGAGCTGCGCACCGAGGAGCGATCTTAGGCTGCGACGGAGGCAACCGTTACGATGCTGGGCTGTAGAATGATGCAGCGAATGAGATCCTTATCGCGAGGTAGGGATGAATTAAAGTGGTACCACGGGAGTTACTCTCGTCTTTAAAGAGAATTTAAGGATGGGAGTTTTTATTTTGCGAAAATTTGCAAAATATACGTTGCAGGAATGAGCAGAAAGCGGAATGAACCACAAAGGATACAGAGCATAATAAAGTAAAGCATAGAAAGGACTGACGTGAGTATGAGTAAAAAACCCTATTATATTACCACCGCGATTGCCTATACTTCAGGAAAGCCGCATATCGGCAATACCTATGAGATTATACTGGCAGACAGCATTGCCCGCTTTAAACGGCTGGAGGGTTATGATGTATTTTTCCAGACCGGAACGGATGAGCATGGACAGAAAATCGAGTTAAAGGCGGCGGAGGCCGGAATCTCCCCGAAGGAATTTGTCGATGGAATTGCAGGCCAGATTAAGGATATCTGGGATTTGATGAACTGCTCCTATGACAAGTTCATCCGGACCACAGATTCGGATCATGAAAAGCAGATACAGAAGATTTTCAAAAAGCTGTATGAAAAGGGAGATATCTATAAGGGGCATTATGAAGGGATGTACTGCACCCCTTGCGAATCCTTCTTTACCTCCTCCCAGCTGGTTGACGGCAAATGCCCCGACTGCGGCCGGGAGGTACAGCCTGCCAAGGAGGAAGCATATTTCCTGAAACTGAGCAAATATGCGGATCGTTTGATAGAACACATTAATACTCATCCGGAATTCATCCAGCCGGAATCCAGAAAGAATGAGATGATGAACAATTTCCTGCTTCCGGGTCTGCAGGATCTGTGCGTATCCCGTACCTCCTTCAAATGGGGCATTCCAGTGGATTTTGATGACCGGCATGTGGTATATGTATGGCTGGATGCATTGAGCAATTATATCACGGGGATTGGATATGATGCGGATGGCGGAAGCACGGAGCAGTTTCAGAAGTACTGGCCGGCAGACCTTCATCTGATCGGTAAGGATATCATACGTTTCCATACCATATACTGGCCCATCATCTTGATGGCGCTGGAGGTTCCGCTTCCGAAGCAGGTATTCGGCCATCCCTGGCTGATGCAGGGAAGTGCGGCGGATAAGATGAGCAAGTCGAAGGGAAATGTCCTGTATGCCGATGATCTGGCGAAGCTGTTCGGTGTGGATGCGGTAAGATATTTTGTGCTTCATGAGATGCCCTTTGATAATGACGGGGTTATCTCCTGGGAACTGCTCGTAGAAAGAATTAATTCCGATCTGGCCAATACCTTGGGGAATCTGGTGAACCGAACCATATCCATGTCCAATAAGTACTTCGACGGTATTGTGAATCATGCCGGTGTGGGCGAGCCGGTGGATGAGGAGCTGAAGGCTCTGGCGCTGGAGACACCCAAAAAGGTCATCGCCAGGATGGAGAAACTTCGCGTGGCGGATGCCATCAGTGAGATTTTTACCTTATTCAAGCGCTGCAACAAATATATCGATGAGACTATGCCCTGGGTACTTGCCAAGGAGGAAGCCAAGAAAGCCCGTCTTGAGACCGTGCTGTATCACCTGGTGGAAAGCATCTGCATTGGAACCAGCTTGCTGGAGTCCTTTATGCCGGATACGGCAGCTAAGATTTTAACCCAGCTTAATGCGAAGTCCCGTACCATAGAAGAATTAAATAAATATGGCTTATATGAGTCCGGAACTAAGGTAACACAGACACCGGAGATATTATTTGCCAGATTGGATCTGAAGGAGGTTATGACTAAAGTGGATGAAATGAGAGAAGAGAAAGAGGCTGCCCTGACCGATCCGGCTGCAGAGGAGCAGAAGGCGCAGGAGAAGGCTTCTGAAGTCATTGATATCTCTGCCAAGCCGGAGATCACTTATGAGGATTTTGCCAAGCTGCAATTCCAGATCGGTGAGATTATCGCCTGCGAAGAGGTGAAGAAATCCAAGAAGCTGCTGTGCTCCCAGGTAAAAATCGGCTCCCAGGTGAAGCAGATCCTATCCGGCATCAAGGCCCATTATACCGCGGAGGAAATGGTGGGCAAGAAGGTTATGGTGGTGGTGAACTTAAAGCCGGCAACTCTGGCAGGCATGCTGTCCGAGGGTATGCTGCTGTGTGCCGAGGACGCAGAAGGAACTCTTTCGCTTATGGTTCCGGAGAAGCCGATGCCCTCAGGAGCGGAGATCCAATAAGGATAAACTCCGAACTGTTATCTTCATCCTGCGTTTCGGACCTGTTTATTTGACATCTTATTCAAAAAGTGAGATAATAAAACGGACATAATAAAATGAAAGAGAGGATGATTAAAATGGCAAGTATTGATTTGAGACAATATGGCATCACTGGGGTTACAGAAATTGTTCGAAACCCTTCTTATGAGGTGTTATTTGAGGAAGAAACGAAAACTAGTTTGAAGGGCTTTGAAAAGGGCCAGGAGAGTGAGCTTGGTGCGGTAAATGTTATGACAGGTGTTTATACAGGACGTTCACCTAAGGATAAATTCATTGTCATGGACGAGAATTCCAGGGACACCATATGGTGGACCTCAGATGAGTATAAGAATGACAATCATCCGGCTAGTCAGGAAGCATGGGACGCAGTGAAGCAGATTGCTTTGAAAGAGCTTTCCAACAAAAGACTTTTTGTTGTAGATGCATTCTGTGGTGCTAATAAGGATACCCGTATGGCGATTCGTTTCATTGTTGAGGTTGCATGGCAGGCTCATTTCGTTACGAATATGTTTATCCAGCCTACCGCTGAGGAACTGGAAGACTTTAAGCCTGATTTTATCGTATATAACGCCTCTAAGGCAAAAGTAGAAAATTTCAAAGAGCTTGGCCTGAATTCTGAGACGGGTGTATTGTTCAATATAACCACTCGTGAGCAGGTTATCGTAAACACCTGGTACGGCGGTGAGATGAAGAAGGGTATGTTCTCTATGATGAACTACTATCTGCCGCTGAAAGGTATTGCTTCTATGCATTGTTCTGCAAATACCGATTTGAAAGGTGAGAATACTGCAATATTCTTCGGACTTTCCGGAACAGGTAAAACCACACTGTCAACAGATCCGAAACGCCTTCTTATCGGAGATGACGAGCACGGCTGGGATGACAAGGGTATATTCAACTTTGAGGGTGGATGCTATGCTAAAGTTATTGACCTCGACAAGGAATCGGAGCCGGATATTTACAATGCAATTAAGCGAAATGCTCTCTTGGAGAATGTTACGCTTGATGCTGACGGTAAGATCGATTTTAATGACAAGAGCGTAACGGAGAATACTCGTGTATCCTATCCCATTGATCATATTAAGAATATCGTTCGTCCGGTTTCAGCGGCTCCGGCGGCAAAGAATGTTATCTTCCTGTCGGCTGATGCATTCGGTGTTCTTCCTCCGGTATCTGTTTTAACCCCGGAACAGACACAGTATTACTTCTTATCCGGATTCACAGCGAAGCTTGCCGGCACAGAACGTGGAATCACAGAGCCTACACCTACATTTTCCGCTTGCTTCGGCCAGGCATTTCTGGAGCTTCATCCGACCAAGTATGCGGAGGAGCTCGTTAAGAAAATGCAGGTAAGCGGTGCGAAGGCATATCTTGTTAACACCGGCTGGAATGGTACGGGGAAGCGTATCTCCATCCGTGACACACGTGGTATTATCGATGCAATTTTGGATGGCTCCATTGCGAGCGCACCGATGAAGAAGTTGCCCTACTTCAATTTCGATATTCCAACAGAGCTGCCAGGCGTGGATTCCAAGATTCTTGATCCCCGCGATACCTATGCAAATTCTTCTGAGTGGGATACTAAGGCCAAAGATCTGGCACAGCGTTTTATAAAGAACTTTGTGAAATATGAAGGGAATGAGGCAGGTAAGGCATTAGTTTCTGCAGGTCCTCAGTTATAAAATGAAAAAATTAGTTCTTACTGTAAGACAGTGGGATAATACAATTTTCAAAATGGCCCTCGTTGCTTGTATAAAGTGGCGAGGGTTAATTTTATAGAGATTAAAGGCCGTCGCTAATTTTAAAATATACTTCGAAAGCCATTTGTATGCAAATAGGTAAAGTAATAAGCAGGGCTGAAAAATACGATAAAATATGCATAAAAATTAAGAATTTATACTTTATCGTAAAAATTCATTATTTCTATAGCAATTTTGCCGGATTTTTATTATAATAGCAAGTGTATGCATGTATTACAAAGTATACAGACTCATGGTACCTGTAAATATCAATAGTAAGCTCCTATTTATGTTACACAAGGAGCAAAAAATATAAAGGAGATGAGATCAATATGACAGAAAACAAGAAGCTATTAGAATGGGTTAAAGAAATGGCAGATCTGTGCCAGCCGGATGACATTTACTGGTGTGATGGATCCGAGGAAGAAAATCAGCGTCTGCTGCAGATGATGGTTGATAGTGGTATGGCAATCAAGTTGAATCCGGAAAAGCGTCCCGGATGCTATTTATTCAGAAGCGATGCATCGGACGTTGCACGTGTTGAGGACAGAACTTTTATTGCTTCCAAGGAGAAGAAGGAAGCAGGTGCTACAAATAACTGGATTGATCCGGAGGAATTGAAGACAACCATGAAAGGGTTGTATCGCGGCTGCATGAAGGGAAGAACCATGTATGTCATCCCTTATTCTATGGGACCGATTGGATCACCCATCTCCAAGATCGGAATTGAATTGACCGATAGCGCATATGTAGTAATTAACATGCGCATTATGACCCGTATCGGCTCCAAGGTGTTAGACGTACTTGGTGCGGACGGAGAATTTGTTCCCTGCTTACATTCCGTTGGCGCACCTTTGGAAGAAGGACAGGAGGATTCCAGCTGGCCTTGTGCACCGATTGAGAATAAATATATCAGCCATTTCCCGGAAGAAAGACTCATCTGGTCCTATGGCTCCGGTTACGGCGGCAATGCCCTTCTGGGTAAGAAGTGCTTTGCTCTTCGAATTGCATCCGTAATTGCGCGTGATGAAGGATGGCTGGCAGAGCATATGTTAATACTTAAGCTCACCAATCCGGAAGGAAAGACGAAATATGTTGCGGCTGCGTTCCCCAGCGCTTGCGGTAAGACAAACCTTGCCATGCTTGTTCCTACCGTACCTGGATGGAAGGTTGAGACCGTTGGAGATGATATTGCCTGGATGAAGTTTGGCCAGGATGGACGTCTGTATGCAATTAATCCTGAGGCTGGTTTCTTTGGCGTTGCGCCCGGAACCTCCCTTGACTCTAACCCCAATGCGATGCACAGCATAGAGAAGAATACGATTTTCACCAACGTGGCGCTTACAGATGATGGCGATGTATGGTGGGAAGGCATTGGAACGCCCGCACCGGCTCATCTGATTGACTGGAAGGGCAATGACTGGACACCGGATTCTAAGGAACCGGCTGCTCATCCCAATGCTCGTTTTACAGCTCCTGCATTCCAGTGTCCTTCCATCGCATCCGACTGGGAAGACCCTGCAGGTGTTCCGATTTCTGCGATCTTAATCGGCGGACGCCGTCCTAAGACAATTCCGTTGGTTCATGAGAGCTTTGACTGGAAGCACGGTGTATTCCTTGGCTCCATCATGGGCTCTGAAATCACTGCCGCAGCCATCTCCAAGAACATTGGACAGGTTCGCCGTGATCCTTTTGCAATGCTTCCTTTCTTTGGATACAATGTATGCGATTATTTACAGCACTGGCTGAATATCGGTGAGAAATCAACCGCAGATAAATTACCGAAGATCTTCTATGTTAACTGGTTCCGCAAGGATCAGGACGGCAGATGGTTATGGCCCGGCTTCGGCGAGAACAGCCGCGTCCTCAAATGGATCTTTGAGAGAACCGAAGGTGATGACAAAGCCGTTAAGACACCCATTGGATATATGCCTGCAGCAGATGCGCTGGATATTACCGGACTTGAGGGTGTAAGTGAAGCGGATATCGCGGAACTGCTCAAGGTAGACAAGGAAGAGTGGCTGAACGAAGTTGAATCCATCAAGGAGCATTATGCAAAGTTCGGCGAAGAGCTTCCTAAGGAATTACATTCCCAGCTTGAGGCCCTTGAAAGCAGATTAAAGGCATAATTCACAGCATAAATTAAAAATTAGATAGACAAAAACCGGGTTACTATTTTCGAAATATTTTCGAGATAGCAATCCGGTTTTTCATAATGCGGTCATTATCTTGTCTTCTTTTTCTTATAGAGGTTATCCCTATTTAGATTCATTTTTCATCCATAAATCCATGTAATTTTCAATTGTTTCGAATGGAGCGGGACCGATATCCAGCAAAAACCGATGGAAATCCTTTGTAACAAATTTTTTATCCAGGATCAGCTCCGCTTTTTTCTTCAGGCCTTCAATTTCCAGATAACCTACGGCATATGGCAGGTAGATGGCGGGCTCCTCCAGCAGGGTATGGTAGATTGTCTCGGCAATCGTTGCGTCGGAGATATAATTCATCACATATTTCATAGCGGTATTCTTATCCCAGCCCTCATAATGGATGCCGATATCAGCCCGGGCATACAGGCAGAGGATCACTATATTATTTGCCCGAAGAAAGTCGGCAAGGTTTTTATCAATCCCGGCATACTGATAGGAGTACATCTCAACATAGGTTGCCCAGCCCTCATCATAGCCTGTAAAATTCATAACGCTTCGGACCGGTGCCGGATTCTGGCTGCGGAAATAAACACATTGATACATATGGCCCGGATAGCCCTCGTGTGCTACCGTGGTATAAATCATGGACAGGGTCTTTTCGTCGCTGCCGTTGATGTAGATGTCGTTGTTCTGATAGCTGTCAATGGGAGGAACCAGATACATGGCAGGGCTCAAATAATCGGCAAGGGAAGCCGGAACATATTTGAATTCACACTTCACCTCTTCCGTACCAGGAAAATCCTCTCTGATATCTGTCTTGAGATCCTGCAAAATAGCCTCGGGATCCGTGATAGGGAAGGAGCGAAAGTCCATATATTTATCAATAATTTTTGGATCGGAGAGGGTCAGGGTGGTGATATCCGCAATTCCGCCTCCGATGGCAGCGTCCAGCATGGCGATGATCTCCTCCATGTTCTTGCCGGAGCCGGTTTTGTATTTGGCAAGGCACTCATAATACTTTTGCCCTTGGGGGTAATAGAACAGTCCGGCATCGTTGGTTCCGGTACCCAGAAGCTCCTGCAGCGCAACGATCAGCATCTGATAGGCCGGGATGACACGGGTGAGAACAATCTCCGTATTTTGGGCCTGATAGGAGGCGATCTCTTTTTTGGACAGATTGGAATATCTGGAGATTTTATCATTGAAATAAGTGATTAGAAAGTTGCTGCCCGGGTCTGCGATAAAGGCTTCGCATTGGGCAATGATCTTTTTGGCCACGGCATCGCTCATAAAAAGGCCTTCCCTGGATTTTTCCCGTTCAAATTGAATGATTTCTTCGAAATAATCGTAGATCCGGGGGAGCAGCCGAAGATATTCTTTGATGTCATCTTTGTCATGGAAGCTGTATTCGGCTAAGAGGATAGGAAGCTGTGCCTGAATTCCGGTGGTGGGTCCCAGGCATTCATAATAATAATTATAGTCTCCCAGAGAAAGATCCGTACGCAGATAATCCTTGACAATATCATAGGTGAGCTTTTGATCTTCGGAGAGAGAATCATAATCATAGGATAATAGCCGGCTAAGCTGATTTTCGGTGAAAGAGTATCCTTCGTTCATACTTTCTATACTGCATCTGCCAAAGGTGGCTTCCGTCATTGTAATACCGTACTGCTCGGGGCGGGCAAGGGAATAATTAAGGGAAAGGCTGTCACTCTGTACCTTTTGGACAAACATCTCCTCCATAAAGGTATCAAAACGGCTTTGCAGCGTTTCCTGATTGGTTCGGGCATTGCAGCTGATGCAGGAAATAGCAAGAAGCAGGACAAGAAGCAGGGAGATAATCCGTTTGTGAAGTATTTTATTCATTCAAACCTCCTGTAGGATGGTAATGTATCCGAGATGGGATTTACCATAATATATATTGTGTTATTTCATATTTATTCAAGAAAAGGCGAGGTAAGAAGCGGTGGATAAAAGATTTATCTGGAAGGTAGTCTAATGGACCGGTTAAGTTTTGAGCCTCATCTTCCGAAATACAGCTTAGGAGCAGCACATGAAAGCATCAGTCCGTTTGGTGGAGGTAAGAATGGATTATAATGTATTATTGGACGCAGGAGCAGGAAAGGTATCAAAAAAGGGACCGGGTTCCCAGCTGACTGCGGATTATCATAATAAAAGCAATTTGACGAACTTGCGCCGGGGGCAGCGGATTACCGGAACGGTTCTTATGGTTGATGATCGGATTACCATCGATTTCGGGGGCCAAAAAGTGTCAACTTCAAAGGAGGTACTGCCGGGTGCGGTTCCCGGGGAGAAGAAGACCTTTGAGGTAATGAAGGCCGATTCCGCGGCAGTGGAGCTTAGGCTGATTGATGAAAAATGCCGGGAGCTGCGTCAGGTGATCAGAGCTGTCGTAATCATGGAGAAGGACTGGGAAAAGGTTCTGGAGAAAAAGCAGCAGGAAGCAAAGCAAAGCGGAAAAGAAAATTCGGCAAGGGAAAGCCTGGATAAGTTGAGAGAAATCGGCAGGATATTCACGGACGCGGACAGTGTGAGGCTGGAGCAGGAGGGCTTCCCTGTGGAAACCCTGACCGTGGACGGATTATATGAAGCAATTGACCGGATTAAGTCGGAGGCAGCAGGCCGGCAGGAGTCCGCTCCGGAAAAAACCGGAATGGAATCCAGCCAGGTCAGGATGCCCAATAGCCAAAAGAACGGGGCATGGCAGGCTGTGAATGTGCAGAATAGAGAGCGGCAAATCGATCGGCGGCAAGGAGAGGGGTTGGAAAAGGCGGATATTGCAGCCCGTCTGAGAGAAGAAAATCTCCCGGATACCGCAGAAAATATGGAACGGATCCAAAAGGCCCTAACTCTTGGCGATACCGCCTCCAGGATGGATGATAAAGCGATGAGATATCTCATCGCATCGGAAATGGATCCGACGATTGAAAATATTTATAAGGCCTGCTACAGCGGCGGTGCCGGAAGCCGGAGGCAGGAACTGACCGGGCACGAATGGAAGCAGCTGGAGGGTCAGGTTAAAACGGTAATTAAGGATGCCGGCTATGAGGTGAACCAGGAAAATCTTTCGGAGGCAAGATGGTTGATTGAGAACAGTCTTCCCCTGCTTCCCCGGACGCTTGCCAGCAAAAAGACATTGAATGATATCAGGGAGCAGGCGGACAGGGGTATGGTACTGGACCGCATTGTAGAAGGAATGAAAGATGGAACGGAGCCCAAGGATGTAAGCCTTGCGGTCCCGGATCCCTCCGCTCTGCAGCGGGTTGTGGACAATGTTGGCACCATCAGCAAGGATGCAGTTGCGATAGCCGTACATGAAAAACAGGAGCTTACGATTCGGAGACTGACTGCCATTCAATCGGATCTATCTGCCGGAAGAATGGGGAAGGAAACCCTTGCTGAAGTGGAAGCGGCAAAGGCGAAAACCGTGGAAGCGGAGAGGTTACCCAGTGAGCAAGAGGAGCAGATCTCGTTAGGCAGGACAGAGGAAGAGAGGGTGGAAGAGCCAAAGAACCCGGCGGAGGAGAATTCCGGTTCCAATCCTGATTCAGGGGAGCGCAGTGCCTCTTCGCGTCAGGAATATGAGGAGCTGAAAGCGCAGCGGCAGCTGGAAGAGCTTCGTTTGAGGATGACCTTGGAGGCAGCTGGAAGATTGGAGAGAAAGGGTATTTCTATTGAAACGGAACGTCTGGAGAAGGTGGTAGAGGAACTTCGGCGGCTTGAGGAAAGCTATTATCAAAAGCTGCTGAGGGAAGCGGATGCGGAGAATACGCCGGAGGCGGTGGAGATCCTTAAGAATACCGCACAGAGTATGGACCGGCTTCGCTACATTCCCAGTGCGGTGCTGAGCAGCACGTTAGCCGAGAGAGAGAGCCAGACGATACCAGGACTTTTATCGGAGGGCGCGAGGCTGCAGGCAATCTTTGAAAAAGCGGGAACCGCTTATGAGACGCTGATGACGGTACCGAATCCGGAGTACGGAGACTCCATACATAAAGCATTTTCCAGGGTGGATTCTTTATTGTCGGAATTAAATATAGATGATACCCGGGCAAACCAGAGAGCAGCCAGAATTCTGGGATACAACCGAATGGAAATAACACAGGAAGCCATAGATCAGGTAAAGGCTTATGATACGGAAGTGAATGCCCTGATCAGGAATCTGCATCCGGCAGTGACGGTAAGAATGATTAAAGAGGGAATGAATCCGCTGCAGATGCCCATCGGCGAGCTGAACAATGCCATAGAGCGGATGAAGGAGGAGCAGGGAATAACCTCGGAGGATAAGTTCAGCACCTATCTTCACCGGCTGGAGAAGGAGAACGGGATTACTCCCCAAGAAAGAAAAGCGTATATCGGTGTATACCGGTTATTATATAATATCGACAAATCCGACGGGGCAGCCCTTGGAGCGGTGGTAAAGGCGGACCAGGAGGTAACCCTGGGAAATCTCCTGACAGCGGTGCGAACCGGAAGAAGGGGAAGAGTGGAGGCTGCCATTAATGACGATTTTGGCATGCTGACAGAACTTACCCGCCAGGAAGAAAGCATTTCCCAGCTGCTGGAGGGAATCGGTACTGCAGGCAGACAGGAGCCGGATACGCAAAAGGAGAAAGTAGAGACCAGGGAGCAGGAACAGTATCTGAACCGGGTATTAAAGCAAGTTACCGAAGAGATCTCCCCCGAGCGGTTGTTAAAGCTGCAGCAGGAAGCTCAGCTGCAGGGAAGCGGGCAGCCACTGCCGGAAGGATGGGCACAGCCCCCTCTGTCGGAGCAGGGAGGTCTATGGGAGACACTTCGTGACATACCTCTGGAAAAACTGCTGGAGCAGCTGCAGGATACTGCCGAGGACAACACCGGTGCGGGGGAACTGCATGCCCAAAAGGCAGAGCAGCTCAGGGAACTGAGCAGGAACGCGGAACAATCCCTCAGATTCCTGAATGATTACCGGATGGAGAGCACACCTCAGAATATTATGATGGCAAACCAGCTCCTGAGTAATGGCCTGCCTCCTATTACAAAACAGTTAAAGAAGCAGAACGAAAACAATGAAAAGGAAAACAGTGACGAAAATTTAGAACAGGGTCTTAAGAAAACAGAGGAATTATCCGATACATTAATCGACAAGTCTTCCATAAATGAAGCATTTGAGAACCTGGAAGCGCAGGCGAAGACCATGCTGGAGCGGGCTTGCTCCGGTGAGGTGATTAACGGCAGCAGGCTGGCGGAGCTAAGAATGCTCGGACAGCAGGCAACCTTCCTGCGCAGGCTTGCTTCCCGGGAGTTCTACCGGATACCAATCGAGACAGCAAAGGGGATTACCAATATGAACCTGACTGTCATAAGGGGCTCGGAGAATGCCGGCAGGGTGTCGGCCACTGTCTGGTCGGAAGAGCTGGGCGACATTAATGCGGAGTTTTCTCTCAAGGAACGGACATGGAAGGGCTTCATTGCCTGTAATAGCCGGGACGGGATGGAGAAGCTGGGGGCCAATACCGCAGAGCTGATGCAGGCGGCAGAGGAAAGCGGAGTAAGCCTGGGACAGCTTGATTTCGGACTTCGCAGCTGGGAAAGGGAGGATTACTCCTATCAGAATCCGGAGTCAGGAGAGCAGAGAACCTTGCCGGGGAATGAAACGGAGCGCATATTGTATCGTCTGGCCAGGGCGTTTGTGCGGACCGTAGGATTAGCGGAAAACAGCTGAAAAAGATTTATCTCGGCCACATGGAGGTTGCCGATAACAAAAATATACTAAAAATATTGTGGGAACCATCATTGCACGGAGGAGGATGGCTGCCAAAGCAGAAAGGGAACAGGTGACAATTCATGAGAATCAACCATAATATTTCAGCTTTAAAAGCAAATAACCAGCTGGGCAAAACTAACCGTTTGCTTGACAAGAGTTTAGAGAGGTTATCCTCCGGCTATCGGATCAACAGTGCAGCGGATGATTCTGCAGGCTTGGCAATTTCAGAGAAAATGAGAACACAGATCTCAGGCCTGGATCAGGCCTCCAGAAATGCGGCGGATGGCATCTCCGTAATCCAGACAGCGGAAGGTGCGCTGGTAGAAGTGGAAGCCATGCTTCAAAGAATGAGGGAGCTGGCTGTTCAGTCGGCAAACGGCACCTATACGACGGATGACCGGGTTGCAATCCAGGCGGAGATCGATCAGTTAAGTGAAGAAATTACCCGTATAGGGAAGAATACAGAGTTTAATACTATGCCCTTGCTGGATGGAACAATTGACCGGAAGTCTTTCTCGAATAACAGCAATGTGAATTTGATCTCTCTATCGGACACGGTAGGGGTTGGTGAGTATCAGATAAAGATAACTCAGGATGCAAGGCAAGCTGTATTGGTAGGTACGCAGGTAGAAGACGCAGGCCTGGTGGATGATAAAGTACCGGCTGCATTGGCAGGTAAAGTTAATATCAATGGTGAAACCGTAGAGATTAAGGAAGGGGACACCATGGATGATGTGTTCCAAAAGCTTCGGGATACCTGTAGCAAGGTGGGAATCAACGTGTTTGCGGATGATACAGGCGCAACTGATATTAATCTGACTGCTGATCCTCCCAGGGGAGTTGCAGAGAATGCAGGATATAATCCTGTGGAATTTGGGGATGATAAGTATCTGGTTTTTGTATCACGAGAATATGGTTCCAGCCAGAAGATGGAGGTATATTGTGATAATCCTGAATTATGTAAGCTGCTTGGGCTTACATCTGCCGGAGCCACTGCAAAAGGTGTGGATGCAAAAGCAGAGCCTATCCTTGGTGCGTCCAGCAAATTCAGCAACACAGCCACAATGTCCTCAGATGGGAATAAGATTACAGTAACTGACCGCAACGACTTTAAGGTGGTATTTGAAGTGAAACCCGGAGCAGTAGGTACGATATTCACGGATAATATGATTCCCAGCAACACGGGAATTGCTGTGGGTCATACAGTCACAACTCCGCAGGTGCAGGTGGGAGTGGAAATGTGGGACGATGACGGTGATCCTGCTACTCCTGATGTACCTGTTATGTGGGACGATGACAATGATCCTGGTACTCCTGACGTTCCAAAAGCAATTATGGCTCCAAAGACAATTCCTGTCAATGTATCAGTCCTGGATGCCGGTCCGATGGATCTTCAGATCGGTGCCAACGAAGGACAGACCATGGCTGTTAGAATCCCAGAGGTAACACCTGCAACCCTTGGAATTGATAAGGTTAATATCGGTACAGCGGATGGTGCGCAGCATGCAATCACCTTGCTGGATAATGCAATTAATATGGTATCATCGATTCGCTCCAAGCTAGGCGCTTATCAAAATCGTCTGGAGCATTCCATCTCGAATTTGGATACCACCTCGGAGAATCTGACGGAATCCTTATCCCGTATCTCGGATGCGGATATGGCGGAGGAGATGGCTACCTATACCCAGAGGAATGTGCTGGCCCAGGCAGGGACTTCCATGCTCGCCCAATCCAATCAGAGACCGCAGACCATTCTTTCCCTGCTTCAGCAGTAAGGAGCGTCTTAGTCTTGGATAGGGGGGTAAGGGTACATGAAGAAGGAAGCGATGAAAGAATTCACTGTCAGAGTAACCCAGGCATCCAAAAGCGAATTAACCGTGATTCTCTATGAGATGATTCTCACAGAGCTGAAGGAAGCGAAGGAGGCCCATGGACAGGGTGACATGACTGCTTTTGACCGGGAGCTTAAGCTGGCTCAGAAGTATGTGACGGAGCTTCAGGCAACGTTAAATTATAGCTACAGCATATCCTATGACTTGCTAAGCTTGTATCTATATGTAAATAAAAGTATCATTACAGCGATTGTGCGGAGAAGTCCGGATACCCTGGACAGTGCTGAGAGTATATTAAATAAGCTTTTGCTCAGCTTCAAGGGTGTGAGTGATCTGGATAAAAGCGGTCCGGTTATGCGCAATACGCAGCAGCTCTATGCGGGCTTAACCTATGGCAAAGGTTATCTCAATGAGACATATGTCGATCCGAGTGACCAGAACCGGGGGTTCATTGTATAAAAGCCAGTACCAAGGAAGAAATCGATCAAGGATTACAAAGGGAAGAGGAGTTTTGGAAGGTACGAAGGAAATGACAGGTACAAAGGAAACAAAGACTGCAAAAGAAGACTAATGTACCAAAGCGGAAAGAGTAACAAAGAATACATAAGAGCATAGGCTGCAAAAGAAAAATCAGGAGCAACAAAAGATGAGAGGCTGTCCCAATTACGGGGCAGCCTTTAATGATTCGGAGAAACTCTATAATGGGGCCGGGATCTTATTCTCGCAATATCTTTGTTCTGCGGCTTTTGCTTGTTTCAGCAGAAAATGATAACGGTTTTGAATGGCATTTAACTCATAGATGCAGCTGTCAATCAGGTCAGGGTCTATCACATTCTCAAAGTTGGAATAAGCTGCTTCCAACGCAATCTTTGTCCGGTTAATTTCGCTGATCAGCAAAAGATTCTCTTTTGGTGGTCTCTTTTTTGCAAATAGTGGCATATCTTCACCATCCCTAACTATATTTGCTAATAGTATGGACAAAAGGGCTGCCTTTTATTCTATTAATTAACATAAAATGGTTGAAATCGTATATAAATGTATTAGGAATATGGGCAAAGGACAAGGAAGAGCTCTGTAGCGGAAGAAATGGCTGAAACAAAGGCGGTCACGGAAGGTTAGGCCGGTTTTCATTAAATGTATGAAAAGAATCGAAAAAGGAGTGAAATGGTATGAACAGCTATATATTTATTGCAATTATTTTGGCATGCGTTATCTTTATCAGCGGATGTATCATACGGCGGAGGCCGGATTTGCTGGTGGATTTTGCTCTTCGCGCCTGTTTTGGCACAGCAGGAATTTATCTGTTGAATTTGGCTCTGAGCATTCAGGGGTATTCCGTAAATGTGGGAATCAACGGAGTTACGGTATTGACCAACGGTTTGTTGGGGCTGCCGGGATTTTTGCTGCTCTATGGGTTATCATTGTATTATGGTTAGAAAAGTACATAGAAGCGTCTATGGTGCCATTGGGTAATAAATTTACTTAAATAGTAAACCACAACTAAATATAGGTAACTAAATTGACATAATATGTTGATATGATACAATAAAAATATGGATATACATAATAAAGAAAATTAGAGGAGAAGAGATTGTTCTTATATACTTCTCCCTTTTATGGAAAGATGAATTATCATGTCAATAACAACCTTAAAATTAATAGCTTTAATAACCATGACACTTGACCATATTGGAGAATTTATTCCCGGGGCTCCTGTTCAATTACATTGGATTGGAAGGATCTCGGCACCTATTTTTTTCTTTTGTATGGCTTGGGGATATTATTATACCAAAAATAGAAGAAGATACTTACTCCGGTTATATTTTTTTGGAGTCGGTATGGCGTTTATAAATTTATTAATTAATAAACTTAATCACAATGTATATGTTAATGTTAAGAATAATATATTTGTTACATTGTTATAATCCACCTTTCTGCGAAAGGCACCGATGGGGTTATGAAACCCTTCAACTCCCATCTTCCTTTCGTTCTTTTTTGTGCTATTCTCCTCTTGTAGGTCGCTGGCACACTACAGAACCTGAGGAGGTGAGTGGCGAGGCTGTATAGCGGCAACCCCGTATTGTTATATAGGTCGGTCATCCGTTAAGGCATCAATGAATGGAGCAAAACAGTAGCCCGTAAACTTATCTCTTCCGAAGTTGACTCGATTTCGCCGGATGACCAGTCCCTGCCAGCACTACAATTTTTTTGTAGGAGGTACTCTATGTTTAAAATCTTTCGTAAAAACTGCTGTGGACTTGATGTCCACAAAACCTGGATCTATGCCTGCATCGGTATTACCGATACAAATGGACGTACAGAGTACAAACAGGCTCGTTTTTCTTCCTTTTCTAAAGGCCTAAGAGAATTAGCTGATTGGCTTGCTAAATACTCCTGTACGGAAGTCTGTATGGAATCCTCCGGCAAGTATTGGATTCCTGTTTTCAACATCCTTGAAAAGACCTGTTTTGTTACCCTTGCACATCCGAAATATACAAAGCCTCAAAAAGGAAATAAAACCGATGTCAAGGATGCCAAATGGATCTGTGATCTTTTTATGTGCGATATGATCAAACCAAGTTTTATCCCTTCTCCTGAGATTCGTCAGTTGCGTGACCTGATACGTTACCGCTTTAAGCTGACAAATATGCTGACAGGTGAAAAGAACCGTGCTCAGAACTGTCTTACTGTCTCAAATCTGAAGCTTGATGATGTTTTCAGCGATGTATTTGGTAAATCTTCCAGATCTATCACCAACTACATGCTCGACCATCCGGGTGAATGCTTTGACGTTTCACCTTTTGTCGATGGACGCTGCAAAACTCCAGTGGAAGAAATACAGGCAGCTGTTGATGGTGCCATTTCCCCGGAGCAGGCTGTCAAGCTCCGGCAATGTCTCGCACACATCGACGAGCTTGAAGCCCACAGACAGGAAATCGAGCAGGAGATACTTCTGCTTGCAGAACCCTTCTCCGCCGTTTTAGATTTTCTTTACACGATCCCAGGGTTAGATAAAAATCCGATGACCGCTATTGCCATTCTTTCTGAGATTGGTCCCGACATGTCGGTGTTTCCGTCATCAAAAAACCTGGTTTCCTGGGCTGGATGCTGTCCTCGCAACGACCAGAGTGCCCATAAAGTAAAATCTACACGAATTTCTCGTGCTGGTTGTTATTTGAAACCTCTTCTTGTTCAGATTGCAAATGCATTACTGAAATCCAAAAAGCATCCAGAATTCAAAGAGAGGTATCACAGAATTAAAACTCGCAGAGGACATAAAAAAGCTATCATTGCTGTCTGCAAGATGCTCCTGACCGCTATCTGGAATGTCTTAAGCAAGCTGGAGTCTTATAATCCGGAAGGATTTTTAGAACATCGACCCGTCAATGAAGCTAAGATTTTGACAAAGTCACAGGCTCTGGAACTTTTCAGAAAAAGAGGATACACAATTATTGATGATTCGGTTGTGAACTCCTGATTTCGATACACAATAGTCTATCTGTCATCCGCAAAAATTGAATTTGTGAATGGCTTGTTTACTATACTCTTTTTTATCGGCTTCCCTCTACTTCTTTGTTTCAAACTTTTATCCTCCCTGCATTTTTGGGCTGGTCTTTCCGATTACCTCCCCCATTAATATCAAATTCTAAGGGGAACATTTCTATAAAACTATCACTATTCTTCTCTATATTGTCTATATTATCAATGCCGTTAATCTACCTTCTTATTACATTTTATCTGCCTTAAAACCCACGACCGCTTGGTGCTCATCGCGTAGAACCGTATACATTTCCTCCTGTAAAAGTTTTAATTTGGGAACTCCTCCGCTGACAAAAACGACCTTGGCAATCTGATTATTTTCATCGTACTCATACTTTTCAGAAGTATGTATGCTATGGTTTTGCTCACCTGTATAGAAATCAGGCAGGACTGTCAGATACTTGCCCAAAAGACCAATGGCAGAATACTTCTCCAGAGAAAGCCGGTTGATTGCATTGCAGTCGGGCAAGAAGGACAATCCATATCTATGATCGTCCTCATTAATCATAAATTCAATCTCCAGGCATCGATTACCTTCATACTTATCGCAGCGGAGCATTCGGTTGTGCTCATCATAATAATATTTGTAATAATATTTTGTCCCGGCTTTTGGCTCCCGCACTTTCCTTCCGCGCTTATACCCTCCGACAAGCTTGTCAAGAAGCGGTGAAGGACAATGATATCCCCGGTGCAGGAGCTCACCCCCACTGGCATATTCTATCCTTACCGTATCCTCCGATATCTGTCGGGCAAGCTCATCATATCTCTCCTGGTACCGTTCCCCCACCGACAGCATGGCATCCATGTCGTTTTGATATTCTTCTATCATTTGCTGAGAGGGTTTGGGCAGATTCGCAATTAAGCTTTCCGTCAGTTTATTGAGCTCCTGTGCCATAGTATTAAAATCATCGCTATCGGACATAAGCCCGCTTAACTGATCCAGATATGCCCCGGTGTAATCAAAATTGTTGTTAGACATTCTTCCTCCTGACAAATTAAAGCACTCTGATAGACTATTAATTTTTATCCTGCAGACTTTAATTTTCTATCACTTCTTTTAGAAATACCTTCCTATCAAATGAGCCCCGCTTATCTGCTTTGTTTCTTCTTATATCCTCTAATTCACAAATTGATCTGTTTTTAGCTTTGGCAATCGCATATATTACTTCCAGGATATCCGCCAACTCTTCGATATCCTTACTTTCTTGATACTCTTTTATTTCTTCCATCAGTTTTTTATCCAGAGCTTCCATATATTCTTCATCAGACAAAATACTCGTTACAGCAATTTTTCCATCCTTTTCGATGATTTCCGGAATTTTATCGCGAATAAGTTTATGATAGGTGATCTTTTTCATGAATTCACCTCTATCTGATACCTGCGCAGCAGTTTTTCAGCTTCCTCCCGGCTGTCGGGATAGCTCTTCATCGTCTGCCGGATAGCCTCCAGAATCTCATCCTTTTGTCCGTCATTCATCTCGATGCGCTCCCGCAGTTTCTGACGGCGGACATTGAGACGATGGCGAACCTCCACCATCTCCCTGGGATCAAGAATGGCGGACGGCTGATAGATCCAGATCTCTGCATCCGCCACCCCGATACCTTTCAGCTCATGAATCAATTCACTATGAAAGAACTCCAGCAGCTCCGTATTGCTCTGGTATCTCCTTGCCTCATCCTTCATCCGTACATATTCTTCCCAAGCGGTCTTAAGCTGGGAATAACTCTCAACCATATATTTGCTATAGGTATACTCCAGATAACTCCGATTATTCACGGATTTGATTTTCACCTTGTTCATCAGCATAATCTGCCGGTTCTGTTTCATCTGTACCAGACGGACGTTTCCTGAATTCTTTCTTGCTTCCATAAAGATATAGAAAGCCGATACCATTCCCATCAGCACCGTCATTAGAAAGGGTACGCTGAAGTTGGCCTTGGAATGGCTTGACAACAGGGCAAACACAAGGAAGAGAATTATTATGATTACACTGGTTGTAATCGCGATTCCTCTCAAAAAAGATTGTTTGCTGATAATCTCCCCCTGCTCTTCGTCCAGCGCGGCCCTTTCTCTCTCCAGATGCAGGATATCCTGTTGAATTGCCGACTGGTATTCCTCACTTTCCCGAAGCGTCTTCAGATCCTTGGGTATCTGTGTCTCAAACCCTTCATACAGCTGATATTGGCGATCAGACAAAAGAGAACTCTTGCGCTGCAGCTTGTTGCGTTCCTTACTCAGATTGATAATCTTGCGGGCTGCTTCCTCCAGATTTTCCCTCAGTTCCGGCAAAAGCATCGTAATCTTCTGTATGTCCGTCAGATAAGAGGTGACTGCCTGGTATTCCACCTTAGCCTCACTGATTTGGCGGTCGCTTTCCAGAATCATCTCACAATTCTCTTTGATATACCCCATTCGTTCGGTATGGGAATTCAGTCTGACGGGCCGCTTAGAATCCTTACCCCTTTTTTCGGCAAAGGAGGCTGCCTCCGCTTCCTTTGCTATCCCCTGAGGTTCCATCCCCTCCTGTACCGTTCTTTTCTTTCTTGAAAATAGATCAAACAATCCCATTCCTTCATCCTCACTGTGCCGTTATATTGTTCATAGCTCTTCTCTCACCGGACAGGGCATCTGCTCTTTGCCTCTGTTTGACTCCTGCAAATTCTATTTCTCTCTATATCTGACGTATCTTTTCGACCCAGCCTTCCAGCATCTGATCCGCAGTGTGATAATACTCCTCCGGCCGTCCCTGAGTTTTCATCCGTTTCAGTTCTCCAATCTTTTCTATTGCAATGCATGCCGCTGCTTCTTCCTGCCTGTCCTTCAAGGCTTTCTCCAGGCTTATCCGCAGTGCTTCCTCCGCCTGATATTCCTCCAGCTTTTCCTGGTATCGCTCCTCCCAGTCCAGGATCTTAAGCGCAAGCAGAAGCTGCTTCAGCGTCTCCTCCCTGCGGTTTCTTACATATGCCTGTTCGAAAAGCGGGACCGCCGCACCAAGGCCGATGGTATGGAGCCTGGCAACCGCCAGATTGTGAAGCAGATCCCCATATTCCTCCGGAGTAAACTCCTTCGCCTGTTTACTGGTCAGCAGCCTTTCATATTCAGCAGAAGCTTCCCTGTATTGCCGCTTATCCAGATAATTCTTCGCCTTCAGACAGCTCTTTTTCAACTCCGGCATAGCGGCTATTTCATCCAATTCCTTTAACAGGGTTTTTATCTCATACTCGGTATAATAATCGGCACTGCATAAAACCACCGTGACCATACTCTTGGCATCCGCTCCCCGCTCCTTGAGTTTCCTCAGCTTCTCCGCCCGTTCCGGCAGCTTCAGCTCGGTTTGAATCCAGTCGATCAAATCGTCCTTAAAGATTTCCTCCTCAATCAGATAGATATGATGAAACAGATAATAGCAAAGCTCCTCCATCGAATATACACGTATGCCGCTTGAGGGGAAACCATATGGTTTTGCGGTTCTTTCTCCGCTGCACAATATCAGCTTGCTCATGCATTCTCTCCTCTTCTATCATGAACAAAAATCATGTTCATGATCTTGTTGCTCCAATCGGAAACCGCAAGCAAGCTTGCATTTCCTCATTCCGCTTTCATTCTATCATGAACATAAACCATATTCATGATCTCCAGCTCCGATCGCACACTCGCAAGCAAGCTTGCAGCATGCTCACTACGCTTTCATTCTATCATGAACATAAACCGTGTTCATGATCTCCAGCTCCGATCGCACACTTGCAAGCAAGCTTGCAGCATGCTCACTACGCTTTTATTCTATCATAGATCAATGGAAAATTCCGTAATCAGCCCGGAACCTGAATAAAACTCACCGAAGCCCAGGTCGCTGACAGATAGCTTTCCTCCAGAGCTGTCCCGAAAGGTAAGCCTCACTTCCAGCCGTGTCATCCTGTCCGGTCGCTTGGGAAGCCCGGTCAGCTGCAGCTTCTCCCGTATCATATCCCGGTTCATAATATTCCTTCGGACAATCTCCAGCTCCGCCCCACCTTCCGGGCCCCCTTCCAAAATAATCTCAATGCTGTTATTTATTTCATACCAGGGCTTGCCCGCCTCTGCCAGCAAAACCTCCTGGAATCTTGTATCCTTATAAACCCTGATCCCAATATCGCTTGTAATCATATCATCATGGAGCAAAATAAACTCCTCCAGACCGCTCTCTCCGGAAAGCTCCTTTGCAGCATAGCAGGCCCCCTTGGTAAACAGATTCTGTCCAAGGAAAACCCTCCTTCCGACGCAGAGCCTCCCCAATACCTCCTCTGCCCATTTCCCCTGAAAGCCCTGTCCCGTAAAATACAGGGTAGTCACCAGCTGCTTATGCAGCAGAGAATTAGCGAGGGTCTCAAATATATATGCCTGCTTCTCCGGTTTCTCCAGCATTGCATGATTCAGTGTTTCACTGCAGTCAGTCCTGGCGATCCCGGCTATCATCGGCCGGCTTCTGCGATTTAACTTTATCTGGTAATAGAGCAGCCCCTCCCTGCTAAAATCGAACAATCCCACATCATTAAGCCATAGAGCCTTATCCTGACTCAGCGCATAGTGCAGATATGCTCCTGCATGGCTCATTATCGTCACCCGGTCCTTCTCCAGCCCCAACAATTCCAGAGCTGCATAAATCCCCTCCGTCAATGCAGGCTGGGTGCTGCGGACCGTAACAACCATATGAGTAATAGGTTCTACAGGAAAATACTCCTTGATCAAGGTCAGTGTCTTACGGAGATACTTTTCCATCAGGGCAATTGCAGAAAAGCTTTGACCGGATACCTCCACCTGGCCTCCCCTGGCCAGCTTGTCCAGAAGGCAGTCGATCAATATTCCCTGGCCACCCGAGGCACAGGTAACAGCTTCCTCGCCAAACAGCCATTGCCCGTTATCCTTCCGCACACATAATGCGGTTGGAATTAGCCCTTCCTCATCCTTGTACTGAATTGGAACCGGCTCAAAGGATTTGTAGCTGTAGCAGCACAGCTGCGAATAGTCTTCACATAAATCATAGCCAACAATCAATTTTCTGGTGGTGTCCATTTTAATTCCCCCATGCTCTCAATGCCTGCAAATATGAGCGTTAGCACAAACTTGCCGCTTAGTCAAACCAGTGAATACCGTTGCTTAGTTCAGAGGACCAAAGCAGGCATCAGCCAGATAATCCTTCCTGATATAGTCTTCCATCAGCTCCAGCAGGGTGTCCTCCTCTCCCAGCTCCATGGCCATCAGCATCCGGTTGATATGATTATATTTGGTATCTTCCGACACAGGTGTATCACATTCATATTGGGCGTACAGGTTTTCCGTGACGGTCTCCTCTCCTTCATACTCCTGGGTTATATAATATTCCAACGTCTCATGATAAAACAGAACCAGCTCTTTCACATGGATTCCCAAAAAGACATTGGGCATGCGCTGTGTAATAAACTCCCGGTTCTCCTGCTTCATAAGGCGGTAATGGATATATACCCGGCTCCCGGGATCCGCAATATGGGTAATAAAGCATCTGTCCTGCAGCCTCTGGGGCAGAACCACACGATCGCCGTATCTGGCAAGGAAGGGCAATAGAATGCCCTTTTTCTCCAGCCGGTCCAGCTGATACTCGATAAAGCCCAGCTCACTTTCCGTAAGCCCCTCATTTTGTACATTATGCTTTAACCAGGCAAGGAGACAGATCTCATTCTCCTCGTAGTTCAACTCCCGCTTCATAATCAGGAAAAGCCCTCCGGGAAGCTCCCTCTCATGTACCAGATACCGGTAGGCATGAAAGGTCAGAAACGCCCGTACCAGCATATGGTTTGTAACCTCCCGGTAATATTGTCCAAAAACCGGGAAGCAGTCCTGATTGTCACTCTGTGTACAGAGCATCCGGACCAGCAGACGTTCTTCCAGCAAATGCGCTTCCAGTTCAAAGCTCCCCGCCGCCCTCCAAAGCTTCAGCATCTCCTTTTCCGAACCCTCATAGTAGCGGAGGAGGTATCGCAGAATTCCTTCGTCATATTTTCCATGGGAATAGACATAATAGCATAGACGGACCATAATCTCATTTCTCCGGTCCGCCTCCGGTGTCAGCATCCAGCCGGAGCATAACTTTACCAGACGGTTTAAGGTAACCACTTCAAAGCCAAACATATCCAAGGCCGCCAGTGCACGGTCGTACAGCTTTCTCACAACCATGAATTCCATGTATTTCGCCCGGTTGGGAGAGCTTAAGCTATGCAAGTTAATCTGATTCAGGTAATGCTCCAGAAGCTCGTCATTATAATTCTCATAATAATATTCAATCAGAGCCTGATGGCAATCCGTAATATATTCTCTGGCCAGTCCTTCGATCAACAGTACCTGCTTTCGAAGTTCCGCCGCCTCCTCATTCATAATCCGGTGGCTCTGGTAACGGTCAAATAGATGGAGCAGGAGCATGGGATGCCTGCTATGTTCCAGGCAATAGCTTTCATAATCCTCCGGCTTCAGATACGGCTTCAAGCTGTAATCTATGGATTCAAGATAGCGGTTGCCCGCCTTGTCCACCAACAGTATCTCCGCATTATCGGTGAAAATGTCAATCTGGGCTCTGCCCTCTGCCAGAATATGGCTTTCTTCCAGATTCAGCTCCTTATGCAGCACCTGAATGCTTTCTATGTTCGGATTGTCACAATAAAATTCCTGCCGGTACATTACATAGGGCAGATGCCGGCATAGCTGGGAGCCCAATGTATTCCCGGCAAAAAGCTCTCTGTATAGTATTGCCAGATCCCCGCTGATCTGGTGGGCCTTAAGCATCTCAGCTGCAAATACCTCCATCCGTTTTAGATAGCTTCGGTAGATGGGTTCCTGCTTATCCTTGTATTTGATAATATTGGCATACAGATATGCCTTCTTTCGATCATTAAGGCTGCTGTTATAAATGAAGTAAAGCAGAACCGGCTGCGATATGGCCTCCGTTCGATTGAAGCTTATGCTATACATATAATACTCATATAGCTCCGTGATTCGCAGCTGTGCCTCTACTCCCAAGCGGTACCATTCAAAATACTTCTCCCCTCTCTTCATCCCCTTAATCAGAAGAGAGCAGATCGCGGATAAGGCTTCCTTATCCTCATCTTCATCATATAACCGGACCAGGCTCCGGAAGAGAACCGGCTGGAAGGTCTTTCTCTTACCTGCCAGATAGATGAATTGCCGCGCCAAGTCCTTTGATACCATAAAATTCCTGATACCATAATTCATTGCCTGGATTTCAAAATCCTGCAGGTCGCGAAGCAGCACCGCCTCCTGGTTCAGGACGCAGACAGCCTCATAGTAAAGAATCGGACTGCGCTGTCCCAGCTCGTACTGCTCGCGGATGTCCGCAAGCTTCTTTCCCGGAAGCTTGCTGTAGCTGTGATCCAGATTGAGAAGGAGCCAGAGAATCTGCCATTTTCGATGACCGTTCTCATAATAGAAGCGTATCTTTTCCGCCGCCTCCCTGATCATCTCCTCATCCTTGTTATACAAACATTCCAAATATAAAAAGGTACAGTATTCCAGCACCTGGCTGCCCTCTCCGCCCTTCCCGGGGGGAGCCGGCTTGCGCAAGCGGTCCAACCACTCCCTGGCAGGCTGACCTTTGCCTGATACTATTGCCAGATGTATTTTAACCAGGTCCCTTGCCCGGATGTCCTCCCGGTCCGGCAGTTCCTTCAGCAGACTCTGCATTTCATCGATATACTGCTCCAGACCAATCCGGTTCAGCCGAAAGCCCAGATAATTATCCATAAAGCCGGCTTCCAGTCTTCCTCTGCGGCGGCTCCCTGCTTCTTTTACGCCTTCCGTCTCATACCGGCAGATTACGTCGACCGTGATAGTCTGATACACGCATCGTATTACAATCCGTCCATAATTATTCCCCGGGCGCAGTTTCTTCGGATCTATGATATAGGAGATGGGATGGGTGTTGCCGAGAAACCGGTCCGACCATAATAATTTCTGTTCCAATTGAAGAAACGGGGCATCCGTGCTCACTCTGATTTCAGCATATCCCCAGTGATCCTTGGTCAGAACCACCTTATCGCTGATTTCCTCCCTGGCACGCAGTTCCATACCATGGACGCTTGCGGACACGATATACTCCGCCCGGGTCCGGTCGATTTCCAAGCGAAGTGCACTTTTTTTATGAACTGCAATCAGAAATTCCTCCATCGCCTGGCTCATAGAGCTGGCTTTGACCAGCTTGCGGTATATGTACCGGTAACGCTCTTCATTCCCCAGAAAGATCCGTTCAAATTCCTCCATGCGAAATACCTTCTTCGCCTCCGACCAATCTGTCCTTGCCAGATTAGCGAACTGAAATAAATCCTTAATCTTACCAAGGGAGGTTGTCACATAAGCCTGCTCTACCCGGACAGAAAAAGGTATCGTCAGCTCACCGCAATCACTTGCGATACTGATCTCTCCTTCTATCGTTTCACCCGCCTTAAGATAGTCCGCCTGAAAGGTAAAGCATATGGTGCTTTGCTCTCCCTCAAAGGAGGGATCCGCTATCTGCAGCAGGTAATTGGAAGAATATACCCATCCCCGCATAGGCCTGCCTTTATGATTACTGACGGTGAAGCTTCCCTCGTGCCTCTTCCCCGCCTCGACGGCTATCCTGATTTCCTCCACGGACAGACAAATAAAAGGCTGCTCATATTCAAAATCCCCTTTTGAAAAACGCTCCATCTTCTCCTTCAATTTATCACCTCGCAAAAATCACCTGTCTTAAATCGACCTTATCATAAATCCTTCGGCATGAAGCATTGAAAAATGAAAAAAATAAGATATAATTATTGTAATAATTATAATTCAACACAATGAAAAAAGCTAGTATTTATCCAATAATGCCTATTTTAGTGTAACAATTCATTCAGCCGGATGAACTGTCACAATTTTTGGCATAGGAAAATACCATCAGGCTGGAACAGCCGGAAAGGAATATTATGATTAAACACACGGACCATTTTCATGGGAGTGACCTGGAGACAATAGAGAAGGTCTATGGAATAAAGAAGGAGGATGTTATAAGCTTTTCCGCCAATGTTAACCCTCTGGGTATCTCTCCTAAACTAAGGACAACTTTAGCTCAGAGAATCGATGCCATCATGAGTTATCCCGACCGGGAATATTCCTCCCTTCGCCAAAAGATCGCCGGATACGTCCATACTGATATGGAGAATGTGCTGGTAGGCAACGGCTCCACCGAACTGATCTCCCTCTTTATCCAGATCAAGCATCCGAGAAAGGCGCTGGTGATTGGGCCCACCTACTCCGAATATGAACGGGAGATATCCCTGGGCGGAGGAAGCACCCACTATTACCGCCTGGAGGAGGAACAGGATTTTGTGCTGAATATTCCTGCTCTGGAAGAGGAATTGACCGCAGATGTGGATCTGCTGGTAATCTGTAACCCTAACAATCCCACCTCCTCGGCGATTACCCGAAGCGATATGAGAAAGATACTGGATATCTGCAAGCAAAAGGGTATCTTCGTTATGGTGGATGAAACCTATGTGGAATTTGCCGAGGATATGCACTCCGCACATTTGGGTGATATAAACTCATCCTATGAAAATATTAATTCCCACATTACATCCGTTCCCCTCACCGGATATTATAACAATATTATCATACTGAGGGGCATCTCCAAATTCTTCGCCGCTCCCGGACTGCGGTTGGGATATGCTATTTGCGGCAACGCGGATTTGTTAAAGGAGATGAACCAGAGAAAGAACCCCTGGACCATTAACAGCCTTGCTGCTATCGCAGGGGAAATCATGTTTACCGACGGAGATTATATTAAGGAGACCAGACAGCTGATTGCCGGTGAGAGGCTTCGCATCTCCAGTATCCTCTCCTCCTGGGATAATATCAAATACTATCCTCCCATCGCAAACTTCGTCCTTGTTAAAATATTAAAGGACGGGGTTACCTCCATGGACCTCTTTGAGGCCTCCATACGTGAGGGGCTGATGATCCGCGACTGCTCCACCTTCCCCTTCCTGGACAACAAATTTATCCGCTTCTGTTTTATGATGCCCCAGGACAATGACAGATTGCTGCAGATTTTATTGGAACGGTTAAGCCAATAATTCCCTGGCAGGAAAATCATAGCTGTTTTTCATAGATAGAAAGGGTTCTCATGAACAGAAAAAAGGAACTGATAGGACATTTACTCGCGTCTGTGACGATTTTTACTTGGGGGACAACTTTCATCTCTACCAAATTACTCTTAGAGACCCTCTCTCCCGTTGAAATACTGTTTTTAAGATTTACCATAGGTTTTGCTGCTCTGCTTCTGATCTATCCTCACAAGCTCAAGATCAAGGAAAGAAAGCAGGATCTCTACTTTGCCGCAGCCGGTTTATGCGGTGTAACGCTGTATTTCCTGTTTGAAAATATTGCGCTGACCTATACCTCTGCCTCCAATGTAGGAGTTATCGTGTCCGCGGCACCATTTTTTACCGCCATTCTTGCCCATCGGTTTTTGGAGGGAGAGAAACTCAGAATGCGCTTTTTTGTGGGGTTTGTCGCTGCGGTTGCCGGAATATTTATTATTAGTTTTAACGGAAGCAGCCGCCTGCAGCTGAACCCAATGGGAGATATCCTGGCATTTTTGGCCGCTGCGGTATGGGGTGCCTATGCTGTTCTGACAAAGAAAATCAGCGGGTTTCATTACAATATCATTCAGACAACACGGAGAATTTTCTTTTATGGGCTGCTGTTCATGCTGCCCGCATTACTGATCTTTGGGTTTAAGCCGGATCCAGATCAAATGATACAGCCGGTTAATTTGTTTAATATCCTGTTTTTGGGTCTGGGGGCATCCGCACTTTGCTTTGCAACCTGGAATTGTGCGGTTAAAATCCTGGGTGCCGTTAAAACAAGCGCCTATATTTACGCACTTCCCGTAATAACCGTTATCACCTCCATTCTTGTGCTTCATGAGAGAATTACGGGAATTGCTGCAATGGGAATCGTGCTGACAATAGCAGGACTGTTAGTCTCCCAGAGTAAAAATTAAATACATACCGATAAAGGCCTTCCAATGGAGTTGACGTGGAGGGCTTTTCATTTCTTCTTTTCCCAGGCCGGCTGTGTCCGGAATTCCGCAGCAATTTCATACGCATAGTTCCGGTTTGCTTCCGGGTAATATTTCAGGCATTATTTCACAAACTTTTTATAATTTTAAATATTGACTTACATCATGATAGTGCTATAATACAATTCTATTAGGCACCTAAGCATTCTCATTTATCTCTTGTCATAGCCCTTTGACTGCGCGAGAATAGTTGTCTTTCCAGCTAAAATACTTCTAAGGAGGAGATCGAAATAATTATGAAACCCGAGGTAAAACAGCTGATTCATGGTTTCACGGAGATCATCAAATCATTGCATCAGCGTTCCTATCATCGGATGGACAATACATGCCTCTATCCCGGGCAGCCTCAATTGCTTTTATTAATCCGGGAAAATGAGGGGATTACGCAGAAAGCTCTTTCAGAAAAAAACTTTGTAAAGCCCGCCTCCATCACCGGTATGCTTAACAAGCTGGAAGCGAATAACTATGTATATCGTGTGCCCGATGACACAGATAAGAGAATTATGAGAGTATATCTTACGCCGGAAGGCAGATATCTCGCCAAAAAAGGGGAAGAATTAATGAGAGGCATAACTGACAGGCTCTTCGGCAATTTCAGCGACGAAGAATTGCATACCCTTCAGCTGCTGATCGATAAGCTCAGGGCAAATCTGAACGAACAATCCGACCCTGAATAAGAATGATCAAAATCTATTCGATCCAAGAAAGGAACTCCTATGCTTAAGCTTTTTAAATTTTTGAACAAATCGGTTATGGCAATCCTGTTTGTTACGATCCTGCTGGCGATCCAGGCCTTCAGCGATCTTTCCCTGCCGACCTACACCTCCGACATCATCAATGTCGGCATCGCCAAGAACGGTGTGGATGATATCGTTCCGGATGCAATCCGTACCTCGGAATTGGAACGGCTGGCCCTGTTCATGGATGACTCCGCGAATGAGCTGGTTCGCAGCCATTTCACTCCGCTGCAGCAAGAAAATTTCAATGACAAGGAATGGTCCGATTATACCAAACTATATCCTTCCCTCAATTCCGAGTCCGTCAGCCTATGGGACAAAGAAGAGGAAGAGGCCCTGGCTGATGCGATGTCCATTCCCATGATGATGGTGCTCTCCTTCCAGGGAGACAATGAAGCCTCCCAACAGATGAAACAACAGTTTCTGGCCAACTTCCCCGCCGAGATGACCCAGGGGAATCCCGACATATTCCAGCTGCTGTCCCAGCTCCCTCCAGAGGCGAAGAACGCCATGCTGACAGGAATTCGGGAGAAGCTGAGCGAAATGCCGGAGATGATACTCACTGCCGGCGCAAGCTCCTACATCAAAGCCGAGTACGAAGCCCTGGGAAGGGACGTAGGAAGGATGCAGATTAATTATATTTTTATCGTTGGGCTGAAGATGATCGCCCTGGCTCTGGTAGCCATGGCGGCCTCCATCCTCGTTACCTTTCTTTCTTCAAGAATTGCGGCAAAGCTGGGCCGTGATCTGAGGAACAGCGTATTTAAGAAGGTTCTTTCCTTTTCCAATCAGGAGATGGACCAATTCTCTACCGCCTCCCTGATTACACGCAGCACTAACGATATCCAGCAGGTTCAGACTTTAATCGTATTTCTGATCCGCATCGTAATCTACGCTCCCATCCTGGCAGTCGGAGGTATTGTCAAAGTAATGCAGACGAATACTTCCATGTCCTGGGTTCTGATTGTAGGCGTCGGCGCAATCTTCCTGTTAATCGGTGTGCTGCTCATCGTCGCAATGCCCAAATTCAAGCTGATGCAAAAGCTCGTCGATCGGATCAACCTGGTTACCCGTGAAATTATTACAGGCCTCCCCGTCATTCGTGCCTTTAGCACTGTTGAGTATGAGGAGAAGCGTTTTGACCAGGCCAATCTGGATGTAACCAGGAACTCCCTTTTTGTCAACCGTGTTATGACCTTCATGATGCCGGTTCTGATGATGATCATGAACCTGGTATCCATCCTGATCCTCTGGGTCAGCTCCAACCGAATCGATGCCGGAACTATGCAGGTGGGTGATATGATCGCCTTCATTCAATATACGATGCAGATCATTATGTCCTTCCTGATGCTTACCATGATATCCATTATGCTTCCCAGAGCTGCCGTGGCGGCAAAGCGTATTGATGAGATATTGCAGACCAAAGTCACTATCCCTGAGGCAGAAAGGGATGAGCCGGCGAAAGCCGGAATGAAGGGAGTCCTGGAGTTTCGCAATGTATCCTTCCGCTATCCGGGCGCCGAGGAAGATGTTCTCTCGGATATCAGCTTTACCGCTAAGCCCGGGGAAACCACAGCCATTATCGGAAGCACCGGAAGCGGCAAATCAACCTTGATCAATCTGATTCCCAGATTCTATGATGCCTCCAAAGGAAGCATTTTTCTTGACGGAACAGAAATCACAAGGATGAAGCAGCATTCCCTCCGCGATAAGCTGGGTTTCGTACCGCAAAAAGGCGTACTGTTCTCCGGAACCATTGAGTCAAATATTACCTTCGGCGCTCCCCAGGCAACGGAGGAGGATTTAAAGCGGGCCGCCCGTATTGCTCAGGCAGCGGAATTCATTGATGCCAAGCCGGAAGGCTTCGAGTCCCCCATCGCCCAGGGCGGAACCAATGTATCCGGCGGGCAGAAACAGAGGCTGTCCATTGCACGGGCCATAGCGAAGAATCCTGAAATCTATATCTTTGATGATAGCTTTTCCGCATTGGATTATAAGACGGATGCCGCTCTGAGGCGTACCCTGAAGGAGGAACTCTCTGACAGTACGGTAATTATTGTAGCTCAGAGAATTAGTACAATTATGAATGCAGAGCAGATTCTGGTGCTGAATGACGGACGTATCGTAGGAAAAGGAACCCACCGGGAGCTGCTTAAGAATTGCGAAGTATATCAGCAGATTGCATCTTCCCAATTATCACAGGAGGAATTAAGTTATGAGTAGAGAAGATAATAAGCACGATACTCCCATAAACCAGACACCGGCCAGAAAAAGACCCGGGGGCGGACATATGGGACCTCCGGGAATGATGCCAGGGGAAAAGGCAAAAGATTTTAAAGGTACGATGAAAAAGCTTTCTTCCAGATTGTCCAAGTACCGGTTCGGGCTGCTTGTAATGCTGATCTTTGCGGTGGGAAGCACCGTCTTTGCCATTGTGGGCCCTACCATTATGGGTGATGCAACCACTATCATTTACGAAGGTTTGATCAGTAAAATCAATGGCGGGAACGGAATCGACTTTACCGCCCTGTCCAAAATCCTGATTACTTTAATTATACTCTACGGCGTCAGCGCCCTGCTCTCCTTTGTTCAGGGCTGGATTATGACCGGTATCAGCCAGAAGGTATCCTACCGATTCCGCAGGGATATTTCAGAGAAAATTCATCGCATGCCGATGAATTACTTCGATACCACCTCCCACGGCGAGATTCTCTCCAGGGTGACCAATGATGTCGATACCCTGGGCAACAGCTTAAATCAAAGCCTGCACCAGCTGATCACTTCCGTAGTTACCATTATAGGTGTCCTGGTTATGATGCTGCGCATCAGTATCCCCATGACCCTGCTGGCTCTGCTGATCCTGCCGATCTCCGGTGTTGTAGTGGGCCGTGTGATCAAGAAGTCCCAGAAATACTTTGCACAGCAGCAGGAATACCTGGGGCATGTCAACGGTCAAGTGGAAGAGATCTATGGCGGCCATAATATCGTTAAAATCTTTAATAAGGAAGAGGACTCCATCCGGGAGTTTGACCAGAAGAATGATAAGCTGTATGAATCTGCCTGGAAGTCTCAATTTCTGTCGGGATTAATGATGCCAATCATGCAGTTTGTCGGCAACGTGGGTTATGTAGGTGTTGCAATATTGGGAGGCTATCTGGCAATCAACGGTAAGATTGAAGTAGGACAGATTCAATCCTTCTTCCAATATATCCGCCAGTTCACGCAGCCCATCAACCAGCTCATGCAGGTAGCCAACATGTTCCAGTCGACTGCTGCCGCAGCAGAACGGGTATTTGAATTCCTTGCGGTGGAGGAAGAGGTACAAACCGCAGAGAATCCGGTTTCTATCGAAGGATTGAACGGTGATGTTGAGTTTAATCATGTGCATTTTGGCTATCAGCCGGATAAAACGATCATTAATGATTTCAGCACAAAGGTTTCCAAGGGGCAGAAAATTGCCATTGTCGGGCCCACCGGCGCCGGCAAGACCACTATGGTCAAGCTGCTGATGCGCTTCTATGATATCAACAGCGGCGAGATTCTTATCGACGGCCATAATATTCAGGATTTTAACCGCAGTGATCTGCGCCGGATGTTTGGAATGGTTCTCCAGGATACCTGGCTGTTTAACGGAACCATCATGGATAATATCCGTTACAGCAAGCTGGGCGCAACCGATGAGGAGGTAATCCAGGCTGCGAAGGCCGCCCATGTGCACCACTTCATCTCCACCCTTCCCGACGGATATCAGATGGTGCTCAATGAGGAAGCCAGCAACGTATCCCAAGGGCAGAAACAGCTGCTTACCATAGCGCGGGCGATTTTAGCGGATCCTAAGATCCTTATTCTGGATGAAGCCACCAGCTCCGTGGACACCAGAACCGAGATTATGATTCAGAAGGCAATGGATAGCCTGATGAAAGGAAGGACCAGCTTCATCATTGCCCATCGTCTGTCTACCATCCGTGATGCGGACCTCATCCTTGTTATGAATGAGGGAGATATCGTGGAGCAGGGAACCCATACGGAGCTGCTGGCCAAAGGCGGCTTCTATGCCAACCTGTATAATTCACAATTTGAGAGAACGGCATAAATAAGCTGTAAATGAAGCCCACATTTTACTTTACAAAAATGTGGGCTTCATTTAGTATAA
>JAFAGA010000033.1 GCA_023423045.1 Bacillota bacterium | reverse complement strand
AAACCTTATTATAATAATGCTTTGGGATATGCGAGGCTCTGTATATGTGAAAAATCCGTCTTTTTGAATTTTTATTGACAAAAGAAGTATATAGGTAATATAATACCTATACAGGGAATATATTACCTTTCATGGAGGAGTGCTGATGTACGATTTTGATACGATGGATAAAAGACTGATAGTATTTGGCTATCTGTTTCGGGTTGCTAATCGCCTTCAAAGCAAAATGGATTCGCAGATGCAAGACATAACTGCCAAGCAATGGTTTGTAATCCTAGCATTGGGATTATTTGAACAGCCGCCCACGCTAAAGCAGCTCGCGGCTGCTTGCGATACTTCTCACCAAAACACAAAGCAGCTTGTTATGAAACTGGCCGAAAAGGGCTTTGTGACAGTCCATCAGGACGAGAAAGACAGCAGAGCCATGCGGATAACAGCAAACGCTAAATGCGAGCAGTGGGACAGAGATAATGAACAAATAGCAACGCAGTTTATTGACAGTATGTTTTCTGGCATGAACATGGATGAAATTGCTCGTCTATGCAGTTCATTAATGAAGATATTTGATAATCTAGATACTATAAACGGAGGGACAGCTAATGTCTAAAAAAATTTTAGTCGCATATACATCCAGGTACGGCTCAACTTGCAAGTACGCTGAATGGATTGCTTCGGCATTGAACGCAGATTTATTCACGGCTCAATTGGTTGAACCAAAAATTCTAAGTCAATATGACATCGTTATATATGGTGGCGGTTTGTATGCAGGTGGTATCGGGGGTGTAAAACTGGTTACTCAGAATCCCTGTAAAAATCTTATCGTGTTTACCGTTGGATTAGCCGATCCCAACTCAACAGACTATAGTGAAATCATAAACAAAAACTTTACACCAGAGCTTCTTGCAAAAACAAAATTCTTCCATCTGCGCGGAGGTATAGACTATAAAAAACTTGGTCCTGTCCATAAAGCCATGATGGCTATGATGAAAGGCATGATTCAAAGAAAGCCTGAATCTGAACGAGAAGCTGATGACAAAGAATTTCTCGATACATATAATTCAAAAGTGAATTTTGAGGATGAAGGAGCTATAGATTCGGTAGTCGCCTATGTGAAGGGCTTATAAACTTATAGAAAACAACATTTCTCTTTCAATCTACAACAGACCATTATATAAATAATGTTTACGGCTGTCTTTTTAATCTGTCTATTTTCTTTTATTTGCAATATAAAGATAAAAATAGTATATTGATTGTATAATATATAAGACTGGTGAAGACATGATGAAAAAGGGGAGTAAAATGGACAACTACACAATTTTGCAAACTGATTATGAGCGGTTCGTGATATACCATGCAGTCTATAGTAGTTCAAATCAATTTTTACAATATGATTGGAATGAGAGATTATCCTCATTAGATACCAGCCATGCCTGCCATTTTATTTATGAGAATGAAATAGTAGTTGGTGGTTTTACAATAGTAAATGATAAGGTAAGTAATCCGTTTAGGATTGCACATTTTATTGACTTAGCAGATTATTGGACAATAATTGTAGAATATGCACGGCAGGTATGTAATAAAGATAGGCTGCAGTTTAATGAAATTCCCGAAAGTGATGTTTCTATACTTGTCGAACATTTCTTTGCCAAAATAGATATTACACAACGTAGAATGATTCGTCCTACAGATCAAATAAAATATAACCTTGACGATTGTTTTATGTTTGAATTGCTGGACAAATCCGATGTTCCCGAAATTGTAGAAACTGTTTTCCAAGCCCATTCATCAGGCTATACATCAACATTTAGGAAGCCAGACAAAAAAGAAATAGAAAAAGCGATATTGATGAGAATAGAAGCGTTTATACAAACAAAATCTTTAAATATGAGCGTTCTTGTAAAAAGCAAATGCAGCAGTGAGATCGTCGGTGTTTGCATCGCTGGAATTTACCCGGATTCGCCAAATGATTTTTCAACCATTCATCAGGTATCCGTCAGGTCGCAATATCGCCGCAGAGGAATTGCTGAAGCCATGATACTGAAATCGATTGAGATTGCGTATGAAGTATCTCCAGTTATTACTTTAGGTGTAATGGTTGGTAATCCTGCAGAAAAACTCTACAAAAAGCTGGGTTTTATCGCTGGACCTTCTTACTCGAATCTGTCCTGTGCTAAATAGTACATGAGTTCCTTGCATGAGATTTGAGTATCAGATTCGGCAGTGTCAGCTACTGCGATGAAAAATTGCATTGACTTGTTTCATATTGTGTGGCAAAATAAGAATGCTAAATGGCCATAATTGATATCAGAATGATATTTCCATAGAAAGCATCATTAATATTGTAAAGGATACAGCAGTATAAGCATGCAGTGCGGCAGTATAAAATAATCAAATAATCCATAAAAGACATATCTTCTGCCAAAGGAGAGGTATGTCTTTCTCTATGTGGTAAATCGTGATTATTATAGCTTCAAAGTTTATTACAGTATTTAAAAATAAGAATTTGCAGAGGAATTTTATTATATGAACAGTCATAAACCGATTCATGCAATTATACCGGGCCTTGGACAAAGGAGCTTAAAAACAGCGTTGGCTACGGCAATACTTGCCCTTATTTACCTTCCCTTTAAAGAAAACCCCACTTTTGCCTGTATTGGCGTTATATTTGGAATGGGTAACAGTATCGAGGATTCAAAAACGAATGGTGGAAACAGACTTATCGGAACAATTATCGGCGGCCTTTTGGGAATGGGTATATTTTGGGTAGAACGATTGATTTTTCCCAACGGAAATTATTATTTGAAAGTTATCTTGGTTTTTTTCGGAGTTATCCTTTTAGTTTGGTCGTCAGTGGCGTTTAAGTGGCCGGGTGCCGTCCAGCCCGGCGGAGTGGTGCTTTGTATCATTCTGTTCAATACTCCTGCAGATCACGTTGCCTATGCCTTCGGCAGAATGATTGACACAGCGATCGGCGTTATTTTTGCCATAGCGGTAAATGAACTCTTTAAAAGGAATAGAGTTGATCGGTGGCTTAAAAGAGAAGTTACAGGGGAAGCCAAAGAATAAGACTCTAAAGTGGCGTGCTGCATCCTAACTGAATAATGTCAGTTATGCGGCACGCCACTTTATTATATAACTTAACAACAGCATGACAGGTTATATAAATATCCTGCATCGCACTATCAATGACATACTTATCAGCTATACCTTTTCTTATGTAAAAAAATATGATACTATAAAAGCAATACGATGAATGGGCAGGAATGCTTTATTATTGAGGAGATTTTATGACCAAGAAGAGACGTGAGGTTATATTAACAAACCGAATTTCAAGGCTGGCCACTTATTCTTTAAACGGATATGAGCAGAAAGTTTTGCTGGATGGAAAAGATGAAAATAGCCCTGTCATGCTATTTTTACATGGCGGCCCCGGCATGCCTCTTCCACTTTGTGGGGGCAGCCGCGGTATGTTTCCTGATTTTACAGATCACTTTATTATGGTATATTGGGATCAGTTGGGATGTGGAATGAATGATTATTACATAGACGATACTTTTACAATTGATACCTTTGTAGATATGACCGTAGATTTGGTGAAGGAATTAAAGAAGGAATTTGCGGATAATCAGTTGATTTTACTTGGGGCTTCCTGGGGATCGGTCTTGGCGGCAAAAACTGCGGTAAAGGTGCCGGAGTTAGTGGATAATGTGCTGACATATGGACAGATATCAAGCCGCCTGTTCTTTAATAAGGAAGTGTATGAAGCATTGATCAATGCGAACATGTCACCAAAGGCAAAAAAACGCTTACTGGTGTTACAGGAAGCAAAAGCTCATACTCCCGGTGATGTAAAGAATATAGCGGCACTTATTCGTAAGTATACTGAGGGCTATCAGGCAAAATCACGGAGCAAACTACCAGTGGGTGCAATTATTATGGGCTTATTGACAAGTCCTGATTATTCACTGAAAAATGTAATCGCAATTGTAAAAAACGGCTTCATGAAAAACAGAAGTATATGGAACGAGTTGCTGCAAATTGATCTGATCGAAGATATTAAAAGTATTCGAATTCCATATCGGATTTTACAGGGCAGTACGGATATTGTGACATCCATAAAAGCGGTTTCATTGTTAGTGTCAGAGAGTAACAATGATTGTCTGAGCCTTCGGATAATAGAAAATAGCGGGCATATACCAAGTGCTGTTGCTATGAATGAAATACTATCAGAAATTGTAAAACTAATTAATAAATAAAATCACGCAAGGAAAGATAGGAGGAATAACCCGAATGAAGATAGGATTTATTGGAGTAGGAATCATGGGAAAATCTATGGTAAGAAATTTAATGAAAGCTGGATTTGATGTTTCCATTTATACGAGAACCAAGTCAAAAGTTTTAGATGTTTTGGAAGAAGGAGCGGTTTGGACAGATTCCATCAAGGAATGCGTTGCTGATAAGGATGCTGTTATAACTATAGTAGGATATCCAAAGGATATAGAAGAAGTATATTTTGGAAAAGATGGAATTATGGAATGTGCAACGCAGGGAGCATATCTTATTGATATGACAACAACCAGTCCCGAATTAGCCATTAAAATATATAACAAGGCGAAGGAAAAAGGCTTCCTTGCTCTTGACGCACCGGTTACCGGAGGAGATGTCGGAGCAAGAGAAGGTACGCTGACTATCATGGTTGGCGGAGATGAAGAGGCGTATCATACATGCAAAAAGATGTTCGAGGCAATGGGAGACCATATTGTTTATGAAGGTAAAGCCGGCAATGGACAGCATACAAAGATGGCAAATCAAATTACAATTGCAGGCACCATTTCTGCTGTATGTGAAGCAATGACCTATGCGAAAGCAGTCGGTTTAGATGTTGAGACGATGATAAATACCATAAAAAAAGGTTCTGCGGCAAGCACCCAGCTTAGCAGTGCGGCACCTAAAATATTAAAAGAAGATTATGCTCCCGGGTTTTTTATCAAGCATTTTATAAAGGATATGAGAATTGCAGCTTCCGAGGCAAAGGCAAGAGGTTTGGAACTTTCTGTTTTGGAGGAGGTTCTTAAGATGTATGAAAGTCTGGAGGAAAAAGGTGCAGGAGACTTGGGCACCCAGGCTTTGATCAAATACTACGAATCTTAGTGAGGTGAAGATGTGACAGTGGTGGATTTACGAAGAAAACTGGTACTTCAGAAGAATCCATATGATTTGCAAAAAAACAATGGCTTATTTTTGGAAGCAGTCAAAAGGGACGTTATGTTCCATGCAGAGAATTGCCCTGAATACGCCCAGATACTAAAATCGGCGGGCTTTTCAATTGACGAGATTATTTCAGAGGATATGCTTTATAAGATACCGGTAATTCCAACACTTTACTATAAACGCAATTACCTTTGTTCCATACCTGAGAAGAAGTTAGCGGTGAAAGCGACCTCTTCCGGTACAAAAGGAGAGCAAAGCAGGGTTGAATTTGACCAAAAGACGCTTCTTTATGGTATCTTGATGATGATAAGGTATTTTTCATACCACAAATTAATTTCACTTCTTCCCACAAACTACATTGTGCTTGGATACCAACCAAGCAAGCATACGCAGATGGGTGCAATAAAAACAGCTTATGGCACTACTAAATTTGCACCTGCACTTCACAGAGAGTATGCGCTAAAGGATACTGGAAAAGAGTATGAATTAAATATCGAAGGTATTAAGAAAGCATTAATCAGATATGCCAAAATCAGACTGCCTGTACGATTTGTGGGCTTTCCTCCGTATATGTTTTTTCTGCTTAAAACCCTCAAAGAGAATCGTATCTCACTAAAATTGAACCGCCATTCCAAAGTGCTTCTGGGGGGTGGATGGAAACAGTTTTCTGATGCAGAAATTGATAGAGATCTCTTTTTTGAGTTAATACACGATACTTTAGGGATTGAAAAGCACAATTGTTTTGAGTTTTATAGCGCAGTCGAGCATCCGCTTCCCTATGTCAAATGCAAAAATGGGCATTTTCACATTCCTATATACAGCCGGGCTATTATTAGAGATATAAAAACACTGGAACCGGTTCCTGCGGGAAAGTCAGGATTGTTGAGCTTCGTCTCTCCAATGGTATCCAGTATGCCCCTCACAAGCGTGGTAACGGACGATATTGCCGTGTTATACGATGGGAGCGCCTGTGGGTGCGGAATAAATACTCCGTACTTTGAACTAAAAGGCAGGGCTGGTGTAAGCCAGATAAAAACCTGTACAGCCGATGCGTTAGAGTTAGCACGGGGAGGTGCGCGATGAATTTGATTTCAGGAAAATTGATGAATGACAGAGAGAGCCGCACAGAGCTTGAAAGGCTTCAAACTCTGATCCTTGAAACGCGTGAAAAATCATCCCTGTCTGTTCCTGCGGTTATTAATGCGTGCGATGCTCTCTCCCGGGCCCTCAATGAGCGGGAGCATCTGCATCTGTTGCTGGATCTTGGTATGCCCGAGCATAAGGCGCAGGAAGAACTCCGAATGGTTAAGCAGATGATGTCCAGAGAATACATAGAGAACAGAATGAAAGTAGAATTTGGCATACCTCTTAGCAGCTTTTCTCCCTATGGTGATAATATATCCGTGCGGCAGGAATGGAAACCTCTTGGCGTACTGCTTCATATTGCTGCGGGAAATGTTGATGCGCTGCCTGTTTTCAGCGTAATCGAGGGATTGCTGACGGGGAATATCAACATTTTGAAGCTGCCCGGAAATGACGATGGACTATCTATTCCTATATTGCAGGAGCTTATAATAATTGAGCCTCTTATCGCACAGTATGTTTTTGTATTCGACTATCCTTCTCACGATATAGATGCCATAAAGAAGATGATGAGCGCGGCAGATGCCATCGTGGTATGGGGCGGTGACGCCGCGGTTTCGGCGGTAAGAAGCACGGCGAATCCGGATACGCATATAATTGAGTGGGGACATAAGATCAGCTTTGCCTATATCTCAGGGGATGCTTCAGATTCCGAGCTGGAGGGAATCGCCTGCAATATTTGTGATACCAACCAGGTGCTTTGCAATTCATGCCAGGGAATCTTCATTGATACGGAGGATTTTAACCAGGTTTTACAGTTTGCCCAGCGGTTCTTGCGGATTCTTAGGCGTATGGCGGATAAAGTGCCAGACTACGATCCATATTTAACAGCTCAAAAAACACTTGAATTATATACAGAAACGTTGGAATCTGCAAAATGTCAAAAGCGAGTTTTTTCTGCAAATAATTGCAGCGTAATCGCATATGACGATATGTCCCTCGTACCGTCCTATATGTTTCGTAACTGCTGGGTGCGGCCGCTTCCGCGAGAAAGACTTCTTGGTGAGCTGGGCAAGTACAAAAACCATCTTCAGACAGTTGCGCTTGTCTGTGAAGAGCGTGATAGAGAAACCCTGGAAAACATACTGGCAAAGACCGGTGTCGTTCGAGTTACAAGCGGAGCCCGAATGTCCAGAGCCTATTGCGGAATGCCTCATGACGGCGAATTTTCTCTTAGAAGATATATGAAGGTCATGTCCTATGAGTATTAATATCTCCATGATCCTCTTTGCATAATGAGAATAACCTGCATGTGAATAATTGCATCGCCAGAGATTTATATACCTCGATGGGGCTTTCAGAAAACGGCGAAATGTGTGGAGAGGAAATTGTCTCCGTGTTAGAATTATAATACGATAATAAAAGAAGGATATTAAAGAAGGATACTAATATGGAAAGCAGACAAATACATGAAGTTAATAAAACTTACTGGAACACAAATGCTGATAGCTGGTTTGGGACTACTGCATTGCCTGAATATGGCGTTCAATTTATTACAGAAAATGAATTGAATTTGTTTGGTGATGTAACCGGGAAAACGATGCTTGAAATTTGTTGCGGGAGCGGACATTCCTTAAAATATCATGCAGAAAGAAATGCCGGTGAATTATGGGGAGTTGATATTTCACAAAAGCAACTTGAGAATGCTGAAAGATTTCTTGCGGAAAGCAGCTATTATCCCAAATTAATCTGTTCTCCTATGGAAGACGAGTGTGGCATACCTAAAAATTATTTTGATATTGTTTATTCGATCTATGGAATAGGCTGGGCTACAGATTTGGAGAAGGTTTTTCGGCGAATGTCTTCGTATCTAAAAAAGGATGGTATTTTTATATTCAGCTGGAAACATCCTTTGCATGGCTGTGTTATAATAGAGGAATGGCAGCTGATTTTTGACAAGAGTTATTTTGATGAAGAATGGCATACACAAATCGTTGATGATATGGAAATAATGCTGCCTAATAGAAAAATTTCAACCTACATTAATGCTTTGACAGATGCAGGATTTATTATTGAAACAATGGTGGAGCAAACCAATGAAAAAACAATGAAAATGAAAGGTGAAATTGATGATAGATCAAGGAAGGCACAAAAGCTTCCATTGTCTTTTGTATTCAAAGCAAGAAAGGTTTGACCCATTTATTCCTTTCCGGTGAATATTCTGTTTGTATTATGAAATACTAAATACGAGAATATTTTGAAAGGAGTTTTCTTATGTCCCAATTAAATCAAACTGAACTACAGAACCTGCGTCATTTGATTGGCGCCCATGATACTGCTCACCAAAAATTACAAACCTATGCCGAGCAAGCGACCGATCCTGAAATTAAGCAGTTTTTCCAGGATGGTGCACAGGAAGCGATGAAAACCAAACAACAATTGTTAGGCTTTTTGAGTTAAAGGAGGAAAGAAGTAATGATACAAGAAAAGATAATGGTCAACGATGTTCTTTCCTCTGTAAAGAGCAATCTGACATTCTACGCCAACACCATTTCCGAATGTGCGAACCCCACACTGCGTTCTACCATTCAGCAAATCCGTAATAACGACGAAGTTTCGCAGTATAAGCTGTTCAAAATGGCACAGGCGAAAGGGTATTATAAACCCGCGCTCATGGCCAAGGACGACGAAGTGCAGCAGACCAAATCCCAGCTTACCGGACAGCAATAAATATAAAAACCTGAGCTTGGTTTCATTTGAAGGGCGTTGATTTATTTTTAGTAAATCAGCGCCCTTATTATAACGTGATTTCCCTTTTCAATCATGTTGGGGTATGGTATTATTTGTTAGTACATGATATCTTTGCAAAGGAGCATCTTATGACTATTTTCCAAATGACCGAGGCGATACGAAGCGGAGCATTGTCCTCACGTGAACTTGTATCTCAGTATATATCCGGAATTGAAGAAAATAAACACCTCAATGCGGTAATAGAGATTAACCCGGAGGCGCACGATATCGCGGAACGCCTTGACGCTTCTGACGATAGACGAGGAGCGCTGTATGGCATCCCCATCCTGTTAAAGGATAATATTGACACAGGGGACCGTATGCACACAAGCGCAGGATCGGTTGCGCTTGCAAAAAACAAGGCGCCGAAGGATGCACCCTGTGTCCGTCTGTTGCGCGAAGCAGGAGCTGTTATACTTGGAAAGACAAATATGACGGAATTTGCGAATTATATGACTGATGGTGCCATGCCAAACGGATACAGCTCGCGCGGCGGCCAGACGCTGAATCTATTTGATGCCAAAGCTGACCCTTCCGGCTCCAGTACCGGCTCCGCCGTTGCGGTAGCCGCTGATTTGTGCGCGGCAGCTATTGGTACGGAAACCTGCGGCTCCATCATATCACCTGCTCAATGTGCCGGGATTGTCGGTATAAAGCCTACCATCGGATTAGTCAGCAGCGACGGCGTAATTCCGATATCCTTTACCCTGGATACACCGGGACCGATGGCGCGATGCGTGGAGGACACAGCGCTGCTTTTGAGTGTGCTCGCCGGAAAGCAATATGAAAGACCTCACACAACGCAATTGGAAGGAGTCCGCATTGGTATTTGCCGAATGTTTACGGAGGACATTGACTCTGAATGGATTGATGCCGGCGAGCGGCTGATTGGCGTTATGTGCGAATTGGGAGCGAAGTGCATCGACCTCCCTGAGCATGGGATACATGTGGGTAGTTTCTTGGATAAGATAATGCGGTATGAATTCAAGTTTGGAATTGACCGTTATTTGCGTTCCATGAACAATCCTGAGATACCACAGAGCTTGCAAGAAATTATTACATACAATGATCGGCATTCGGATGTTGCCCTGAGATACGGTCAGAACAGCCTTGTGAATGCGAACGGCAATATCAGCGGGACAATGAAGGAACCGGAATATTTAGAAGCATTGGCACAGCGTGATATCGCAATTCGTAGTTATGAAAGACTGTTCGATGAGAATCACATTGATGTATTCTTTATGCTTGCTGGTAACTCCGGTTTGGCTGCGGCGACAGGGTTTCCAAGCATGACGATACCCATAGGTATGACGTCGAAAGGTTTGCCCATCGGTTCATTCTTTGTTGCACGGCGATATGGGGAGAATGCCCTTTTTAAGGTGGCGCGAGAGCTGGAAAAGGTGCTGCATTGACTTTATAACCTGTCAGTATTTTAATATTGAAAGGAAAACTTATGAGATATGCTATTATTTCGGATATTCATGGAAATTTAAATGCATTAAACGCGGTCTTAGAAGATTGTGAAGGCCAGAGTATTGATAAATATCTTTTCTTAGGAGATTATTACGGTGAATTTCCGATGCATAATGAGGTCATATCAAGGATAAAGGAAATGGCTGATATTTATGCGATTAAAGGAAATAAAGAAGAAAGAATGATTGAGTATAAAAAGATTGATTCCAAAGAATGGAGAAGCGAGCAGCTTGTTCCTCTCTATTGGAATCTAAAAACGATTAAAGATAATCATTATGTCTATATTGAAAATTTACCGGAGAAGCTCTTTTTTACAGTCGGCAGCATCAATTTTTATATGGCTCATTCGCCGGGTCAGCATTTTGGACATGGAATAGTTGACCGTATAGGCGGCAGAGCATTTCTTACTCAATACGGTAAAGAATATTCCAGTCACACAGAGTATCTAGCCTATGTTAAAAACACTCTTCAGCAAAATCAGGAATTCATCAAAAAATTATCAGGGATGCCGGATGGAATTTATTTGTTCGGCCATTATCATACGCAATGGTATGCGGAGATTGATGGCAAATTGCTAATCAATCCAGGTTCATGCGGGCTGCCGCTTGATTTTAATATATCTGCTCCCTATACCATTTTTGATACAAATAATTTCACGGTTATAGAGAGACGTGTGCCATATGATACAAAAATACCCGTGCAACTGCTGAAGGAATCGGATTACTATAAGGCTGCGCCGTTTTGGAATAAGCTATCCATATCAGAGTATGAAAATGCCAGAGTAACTGTATTATTATTTTTAGAATTTGTGGAGGAACTGGCAGCAAAAAAGGATGATAAAACACGTCCATATGCTGACGAATTATGGTTTGAAGCCATTTCGTTATATGAGAATAAAATTTAGTAGTATTTGCTATCATATCCGTCATGAAAAACATTAGTATTCTAATCCGAAGCGTCTCATTGAGAATTGGAGAACCTATTGTCCTATGGGAATTAGCATTGGAAAGAGAATGCATAAGGATGGCATACTCAGACAATTTGCTAGCGAGGGCAAGCCGTTTGAGGCTGTTGAGGAATACATAACAAAGTATATTTCCTGAACTGCAATACGATAATACGGAAGGGAGACGTATAAATGGAGAAATATAACTCAGGATTTGAATACAAGGCAGCTTCTATCGAAGAACTTGAATTTATATGGGATAAAGACATTGCCGATAATGCCGGCAACAGCCGATGGATTGAATGGAAGACAGAGTATATTGAAAATAATATGGCCGGGAAATGCAGAACATTTGTGATTTTACACGACAACCATCCCATTGGACAGGGAACTTTATTGTTTTCTCCGGAATGTAGTGCAATCGATGGCAGAACTGAACTTGCCGACGGGCTGAATGCTACCAATATTAACGCATTGAGGATTGATAAAAATTATGAAGGCCAAGGACATATATCCAAACTTCGGAAGGTAATGGAGCAATACGCCGTTAATGCAGGATATACAACCATAACCATAGGCGTGGAGGCGAGAGAGACAAGGAACCTCGCGATCTATTTACATTGGGGATATAATGTGTTTGTAAACTCTGAACTGGAAGATGGAGTTTTGGTTTTATATTATTCGAAACAATTGACCAGAGGGTCTCAAAGCTAAGCAACCTGTTTTTATTAAAACCATGATAAAAAATGATTATAACCATTTTGTAGATTGCTTTCTCTTGCAATTGATTCTAAAATATTATTATTTATGATTCATATGATTTATGTTTCGGTTATACCGCAAAGGAATTTGCGATGTAATAAATTTAAAGAAAGAAAGGGTGGAAGTATGAAAAACACAACTATAGTTACCAAAATCAAAAAATGGAGGGTGACTATATTTTAGCCCTCCTTAATATGGAGGATCTATGATATTAAACAAAAGAAATCAAAAATTGCGTAAATTTCTATCATATTACGCGCCGTATAAGGGATTGCTGATTGCGGATCTCTTTTCCGGCACTTTAGTCGCAGTACTTGCGATTCTTTTACCGGTTTGTGTAAGGTACATCACAAAAAATGTTCTGGAAAACGGTACAGAGAATGTATTATTCCCTATTTTACAAACCGGTGCGCTGATGCTGGTTATCATTGTAGTTCAGACAGGCTTTGCTATGTTCTCTGATTATAAGGGCCATGATATGGGTGCAAAAATCGAACGCGACATGCGCATGGAACTCTTTGAGCATCTTCAAAAGCTTTCCTTTAGCTTTTATGACAGTCAAAAGACAGGGCAACTGATGTCTCGCTTGACAAATGATCTTTTGAACCTGACGGAGTTGTATCATCATGGGCCGGAAAACCTGGTTATTTACGGTACACAATTTATTGGCTCACTTGTTATCCTGCTCCACATAAATTTAAAGCTGACATTGGTTGTTTGTATGCTTTTGCCTTTTATGGCCATCTATTCGTTTGTTTTTTATCATAGGCTCCAAAAGGCCTATCGTAAGAGTCACATTCGTATCGCTGATGTCAACATACAGGCAGAAGAAAATCTATCAGGGATCCGAGTGGTCAAAAGCTTTGCTAACGAAGAGCTTGAAGTACAGAAGTTCTCAGTGGAGAATGATCATTTTTATCAAAGCCGTGCCAATATATACAAGAACGAAGCATTGCATTTTACGGTAATAGAAAAGTTTTTCACACAACTTATTACGGTTGCAACTGTTGTAATTGGAGGAATATGGATTGCCGGCTCGGCATTGGATGTGCCCGATCTTCTGGTATTTATCCTATATACCGCTTATCTTACGGCGCCTGTTCCAAAGCTTGCCTTTATGGTACAGCAGTATCAGGAGGGATTAGCCGGCTACCAGCGTTTTCGGGAGATTATGGATATGATACTCGAAACAGCGGACGCAGAAAATGCGCTGGATATACAGATCACCAAAGGGGGAGTAGAATTTCGCAACGTAACCTTCCTGTACGAAGGAGGACAAGATTATATATTAAAAAATATCAATCTTGATGTCCAGGCAGGGGAAACTGTCGCCATTGTAGGATATTCCGGCATCGGAAAATCCACCTTGTGCTCGCTGATTCCCCGGTTTTATGATGCGAATGAAGGTGAAATCCTCATCGACGGAATTAATGTCCGCGATGTGACATTGCACTCGCTCCGCAAGCAAATCGGCATTGTACGGCAGGAGACCTTCCTGTTTGCGGGCACAATTATGGAAAACATTTTATATGGCAGGCCCGGCGCGACAGCGGATGAGGCAGTTGAAGCTGCAAAGAAGGCGGATGCGCATGAGTTTATTATGGAGCTGCCGGATGGATACGACACTGACATTGGACAGCGCGGCGCAAGGCTTTCCGGCGGACAGCAGCAGCGGATCAGTATAGCCCGGGTTTTCCTGAAGAATCCTCCAATTCTTATTTTTGACGAGGCGACCAGTGCTTTGGATTATAAGAGTGAAAAGGCGGTTATGAACAGTCTCAGAACCTTGTCGAAAGACCGCACGCTGTTTATCATTGCACATCGGTTGAGTACGGTGAGAAATGCTGACCGTATCGTGGTTCTCTCAAAAGACGGAATTGCGGAACAAGGCACGCATGAACAGCTATATGCCCTGGATGGTGTATATGCCAGGCTTTACAATACGCAAGAGCTATAAAATCATTCTTTTTAATTCAACAAAATAGAGCAAATGCAAAGGGCGCTGATTTCAGGCAAACGAATTGCCTGAAATCAGCGCCCTTTGCATATAAAAAACTGTTATTGAAACAGATGCAGAAGATGTCCATAGCCTTCCTTCGCCATTTCATCTCTCGGGATAAAACGTAAGGATGCGCTGTTGATGCAGTACCGTAATCCGCCTGTTTTCCTGGGACCATCATTAAATACATGGCCTAAATGGGCATTACCCCCACGACTTCGGACCTCTGTCCTATACATTCCATGAGAAACATCCCGTTTTTCCTGGATCACATCCGGATCAATGGGCTTTGAAAAGCTGGGCCAACCGCAGCCGGATTCAAATTTGTCACCGGAGGTAAAGAGCGGCTCACCGGTTGTGATATCCACATAAATTCCGGGACGGAAGGTGTCCCAGAATTCGTTCTGAAAGGGAGGTTCGGTGGCGCTGTTCTGTGTCACCTCATACTGCACCGCGGTCAGAGTTTTACGCAGTGTATCACCATCGGGCGCTCTGTAAACTACAGGATTTATAATTGACTTTGCAGCCTTTTCAAACAGAGCCTTTGGAATATGACAATAACCATTCGGATGTTTGTCCAGATATTTTTGATGATATTCCTCCGCAGGGCTGAAACTGTGCAGCGGCGCTACCTCAATCGCAATAGGCTTGTCATACCGCTCCTGCAGCTGTGCAATGGAGCTCTTAATCACCTGCAGATCCCTGTCATCGACATAGTAGATGCCGGTTCGATACTGCGCACCGTAATCACCGCCCTGCCGGTTGACCGAAACAGGATCGATTGTTTCATAATATAGCTCAAGTAAAAATTCCAGAGGGATCAGCTCTGAATCATAGACAACATGAACTGTTTCCGCATGCCCAGTATTTTGATGGCACACTTCCTCATAGGTTGGATTTTCCGTCTTTCCGTTGGCATAACCGGCTTGAGTGGACAAAACGCCCCGAATTGACGAAAGATATTTCTCGGTTCCCCAAAAGCAACCGCCCGCAAGATAGATTTCTGACATAGCACACCTCTTTTTAAGTTTATATTAACACACAATTCGGATTGAATCCAAATGTCATTTAGAATATATTGTTTGCACCGGACCTCTCATTATTCAGGAGATACGATATCCATTATGTCGACTTCTTATATTCTGTGTGATAAAATAAGAGGTAGAGACAAAATAAAAATGGGGGAGAATATTATATGGAGAACGGTATTATAGCTGATTTACAAGATACATACGGGATAACCTACAATCAAATCATTCCGGTGACAGGCGGATTGCTGAATAAAAAATGGAAGATTATCACCGAAAAAGGTGAACTATTAGTCAAACAATACAGCGCAAAGCGGTTTCGCAAAGAGCAAATAGAGCGAATCGAGTCAGCGCTTAAGCGGCAGATTATTCTTGAAAGGAGCGGCATTCCCTGTCCTTTCATCTGGCAAAATGAGGGACGCAGCATCCGCTGGCTGGGTGACACAACAGCCTATATGGTCATGGATTTTCTCCCAGGAAGGTTAGAGAAATCCAACACGATCACGATCACGCAAATGCACAGTCTGGGCAGTGCCTGCGCTGTAATGCACAAAACATTTTCACAATTGCCGGAGCCTTCGGTCAAAAAGCTTCCGGTTTACGGTGGTTATACAATAGATTTATTATGGGAGAATTTTAACTCCCGTATGATGAAATGCCCGGCAGAAACTCATGTGGAATACCGGAATGCCTTGCTTGCCCTGGAGCCGATTTTAAAGCAGCTTCGAGCAGATTTTTTTGACAGGTTTCATAAGGGCTTCACTCATGAGGATTTTCATTCCGGCAATATTCTGTTTGATGAGAATGGGGTATCTGCCATCATAGATTTCGACCGCAATTGCTATAGCTATATTTGGCATGATATAGGAAGGGCAATCTTGTCCTTCGCATTGGAAGGCAATCGAATGAACGCCGAAAAGGTAGAGGCTTTTCTTGAAGGCTATTCACAGCATTCTGCATTGACACTGCGTGATATAGCGGATGCTTTGCGGCTTTCTTGGTGTATAGAAGTACCATGGTGGATACAGCCGGAGTTTTTTGGAGAATGTGACGAAACCCCAAAGCGTTTTAAGGAGGAAATGCTTTGGCTGACAAAACACTGGTTTGAGATAGAGGCATGCATAAGTGAGAGGATTATATAATGGTTTTAAACTTCTACCTATTGGCCTTATGTCAACTGGTATAATTCAAAACAAGGAGGCAATACGATTAAATTTGATTAGAATTAATGATGTTGTTACCCGGTTTGATTTATTGCGCAGTTAAACAGGAAGTTGATGGAATGAGAAATCAGAATTTAACGAACAGCTTTGAGCCAAAAGCTATTTATGTTTTATGATGGAGGTAAAATAAGTGTTTAATGAAATTTGCATATATGAGGCAAAAATTGAAAAACAAGATGAAATTGAGCAACTTATGAAAGAGGTAGCCGGCTTTTATATGGAACAGGACGGCGTGATGGAGGTTCGATATATTAAACGTACTCATAGACAAAAAGATTTTAATGCCGTGAAAGAAGGCGATTTACCTGCTCGTCTAACTCGCAATGTAGGTAAAATAACTTATGTCTTACACTGGACAGTTAGAGATGAGGAAACTCATGCTCGTGTTTCTAAGCTTGGTCTGGAGCATTTTTACAAACGCTGGAATCGTTGTTTGACTACTATGCCTAAAATTATTTTAGGAGAAAATATTGTTTAGATAATGAACATAACCAGTGGGTGCCTTATGGGAGCACTACAAATTTCAATTTGTCCATGGTAAATTAAATACTGATTATTTATATTTGACGAAAGAAAATAGGTGAATACTATGGTTGAAACAATATATTTTGCAGGTGGCTGTCTTTGGGGTGTACAAGCATTTATCAAAACATTAAAAGGTGTTATTAATACTCAAGCAGGACGAGCAAATGGTTATTCAAATACTCTCGAAGGCGAGTATGATGGTTATGCTGAATGCGTAAAAACAGAATTTGACTCTGAAATTGTAACTGTTACTCAACTAATGGATTATTTCTTTGAGATTATAGATCCTTACAGTGTGAATAAACAAGGTAATGATGTGGGAAAAAAATACCGTACAGGCGTATATAGTAAAGTGCCTCGACATTTGGAAGATGCCAAGACTTATATAACAGAAAGAGCAGATGGGGGCAAAATTGTAGTGGAAGTCCTTCCGCTTATGAATTACGTTAAAAGTGCAGATGAACATCAAGATAGATTAGATAGGTGCCCTAATGACTATTGCCATATCCCTAAAGAGTTATTATACAAATATATGTAATCCGCTATTATGAGCATAATGTGAAGTCAACAAATTTTAGTTTGCAGGACTGAAAATTAAGATAGAAGGTAGAAAAGATGAAGTTACTTTTTTTGTGCAGTCAAAATAAACGACGTAGTTTAACAGCCGAAAATATATTCGATGGGTATAACGGGCACGAAGCACGTTCAGCCGGAACAGAATCGAATGCTCGGATTAAAGTTACGGGTGGGCTTCTTGGATGGGCTGAAATCATATTTTGTATGGAAAAAAAGCATTTTAGAAGAATAAAGGAAAAGTATTCTGATATGATTGCAGATAAAAAGGTGGTTTGCCTTTATATCAACGATGATTATGATTTTATGGACAGAGAGTTGGTTGAACTACTCATGAGTTATGTTTGTGACTATATTTGATTCAAATGTAAATAGTAATTTATTTTTATTGACGGGGATAGTTCTTACTTTGATTTTTGCATGTGGGTTGTATATTGGGATTGATCAGGCTATTACCGAATTTACAAAAGTAATCGGATTATGAATATGGTATAACATAAATCATATAATTTGAATAAAAAGTGGGTGTCTATTTTCAATTATAAATATTCAATTGCAGTATAATAAAAGAGATGCAAAAGTAAATAGTTATATTCACAGGAATTCTATGGTGTGTAAGAAATGGAGGAATTTAGATGAAAATAGAAAATGTCAGCCAAGTTTTTCCCCATGCAGAATAGAGATAATGCAGCAATCTGTATGGGAAAATAAATAGTGTTGCATCGTCTGCTATTCTGTACTTTATTTTTAATAATAAAGTCAGGAGTGAAAAGATGAAATATTTGAATGCAGCAGACGTTTTACCGCAGGAGTTATTGGTGGAAGTAGCCCAATACGCCGATGGGAAATTGTTATATATACCTTCCCTTAGTGAAAAATATGCTTGGGGTGAAAGAAATGGCTCAAAGCAATACTACCGGGAACGAAATCAAAAAATGAACGAATTATTTCAACAAGGGGAGACATTGGACAACTTAGCGGAGATTTTTTGTTTGTCCGGCGAAACGATTAGAAAAATCGTAAAACACAAAAATTTAATGAAGTAGCAACGGATAGGAGGGCTAATGCCTTCCTATTTATTTTACGTGGTAGAAATTAGTTATACTGGTTTATAACCTTGAAACGCTTAGAGTCTATGATATATTCTGAGCATATATAGTAGATGTGAAAAGGAGAAACTGCAATGACTATTTCATTAAAGAAGGATACTATTAAGCATACGAAGCAAAAATCTCCTTTCAGTTTAGGGCAGAATATTGCATATATGGTATCGCTTTCTTGGAACCATGGCCGTAGTGTAATTTGGTTTGTTTTGACAATGGCAGCTACTGCTATCTTGCTCAGTCTTACACAGCTTTTTTTCGTGCCGTCCATACTTGAAGCGGTTGAAGCAAAAGTCTCTGTTATAGAACTTACTACAATCATACTCTTGTTTGCAGGAGCATTAATATTGCTCAATGCCGCTCAATCGTATTTTTCATCATGTTCACAATTCGGGGGTATTGAGCTTCGTCTCATGATCGGAGCTATGATCCAAAATAAGGCATTAACTATGTCATATCCTGATATTGGAAATCCGAATGTTCGAAAAAAATGGATAAAGCTTCCATGCTCGTAACCAGTAACACAGTGGCTACTGAAGCTATCTGGACGACATTGATGAATTTGTTAAAAAACATAGTTGAATTTATTGTTTTTCTCTCTTTGCTGGCAACTCTTAATCCGCTCATGATCATTGCAGTTTTGACTACAACCATTGTCAGTTTTTTAGTGTGCAATTATCTGGGTGGCTGGGGATATCGGCACAGAGATGAAGATTCAGAATATTCCCGCCGTATGAATTATCTTAGCGAAAGATCCAGAGACTATACATTGGCAAAGGATGTCCGTATTTTTGGAATGAGTGACTGGATTGAAGATATATACAACAGCATATTGCATCTGTATCGGAGCTTTGCTGCACGCGGGGAACGTGTTTATATTTGCGGCAATGTTATAGATGCCAAACAAAATGAATCAAGGGGATAGTCCGGTCAGCAAAAAAGGATATGAGGTCGAATTTCGTAATGTGTCTTTTAAGTATCCGGGTCAGGAGAACTATGCACTGCGTAACGTATCAATGGCGCTTCATGAAGGGCAGAGGTTAGCTATAGTTGGCATGAATGGAAGCGGGAAGACTACTTTTATTAAGCTGCTGTGCCGGCTGTATGATCCAACAGAAGGGGAGATTCTGCTGAACGGTATTGATATTTCGCACTACAGCTACGACGAGTATCTGAAGCTGTTTTCCGTGGTGTTTCAGGATTACAAGCTGTTCGCTTTTTCGCTCGCCGCAAATGTCTCAACGCAGCAAGATTATGACAGTGAGCGGCTGCGTGACTGTTTGGTGCGGGCGGGGCTTGCACAGCGATTGGAGAGCTTGGAGAACGGGATTGAGACAGCGATAGGCAAAGATTACGAGAATGACGGGATTGACCTTTCCGGCGGCGAAGCGCAGAAGATCGCACTCGCACGGGCACTCTATAAGGATGCGCCGTTTGTTGTGCTCGATGAGCCGACTGCTGCGCTCGATCCGCTCGCAGAGGCGGAGGTCTATGCGAATTTCAACCGTCTCGTGGCGGACAAGACGTCCATTTTTATCAGTCACCGCCTTTCATCCTGTCGTTTCTGTGATGATATCATTGTTTTTGATCATGGTGAGATTGTTCAGCACGGCAGTCACGAAGAACTGGTGCGGGACAATGGAGGAAAGTATTATGAACTCTGGCAAGCGCAGGCACAGTATTATAACTAATTGATAAGGAAAAGAAATCGGATTACATCATTTACAGTGAATAACAATTAAAATGTCATCAAAGAGCCAGACGCATAGACGCCCTTCAAGTGCTAATCGCGCATATTCAAGCGGTTCGTCTATTGCCAGAGCATTTAAGGTACATTGAGAGCCGGGTGCTGTCCGTAATCCGTCCTCTGCTACATTGCAGTCAATTCTTAGGATATATCCTGCATAGGTGTTAATGTCAATACTATTGTGGTACATGTTGAATTCAGCATGAAGAAATCTCATTTCTTATCAGTCCTTTCTTTGATTTTGGAGAAATAAAGAAAACATTTCAATCAGTTCTTCTCGTCCTTTTTGTTTCGTGTTATAATTTGTTATAGAAATTTCTTTCCCTCATTTTTGCCCTTATGAGCCGTCGTAACAAGAGGAGAAGGGATATATGGGACTTCTTTTAGAGTTTGCATATGAGGCGGCTAAAAGCAAAGGTGCTTATCAGATTTATATATCGACTAATGAAACAGGACTATATGAGAAATACGGATATTCATTTTACCAAATGATGAAGGATATGAACGGAGAAGATTCAAGGGTGTATAGTATTGAAGTTAAATGAATAATCAAATTGAAAAAATTGAATTTGGAGATAGTTCATGATGACAAAAAAAGCAACACCAGAAATGATTGAAGAATGGAAAAAATTATATAAAGAGAAGCGAGATTCCCTTGGATTTAACAGGAAAACGGGGATAGAGTTAGATCAATACCTGAAAGCACATTATCCTGTATCGCCGATAAATACGGATAATGCAAATAAAGTAGTTGTTGAAAATATTATGAATAATGAACCATTCAAAGAAAAACTGCCACAGGGTGTATCACCTAATCCTGTAACCTATTATATTGAGGAATATAAGGCCTTTATTGGTATAGATTTAGTTAGTGGTTATTTTTGCGTAGAGGGTTCAGAAAAAATTTATAGCGACCTCTTTGCATATAGAGGTCTTGATGAAAAAGACCTTGAGAATTTTTATTTAGTGGCGGAATACATTAAATGTACAAATCGATAAATTCCAAGTTGTTGGAATGAGAAATCAGAATTTGTCGCGAAGATAATGGGCATTGCTCTTGTAGGCGCATTAAAACAGGACTACAGAAAATTTATATTATACGAGGAGAAAGAGAATGATGGAATTTAATATCGGCTCAATCTTGCCATTTGGCGGTTATCATTGGCGAATTCTTGATATACAAGGCAATGCTGCCTTGATTATAACTGAATACATGATCGAACAACACCCATATAATAATTGCGCTGGTGATGTGACATGGGCTGACTGCTCGCTAAGAAAATATCTTAACGGTGAGTTTTATAACAAATTCACCGCAGCCGAACAGTCAAGAATCATTCCGGTATTGAACAAAAACCACGACAATCAGTGGTACGGTTCAAGAGGCGGAGAAGATACTCGGGATTACATATTTCTTCTAAGCATGGAAGAAGCAGTATGCAAATATTTCGGTGACAGCAGTAAAAACCTTGAAAACCGCAGCACAAAACAACGATACTGGTTTCAAAGGAAAGACGAAAACAACAACAAGCGAAGATCGACATTCGAAGGGTATGTATGGTGGTGGTGGCTTCGGTCGCCCGGACGTGACAATAGAAGAGCCGTATATATCCACGGCGACGGCAATATAGGCATTCAGGGAAACGGCACCTTTCGCTACAGCAGCAACACGATTCATCCTTCAACAGGCGATAACAGCGGCGGAGTTCGTCCCGCTCTGTGGCTGAGCCTGGAATTATAAATCTTAGGGCACTTTTCAAGTGGTTCGATTATCATTACTACATAAATGGCATCAATGTAAAGGAGAGCATTATAAATTTATCCGCCACCCGAGTACTCAAATTATCTAAACCCATATTTTATTACATATTTTCTGTTTGGCTTCACAAGACTATCTATCATGAGCCAATAGTTTATAGGTGTAACCATTGTGAGTAAAACCAATAAAGGAGAAATCGGTATGACAAATATAAGAAAAACTGCTGATCAAAAGGAGTTGTCATCAGAACAACAAGAAGAACTGCTCAGAATATTGAAAGCGCGTTTTGAGAAAAATATGAACCGCCACAAAGAGCTGCAATGGGCCAAGGTACAAGAAAAACTGGAAGCAAATATTGAAAAACTCTGGTCTCTCAATGAAATGGAACAAACCGGAGGAGAACCGGATGTTGTTGGTCATGATATAAAGACAGGTGAATATATTTTTTACGACTGCTCAGCGGAAAGTCCAAAATACCGCAGAAGCATCTGTTACGACCATGAAGCCCTGGAGTCAAGAAAAGAACATAAGCCTGAAAATAACGTTATAGATATGGCTGCTGCCATGGGCATTGAGCTCTTGACAGAAGAGGAATACCGGGAACTGCAGAAGCTTGGAACTTTTGACATAAAAACTTCAAGCTGGGTGGAGACCCCGGTAAATATCCGGAAACTCGGCGGAGCCATCTTTTGCGACCGCCGTTACGACACTGTCTTTGTGTATCATAATGGAGCAGAATCCTATTATTCCTCCAGAGGTTTCCGGGGATCGCTGAGAGTATGAATTTTGCTTTTGGGTTTGGACATACTAATGAGGCCAAGTCTGACCAAAGAAATAACAATTGGTTATGAAGTCTTGAATAGAAAGGAGTGGATTCTATGAACCCGCAACCACATGATACTTTCCCGCCTCAGCACCAAAACCGCCAACCCGGTCGGGAGGCCGAAATGAATCCGCCTCCACAGTATGATAATCCGGCATACAAAGCATCGGGCAAACTATCCGGAAAGAAAGCTCTGATCACGGGAGGTGATAGCGGAATTGGCCGTGCTGTCGCTGTTGCTTATGCCAAAGAAGGTGCCGATGTCGCAATCATCCATCTTTGCGAAAACAGTGACGCACAGGAGACCCTTCAGGCAGTGGAAAGCCTCGGAGGAAAATGTATTGCCATTCAAGCCGATCTCCGCTTGGAAGAAAACGTTGTCCAATCAGTGGAACAGGCCGTCGCAGAGCTTGGGGGCCTGGATATCCTAATCAATAACGCTGCCGTGCAGTACCCGCAGAACAGTATATTGGACATCACAAAGGAACAGCTCCTAACCACATTTGAAAGCAATTTCTTCTCCTGCTTCTATATGACAAAAGCGGCAATACCGCATTTATCCCGTGGATGTGTCATCATTAACACGGCATCTATTACGGCATTTGAAGGAAAACCTACTTTAATTGATTACTCCGCTACGAAAGGGGCTATCGTTTCATTTACACGTTCCATGGCTCTATCTCTCATGGAAATGGGAGTTCGTGTCAATGCCGTTGCACCTGGTCCAGTCTGGACACCGCTGATTGTCTCCAGTTTCTCTCCGGAGGAGGTTCAGACCTTTGGTTCCACCAGCCCTATGAAAAGGGCAGCACAGCCGTATGAGCTGGCACCCGTCTATGTCTTTTTGGCTTGTGAGGATTCCTCCAATATATCAGGGCAGGTTTTCCATGTGAACAGCGGGACAATTATTAACTAATCAGATAGCAACAGATTCTTTTTATTTGAGGGTACCATTGACATTGATCAGACCCTATGATAAAATCGATGCAAATCTTCCTCGAGTTAGCTCGAGGACTACATATGCTGCAGAAGGAGAATGAAATATGGCTTATTCTATTAGTGAGGTTGCCAAGATGTTGAATCTCACAATATATACCTTGCGATACTATGACAAAGAAGGGTTGATGCCGTTTATAGAACGTACCCCCAGCGGCACTCGTATCTTCAAGGAATCTGATCTGGAGTCGCTGAGAATAATCGAATGCTTGAAAGCTTCTGGAATGCCTATCAAAGATATCAGACGTTTCATCGAATGGTGTTCCCAGGGCGACTGCAGCTTGCAGCAGCGTTACGATATGTTTTTAGAACGGAGGGCAGTTGTAGAAGCTCAGATGGAAGAACTGAAAAAGATTATGGAAGTAATTGATTATAAATGCAGCTACTACAAAACTGCATTGGAAACCGGAACAGAAGCGGTTCATAAAAATAAGCATACTGAAAATTGTATTCCTCAGGAACAGGGACTATAAAATATCGGGTAGGTCTACTATGAGCAGTATATCATTTCAAGGAGAATGATCCATACAGTACATCAGCAAATTTCTCAAATAGAATTATCAATAAGAGGACAGCCAAACGGTCATAGCTTGGCGGTCCTCTTTCAAATTTATTTAACTACGATTAGGTCGTATTCTCTGGTCCCCAGACCGATTTTCACCGAATGCTCCAAACAGGCGAGCCATTCGGAATTGGGAGAAGAGTTGGTGAAATGGTCATGATGATCAACAAAGTCCGGGCTTGACATATTATCATATAGGTGGCTGCCCGGTAAGGGTGCAGCCTTCAAGCAGGCATCTACACAGGCTTGATCCAGTGCCAGGGGATCAAAAGATGCGAACATGCCTAAATTGGGCAGAATCGGCACGTCATTTTCTCCGTGACAGTCGCAGAAGGGGGACACGTCCACCACCAGTGATATATGGAAGCATGGGCGGCCGTCCACCACCGCTTTGGTATATTCGGCCATTCGGCAGTTCAACAGTTCATTGGCGGTGTCGTTGTCGAAGAGGATAGCATCAAAATTACACGATCCCAGGCAGCGGCCGCAGCCAACACAATTTTCCTGATTGACCGACATCTTTTTGCTGGCGGCGTCAAACACCAAAGCGCTGTTGGCACACTCCCTCAGACATCTTCGGCAGCCACGGCACAAATCCTGATTAATGTGCGGTTTTCCGCTGCTGTGCTGATCTGTTTTTCCGGCGCGGGAACCGCAGCCCATACCTATGTTTTTAATAGTTCCGCCAAAGCCGGTCATCTCATGTCCTTTGAAATGAGTCAGACTAATGAACACATCCGCATCCATAACGGCCCGGCCAATCCTGGCTTCCTTCACATATTCGCCGCCCACTACAGGTACTGCGATATCGTCGGTGCCCTTTAGTCCGTCTCCGATCAGAATAGGACATCCCACTGTCAGCGGCGTAAACCCGTTTTCCCATGCACATTCCAAATGCTCCAACGCATTTTTCCTTCTGCCAGGGTACATCGTATTACAGTCGGTCAAAAAAGGCTTGCCGCCCAGCTCCTTTACCACATCAGCCACCGCCTTGGCATAATTAGGGCGAAGATAACTGATATTCCCCAGCTCGCCAAAACTCAGTTTGATCGCGGCAAACTTGCCATCCATATCAATTTGCCCGATACCGGCTGTTTTAATCAGTTTCTTGAGTTTCGCCGGCAGCCCGTCTCCGAAAGCTACTGTGCGGAAATCTGTAAAATAAACCTTTGCTTTTTCCATTTTTGTTCACTCCTGTTTTAATCATTATCTATATAGTAAGTGGCAATATGTTTATCTGAAATATGAGTTAACAGGCTTTGCCACTCCTCCGATCAATTATACTTGCTAGAGAGGACTCTAGGTCAATATCTCAATTGATATTTTATTGTAAAATGTAATAGTTAATTCTCGATTCACCTACTTAATTCGTGTTTGACGATTTTAGTCTTACACGTAAAACTAGTCCAGCTATTCCAATCATGGGTTTGGGATGGTTGATCCAGGCGGTGGCTTAACCACCGCTTAATTATCTACAAGTACAATGGCAAAAGGCTGTCAATGGCAGTTTGCTGTTCATTTTACCATTGACAGCCTTTTGCCATTGTGCTATTTATATCCTATCTTAAAGCAGAATGCTAAGTGCAAGAACTTAGTCTTGCACAAATAAGGTAGGCGGAATTTAGTCTTGCACAGAAATTTGGCTACCTATTTCTGATGCCCCAAAATACATTTAATGATGAAATAACTACATTATCGGGGCATTTAACTAACTTATTTCGATATCCAAAATTGAATTTAATACTGCAAATTCAATGGATAACAGAAATCACGAATTTACCTTCTCACTTAACGAATTGATATTTTATGATTGATATTTTAAAAGAATATAAGGATATAAAATCAACGAAAATCGAAAAATACAAAAATCGAAAAATATGTCCTTGACATAGATATAACTCTATGATGTAGAGTTATATCTATAGGTAAATTTCGTAATACCATTAAGTCAATAAAAAGGGAAAGACGATTGATGGAATAAGGACTTCTTTCTTATTTTGTCAAAGCGTTTTAGAGATTTACGGCTCATTACCTCGGCGGTGTAATGATCATTGCGGCAACCTTGATTATACCGAGGAAAAGAAAAAATGATAATGAAATAAAATTGTGAGGAGTACATAAATGAAAATCGATAAATTGACAATCAAGTTAAGTATGTATTATATTATAATTTTTTTGGGTATGGCGAGTATTAGCCCTTATTTAATATTATTTTATCAAAAGAAAGGCTTGACCTTCGCTCAAATAGGAATTGCCAGTGCAGTATGTTCCATCGTTGGAGTATTCGCCCAACCTTTTTGGGGCTTTATCACGGATAAGTATTTTAATAAAAGAATAACATTAACAACATCTGGTATTGTTTGTGCTTTTATCATATATAGCCTTTTTTTGGCCGAAAGCGTTTATTCAGTTATCTTGGTTGTGACTCTTTTATCCGTTTTCCAAAGCTCAATCGGTCCCATTTCCGATGCTTACAGCTATGAAATAATAGAAAATAACCAGCAGATTCAGTATGGAAGAATAAGGCTTATGGGTAATATCGGATATGCGGTAGGCGCTTTAGTTATAGGACAAGCGATTCAATATTATGGATTAGAAGTTTCATATTTCATTTATTCAATCGTTATGATAGCCGGAAGCATTATAATATCAAGAGTGAGATTCAGCTATAAAGGAAATAGAGAAAAAATTAATTTGCATGACGGGCTTAAGCTTTTTAGAGATAAGAGATTTTCGATTTTCCTCATCTCGGCAATTGCAGCTTATATTGCAATAGGAGGCAATGTAAGTTACCTTGCAATATTAATCCAACAGACAGGAGGAACTACAAGCAGTCTTGGATTTGTATGGTTTATTATAGCAATGAGTGCTTTGCCGGTTTTTTACTTTGGAAAAAATTTTATTAATAAATTCGGAGAACTAAATATCTATATATTAGGTATGCTGTTTTATGCAATTCGCTTTTTTTTGGACTCCGCATTTACTTCAAATTATATCATTTTTTGTATTCAATTATTAGAATGCGTATCCTATACCTTTTTCTTGATGGGAACATTAGAATATTTGAATAAAATAACGCCTTCAAAAATAAAAACTACTTCTATGACCTTTTATACAGCTGCCTGCGGAATAGGTGGATTTTTAGGGAACATGGCAGGCGGTATCCTTCTGGAGCATATAGATATATTTATGCTGTACCGACTGTTATCTTTTGTATCTATTGCATGTATTTTGTTTATTTTACCGTTGAAGAAATTGGATAGGAGAATAAATCACTCAGTCTAAAATTACGAATTTAACGATCTATTTTACAAACGTTTTTGAAAATACAAAAGATATTCCATTGGACTTTTCATGGATGATAATGAAAGGCGCCCGTTATCCGAAAGAGCTTGAAGAAAGCCGGAATGCGGCTTAGCGTCCAGGTTGGTAAAATAGGCAGTATATAAGTTCAAATAAGGAAGTCGGATGAAAGGAAACTTTCAGGTCCGGCTTTTTTATATTTAAATAGGTGGACAATGATACAAATTATTGCCAATGAAGCTCTGGCAGGAAAAATATTTGAGAACGTAAAGCAAACCGTATCCAAAAACGGAAAATTACTGGCAGTTCCAATTGAAAGCACTGCCTGGGGCGTATTATACAACAAAGATATCTTTGAGAAATGCGGTCTTCAGGCACCCAATACCCTGAATGAACTAAAAAATGTGTGCCAAGTGTTAAAGGAGAATGGATACACTCCATTTCTGCTGGCATATCAGGAGCAGTGGGTCCCCTAATTAATGACCGCACTTTCCATCGGGGGTAAAGTATCCGGCGATGCTCCGGACTGGCTTGACAGAATGTACGCTGACAGCGGTTCTTACTCGGAAATCAGTGATATCTTTGATGCCATTGATGTTATTATGCAAAATGGTACGGAGAGAGCCATGGAGGAAGGCAGTGAAGCGGGAAGCGCCGATTTTGCTGTTGGCAAAGCGGCAATGTATGTTCAGGGGACCTGGGCATCCAATACAATCATGACAACAAATCAGGATATGAATCTGGGAGTATATGCCTTACCCGTAAACAATAATAAGGACTGTACCCTGATTAACCTGTCAACCTCCACAACCTTAGGCGTTTATCCTGAGAGCAAGAATCTCGATATTGCTTTAAAATTTGCAAACTATGTGTTAGATGATAAGGATTCCTCTACTTTATTCCAATCCTGTTCCTTTAACCCTATTTCAACGGTTCATAGCTATGAAACCTCTTCCTGGGTGAAAGAAGCATATGAATATGTGGAAGCGGGGCGCTCCTATCAGGACCTGGTATTGCCTCAGGCAGTTACCGAGGAGCAAGGCAAGCTGTTGCAGGAATACTATGTCGGTGCTGTGACGAAAGAGGATATTATTAAGGCACTGGACGCCAAATTTAAGGAATCGAATAAATTAAATCAGTAAATAATACAAGGGCGGGCCTGTGCCCGCCCTTCTTGCACTCAAATTTAAGGAGATTGCCAAATGACCAAAAAGAATAGAGACAACCTAAGTCTGTTACTGTTTGTTGCTCCGGCCCTCATCGTATATTTCATTTTTAAACTGTATCCGGCATTTTCAGGAGTATATTATTCCATGACCTCCTGGAATGGACTAGCCAAAACAAAAGACTTCATAGGGATAGAAAATTATATCGAGATATTTCAGGATATGAACTTCTGGAGGTCCATGCTGTTCACCTCCAAATATGTTCTGGTAATGTTATTCGTTGCGAATATATTAGCATTAAGTCTTGCCGTTGGAATTGAAAGCAGGAAAAGGGTGAAAGGAATCTTTCGAACCCTGTTTTGTATGCCCAATATGATCAGCATGATCATCGGAGGCTACATGTGGAACTTTATATTTACTAAGGTTCTCTACTATTTGGCAGATCATTGGGGGATGACCTTTTTTGATAAATCCTGGATCGGAGATCCGAAGTATGCCTTTATTGCTATTATAATCGTATCCTCCTGGGGAATTGTAGGCTATCTGATGATTATTTATATGGCTGCGCTTCAGGGAGTTCCCGTACATCTAATGGAGTCGGCAAGCCTGGACGGTGCAGGCTCCTGGCAGACTTTTTGGAGAATAACCCTGCCAATGATACGCCACTCCCTGACAATCTGCATTTTTTGGACCTTAAACTCTATGTTCCAGGTATTTGATGTGATCTATTCACTGACTGGAGGAGGACCCGGCAGAGCCACCCAATCGGTAGCAATTAATATTTATGAAGAAGCCTTTGCGGGAAACAGCAGATATGGATATGCTACGGCAAAATCCATCGTTCTGTTTATGATCGTATTAATGATTACGGTAATCCAGTTGAGGACGATGAAGAGAAAGGAGCAGGAACTATAGAATGAAGAAGAAAAGATTAATTAATAATCTTGCAGTATATACCGCGCTCATACTGCTATTACTGCTTTGGCTCTTTCCGCTTTTCATGGCTTTGATGAATTCCTTTAAATCAAACGGAGAACTTTTAACTAATGTGATGGCATTGCCGGTTACCATTAACTTTGAGAACTACATCCGTACCTTTAAGAAAATGCATTATTTGAGAAGTTTCCTTAACACAGCGTTGTTAACTATCCTGGGTGTCGGCATGATGATACTATTTTCCGCTATGGCGGGCTGGCGTTTATGCAGAACAAAGACCAAGTTGTCCTCTGCCATCTTTGCTCTATTTGTTTTTTCGATGCTTATTCCTTTTAGTTCCATCATGATACCGCTTTATAAAGTCATATTGGCACTGCATATCAAGAATTCTTTAGTCGGTTTATCCTTTGTATATGCGGGATTCGGCGTAAGCATGGCTATATTTTTGTACCATGGTTTTGTGAAGGGGATACCGTTTGAATTGGAAGAAGCGGCGGCAATGGATGGCTGCGGTAAGCTCAAAACATTCTTCCGGATCATACTTCCGATGCTGAAGCCCGTAACAGTGGCGATCAGTATTTCCAACGTGCTGTGGGTATGGAATGATTTCCTGCTGCCGTTGATCACTTTATCCGACAACAAAAAGTACAGTTTATTGCTTTCAACCAATATCCTGTTTGGTCAATATAGCAGCGACTGGTCGGCAATCTTAAGTGCGCTGATATTATCCGCTATTCCTGTTATCATCTTTTATGCTGTTTTTCAGAGGCAGATATTAAAAGGGATCGGGGATGGAGCTGTAAAGGGATAACACTATACAAGGATAGCGCTGTAAATGATAGGATGCATCTGGAAGAAAATGAGTAATTTATTAGATAAAAATCCTTGAGGCAGGGCCTGGTAAGTCATCCTAAAAAAGGTTATGATAAGTAATATGGCAAAAAGTATTCGGAGTTAAGGATCATCCTAATAATATAAATATTGCTTAGAGATAGGCAATTGCGAAACGACATGTTTTTATAATTGTATACAATAGTTTCAGTTATGAGTTTCGTAATTACCTAATATTACTTGGAGAAAGCAGGAGGAAGAAAACATATGGATTTTGTGAGAGCAGCGGGAAAGGAGATCTATGCAGGAAAATCTCCTGTTTTACTAAGGGGATTTGGACTTGGAGGATGGTTTTTACCGGAAGGCTATATGTGGAAGCTTTACCGGAAATGTGACCGCCCTCGCAGAATGGAAGCCATGATTGAGAAACTCTGCGGCAAAGAATTTGCTGATAACTTCTGGGAAAGTTATCTTGATTATTATATCACGGAAAAAGATATTGAGCTCATTGCAAAAGAGGGCTTTAACTCTGTAAGATTGCCGTTGAATGCAAGACATCTGTATGAGATAAAGGATCAGCGGCTGCGCTTACTGCCTGATCTCTTTACAAGAATTGATCAACTGATCGAATGGTGCAGACGCAATCACATCTATGTTATTTTGGATATGCATGGTGCTCCCGGAGGGCAGACAGGCCAGAATATCGATGACAGTGAAGCGGATCAGCCTTATTTATTCATGGAGCAGAAGTATGAAGAGGAACTGATATTTTTGTGGAGGGAACTGGCGAAAAGATATCGTGACGAGCCGGTTGTGGCCGGATATGATTTGCTTAATGAGCCGGTGCCTGACTTTTTTAATCAGCATAATCATAAGGTTCTGCCGCTTTATCGAAGATTAATTCGTGAAATCAGAGAGATTGATGACAAGCATATGATTATTTTAGAAGGAGTTCATTGGGCAACGGATTTTAGCATTTTCGATCCATTTACGAAGGAAGAGGCAGCAGATAATATTATGCTTCAATTTCATAAGTACTGGAGTAATCCTGATGCAGAAAGCCTGCACGAATTTATCCGGAAGGCGGAGGAACTGAATGTACCATTATTCATGGGTGAAGGCGGAGAGAATAACTGCGACTGGTATACTACGGTATTTCCCCTTTATGAACAGCTTAATATCAGCTGGTCCTTTTGGAGTTATAAGAAGATGGACTGTACCAATTCGCCCATCGCATTTCCTGTCCCCGAGGGATGGGAGGAATTAATTCGCTGGCTTGATGAAGGAGGCCGGTTGCATGCGGAACGTGCCAAAGCCATTTTTAATAACTTCCTTCATTGCCTTCAAAAAGGTAAAGTCAATGAACCGGTACTTAAAGCGTTAAAAAGAGAGGTCCCTGTTATAATACCCTGTGAAGCTTACAACCATTACCATATAGTTTCAAAGAAGCTTCCCGGTGCTGAACTCCGCATAAGTGAGCCGGTCAGTATCATTTTCGAAAATGGCAAAGCTGGGAAGGTGAATTATCAACGCTATGGCGGTGAGGAGCAGCCCGCAGAAGAGAACTTAGTGGTGCAGCTTTTTTCAGGTGATAGAGTGGGGTATTTATTTTATAGCAGTGAAAGAAATAAGATTACAATTCAGATTCGTGCGGAAGGCGCAGGAGAATTATTGGTAGCGGTTGAAGATGACCTTAAAACAATACCAGTGAATAAAAAAGACGATTACGAGGCAGTCATGAACTGCATGTCATGTAAGGCTCAATACTTATGGCTGTCATGTGTTAATGGCAGTATTAGGGCCGATTATATCAACTTATCAAATTAGCCGGGTTTTGTGATCGATTTGGTGCTGAAGTATCTTGAACTGGCAAGGCAGCTCTGCCAGGATTGCAGCACTGCTAATTTTAAATTGAACACCGGGATACAGTTCTACCGGTTGGCACAGCAGCTTGGTTACGGTAAGAAGGATTCCTCCAGCGTAATCAAGCTGATCCGGGAACTTGAGCCGGCAATTCACTGTGATCAACAATAGGAACAGGAATAGGAGCAGATACTCGGGGCCTATTCATCAAGATCAATGATATTGCTTGTATACTTAATCTCCCCGGCTAAAATACCGTCAAAAAATTTCTGCTTGTTATCAATGAAATCAATACTTTCATTAATTTCATTGATTTTGTTCCTTAATAATTCTTTCTGAACAGCCAACATAAGCTTTCTTTCAGAGATTGTGGCCTCCCCGCCTAAACATAAGCTCATGTATTTTTTCATGTCCTTAATGCTCATATCACATTTTTTTAAACACTGCAAACTCTTTAACCAACGTATGTTTCGTTCGTCAAAATTGCGATAATTGTTCTTATCCCTTTTGACATTCGGAACAAGTCCCTCGTTGCAATAAAATCGCAGCGTTTCATATGAAATTCCCACCTGCTCGCATGCTTCTTTCATTGTATACATAAGATACCTCCAAATAAATTATTTTAAATTGCTCTTGCTCTGTGGTAACTACCGGGTTGTACAATGTTATTATAACGAAAATACAAGAAAGCTTCAAGGAGGAAAGTCGAAATGAAAGTTGTACTGGTCAACGGGAGTCCCAATGCCAATGGATGTACATTCACGGGTCTCAGTATTATTAAGGAACAATTGGCGAAGAACGGCGTTGCTTCTGAAATATTTCAGGTAGGCAAGAAGCCGGTGTTTGGATGCACTGCCTGCAGGGTTTGCAAACAGCAGGGCAAAACCGGCAGATGTGTTTTTGACAATGATATGGTTAATACGGTAGGTCAGGCACTTCGGGAAGCGGATGGCATCATTCTTGGTTCCGCCGTGCACTTTGCATCGGCTACGGGTGCGGCGACATCGTTTTTCGACCGTTTATTCTATAGCCTTGAACCGGAGGCAAAAAGACTGAAGTTTGGTGCATGTATCGTCAGCTGCAGAAGAGGCGGCTCCAGCGCAACCTTTGACCAGTTGAACAAATACTTTACGATTTCACAAATGCCCGTTGTGTCATCCTGTTATTGGAATGGTATTCACGGTTTTACTCCGGAGGATGTATATGCCGATGAAGAAGGTGTCCGCATTATGAAAACATTGGCAAATAACATGGCTTATCTGATAAAGTGCAAGCATCAGAGCAATGTCCGGCTTCCGGAAGATCTCCCGATTGTTATGACAAATTTCATCCGGTAAAAGCTGCTTAGCGTTAATAGAATATTTATAAATTTTTTTCGAAGAAGGCTTACAGTTAAATTCAAAAATCATAAAAAGGAGTAGTTAATATGAAGTATGTAGAATTAAACAATGGTGTAAAAATGCCAATGCTGGGATATGGAGTATTCCAAATTCCTGATCCGGAGCAATGTGAAAGATGCGTATTGGATGCAATCGAAGTGGGGTATCGCTTAATCGACACCGCCCAGGGCTATGGCAATGAAACGGCGGTTGGAAACGCTATTAAAAAATGTGGTGTTCCAAGAGAGGAATTGTTCATCACTACAAAAATATGGATTTCTAATTATGGATATGAAAATGCAAAGAAATCGATCGAAGGCTCATTAGAAAGACTTCAGCTGGATTATTTGGATTTATTGTTAATTCATCAGCCATTTAATGATTACTATGGAACTTACCGTTCTATGGAGGAATTATATAAAGAAGGAAAGCTAAAAGCAATCGGTGTAAGTAACTTTTATCCGGACAGATTAATCGATCTTATTAAGTATAATGATGTTGTTCCGGCAGTTAACCAAGTGGAAACTCATCCCTTTAACCAACAGGTAAAAGCTCATGAAATCATGAAGAAATACGGAGTGCAAATTCAGGCCTGGGCCCCTTTTGCTGAAGGAAAAAATAATTTGTTTGGAGATGAAACCTTAAAAACAATCGGAGATAAATACAACAAATCCAATGCACAGGTCGCTTTACGATTCCTTATTCAAAGAGGTGTATCGGTAATTCCAAAGACAGTTAATAAAGAAAGAATGATACAGAATATTGACGTGTTCGATTTTGAATTAACAAAAGAGGATATGGATAGGATTGCTTCTTTAGATAAGGCAGAAACTTTGTTCTTCTCACACTACGATCCGGAACAAGTGGAGCGCATAACAAGCATGGTAAGAAAATTTTAATCACCAATGCCAATAGATGGATACCCCTTGTTTTAGGGGGTACATTTTTGTAAAAAACAATGTGAATAGCATGAGTGGAATCAATTATAAAAACTGATTGACAATGTATGGAATTTGAGATAAAATTCTAGTTGACACATTCCTGCAGGTTGTAGGTATACAGCCGAACAGAATGGGAGATTATATACACTGAATTCATGATTGATTAAAAGCAACGCTTTTAGAAAGGAGATGTTAGATTATGAGAAGAGAATATAATGAGGTGACAATAATCTAACTAAATATCGGCAAGGTATACTGTCCAATCATTGACATGTGTGAGTAGCCTTGCACCTTCTTCGAGCAACCTGAATCGTGTATTGAATAAAAATAGCAGCACGCCTTGGTAGCGTGCTTTTTATATGTCCTTTTTTATAAATCCGCAGGTAGTAGCCGTAATCTGCGGTATTTTTATGCCCTTAATCCGGTGGCAGAGAAGAAGGAGAAGATATTGGAGTGGGAGAAAGTAGAAGCAGAAAAGACAGAGAAGGGAAAAACAGAGAACGGAAAGGCGGAGAAGGAAAAGCCAGAGAAGGAAAAGGTGAAAAAAGAAAATGAAAAAACAGAAACAGAAAACGAAGAAAATAGTAATGCAAATTAAGCTGGTAAAAAGGACCTGTACAAATCAAAACAACATGGAAGGAATTAATAAATGAATCTAAAAGAATATGGATGGAATGAATTTTTTGAAAAGGAATGGAAAAAGAATTCAGCTGCCGGGATGTTTCCCGGAAGAGTGATTGCTGACTATGGTCAGATCGTTCGTGTAATAACAGAAGAAGGAGAGCTTTCAGTTAACAGGCCGGTGAACAGACCGGAAGAAGCAATGCTTCTGGCCGTCGGCGACTGGGTTGCTATGGAATATTCCCAGGATGCCAAGGCGCATCATATCCGCTTTGTGTTAGCAAGAAAGACGAAATTCTCAAGAGCCGGTGCGGGCCGTGAATTAAAGGAACAGATTGTGGCAGCCAATGTAGATACTGTTTTTCTGATTCAGTCTCTCAATCGGGATTTTAATATGCGAAGGCTCGAACGATATATAATTACAGCCTGGGAAAGCGGTGCAATACCGGTGGTTGTGCTGACAAAAGCAGATTGCTGCGATGAGGTGGAAGAGAAGACAGCGATCGCCTGTTCCGCCGTCCCCGGGGTAGAGGTGATCGCCATAAGCTGTATAACGGGGGAAGGAGTTGACGAAATCAGAAAACACCTGGCGCCCGGCAAAACCATAGCTCTGCTCGGATCCTCCGGTGTGGGAAAATCAACACTTCTAAATTATCTGGCGGGAAAAGAGATTTTAAAGACGGGAGAAATCCGGGAAGATGATGATCGGGGAAGGCATACAACAACTCACAGAGAGCTGGTCCTTCTGCCGGAGGGAGGCTTAATCCTTGATACGCCGGGAATGCGCTCCTTATCTTTATGGGAAGCGGATACCGGTATGGAGCTTATGTTCGGTGATATCGAGGAGATGGTAAAACAGTGCCGGTTTCACGATTGTAAACATAAGAATGAACCGGGCTGTGTGATCCGATTCGCGTTAAACAAAGGAACCCTGGACCGAAAACGCTGGGAAAGCTGGTTAAAGCTGCAGAAAGAGCTTGTGAACTTCGAGCACCGCAGGGAGATGAAGCAGAAGATTAAGGAAAAGCAATGGATCAAGCAGATATCAGGAAGTAAGGATAACAGGCAAAGCATCAAAGCAGGTATTAAGAATATGGATATGGATTAATTTAATCCAAAATCAGGGTTGAAATCCGTTGAGCGGAAAATCAGCCCTGATTTTACCTTTACACAATAAAGCGGTTTTGGGAGGGGAACAGGCCTGGGCTAACCAGGCGTTCAAGAAAAGATCAGCAATTAATATTTGCTTTGCGAGCCTGACTGCACAAGTCTTTTACCGCCAGCGTATAGCTTTTTCCGTCTTTTATAAAATATGTGCCGCATTGTCTAAACTCAAAACGTGTCTGTCTTCGCAGGCATTGTTCACGAATATAAAGAACCCATTCAAAATCAAGGGGTCGGGCGTTTTTGTCAGACTCTCCGCCTGCTACCACTAGTTCAACTCCCTGCAGGTATTTTTCAATGTCGATTTTTTCAATTAGGGGCTGGCAGATGATGTTTTTATGTTTGATTGGTAACTCTAAAAATATAGGCAGACGGTAATCTGCTCTGTCCTGATTTTCAATTGTGCAGCCAACGGTTACATTGTCATATCCGTTATCCCAATCAGCCGGAACACATTTACTAAAACGTTCAATTCTTTTTGTCAGGAAAATAAAGTGTAAATCAGACCGTTCCTTTATCATGCGCCAACATTCCTGCCGCCATAAATCTGCATCCTCTATCAAAAAATCCGTAGAAAAGCAAAGATATACGGTTTGTCCTGGTTTTATTTTGTATTCTCCTGATTTATTCTTCTGAACCGGGGCGTAAAAATTATCCATACGAACTATCTTACTTGTATCAATGCCTCTTTTATAATCCCCTTTATGTATATAACAGTATGTGCAGCCCTCACTATGTCTGCGGCAGCCACGCCACGGGTTCCACATTGCCATGATTACACCTCTCTCTAATATGAACATTAACGACCGTAAGCAGGCCCTTCCATCAAATTATAATATCTGAGTATCCGGATTCTCTGTTTCATTATCTATTATCTGTATGACGATTGCTCTCGCATTGACATGTATCATAGAAATCCTCCTAATGGCAGTTCCAACTATATTAATTCACCTGTGTCCTTATGGTAAATCAAATTCATGGTAATATTATACAAGGGGTATTAGGTTAAAATCAATACCTTTGTTTGCAGAGATAGCTATAATATAATTCTCAGCTTTGTATGGACTGTCTTTATATCTGAGAGGACAGTAACGGATGGCCTCTTCCCTTTCTGAAAGCCTGCAGTAAAAGCCCGGATTCGGGTACGAAGTTTGACTTGCATAACATTTTTATAAAAGGTATAATATTCACGATAAGCAGTTTTCCTGTGAAATACAGGTTTTCCAAATATTGCTTATGGAAGGGGAACTTTGAGCAATGGCTCCGAAACAGAAAACGAGAAAAACATCATCAGGAACACGGAAGAAAAAAACCAATGGAAAAAATCAAAAGAGTATCAGAGAAAACGGAGCGGTGCAGGATGAAATTATTCTGGTCATAGCTCTGGTTTTATCAATTTTACTCTTTTTAAGTAATTTTGATTTAAGCGGAAAAGCAGGACTTGCGGTAAGCAGCTTTGTATTTGGGATGGTGGGTGTAGAAGCATATCTATTGCCCTTTATCCTGTTTTTTATGACAGCCTTTCATATCTCTAATCTCGGCAATCGCAGGGCAGGGCGTAAGCTCCTCAGCGCCAGTGTCTTTTTTGTTGCGCTGTCCGGGGTAATTGAGCTGATCGCCCACTCCTACAGCCAGGAGACAAAATTCGTAGAATACTTTACGAACTCCATGAATACAAGAAGCGGCGGCGGCTTAATCGGCGGAATTTTAGTTATGATATTCTGCAGTTTATTCGAGGAGGTGGCAACTTATATCATTTTGATCGCTGTAATGCTTATTTCAGTCATTGTCATTACGGGGAAAGCGATCTTTACCTATATAGCCAGGAAGAGTAAGAGCTCAATTTCTCAGCGGAAGGAATATCAAAAGCTGCGCATGGAGCAGCAGGAGGAGCTGGAAGCGAATTCTGCTTCAGAGGTTCAGGGAAGGAGACCACCCAAGACCTTTCTTCTCAATCAGGGAGACGTTGCTGCCAAGGGTAAGAAGGGCGGCAAGATTGCAGTAAATGATGAGGAAGAGGCGAGCGGAAAGGATAGCCTTATACCGTTCAAGGAACGTAAGCTCAAGAAAGGATCAGAGAAAGACGTCGATGAGCTGCCGGTACTTAATTTTCATGGCCTGTTTGATGAGGATGCAAAATCAGCAGAAAATGAAACGCTTCCGCTATATGAAGAGGAACTGAGAAATAAATTCGGCCAATCCGGACAGGAGCATGCAGAGGCAGCCGTGGAAGCATCCGCAGAAATATTCGAAGCGATGCCTGAAGCAACACCTGACACAAGGCCTGAAGTAGTACCGGAAACGAGTGATACTACATCTGTAGTACATGATGACATAAAAAAAGAAGAAAAACAAAAAGGAACAAATAGTAATTCTACTGACATAGAAAGCCTGGACATTGATCAGCATTCCCAGCAAAAGGAGTATGTTTTCCCTCCATTGAACCTTCTTTCCATGCCAAAGCCCAAGTCCGGAAAGTCGGGGAATACAGAAACCGGCGTAAGGGAAACAGCGATGAAGCTTCAGAGCACGCTGGAGAGCTTTGGCGTTCATGTAGCCATTACCAATGTCAGCTGCGGTCCTGCAGTTACACGATATGAGCTCCAGCCGGAGCAGGGGGTTAAGGTTAGCCGAATTACCGCTTTGGCCGATGATATCAAGCTGAATCTGGCGGCTGCAGATATACGAATTGAAGCTCCGATTCCTGGCAAGGCGGCGGTTGGTATCGAGGTTCCCAATAAAGAGAATTCCATGGTAGCCTTCCGGGAACTGATTGAAAGCAAGGAATTCACCGGGCATCCTTCGGATATTGCCTTTGCGGTAGGCAAAGATATCGGAGGGCAGACCGTGATCACCGATATCGGCAAGATGCCCCATCTGATGATTGCCGGTGCCACCGGTTCCGGTAAGTCCGTATGTATTAACACCTTGATTATGAGTATTCTATATAAAGCAAAGCCGTCGGATGTTCGGCTGATCATGGTGGATCCCAAGGTGGTTGAGCTGAATGTCTATAATGGAATTCCTCATCTGCTGATACCGGTAGTGACGGATCCGAAGAAAGCATCTGCGGCACTGAACTGGGCTGTAATGGAGATGACGGAACGGTATAAGAAGTTCGCCGATGTCGGTGTGCGTGATCTGAAGGGCTATAACGAAAAGGCGGCCGAGGTGGCTCATCTTAAGGATGAGAGCTGTCAGAAGCTTCCCCAGATTGTTATTATCATTGATGAGCTGGCGGATCTTATGATGGTCGCTCCGGGAGAGGTTGAGGATGCCATCTGCCGTCTGGCTCAAATGGCAAGAGCAGCGGGACTGCATCTGATTATTGCTACTCAAAGGCCCTCCGTCAATGTTATTACCGGTTTGATTAAGGCAAATATTCCATCAAGGGTTGCATTTGCCGTATCCTCGGCCATTGATTCCAGAACGATTTTGGACGGCAGCGGTGCGGAGAAGCTGCTGGGCAAGGGTGATATGCTATTCTTCCCCTCCGGATACCCCAAGCCGGTTCGCATCCAGGGAGCTTTTGTCTCTGATAAGGAGGTAAGCTCTGTGGTTGAATTCCTGAAGAAGAATAATAATGAGGCCAATTATAGTGATGATATTCATGATAAAATCAATAATGCCAAAATCGGAGACGGAGCCTCTTCCGCCGGTGCGGACGAACGGGACGAATACTTTGCCGAAGCCGGCAAGTTCATTATTGAGAAGGACAAGGCCTCGATCGGCATGCTGCAAAGAGTATATAAAATCGGCTTTAACCGGGCAGCCCGAATTATGGACCAGCTGTTTGAGGCAGGTGTGGTTGGACCGGAGGAAGGAACAAAGCCCAGGAAGATATTGATGTCCGAAGAGGAATTTGAACAATATCTGGAAGAATATTAATCATAGTTAAGAAAGCTGCTATAATTCAGAGATAGATAGCCAACAACAGGAAATAGATAGAAAATCAAAGGGATGTTGCAAAATGAAGCTTTTCTACGATACATAGTAGTATAAGTTAAGAATACTACAGCTGTATTGCAGATAAAAATCATTTTATAACGTCCCTTTTCTCGTTCGTTGTCCTGCTGGAACTTCCATTCCCATCCAGATATGCCAGATTTCGATTTCGTCTGTGTGCTCTAATTGATGTAAGATGAGAACACTTTATTAACATAAGAGAAGTGGCTTGCCGTTTCCTGTTGTTTGCTCTGCTCTGAAAAATGATAGACAGTGCCTCTCAAGGACGCTAAATTGACACATGACTTGATTTGCACTTGATTTTCACATTCGATTTGCAGAATGAAAGGAACTGGAATTTCACATGGACTTGTGCTACAATAGGCCATAGTATGAGAGCAGGAAGCGAGAGGAAATAATGCAGGGCATTTTAATTGTTAATGAATTTTTGCAGTCCAATAAGTTTAACGATATCCATGACCGGCTGCTATCGGCAGCAGAAAAGCATGGAATTTCCATGGAGTTAAGGACAAATGCACAGATATTAATTGATATAACCATGAGACCTCCAGAAAAACAGGCGGACTTCATTCTTTTTTGGGACAAGGATATTAAGCTGGCGACATATCTGGAGCAGTTGGGTTATCCCGTATTTAATTCGGCAAAAGCCATTGAAACCTGTGATGATAAGGCTCTGACCCATCTTATGTTGATGAGGGAGGGAATCCCGATGCCAGAAACGATTCTTGCACCCATGACCTTTGAGAATATTGGCTATACCAATTATCATTTCTTAGATGCGGTGGAACTCCGTTTGGGCTTTCCGATGGTGATTAAGGAATGCTTCGGCTCCTTCGGTCAGCAGGTATACCTGGTTCACAGCAGGGAGGAATGCATAGAGCGTATGAAGTCCATCGGAAGCAAGCCGGTTTTGTTTCAGCAATTCCTTCAATCGAGCTTCGGCAGAGATATTCGTCTGCAGGTTGTCGGCGGTAAAGTAATTGCCGGAATGTACCGCTATTCGGAAAATGGCGATTTTCGGGCAAATTTGACCATCGGCGGGAAGATGCGATCCTTTGAACCGACAAAGCGACAACAGGAGCTTGCAGTCCGCTGCTGTGATATTATTGGACTGGATTTTGCCGGGGTGGATCTTCTCTTTGGCGAAGAGGAAGAGCCTCTGGTCTGCGAGGTGAATTCCAATGCCCATTTTAAAAACATCTATGACTGTACGGGAGTAGATGCAGCTGATGCTATTCTTAGGCATATAAGGGAAAGACTGTAATTAAGATGATGTACACTTGATCACTTGGCTCAAAGTATTGATGATCTGAGATGCAGATGTGAGCTGTTGATGATATAAATTAAATGCTGTTGATGATATAAATTAAATTGTGATGCAAATTGAACTAAGCTTCAGATTGAACTGTGATGCAGATTGAACTGTGGTGCATATTGAGCTATGGTGCAATGTATTGGAGATATAAGAATTAGCGATATGAAATCCATGGGATACAAGGTATTTATGATACCTTGGCGTTCCCGGAACGGAGGTAACTATGGTTGGCTGGATCATTTACTATCGGGACAGCGCGGTATACAATAAAAAATATATCCAGTTTTATGTCGGGGAAGGAAATAAACTGGGAGTTAAAATCCAGCTTCTTCTGGTCGAAGAACTGGAATTTGGCGTCCGGGAGGGAAGATGCTTTATCAGCTCCGGAGGGAAGGAGCTTGAGAGGCCGGATTTTGCAATCTGCCGCGCAATCTATCCGTTACTGAGCAGACAACTGGAAGCCATGGGAATCCGTGTATTCAATAATTCCATGGTCTCAGAGATTTGCAATGATAAGGCCAGAACCTATCAATATCTGGCCAAAACCGGTATCAGGATGTTAGACACCTGCTTCTTTCGGAATTTTCAGGTTGATGAGGTACTAGACCCTGCAAGGTTTGCCCAGGGGCCTATTGTGATAAAAGCGGTGGATGGACACGGAGGAAACCAGGTCTTTCTGCACCGGGCTAAAGAGGATGAGCCATCTTCAAGCGTTTCCACGATCAGGGAGGGGCTTGGATCAAGCGACATCGTTGTACAACCGCTGACCGGAGGCAGGCATCAGGATCTTAGGGTATATGTCATTGGCAGAGAGATTATCGCCTCTGTACTGCGCACTGCGAAGGAAGGCTTTAAATCGAATTTTTCTCTGGGAGGAGAAGTAAGATTGTATTCGCTGCGGCAGGAAGAGCGGGCCATTGTGGAACAGATCATGGAGGAATTCGATTTTGGACTGGTGGGTATTGATTTTATTATAGGAGATGAAGGAGAACTGATATTTAATGAGATTGAGGATGTAGTGGGCTCCAGAATGCTCTATCAATGCTCTGATATCAATATAGCAGAAAGATATTTATACTTTATACGGAACTGTTTAAGGACTATTTAAAGACTATTCAGGCTATAGTTGAGATATAAATTGAGGTCTGTTTGAAGATAAGAGAGGAGGACATCATGAAGGAGTTGATCAAACCGTCAAGACTACATCAGGGAGACACGGTGGCAACCGTCAGCCTATCCTGGGGCGGAGCAGGAGATGAGAGCATTCTCTGGCGTTACCGTCAGGGAAAAGAACGTCTGGAGAAGGTATTCGGCCTGAAGGTCAGAGAGATGGCTCATACTCTGAAGGGCTCGGAATATATCTATGAGCATCCTGAGAAAAGAGCCGAGGATCTAATGAATGCTTTTTGTGACCCGGAGATCAAGGGCGTGATTGCCTGTATCGGAGGGATTGAAAGCATTCGTATGCTTCCTTATATTGATTTTGATGTGATCCGTAGGAATCCGAAGATATTCATAGGTTATTCCGACACCACGACCACTCATCTGATGTGCTATAAAGCGGGAATATCCAGCATCTACGGGCCCGCACTGCTGACGGACTTTGCAGAAAACGTAGCTATGGACGATTATACCGTGAGATGGCTTAAAAAGACATTATTCTCCGACGAACCCATCGGTATGATTCCTCCGGCAGAGGAGTGGACCAGTGAATACCTTCCCTGGCTCATAGAAAATCAGAATATTTCAAGAAAAAAGCGTCCAAACCATGGATATGAATTGTTACAGGGGAAGGGAACGGTACAGGGCAGATTGTTAGGCGGATGCCTGGAGGTCTTTGACATGCTCCGGGGAACAGAGCTTTTCCCGGACAAGACATCCTTTGATCATACCATATTGTTTTTTGAAACCTCCGAAGAAAAGCCCCCGGTCTGGTATGTAGAGATAGCCCTGCGTTTTTATGGTGTTACCGGGATTTTAAGCTGTATCCGCGGAATGATCTTTGGAAAGCCGCAGGATGAAGCCCTCTATAATGAATATAATGTTGTAATTAAGAAGGTTCTGGCAGAGTTTCACAGAGAGGATTTGCCGGTGCTGGTCAATATGAATTTTGGTCATACGGAACCAAAGATATGTCTGCCCTATGGAATATTGGCGGAGATAAATTGTGAGAATAAATCTTTCAGAATAATTGAGTCGGCGGTGTTATAGTTTCTCCTTGCCGCGGCACAGGATTGAGTAAGGGGACCAGAGGAATACAGGAAGAGAGATGGCTGATTGATGAAAGCAGCCATCTCTTATATGAATCTCGCTATCTTCAGTCAGAGCCTAATTATAACAAGGTAAGAAGCTCTTTCGGGGTATCGATAAGATAAGCTGCTCCTTCACTTCGCAGCACTTCACGGCAGCGGAAGCCCCAGGTAACACCGATACACGGGATACCTGCATTCTTTGCAGTCTGCACATCGGTCTCGGAATCACCGACCAAAACAGCGGAACGCAGATCGGAGCCTAATTCTTTTACAGCAGTATAGATGCTGTCCGGAGCGGGCTTTCTCTTAATCTCAGGTGTTTCGCCAATTGCAACGGGAAAGAGGTTACCAAAATAGGTTCGGGACAGCTCCTTTACGGCGGCATCATATTTATTGGATACTATGGCTATTTTATAATTAAAACGGTTCAGGTCCAGAAGCAGTTCCATAATACCGTTATAAGGTCTTGTCTTATTCTGCATATTATGCCTGTAGTTTTCCTTAAACGCTTCCATAATAAGAGTTACTTCATCCGCGGTACACTCCTCCGGGACGGATCTGCGAACCAGATTCCTGACTCCGTTACCTACGAACCGCCTGACCTCCTCAAGGCTCTTTGAACCATAGCCGTTAGAAACCAGAACTTCGTTCAAACTATCCCTCAGATCATCCAAGGTATTCAATAGGGTTCCGTCCAAATCAAAAATCACGGTGTTAAATTTCATTAGGTACATCCTTTCTATATTCATCACAAGCGGAATTATTCGGGTTAAATTATAAATAGTATAGCTTTCCTCTATTCGAAACGCAAGTATTATTTGCATTATAGCGCTAAAATGCCCTAAAATACAGCACGAAAGAACTTATTAATATTAATATACCGAATAATTACCATAATTAATAAATGAAAATAGTAAAGTCATCTTGAATAATGGCAGATAAATCGCTACAATCAGATATAAGATATTTTGTATTACAAAATGAGAAAGGCAGGGGAAACAATGAAATCAGACATTCAAATAGCACAGGAAGCACAACTGAAACATATCAGGGAAGTAGCAGAAAAGCTGAATATCCCGGAGGATGATTTAGAATATTACGGAAAGCACAAGGCAAAGCTGTCCGATGAACTATGGGATAAAGTAAAAGATAATCCGGATGGAAAGCTGGTACTGGTGACGGCAATCAATCCCACTCCCGCAGGAGAGGGAAAAACGACAACAACCGTTGGATTGGGACAGGCATTAGGACTTATGGAGGTAAAATCCTGTATTGCTTTGCGAGAGCCATCTCTGGGACCCTGCTTTGGCATCAAGGGAGGAGCGGCCGGCGGCGGTAATGCCCAGGTGGTTCCCATGGAGGATTTAAATCTGCATTTTACCGGTGATTTTCATGCAATCACATCTGCCAACAATCTTCTGGCAGCAATGCTGGATAATCACATCCAGCAGGGAAACTTGCTGAGAATTGACACGAACCAGATCGTATGGAAGCGCTGTGTTGATATGAATGACCGGGTACTCCGCAACATTGTTGTGGGCCTTGGAAGAAAGGCAGACGGAATTGTAAGGGAAGACCATTTTATTATTACGGTTGCTTCGGAAATCATGGCCGTGCTGTGCCTCGCAGAGGATATGCGGGATTTAAAGGAGAGGCTTGGAAGAATTGTTGTTGCTTACAATTATGATGGGCAGCCCGTAACGGCAAAGCAGCTGAATGCCGTCGGAGCCATGGCGGCGTTGCTGAAGGATGCCCTGAAGCCTAATTTAATTCAGACCTTGGAAAATACACCGGCAATCATTCACGGCGGACCCTTTGCCAATATAGCCCATGGCTGTAATAGTGTGAGAGCGACTAAGACTGCCTTAAAGCTGGCCGATGTGGTGGTAACGGAAGCCGGCTTCGGTGCGGATCTGGGAGCCGAAAAATTCCTGGATATTAAATGCCGGATGGCCGGACTTAAGCCGGATGCAATTGTTCTGGTAGCGACAGTCAGAGCATTAAAATATAACGGCGGTGTACTCAAGACAGAGTTGGGGACTGAGAATCTGGAGGCTTTGAAGAAGGGAATTGTCAACCTGGAGAAGCATATTGAGAATCTTCAGAAATTCGGGGTTCCAGTGGTAGTAGGGCTTAACCGTTTTGTATCGGACACCGAGGCGGAGCTTCAGTATATCCGGGAATTCTGTGTAGGAAGAGATTGTGAGTTCTCCTTATGTGAAGTATGGGAGAAGGGCGGAGAAGGCGGACTGGATCTGGCGAAAAAGGTTCTTGCTACCATTGAAAAAAGACCGAGCAACTACAGACCGCTATACGATGTAAACTTGTCCATTAAAGAGAAGATAGATACCATTGCAAAGGAGATCTATGGTGCGGATGGAGTCACCTATGATCCGGCTGCGGAGAACGCAATCAGAACAATCGAGTCCTTGGGCTATAAGGAGCTGCCCGTCTGTATGGCTAAGAATCAGTATTCCCTATCTGATGACGCCTCCAGGCTGGGAAGGCCGGAGGGCTTCCGTATCAATATCAGAGAGGTATATGTGTCTGCAGGAGCAGGCTTCGTGGTAGCGATTACCGGTACGGTAATGACAATGCCGGGATTACCGAAGGTCCCTGCCGCGGAAGGAATCGATGTGGATGAGAGCGGTATGATTACCGGATTATTCTAAGCGATTTTCCTGCCACTTACGCAGACATAAAAGCTCCTCCTTGTATAATAATGATATAGCCAACAAGGCTTATATCTTACTAACATCTTTTTATTCTGTAACTGAATAAGGAATTCATCCTTAATCAGAAGTTACTATTTATCTAACATGTCTGAGGTTCCCTGATAGACACCAGACTTATCATAAGGTATCATCTCTTTGGATAGGAGAAAGAATGTTTTCCTCCTTGGGAAGCCAGTTCCTACTGGCTCATACCTGTATTTTAGTCAATTAGTCCATTCAATGAGGTTTTATGATTTAGCTGGTTGGGAGCCACAGGCTATACCCGCATAACTCGCAAGGTTGTGTACTCATTGCACTGGAAATGGATTCCTATCAGAAAGGAGCTTTCGCTCATGTCAAACAAAGTTATATTTAATTTCGATGATTTATTCATCTCTGTCGGTATGGATGTTGGTGCGGACTTCACATGGATGTCTATCGCACTTCCAAACCAGACCCTTGTAGGAAAGCCTTATAAAATCCTACATTCTAGTATTGAATCCCTGGAACTCGCTGTCTCTAAAATAAAAGAAGCAGAAGAGTTGTATTCCTTAGAAAGTCGCATCTTTCTGGAATCCACGGGAATTTATCATTACCCACTCTTCTGCTATCTTCGTGATAAGGGTTTTAACTGCTCGGTTATCAATCCTATCATCACTAAGAGTAGCACAAATATCAACATAAGAAAAGTGCATAATGACCGTTTCGATTCAAAAAAGGCTGCTTTAATTGGCTTAAAACCGGATTTGAAAGTTTCTCTGATACCATCCGAACTCGCTCTTGATTTAAGAAATCTTTCAAGGGAGTATTACGATCTGATGGATAACCGGTCAGCCTATATCAATAAGTTACAAGGTGAGCTCCGTATGGTATTTCCACAATACTTGAAAATCTTTTCAAAAATAACTACCAATACTTCGCTTACTTTATTAGAAAAGTACACTTCTCCAGATGCTTTTCTTTCAGCGGACAAGCAGGAAATCGTTGACTCCATCCGTTCCACTGCACGATTTGGACTTACATATGCTAACAACAAGTATAATGCCATTATTCAGGCCGCAAATGACTCAAAAACCTTTGGTCATTCTATCAGCAGTAACTTCAAGCGTATCCAGATTTACATACGTTTTATCCGCCAGTATGATGAAGAAATCGCTTCTATATTGGAAAACATGCATGAGCTTGTTGATGCCAACGGGGATACTAAATTTGTACAGCAGATTCACCTTATTGAATCATACAAAGGTGCAGGTTTCCTTTCTGCGGTATCTCTTATGAGTGAAATTGGCGACTTCTCTGCATTTCACTCTCCAAAGCAGCTGTTTGCTTACTTTGGTTTAGATCCAGCTGTAAAGCAATCTGGTAAATTTGAAGGAACTAAAATAAATATGTCAAAACGCGGTTCTCGCATTGCCAGACGTGTCCTTCACACAATGGCTTTAATCAGTATAAGCAAGAATCAAAATGGTTCTGCTAAGAATCCTGTGCTTCGTGATTACTACCTTAAAAAATGTGAAGCAAAGCCAAAAATGGTGGCACTTGGTGCTGTCATGCATAAAGTTTGTAACATTGTATTTGCCATTCTTCGTGATGAAAAAGAATTTCAAATCATCACACCTGAAGAACATCAAAAGAATTACTTAAAAGCGAGATGCGACATCGCTGCTTAATGTAATACATACCTCCTTCGAACCAGCCGTTTGATGTAATGTCAAAAGGTCTATTAAAGTCACTCTTTTTTCATTTAATAAAACTATCAGAAGTTTTTTAATTCACTATTGACATTTCTTAGCTGGACT
>JAFAGA010000062.1 GCA_023423045.1 Bacillota bacterium | reverse complement strand
GTGCGAAGCATCCTTGATGGATATAGAAAACTTCTGTAAAATTCACATCAAGAGGAGGGTGGACTCATAGTGCGTACAGGTGGGTTTCAACTGCGTATCGGTGGAACCATGTGCGCGAAATAATCAGATTTGTCCTTTATAAAGGACAAATCATAGCCATATAACGTATTTTCATTATTATTCTGCATATAACTGTTTGTTTTTATTATTTTCATTATTATTCGACATTTTTTTATGATTATTTTGCATCGGATTTTTTTATTACATGATATTCATAAACGTCTTCCGGCATGACATTTAATGCTAATGCTAATTTACATACTGTTTTAAGAGTCGGATTGCCACAATTATTTTCTATTTCATTTATACAACTCCTGCTTATGCCGGATATTCTTGACAAATCCCGTGTAGATAGTCCATTTTTTTCTCTTAATTGATATATTTTAAATTTTAACTCAATATTCATGGTTTACATTCTCCATATTCTGAAGCCTAGTATATATTTTGTCCAGAGATATGTGAGAATATTTGTAATACATTTCATATTATTGTTGATATTTCTATCCAAAACAATTACTATGTCTATATAATAACTACGAAAGAAGGGGTTTATAATGTGGGTTGCATTCTGGTCTATAATGCGGTTTATAAGAAAGTTGTTCGGTCCTTCATTAGATGAATTGGTCGAAATAGAGATTGAAAAGAAAAAAGCCAAACAAGCAGAGCAATGTATCTCCCATGCTCATCAAATTCATAGTGTTCAAGACGTACCTAATAGCTCCGAAACAAAACCGACATATATTCCGCTTCGTGAAAAAATTACGATTACAATTGATGGTATTTCAGATGAGGATGAAAAAACATCAATTGAAGATGAATGCCATGAACGGAGTTCATATCATAATAGATTGTTAAATTACGATACTATTTCTTCTTTTTTAGATGAATTTGTTGCATTTGATCTTGAAACCACTGGATTTTCTTGTACTGATGACAGAATTATAGAAATATCAGCTATCAAGTTTGTCGGCGGGAAGGAACATGAGCATTTTTCTTCTTTAATAAATCCTGGTATAAGAATCCCATCTTCGGCCACAAAAGTAAATAGGATTACAAATGATATGGTTAAAGATGCTCCCTCCGAAAAAGATGTTATGCTTTTATTTGTTGAATTTATCGGCAATGCGATTATTGGTAAGACTTTAATGGTTGCTCATAATGCCAGTTTTGATATTTCATTCCTTGTTCAAGCCCTCCAGCGCAACTCAATTTCATGCAATTTATACTATCACGATACCCTTGCTCTTTCTCGCAAATATATTCAAGGTTTAGGCAATCACAAACTGGCTACTATATCGGATCACTTAAGCCTTAACACTAATTCACTGCATCGTTCGTATAATGATGCTTCGTTATGTGGTAATATTTTTGTACATATCATGAGGAATATCAAAATACTCTTTGATGAAAAAATAACCTCATTAAAACCGGAAGAAGTCGAATTATGTAAATATCTAAAATCTCTTTTATCATCAAATAATGTTCCTCTTGATTTGCTTTGTTTTAAAACAGGACCATATCTTTCTTTGTGTTGTGTATATCCTACAATTAAGTTCAAATTAGGACCAAAGAAAAAATATGTAATAGTTCATAATTCAATTAAAGCTCCTTCAGGACTAATTACTGAGCCATGCACAAAATCAGAAGGCGAATCGCTATATCGCATTCATTTTAAAACAATAGATGATTTGTCACCCATTTCTAATTATTTTGTATCATACTATAACGCAAAACAACAGTATTATGATGAGTATATGTCTATTTCATTGAAGAACAAAAATCAGATCCATGATATAATATCTGAAATGATAACCATTTAAAAGCGCCCCTGCTGCAAACAGGAGCGCAAACGATATCAAGCTGGTCAGAGCTACGATATTGTCATAACTATTATACTATAAGCTCTGGCCGCAATCAACCAGGGCTTTATAATTTTAACGGAGGTATTTATGGAAGAATTAATAATAGTACTTTACGGACGTAAATCAAAGTTTACTGAAAAGGGTGATTCTGTTGAAAACCAACTACAGTTCTGCAAAGATTATGCAAATATACGATATGTAAGCTATAGTATCAAGTATGTAGTTTTTGAAGATGAAGGCTTTTCTGCTGCAACCACTGCCCGGCCTCAATTTCAAAAAATGCTACAGTATATAAAATCAGAAAAAGTGGATATATTGATGTGTTATCGCTTGGATCGTATCAGCAGAAATGTAGCTGATTTTTCCGATACGCTGGAACTGTTGGAAAAGCTCGGAGTCTCCTTTGTATCCGCAACAGAGAACTTTGATACCTCTACGCCTATGGGCAAGGCCATGATATACATAGCGTCTGTATTTGCCCAGCTTGAAAGGGAGACGATTGCAGAGCGTGTACGTGATAATATGTTAGCTCTTGCTAAAACTGGCCGTTGGCTTGGTGGCATCACTCCCCTGGGATATCGTTCTCAGGAAGCAATATTTATTGATTCCGAATACAAAGAACGTAAGTTATACAATTTAATACCCGATGAAGATGGATTAAAGGTGGCTTCTCTCCTTTTCGCCAAGTATCTCGAATATAACAGTCTTTCACAAGTTGAATCATATTGTCTTTCAAATCACATTAAGACTCAGAATAGTTGTGATTTTTCAAAGGGCTCTATTAGTATGATTATCAGTAATCCAGTTTATTGTGTCGCTGATAGAGATGCTTATGATTATTTTTCCTCACTTGGATGCAATATCTGTAACGATAAATCTGAATTTAATGGTAAGCATGGTCTCATGTGCTATAACAGAACCAGTCAGAAAAAAGGCTATGACCGCAGAAATCCTTCTGATTGGATTGTTGCAATCGGTAAACATAAAGGTATTATATCCGGATCTGATTATATAAAAATTCAAGAAAATATAAATCATAATAAGAACAAGGGCAATATACGTTCTGAGACTTCTAATATTGCAGCTCTCTCCGGGGTAATAGAATGTGCTAAGTGTAAATCTAAGCTTAGGATAAAGAGCGTGCAAAGACACGGTGACCGAATTCTTTTTTATTATTCATGTGAAATGAAGGTGTTGTCAAAAGGCTCCCGATGTGATATTAAAAACCTTCCTGGTTATCAATTCGAGCAAGCTGTTATTAATGCAATTAAAAATTATTTGACATCATCAGATAGCAATGATAATTTTAAAAAATACCTAAAACAAAAGGAAAGTTTGATATTATCTGCCGATTCTCAAAATGATATAGCACTCCTCGAAGAGGAATATCAGAATAATACAAAAATGATCAATAACTTACTTGAGCAATTATCTAATTCAGAAAGCGCTATAGTCGCAAAATATGTCACACCCAAACTAGAAGACCTTGACAGGAAACAAAATGAAATAAAGAGCCAAATAGAAGCTCTGAGAGACAAAGAAAAGTATGTATCAGGCGAACTCAACAATATTAACATTTTGCATCAGAATCTGATAAACTTTAACAACTTGATAGATACTGCGGACATTAACCAAAGAAAGTATTTATTACGAACTCTTATCAAAAAAATAACCTGGGATGGAGAGACCGCCGGAATCGAATTATTCGATAGTTTTTTTTTGCATTACGGTAATGATTGCAGAGGCGATCAGTATGGCGGACCGGGTCATTGTATTATCTTCACGTCCCGGAACTGTAAAGAAGGTTTTCGATATCAACCTGTCCATCGAGGACAGAACTCCCTTTACCACCAGAAGTGCGCCTGAGTTCCAGAAATATTTTAATATGATATGGAAGGAGTTAACTCAACATGAGCAGGAAGCATAAACAGGTAGAAAGCAATAGCCTGAATATTTCCGCAGCTCAGCAGGCATATGTTAGAAAGCACAGGCTTCATCTTAGGCGGGTCCGTTTCTACCAGCTGCTTATTCTGGTCAGCTTTGTTGCCGCCTGGGAGATCACAGCAAGATTGGGAATCCTGAATTCCTTCGTATTCTCCAGTCCCTCAAGGGTTATGAAAACCATCCTGGAAATGACTGCAAGCGGTCAGCTTCTCTATCATGTGGGTGTCACACTGCTGGAAACGCTGGGAAGCTTTTTCTTAGTAAATGTATTAGGAATTATCATGGCAATTATTTTATGGTGGAACGACAGTATCTCCAAAGTGCTGGAACCATATCTGATTGTTCTGAACAGCCTGCCGAAATCGGCATTGGCACCGGTATTCATCGTATGGCTAGGCAATAATATAAAAACCATTATCGTTGCCGCGGTCTCTGTCGCTATCTTCGGCACCGTAATCAACCTCTATTCGGATTTTAAGTCCGTCGAGGAGGATAAGGTAAAATTAATCTATACCTTAGGAGGCCAAAAGAAGGATGTTCTGTTCAAGGTGGTACTGCCGGGAAATATTCCTTCCATCATCAGCCAGATGAAGGTCAATATCGGCCTTTCCCTGGTAGGGGTTATTATCGGGGAGTTTCTTGCGGCTAAAGCGGGCCTCGGTTATCTGATTATCTACGGCAGCCAGGTATTCAAATTGGATTGGGTAATTATGTCAATTGTTATTCTCTGCGTTGTCGCAACGGGATTATATAAGCTGCTGACCTATTTTGAAAAAAGAGTATCCGGTTAATACAATCAAAAGTGGCTTTTACAGGTGAATAACCTATAAAAGCCACTTTTCTATAAGAGCGAATTGTAAGGAATGCCGCCCGTTATTTATTCTTCCTCTTTAATCCTGAATATCTGAATTGCTTCCTCCAGGCGTCCGGCCTCCGCGGCAAGTCCGGAAGCGGAACTGCTCATATATTCAACACTGGCAATCTGATTAATTGCGGTGGCGCTGACTTCCTCGGAGGAGGTAGCTGTCTGCTGGGATACCGCTGAGATATTGCGGATGGCATCCAGGGTGTCATCCTTTGCCCCCTCGATTCCTCGAACTCCTTCGGCAATATTATTCAAATTATTCACCAGCTTGCCCACATGCTTATTAATGTTCTCAAAATTTCTTACCGTGTTCGCAAGCACTTCCATCTGGGAACCGACAATGCTTTCCGCCTGCTTTGCGGAATCTGCCGTTGTCCTTGTCCTCATCTTAATGTCCTTGACAATCGCCGTAATCTGCTTGGAGGCGTTCAAAGACTCATCTGCTAATTTGCGGATCTCCTCTGCTACCACTGCAAAGCCTCGTCCGGCCTCTCCTGCCCTTGCCGCTTCAATGGATGCATTAAGGGACAAAAGATTAGTCTGATCCGCTATTCCGTTAATAACCTCTATAAAATCCTCAATATTGCCGGACTGGACTGCCAGGTCTTCTATCTCACTGATGACCACCTTTGTGATATCCGTTGTTTCACCTGATTTCCGGTTCAGCTCATCAATTGTGGTAATTCCTTCCCCGACGATTACCTTGGTATCCTTGGCTATCTGCTCGATCTCATAGGTATTGTTATAAACCTGGTTAATTCGGTCCGACAAATTGGACATCTGGCTCAGACACTGCTCCGTATCCTCTGCCTGTTGAACCACACCCTTCTCAATCTCATCAATTGCCAGGGAGATATCCCGTGTTGAGGTGAGAATATCGCCGGAAGTATCCGACAGCTCCTCCGCAGAAGTATTCACCTTATCCGCGACTTCCGTGACCTGCTGAATTAAACCTCTCATACCTGTCATCATATCTGTCAGGCTATTGGAAAGGATTAAGAATTCATCCTTACGCCTGGTAGTAAACCTTGTGGTCAAATCTCCTTTTGCCGCTAAGGAGATGGATTTACTGAGTCCGGAAATCTCCGTGCCGATCTGTCCGGCAATCATGGTTCCTACAAGAATAGCAATTAAGGATGCCAGGGTCACAAAAACCAGTGTCAACAACTTGATGGACTGGGTCTTTGCCAAAATAGTACTCTCGGGAACCAGTGCACAGACCATGGCTTTCGTACTCCCCACCTTACTATAGAGGAATAAATATTTCTTGCCGTTATATTTCTCATAAGAATAACCGTCGGGCTGATTGCCGGAGGCCGCATCCTTGTAATATTCCATTGAGCTGAATACGGAAGCATCTTCTGTGTTCAGCAATGCTTCCACACCGTCCGAAGTTACAAAACCTACAATACTGCCTTCTCCGAGATTCATATTAGAAATAGCCTGTTCAATCTCTGTTTTCGGAATATCCATAATGACAAATCCGTTATTCTCCGCCATTTTTCTTATGATTGATACGGAGTAATTTACATTCTTATTATTTAATTCTCCATCCAGAAAGCCGTGCTTACCAATCCACACATAGCGTTCCAGCGCAGTGGCAATACTCTGTCCCTCCGGCGACTCCAGAAAACGAGAATAGATATCTTCCGGCAGATCGCCGACGGAGGAGATACTGCTTCCTTTTTCACCAATCACGTGCATCGCATAAATAAAGGTATGAGAAGCCCTGGCATTGGCCACTTCATTTTTAAGCGGCTCAAGTAAGGCAGCACCTTCCTCCGGGCTCATCTTATCCGCATTTTTATAGTAATTCTTCACATTCTTATTGTCAGTTAACTCATAGGATTTTTTAGACACCGCATCTATTCCCATAAAAACATAGTCACGGACTGCATTGAGGGCATCTGAAGCAATGCTTTCATAATTCTTAATGACAGCATTGGCTGATCTATTGTAAGAAACGATTCCGAAGATCGCCATCAGAAGAACAGGGAATGCAAAACCAATCAGTAAGGTAGTCCGAATACCGGAGAACTTTCTCAGAAAAGCGTTTTTATTAAGAAACTCCGTTATACCGTTTTGCCTGACCGGCCCGGCTTCCTGTGCTTGGGGCTTCTTTTCCCCGTTCTCCTGTTCCGAATATCCGCCTTTGCCTTTTATAAGGCCACGGATACGTGCCAGGATTGACTGAAACCGTCTTACCATGCTATTCTGCGGCTTTGACAATTTCCCTTTTTCCTTATCTTCCTTCTTCTTTTTCCCGGGTGCTTTTATATCTTCTTTATCCATAGGTACCTCCAAACCAAGAGCGTATTGTGAAGAGTATATTATTATCCATACTATTCCAATAGATTATGAGTTAATAAACTATATATATACCAATAATAGTATTAATTGTCAATATATAAAATTCCCTATTTTTCCACTGCTTTTGCTGTATTTTTGGTACCTTTATATTATTTTTATCTTATGAGACTCACTGCTTTTATAAATTTTACAATGTTACCATTATTCAATTATAAATTTTTTATAAATAAAAAATAAACTATTTGCAACACAAGTATTGCTAAAAAAGCCCGTCTCTAGTAGAATAGACTCATAATCACAATCCGGGAGGGACGAATCTATGAAGAATTTCGTTATTACTGCAGACTCAAATTCCGATTTACTGGATGAATATATCAAAGAAAAACAAATAGGAATTATACCTCACTACTATGATCTCGAGGGAAACACCTACGGAGATGAAATCAATCTGACACCAAAGGAATTCTATGATAAGATGCGGGGCGGGCTCATGCCCACTACTATGGCCAGCAATCCCGAAGTAATTCGCCGGACGTTTCAAGGCTATGTCGATCAGGGCCTTGACATATTACATATCAGTTTTTCTTCAGCGCTGAGCGGCGGCTGCAGTAACGTTGTTACAGGAGCCAATGAGATATGCGAGGAGAATCCCGACGCAAAGATTATTGTAATTGATACGCTGAACGCCTCCATGGGAGAAGGCATGTTTGTCATGAAGGCTGTGCAGCTGAAGGAGGAGGGCAAATCCATCGACGAAACCGCCTCCTGGCTTGAGACACATAAGCAGGAATTCTGTGTACGGTTTACCGTCGATGACTTGAACCATCTTCATCGGGGCGGCCGTATCTCCAAAACCACCGCAATCATCGGCTCCATGATCAATATCAAACCCATCCTCTACCTCAATCCGGAGGGACAGCTGGTAGCGCTGTCTACCGCCAGAGGAAGAAAGAAGTCCCTGGCAACCATCTGCAATGATATGCTTGAATCCATGGGGAAATACAAGGACAGCAATGAAGTGATCTGTATTGCTCACGGCGATGCTTTTGAGGATGCCAGTTACCTGGCTGATCTGATACGGGAAAAGCTGCCGGACCGCAAGATTATAATTAACTATGTAAGCCCAAGCATTGGCTCACATTCGGGTCCAGGTGCTATCGGACTATGCTTTATGGGTGAAAGAAGATAGATAAAACATATATTTGACAACAGCATGGCAGACCTTCTGCAAATGGAAGGCCTGCCATATTTCCAGATTATGCTTCACCTTTATCGGGAAAATGAAAAGATTTAACGAAGAAAAAGAAAAAGCTCTTGAATTTTTCCGAGCTTTATAATAGAATAGTTGAGTAGCCTGTTTCGGGGTCAAAATATGAAGCATTTGTGCTTCCCTAGCTCAGTTGGTAGAGCAACGCATTCGTAATGCGTAGGTCGAGGGTTCGAGTCCCTTGGGGAGCTGTTTAGAAGAGCCATACAATTCCAGGATTGTATGGCTCTTTTCGCAACTTTTAAGAAGTCTTTCACAAATCTTTCACTAATTCAATATAATTTGGACACAAATAGCCATTATAATAAGCTCATAAAGTTAAACAACGCCAACAGGGGACACCCCTTTACATAGATTGTTTCATTGTTATAATCCACCTTTCTGCGAAAGGCACCGATGGGGTTATGAAACCCTTCAACTCCCATCTTCCTTTCGTTCTTTTTTGTGCTATTCTCCTCTTGTAGGTCGCTGGCACACTACAGAAC
>JAFAGA010000010.1 GCA_023423045.1 Bacillota bacterium | reverse complement strand
GGTATTCCGGAAACAGTCTCATCAAATTCAGCACCGTAGAAAAGGTTCGGGAAGCCTTCTCCCTGGTTGCGGAATATCTCCACAGCCATCCCATATCGATATGGGAATGGCCCACACCGGTTACCGTGGGTTTTATTTCATCTATTTTAGCGTATTCCTCAAGCCCTGCTTGCACGAACTCCAGGGCCGCTTCAATAGAGGAGTAGTAGGAATCCTTTTTTAAATTAAGAAAATCCACCCTCTGAAAGGTATCGGTTAACAGCCTGGTCAGCTTTATCCTTCTTAAATCGTTCTCATTTAAAAGCTCCACGCTCTTAAGCAGGGTATCGATAATAAAATAGAATTTATCCACCTTGGGATCAATCACAACCAGCTTTGCTTCCTTAAAAACTCTTACTCTGGGGATATTCAGAACACCGCTCCAGCTTTTAAGGGAGATTTGAAGTTCTCTTCCCTCCTGGTAAATTGCCGGATCCAAAAAGGCTTCTTCATGCCACACGTCAATGGCCTGTACCGGCCTGCCGTTGATATACAGCAGGGTTTCCGCCGTAGAACCGCCGCCGTCCCGAGGCCCGATGATACCTTGAAAGGCAAGGGTCTTCCCGAGAAAATGCTCCGGAATCGTTACTTTGCAGCGAAACCATGCTACCTTATCATAGCCGCCCCAGGAATCCCAGAGCTTAAAATCCGACCACGCAGAATCATCGTAATCGATGGCATAAGCGTCATCTATCTTTTCCTCCATGGCGGTCTCCAGGTACTTCCACACCGGCAGTTCAATAGATTCCCTGATTCTGGTGCCCAGGATATCCTCATCTATATATTTTCTGATTCGTTCCAGTTTAAAATGCGGATCTTTTACCTTCACTTTTCTCTCCTCCTAATGATATTCATCGCTACGGAAAATGCCGCGTAATCTCCGACCTCTTCGCCCAGCCCCGCTGCCACAATTTTGCATACCTCACGGTTCCAGCTCAGGGCCTCCCTGGCTATGACAGCCTCCATCGCATCCCGTAACAGCTTTTCCTGTCTTAAGAAGATACTTCCGATTACAATACGCTCCGGATTGAGCACATCGATTAAAATGGATATCCCCTTCCCCAGCTTTTCTCCCACAGTTTTAAATATGCGGATGGCCAGCTCATCTCCCTGGGAAGCAGCCAGCCCCACATCGGCGGTGGTAAGCTTTGCGACCTCCGGCTGGATTGCAAGGATACGGGTTTCCATATTCCTGTCACGGTATTCCTGCACCAGAGGCTTTGCCAGCTCCGCTATGCCGGCGCCGCTGCAAAAGCCTTCGAAGGAGCCGGCCTTACCGTATCCTACGGGGCCATCCTCCTCCAGGCGGATATGCCCTACTTCCCCGGCCATATCATTGGTTCCGGCATACAGCTCCCCGTTTAAAACGAGCCCTGCTCCCAGTCCGGTTCCAAAGGTCATAAAAATCATATTCCTCGTCCCTTTTCCAGCGCCCCACATCCACTCCGCAAGGGCACAGGCATTGGCGTCATTTTGCACCGCAGCCGGTACGCTGAAGGCTTTTGTAAAAGGAGTCACCACATCGATATGATCCCAGTTGCTCAGATGAGGCGGGGATAAAATCAATCCCCTTGCGGAATCCAGCGGGCTTCCGCAGCTTACGCCGATGCTTTCCAGCTTTTTGTCCGGATACTTATCCGATAAAAGCTTCAGATTGCTTACCAGGGCTTCGACTGCTTCTTTTGGCTTCTTGGGTGTCGGAAATTTGATCTTATCAATAATTTCCACCCCTTTTTCCGATACAACCCCGATGCTGACCGCACATTTCGTTCCTCCGATATCAACTCCGCCTACGCAATTCATCCGAAAAACACCTCCTCCACCATTCTGCAGAGAGTGTGGTAAATCGGCAGATGATATTCCTGTATCTTATAGGTGATGTCGCTGGGAGCACAGATACATACATCACACAGCTCCTTTAAGGCCCCGCCGGACCGGCCGGTGAACCCCAGAGTTTTCATTCCCTTTGCTTTCGCCGTCTTTAATGCGTAGATCACATTCTTTGAATTACCGGAGGTGCTGATCCCCAGCAGTACATCACCCTCCGCACCATAGCCGTATACCTGCTGGGCAAAGACCAGCTCCGGCTTCGCATCATTGGCATAGGCGGTGGACAGCGCTATGTTGCTGGTTAAGGTAATCGCGGGAAGGGCTTCCTGCAAATGTTCACCCAGTATTTTTCCGTCCTCGCCGTAAGCTTCCAGGGCCGCTTTTCTCTCCGGCTTAATGGGACGCCGGATATAGAATTCCTTCATCAGCTCACCCACGATATGCTCCGCATCCGCTCCGCTTCCGCCGTTACCGCAGACCAGGAGCTTGTTGCCCTGCCGGTAGGTGACACAGAGCATCTCATAGGCCCTATGTATGTCGTCCTTACAGGGGGCAAGCGCCGGATATTCTTCGATTAATTGTTCTAAATAATTTATTTCCTTCATACCGTTACCATCCTTTTATAGTAATAACATCTGCCGTGTTTCACCCTGAAGATCAATCAATGTGAAACAAAGTCACTTGCTTTCTCAATAAACTCCGCGGAACCAAAGCTTCCCGATTTTAATACCAACTTGTAATGAGGCTCTGTGATGCTTTCACAGACCGGCAATCCCGGTTCGATTTCTTCACAGATTCTCATCCCCTTGATCTTCATCCGGTTACAGAAGGAGGCCGAGGTATCCCCTCCGCAAATAATGAATTTTTTCAGGTTGTAATTTTCGGCAATAATATTGGCTAACTCCGCCAAAGTATTTGACACCAGGTAGGAAACAGCCGTATTATCCATTCCGTTTTGCAGCGCCAGGGCTTTGGTTTGCTTTACCTGCTCCTCCCCATTCATAGCGTGGAGGATTACAAGCTTGCTTTTATTGCTGGCCTCATGATATTCTTGTAATATTCGGCTTTTTTCTCTGCCGAGCTCTGCCTCTGTGAACAGCTTCATGGTATCAAGAGTAAGTACCGGATAATCCTTTTCCTCCATATAGGCAAGCTGGGCTTTTGTCTGCGGTGTCAGGCTTGCCGCGATACAAAGTGTCTTTTGGCCGTCCGGCGTATCATTCACAGGCTGCTGCACAGTCTGTGGTACTCCCTTTTGCTTTCTCTTTCCAAGATAATATCCCAGGGCAGAACTTCCGCAGATAATTTTCTCGTCCTCAACCGCTTCTGCGATCAAGGCTAAATCCTCGTTATGCCGGACATCCAGAATGATATAATTAAATTCTTTCTTCTTTTCCCCTATCTCACGCTTTAAAGCTTCTGCTCCCTGATCCAGAATCTCATAAAAAATGGCACCCACCTTACGCTTTGTCTGGGCCTGAAGGATATCCACCAGATTGGACTGCTTCATCGGATGAACCGGGTCATTCCTGAACTGGCTGTCCTCCAGCTTGCTTCCGTGTACATAATGTACTCCGTGCAGCGTCGTCCTGCCGTTATCGGGAAATCCCAATACCACAACTGCAAATTCTTCCTCCAGCGCATCCAGCATCGCATCAAATTCCGCCCCGATGTTGCCGCGGAATACCGAACACTGCTTGTCAATGAACTGATGTACCTCATTCTTATGAAATAACTTCACGGCGGAATATACTCTTTGATAGGCTTCTTCATAGGTACAAAATCTGGAATTGGTATCGATTATCGTCACTTCATCCGTCCAGGCTTCCCGCGTGCTCAGCTTGTCATGGCTGTATACAACCGTGTCCAGGCCGGCTTTGACATACATAATCCCAATATCATTTGCTCCCGTGATATCATCCGCTATTACTACTGTATTTGGCATATTTCCCTCCACTCCCGGACATGTTTTATCAGCGTCTGTTTTTTTATCTCCATGTCTCTTGCTTTAATTATTTCTTGCTTTATTGCCATTCTCTATGTCGTTATTCGCTTTGCCCGCCTGCGCTTTTACAGTGACAAGCATTTCCGCCTGTTCTCCAAAACGCTGGCTTCCAAAGGAAACATCACAGGCAATTCTATCCCGGTATCCGGGCTGCGCGGGAGCCTTGATTACTGCTTCAAAGCAAATGGTTTCCCCCGGGCCTGCTTCCGCCTCGAATTCAGCTCCGCCTTCAAAGCCCTCCGGAAGAATGAGCTTTGCTTTCACCGGCTTTCTATCCATAAAAGGATTGGTAACCCGCATCTGCAGCAAAAAGCTTTCTTCCGTCTCCACTATCTTCTGATAGGGCTGCATAATTACAGGAAAGTCCTCCTGCTTTCTATCATATCCGTCCTCCGGAAGGAGCTCCCGGTGCAGCTCATCAATTCCCCGCCCCAGCTCCTCCAGCTTTTCCTGGAATTCCTGTGTATAATCCAGCTTCGTCCAATGTCCGGACAGCAGAATATCCGGCTTAATTCTGCGGATTAGCCGGGCACTTTTTATAAAATCATCAAAATCAAATTTATTTTTATAGACATAATTGCATTGTATTCCTTCTCCAAAGGCATACTGGTCCCCGGTACAAAGGAATTTCTTTGCATCCGCTGTAAATTCCATTGCCGCTGCATACCTGGTGTGGCCGGGGAATTCGTGCAGCGTAATCTCATATTCCTCCCAGCAAAAGGTTTGATCTAACGGCAATCTCTCATCCACGGCAATCGGATCGTACCAAAGGCAGGGAAGATCATGCTCCATCGGCTGCTCCAGGATATCCGCAAAGTTCTCCGGGCAGAGTATTCTTGCCTGATATACCTCCCTCAACAGGTTCAGACCAGCCACATGATCATCGTGATAATGAGTGGGAATACATGCATCGATCCTCGTAACACCGTAATCACTCATCAGCTTGGGAAGGGTGTATAGCCAGGGCCTGCGGGAGCTTCGATCCGCTCCGGCCGCCGGACCCGCCATAAAATCGTATCCGAAGTCAATAATAAGAGCTTTCCCGCTTTCAGACAGGAGAACATAGGAGTTGGACATGCTGGTCCGGTTAAAGAGAACATGCCGGGTAATCTCCTCATAGGGCTTTTCCCTCAGCAGCATCAGCCTTGGATTATGCCCTCTTAACTTAAGCATTCGTCCCAGCCTTTCGATCAATACATCAATCCAGTGCATGGAGGTAATTGATTCTCCATGGGAGGGCAGCAGGAGCTCAAAGCCCTGCTCCTTCACGGATAAGAGGGATAAAATATGATAAGGAATACCCTCTCCGCCGTTATAGCTCCATTGTGTGGCTGCCAGGGACCAAAGCTTTCCTCCCTCATAGATCAAATCTCCGGTAAACAGGCATCTCTGATTCTGCAATCTCACCGCTATTGAGATGGAACCGGTGGTATGCCCGGGGGTCGGCAGGATCTGATAGCTTCTGCCATGAAAGATATAAGCAGCGTAATCCTTAAGAGTTCCGGCAATATCCACAGAATTCAGGATGGAAAAACGGTCCTGGCGGTTGTTATAATTATTGTATATTTCCCTTCTCTGCCAAAGCTCATCCGCCGCCGCGATCAAGTCCTGCTCCTGATGGGGAACCCATATGGGAATGTTCTTCCGATTCGCTATTTTTAATCCCTGAATTTGATCACGATGATGGTGGGTTACCAGGATTGCCGTTACCTGCTTTATACCGATCTCCGGCAACTCTTCCAATACCCCTCCGCTGCCAAAGTCGATCAGAACGCAGTTTTCCTCTTCTTTTATGATGTATACCTGACAGGTATCCTGATGGACATATAATTGTTCCGTTATTTTTTTGATTATGGTGGCCATCCCCTTTCCGGCACCTGCAAGCTTTAAAGCTTCAGGCCGCAGGCACAATATTCCCATGCTGCCAATACTCATGAATTCAGGGCTGGTACAAACAGGCTATAATACAAAACTTCGCAGAGAAAACCCGGCAGTACTCGAAAATCAATATTTGTCATAATGATTTATGAAGTATTCACGTACTTTTCCGCTGCGAAGTTTGCTTATCTAGAATTCCAGCATGTTTACTTCTGTAATTTCAGCATTTTTGTCATACGGTACTTTAATTGTCTTAATTTCACAGGGCTTAAACTGCAGCGTGGCAGTACGCTCCATAAAGGGCAGCTCTATAGCCGCTTCTACCGGACGCTTCATCGTCTCATAGGCGCGAATGATAATACCGTCCTTATCCTCCGCTTCCTTCATGGCGCTGATTACAATTTCCCTGCGGTCAACCTGTACAAAGGACTGTACCTGGGGCTGACTGCCCTGGTGGAAGGTCTCAATTACCGTGACCGGTTTCTGGTTGATTTCCATGGCTCTGCGGATGATATCCGAATCCTTCCAGCCTCCTTCGTGGGGAAGCAGGGCATAGGTCATCTCCTGAATACCATTATCCACATACACATATTCCTCTTCGGGATCAAGCACCTTGGGATCGTGATGTGCATATACGGAATTCTTTAACAGAGTAATTGACATCTCATCGATATCAAAGCTATAGCTGTATTTACTGTCATTGGCAATTCCCAGACCATACAGAACACCATTCTTAAAATGCTCTCCGGAAAAGTCTACCCAGGTCTGTCCCGGCTCTTCCTCACCGTTGGCACTCTTCTCAATATATCCGTAAGGAATCTCATAGGTAGGTTTCCTGAAATTAAAGTTTACGGGGAATTTCAGCTTCAGCATGGTCTGGGGTTCCCTCCAGTCCACGTTGACCTTTACCTCGATATGGTCCAGCTCCTTATATACTCTGAAGTCCTGAATCACATAGGAATCCCTGTATTTGCTCTTTACACGCATGGTGGATCTGACGGGGCCATCCTCCAGGATACGGACCGTTACCGCCTCCATGGATGCAATTTCTTTATCAAATTTATAGATATTATGGCTCCAGGTATCGGATTTATCTTCGATTACCGCCAGTCTTGCTCCTTCCCGGCGCAGGATCTCCAAGTCGCATTTTTTATCATAGAAGCTCTTAATGCAGCCGCTCTGCTCATTGAATTCCAGGCGGTATCTGTCATTCTCAACAGTGGTTTCGGTGATTGGTACATGGGGCAGCACCTGTGCTTCTTCCGTCTTCAGATATAATTTAAACACTCTGTAGCCCATGCTGGGCAATTCAGCCACAAATAATAAGCGGGACTGGCCGTTCACCGTAGCCTCCGACTGTATCCTCTGGGCAGGTATGGCATTGCCCCGTTCATCGGTCAGTCTGAAGTTGTCATTGCTCAGGCCGCGAACCTCCAGATCAATCGCCATCTTTCCCGACCAGCTGTGGGAATTGAAGACTACGATGGGTTTCATCGTCACATCCAGCTCAATATCGATATCCCAGGATAATGCCTGAATGGCATAATTAAGATTTCTCTGGCCGATGGCCATTGCTTCCCCGTGGAGATAGGAAGCATCCTCGTATGCGGAGGCAATACTGGTTCCGGCTAAGATATCATGGAACTGGTTAAACATTACATCCTTCCAGGCCAGTTCAAAATCAGAAGGATAGGGCTGTTTCTCAACTACATTGGAGATGGCGCTCCACTTCTCTGCATTAACCAGCAAATTTTCTGCTTTCCGGTTGCCTCGTTTGATGCCGGAATGAACGCTATAGCAGCCGCTGGCATGATGCTGAAGGTCGCCGTATACCACCGGGAATTCCTTGCCGCTCTTTTTTATACTCTGGAAGAAGTTTTCCGTACTGCTCATCTCACAGACCGGCATATCCTCCCTTTCATTTAGTTCACGGATGCTTTTGATATTTTCCTTGGTAGGACCGCCGCCATGATTACCGACGCCGTAAAACATCATCATTTCATCTTCGCCGTCCCTTAACTCATAGTTCAGGCGGTTCGCATGATATTCCAGGTCCTTTCCGCTGGAGCAGTATTCGTAGGGGATTCGGTAGGTCAATACCTTCGACCCATCCTCTGACTTCCACCAGAATATTCTTCCCGGCAGCCCCTTTTCCAGGGGCATGGGGCGCATGAACACATAATTGTCCATGCCGCTTTTTTTCAGAATCTGAGGAAGGTTTCCGTTATGTCCAAAGCTATCCACATTGTATCCTGTTGTTGCCATCTTGCCGAACTTTTCCTTAAAATAACGCTGAGAATACAGACCATGACGGACATAGGATTCTCCGCTGGGTATATTGCAATCCGGCTGAACGTACCAGCCTCCTACGATTTCCCATCTGCCCTCTTCTATTCTTTGAACAATCTCCTCGAACATCCTTGGATTGTTTTTTTCCACCCACTCATAAAATGCAGCCGAGCTGCAGGAGAAGATAAAATCTTCACTTTCCTTCATACGGTCCAGCGCCGACTGAAAGGTTGCCTTTACTTCCTGAAACCCCTCTTGCCAATTCCACAGCCACACCGGGTCCAAATGTGCATTCCCTATCATATGTAGCTTCTTATCCTTCATAGATACCTCCATCTGCCGCAGGCCTTTTTCTATACCGCCTTACCTGCACTCAATAAATAATCATTGATCTTCTCTTTTACCAATTCATATACCGCCTGCCTTGCCTTCTCAAGCATTTCACCGGAATAGCTGTTTAGCTCCTCTTCCGTCATATGCGTTTCTTTTCCTAAAACATGCAGCATGGACTGCTCTACATCTGTGGCAATATTCACCTTGCTGACACCGCCGGAAGTCATCTGTACCGCTTTGATCACCATCTCGCTGGGAACTCCGGAACCGCCGTGAAGCACCAAAGGAGTGTCTACCAGTCGATTAATATGCTCCAATCTTCCATAATCTATTCTCGGTTGTCTCACCGTATAGCTTCCATGGGCCGTACCGACGGAAACTGCCAGCGCATCCACTCCGGTCAGCTCACAGAATTCCTTCGCTTCCTCCGGAACCGTAAAGAATTCTTCGTCATGATCCGTTTCCACAAAGTCCGTAGTGCCGATTCTGCCAAGCTCTGCTTCTACCGTAACTCCATAAGGGTGGGCATAATCAACCGTCTGCTTGCTCAGCTCCACATTTTTGCCGAACTCATGCTCGGAGGCATCAATCATAACGGATGTGAATCCAGCTGCAATGGCTTGCTTAATAATTTCAAAATCCTTCGTATGATCCAAATGGAGAACGACAGGAACACTGGGCTGTAATTCCTCCATGACGCGGAAAAACTCTTCTGCAAAATCTTTGATTGCCACCTTATGGCGATAAACCTCCTTTTCAGAAATCTGAATAATTACAGGTGATTCCGTGTCAATGGCCGCTTTTATAATGGGCAAAATCAGCTTTGTATACCTGGGGGAGAAGGAACCAACCGCATAACCGCTTTTATGTCCTTTTTCCAGCACCTTTGTTAAATTCTCAACCTTAGTCATCCTATTACCTCTATCTTTCCAGTCTACATCCTAGTTCAGGAACTTATCTGCCAGGAATGCGTATTTATTCTTATATATTTCTTCATATTGAATATTTATCTCAGGCTTCACCTGATAATATCCGTTCTGCTTCCGGCTTTTTTCTAAAAACAGCTTCTTTTCTTCCTTACCGCAGTTCTGCTCTATCATTACAGCCACCGTTCCCAGCAGGGACGCTTCCGTAATCGCAGGAACAGTCACCGGTATTCCTAACACATTTGCCTTAATCTGCATCCAGGGGACGCTGTTTACCGCACCGCCGACGCAGACGACATCTTTCATCCGGGCCGCATCCATCCCGGGAACCAGGGACAGAATCCATTTTCCCTGATAATTAATTCCTTCCATAATGGCTTTGATCACATGCCCGGCTTCATGGCCCTCTCTAAGTCCCAGAATAGCTCCGCGGACATCGGACCGGAACAGAGGCGTTCCAATTCCCGACAGATAGGGATAAAAAAGGATATCCGTCGGTTCCTGCCCTAAAGCAGCCACGAGTTCGTTCATCTTGGAATAAGAGATTTCCTCCATCTGCAATTGCCTGCAAAACCAGGAAATGGATTGTCCGGAGGAGGAGATATTCGCCATCCAGAAATATTCCTTCTTATTAAGGAAGGGACCGTACACCATACCGGAGTCATAGCCTTTCTTCGATATGGAGAAATGCTCATCCACCCCCAAATAGGTTTCTGCCGTTCCAATGCTGTTACATATCCGGTTTCTCTCCTCGCCCAGCACCGCATAAGCAGCGCATACATGATCATGTCCGCCGATGCATACAGGTACGGCCGTCTTGTTTGACATCGGCACAAGCTCCGGCTCCGACAGATATCCAACCGGCTCGCCTGCGCACAGCACCGTCGGAAAATTCGCCGGAGTAAGCCCATATCCAGCTAACCGTTCCATATCCCAGCCATGCTTCACAATATCATATACATAGGTTCTTGCAGCAAAGCTGGGATCCGTACCGTACCTGCCCGTCAGTTTCCAGGCAATGTAGTCACAAATCGAAAGCCACAGAGTGTCTTCCTTCCTCACCCGGCTGTGTTCAAGCAGCCAGAGGTATTTATAAATTCCGTACTTATAGCTGTTGCGGAGTCCGGTCCGATTAAAATAGCCGTACTCTTCTTCCTTTGTTATTCCGGCAGACAGTTCCGCGGTTCTTTGATCAAACCACGGTAGAATAGGTGTTTCTTCCTTACCGGTGACTTTATTCACCATAAGCCCCGCTTCCGCCATGCCGGTAATGGAAATCCCCTGAACCGGTCCGTATTTCTCGAGCCATTGCCTTAACTGATTTTTAACAATGCCATAGATTTTTGGAGGATCATAGATTGAACCGTATTCATCGTTTGCCACCGGTGTCATTTCTCTTGCCAGGGCAAGCAGTTCACCCCTCTGATGAAATACGGCTGATTTGATATGAGTCGTACCAATATCAATTCCGATATAGAGCTTCCCATCTTCCATCTTATCTGAAGCCTTCAATCTCACTAACCTCCATTCTTCCACTATTCTGCAAATTTAGGTGGCAGCACAAATTTGCCATGTGGAAAATCTTGATTTTCCACACTAACTTACATTCCGCTGCTCCACAGCGGTACAAGTGTGAAGCTGCCTTTTCTTCACACTACCGCCTTTCCTCTGATTCTTACAGTTCCAAATCCTTCTTCAGTTTTTCCATCCCCAGCACAGGGCTTGTTAATACCTTGCTGACATCAATTCCCTGGAGTCCTTCCAATGCAGAAGCCATAGAAGCCTGGGCCAATACCAGGGTGTCGGAATCCGAGTATCTTAGTACAGCCTCCTGAATCTTCTGATTATGAAGCTCACGGTTGCCTTTCATTAATTCCTCATAAGCACCGGATACCAAAACCGTATGGATGATGCATTCCTTCCCGGCAGCGGATGCCTTCCGCTTGATCAAGTTCACTGTTGGTTCCAGGGTGGTTGATAGGGTGGCAAAAACACTTATGGTCTTTCCAACCTCTACGGCACGCTCCGCCATCGCCTCATCAATGCGATACACGGGAATCTTCAGGCACTCCCCCGCTTTTTCCGCAAATTCCCCAACAGAAGAGCAGGCGCTGAGAACAGCATCCGCCCCCATGGAAGCTGCGATTTCGCTGTATTTTATCCAACGCTTTTCCACCTCTTCCACCATATGACCATGAATCATATCCTGAAGCATGGAATCATCCAGGAGATTGATGACAGCAACATCTCCCATGACACTTTTCATTAGTTTAGGCAAACTCTCCACCGTAGCAGGAGTTGTATGAATGATCACTATCTTTTTTATGACGGCTCCTCCTTCCCGGTCCTTTCATATCATCCGTTTATATTTAGATATTATCACGTTTATATCATAATTACAAGCTTCAAATGACACTTTTTGAATATTTAATGGTTTATTATGATTTTTTTTGGTCCTAAAATGAATTTTATTTTTACTATTTAATTCGAAAAAGGCGAATCTCTTCCTCCAGCCTCCTGGCATTTTCCGCCAGCTCCATAGCTGAAATGCTCAAGTGCTCCACGGAGCCAACCTGATTAGTTACCGTAGCGCTTACCTCCTCGGAGGAAGCCGCCGTCTGCTGGGCAACCGCCGAGATACTGCGAATCGCCCCCAGGGTATCTTCCTTTGCATTCTCAATTTCCTTAACGCCAAGGGCTATGTTGTCCAGATTGCCAACCAGATATATAACGTGATCATTGATCTCTTCAAAGGCTCCCACTGCTTTACCCAACGCTTCTGTCTGGGATTTTACGATGCTTTCCGCCTGCTTTGCCGAAACAACCGTATTCTTTGTTCTGTCTCCAATGGTATTGACCAAATCCTGAATCTTCTTTACGGCATCCATGGACTGGTCCGCCAATTTGCGGATTTCCAGGGCCACTACAGCAAAGCCCTTTCCTGCGTCCCCGGCCCGGGCAGCCTCGATGGAGGCATTGAGGGAGAGCAGATTGGTCTGTGCGGCAATCTCATCAATGATGTTAACAAATTCTTCAATGTGATGGGATTGCTGTTCCAGAGCCTCAATTTCCGATATAACGATATCCGTTATGTCTGCGGTCGCCTTTGATTTATCATTTAATTCATCCACAATAATGATGCCCTTGCCGACAATTTCCTTTGTCTCATTAGCGATCTGCTCCATTTTATAGGTGCTGTCATATACCTGATTAATTTTATTGGACAGGCCGGTCATTTGCTCCAGACTCTGTTCCGTATCGGAAGCCTGCTGCACTACTCCCTTTTCAATCTCATCGATGGTGCAGGAGATATCCTTCGTATCCTTCAATATGATTTCCGAGGTTGCCGATACCTTTTCGGCTGATATACTGACCTTCGCCCCTACCTCTGCCGCCTGGCCGATAAGATTTCTCATATTTGCTACCATGTCCGACAGACTTGCCGATAAAATACGGAATTCATCCTTTCGTTTTGTCTCAAAGGAGGTAGTCAAGTCTCCCCGGGCGGTAGCTGATATCTGTCTGGTCAAATTCTTTATGGCTCCTGCAATTCCTCCCGCAATCATTGTTCCGACCGCAATTGCCATAACGCTTGCAAGACCGACAAACCCCATGCTCAGCTGCTTAATATCCTCTGCCTGCTTTACTATGGTACTTCGGGGAATCAGAATGCATACCATTGCCCCTGTATCTCCCACCTTGTGATACAGAAAGAGATGCTCCTTTCCCTGATACTGCTCATAGGAATATCCGCTCACTTCCTTTCCCTTTGCCGCCCTTTGGTAATAGTCCAGGTTCACAAATACCGCTTCCTGTCCCTCGACACTTAAGGCCTCCCTTTCATCCGAAGTAACAAAGGCAATGATGCTGCCCTTTCCGTAATCGAACTGGGATAACATCTTTTGAATTTCCCCGGAGGATACATCCATAATCACATAGCCGTTATCATAGCTCATCTTTCGGATCAGGGAAATCGCATAATCTCCCTTTTTCACCTGAAAATTATGGTCAATAAAATCATGGCTGCCAACCCAAAGATAACGCTCCTTCGTCTCTGCAATTGCCTTTCCTTCTTCCGATTCAGAGAACATGGCGTAGATATCCTCGGGAGGTGCCGATTCCGAGGACACGCCAATTCCTGTCTTACCGAATACATGGAGCGCACTAATGAAGGAATTCGCTCCCTGAATTACCATAATGTCTTCGCTTAGGGGTTTCAGCAGATTAATTTCTTCCGTCGAGGTAGAAAGCCCTGCCTTTCCCCTATTATAATAGGCGGTAACACTGTCCAGGCTGATAAATTCAATGGACTTCCCCTCCACCGCTTCCAGTCCCAGGTTAAGATAGTCACTAATCGCCATGATGGTATCCATGGTACTCTTTTCATAATTATCAATAATTGCCTTTGCTGATTTTTGATAGGAAATAACGCCAAAGACCGCCAGGCATGCAACGGGAATGAATATGGAAAGGAGCAGCTTAAACCAGATCCCGTTGATTCTTTTTCTACTGCTGTTTTTATCTTTATCTTTTGCATTCATTCAGTCTTATCCCCCTGTAATTCACATCATATTGTTCCTTATGCTGCAGATTAGCATCTGGAGGGTCTCGGATTCATTGGTTCACCGGACTCCATTTCCTCCAGCCATTTCTTTATGAGTTCAAACTTTATCTCGCTGTAAGCAGTATCATAATATAAATTATTGTTTTCTCCCGGATCTTCGCACAGATGATAAAGTTCGCCGAACTCTTCCCCCGGGTAGGTAACCAGTTTCCAATCCTTTGTAACAAAGCATTTATAGCGTATTGCATTCATTTCTTCCTTGAATTCAACAGGCACTCCGCTTCGATCATTGATACCGCACTCAATTAATTCTTTTAAGCTATGGCCGTTACAGCTTTGCGGTATCTCCATACCGATATAATCCAGAATGGTGGGATATAAATCCATTAATGAAACACACTCACCTATGACTTGCGGCTTGATTTTCTCAGGATATGCCACAATTAGCGGCACTCGGATTACCTCTTCATAAGAAATCGGTCCCTTTTGCCCTATTCCGTGGTCTCCCAGCATTTCCCCATGGTCGGAGGTAAATGCAATCATACTGTCTGACAGCAGTTCCTTTTCCGCCAGCAAATCCATTATCCTTCCTATCTGCTCATCCAAAAGCTGTACCATGGAATAATAATGCCTTCGGGTCGTTGCCGATTTACTGCTGTCTTTAAAATATTCCTCCCATACGGTATTTTGATTACCCGCTATCCTGTAGGCTCCTGCAAAACGGCTGTCCTCAATCGTCCCCCTGGATAATTCCTTCAGATGCTCCAGGCGCATGTCAAAAGTTTTCGTCGGTACCGGCACCTCTTCCATTTTTAAACGGTTTTCAAAATTCCTCGGAAGCACATGAGGATGATGCGGATCCTGAAAGCCGATATTTAAGAAAAAGGGCTGCCCCGGCTCCAAGGTTGTTAAAAAATTCTCCACTCTGTCCACAATCCAGCTGCTGCTGTGATATTCAAGGGGAAGTTCAAGCTCTCCCGTTGCATAGGTGTCCCTTTTCAGCAACAGCTCTACCTGAAATTCCTTGGATGCTTTCTCCCCCTCATACCCCTTTGCTTTCAGCCATTCTTTATAATGCCCGGTAATTCCCCAATTATTGTGGCCTACCGTAAGCTCCGCTGTCTGAAAACCGGCAAAGTCCTCAAAGGGCTTCATTCCTTCACAGGGTCTGTTTTCCTCGGAAGGAACATCACTGGGATAGAAATGGGCCTTACCGATATGGTGCGTACGATAGCCCTGCTTCTGCAGAATACTGCCAAGAAATAAATCCTCCTTATCCGTTACGGTTCCAATATTATAAGCGCCATGTCTGCTTGGAAGCATTCCGGTCATTATGGATACTCTGGATGGTGTACACACCGGATTCGTACAGTATCCGCGTTCAAACCGAAGCCCCATATCCGCCAGCCGATCCAGGTTCGGAGTTTTCATAAAATTTGATCCATTGCAATGCAGAGTATCGTAACGCTGCTGATCCGTAGTAATCAAAATAACATTTGGTTTCAAGCTCATCCTCCTTCTGGGTTCCGGGTCGCCAATTTTTAATTGTACTTATCCCTTCTATTATTACTTAGTAAAGTATAATTCCAATCCCTTCAAAATCCTCCAGCTCCTTCGTTTTGAGTGGTAAACCGGTTCCGCTGCCTCAGCTTCTTTCCAGCATATCGCACTCTTTCATCTTTGCTCCTTTAAAAAGTAAGGTTTTCACTTCATAAGGCGCAAGATCCACGTTGTATTCCTTATTACCCCTGCGAATGCTTGCCTGTGCTTCCCGGCCCTCACTCTCAAAAATCCGCAGCACCATACCCTTTTCTTCCAAATGCGCGGGCTTATAGCCGGATACCTGTACCCCTGCTCCGGTTACAGTGATTTCACTTCCCTTACGCAGCCAATGCTCTCCGGTATGGTTGCTGTCCCCGAGATATTCCAGAGGCATATGAAGGAAATCCGCCTCTTTGAAAAGTCTTCCATGCTCCACCGGCTCATGGTGGGGGATGAGTTCCAGCTTAAAGTCCCAGCATCCCTGATCCATGAATCTTTTGTCCGGAGTAAGCTCGACCGGACCGCTGTTTCCCCTTGCAAACATAACACTTCTCGACAGGATGAGCCGGTATTCCCGGCCTTTTTGACTCATGCTGTAGGAACTGTTATTCAGAACCGCAATTCCTGCACCGGAGGCATTTTCAATATCCGCAAAACGGTGCTGGTAATATTCGCTTCCATCATTTTGCACCCTCTGTTCCGCAAGAAATGCTGTTTCTGTCGCAACCTTATGACCATCCCCGGCCACCGGCACACAGAAGCAGATCTGAGTATGGCGTTCATGATTATGGATGCTGCAGTTCATTTTTACAAAATCACTGCCCTTTTCCAGAATATAGTCTATAACCAATTCAGATTTGTTATAAAGCAGCACGCTCCTCACCACCGTCCGAAGGAAATTGCTCTCCAACACGGTTACGCTCCGGGCTTCAAAGCAGCCTAACAGCTTCTCTTCCAACGCTTCATAGCCCCAGGATCCCCGGTCGTCATTAAATACTTTGATGGCCGCCGGCTCTGCCAGCAGCTCCGTTCCTCCTCTTTGCAGAGAAGAGGGACAACCCGTTTTTTCATCTATTGTCATGGTTATGATTCCGTTGGATACCGTCGTATTCTTCACCGTCATGGGATTATCCCCAGGCCGGAAGCCGGGCCCCTCCTGCAAAATCCGGTAAACCGCATATCCCATGGCAGGTACTTCCGCTTCAAACAGGATGCTCTTTCTTGCATCATCACGCTCACAGCTCAAATACGCCGTAGCCGCATATGGAATCTCGTCACCGTTGGTTCCCCTTACTCTTACCTGCTTGCGGTTCGCCGCTGGAACGTATACCTCCGCCTGGAATACCCCCCGGAACGCGGCCCCCGTGGGATTTACCAGCAGCAGGGGAAAACCGTCGCCTCTGGTATCAATGCTGTTAGCAATTCCCTGTACCCCGCTCTCCGTGGTATACCGCGCGATGGTCCTGGCATATTGAAACTCCTGGCAGGCTTCATTTCTCGCCGGCTCAATGCTGGTCCCGGACAGAATATCATGAAACTGGTTAAACAGGGTCATTTTCCAGGCTTTCTCCATCTCCTCCTTCGGATAATGGTATCTGCTGTTCATCCCGGATGCAATGGCTCCGATGGCCTCCGTTTTAATCAGCTCCCATTCAGAAGCACGGTTCAAACGCTTGATCTCATTATCCGAGCTGTAGCACCCCGGGAATATCTTTCCCAGCTCTCCCTGATGCTGCGGAAGCTGTTCTTTGTCCACCGTATCAAAAAATCCCTGCATTGTAGAGAAATCCAGCTCATCCTCGCTGTACTCCTCCTTCAGTTCATAGATGGAACGGATATTGTCGATGGTCGGGCCGCCGCCATGGTTTCCTACCCCGTAAAATACCGCCATGCGGTCATATCCGTAAGCCTCCAAATCTTCTATGCTTTCTTTCAGGTTAAATTCAATCGCCGGCTTCGTCCATGCAAGGTATTCCCCTCCGAGCCGCTCCGCAATCACCGAACTCCCGTTAGGTGCAACCCAGCAAAATACCGGCGGTATTTTCATGTCCTTCCTTACAGGGCGGTTGAACAGGTAGTATTTCATTCCGCATCCGGTTAGGATCGCCGGAAGATTGGAGCCATGGCCAAAGCTGTCCACATTGTAGCCTACTACAGGCTCAATCCCAAAGTTCTCCGCTACAAATTGCTTACTGTACAGAATATGGCGGATCAGACTCTCTCCGGCAGGCATAATACAATCCGGCTCAACCCACATCGCTCCGGCAATCTCCCAGCGTCCTTCCTTCACTCTCTCTTTTATCCTATCAAACAGATCCGGACAGTTGTTTTTCACCCATTCCAGGTAGGAAATACTGCTCATGGTAAATTTAAAATCAGGAAATTCCGTCATCCGGTCCAGGGCTGAGGCAAAAGAGGATTTTATCTCCTGCATCCCTTCCGCTCTTTTCCAGAGCCATACCGGGTCAATATGGGTGTTTCCGATCATATGGAATTTTCGTTTGCTCATTATCTTTCCCTCCGAAGTCTTAATATTAGAAAAAGGCAGCCTGTTTCATCCTGAATAAACAGACTGCCTTTACTAAAACATCTAAGCTGCATTGCCGGCTATCATGCCAGCCCTGCGGATCATCATTATTCGCCGAAGATGAATTTTTCCTCTTCAATCTTAGCTTCAATTTGCTGCTGCGCTGTATCTAATGCTGCTTTTACATCGGTTGATGTGTAATTCTTAACAACAGAATCCACTGCTTCCGTTGTGAAGGTGGCTGCATTAGGAGCAAAAGGATGTCTGCGGGTACCGAAGGTATTCTCCATCATTGCCATGGTTTCTGTCCAGCCGACAAAGGATGCCATTGCGGGATTTTCATTTGCTTCAACGCTGCACATAACGTCTTTTTGCTCTTCTGCCCAGATTTTTGCACCCTCTGTAGCCATGAACTCAGCTAACAAGGTTGACTCCTCCGGATTCTGTGCTCCGTAAGGTACGGTACATACAAAGCCGCCGCCCCATGCAGAGGGTACGCCAGTCTTGCTGGAAGGACCTGCAGGATAAGGGAATACGCCGTAATCCACCTGAGCTTCCGCATTGTACATATCGATTGTTGCAATATAGTTGCATACATTACCAATCATAGCTACTTTACCAGAGAGGAATAAATCCTGTGCACCGCCTGCATTCGCTGCAATCGCTGCCTGAACCAGCTCCTGTCCGTACATATCCGCATATACCTTCATATGCTCCAGAGTCTCAATGTTCTCTTTGCTGTTCATGGTAGGAACGTTAGGATCCAGGTTGCTGTCAAAGGTTCCTCCGCCGTTGTTGATGGCTAAGGTATCAAAACCAAAGTTTCCGAGGATTGGATTAAAGGCAAGCATGTAGTTGCCATTTCCCATGAACTTGTCATCCAGCTTTTTGGATACTGCAATCATGTCATCCCAAGTCTTGATATCTTCTACATTTATACCCGCTTCCTTGAACATCGTCTTATTGTAGAACACCAGACGTGTATCCGTATTGAAAGGAATTGCATATACTTTGTCATTGTATGTCACCATATCCCAGTATTTATCATAAAATTTCTCTGAGATTCCATCGGACAGATAATCGGTGATGTCCATTGCCTGATTACGCATTGCCTTTACATTGGTATCTTCGATAGCGGTAATAACAACATTGGCAGGATTGCCGGCGGTAACGGATGCAATCATTTTGGTTTCCAAATCTCCGTAAGGTACATATACGTATTCTACGGAAATCTGACGGTCAGCATAGGTTTCATTGAACTTCTGCACAATCTTCTCAATGGTGGGACGACGTTGCTCTGATCCCCAATGTGCCCACATACGCAGGGTAACGGGACCCTTATCTGTGCTGCCTCCCTCGGAAGGCTCGCCCTGGTCTGCTGCTGCTGTCGGTGTTGCCTGGCCATTGTCTTTGCCGGTATCCTTGGAGCCGTCTTCGCTCTTGCAAGCGGAGAATGTAAGCGCCACAAGCAGGATACTGAGCATCAAAGCTACCAGATGTCTCATCTTTTTCATAAATACTTCCTCCTTAATGATATCAGAAAATGACTTGTATTTTGTTTATTTTGTATAGTTTTCAGTCATTTCCTTTTAAATTTATATTTATATATTATACCCTATCATTACCCTTGTCAATAGAAATTTTCATTTATTTTCATTTTTAATCATATATCGTTCATTTAACGCTATTTTTTAGCACGATTTGTGACTAATATTGTCAACCTCAACCTTTTACGCCTCCGATTGCCACGCTCTGAATGATGTACTTCTGCATAAAGAAATACAGCACCACCGTGGGTATAAGCACAATCAGGGAGGCCGCCATAAACTTCTGCCACTCCACACCGGAGCTTCCGCGGAAGGTACGAAGTCCAAGCTGAAGCGTATACATCATCTCATCATTCAAGTACAGCATAGGCCCAAAGTAGTCGTTCCAGGTACCATTGAAAGTGAATACCGCAATGGTTGTCAAAACCGGACGGGCCAGAGGAATGTAGATTTTAGTTAAAATCTTCAATTCTCCTGCTCCTTCAATCATCGCCGCATCGGAATAAGCCGTGTTGATTCCCATAAAGGATTGACGCAAAAGGAAAATATTATATGCTCCGCCGGTAAATGCCGGAATAATTAAAGGCAGATAGGTTCCCACCCATCCAATCTTTGAAAACAGCACATAGGAAGGGATCATGGTCACCATGCCCGGAATCATCATTGTACCAAGGACGCACATAAAAATCGTGTTCTTCCCTTTGAAGTTAAGCTTCGCAAAACCGTAAGCAACCAGGGTATTAGAAATCAGCGCACCAATCAGCACAAGCGCCGTAATGAATACGGTATTGCGGAAATAGATATCAAAGGGCGCCGAATTCCATGCCTTAGAAAAGTTATCCCATCGTATGTTGTTGGGAATCAGGGAAGGGTTGATCATTACCTCCGCATCTGATTTTAAGGCTGTGGATATCATCCATACCAGAGGATAAAGCACCAGTATGGAGCCAAATAACAGGAGCAGTGTTCCTGTTAATCCGGTTATCTTCGAACGAAAGCTTATGGATTCTGACAGCTTCGCCCCATTCTTTCTATTTTTTATTTTGTTATCGTTCCTTTTATTTTCTGCATTATTCATTTTCTCAGTCCCATTCATCATTTTTTGTCATTGCCCCCTTCATAATGAACCCACTTCCTGGAGCCAATCATCTGAATTACCGTGAAAACCATGATAATTGCAAACAGTATCCAGGCCATTGCACTGGCAACACCCATCTGCTGATCCTTCATGGCTGTATTAAACAGATGAACATTGTAGAAAAGCAGGGAATTGTTAGGTCCTCCCTTGCCGTCCATCATAATATAGGCCGAATCAAACACCTGAAACGCACCGCTGACACCGGTTACCATAACAAAGAACAGCGTTGGCGAAATCATCGGCAAGGTAATATGAAAGAACTTTCGAAAGCCCGTCGCTCCGTCAATAGCAGAAGCCTCATATAATTCCTGGGGTACTGACTGCAGTGCCGACAAAAGGATGATGGTGCTGCCGCCGACACCCCATATTTTCATTAATACCAGGGCCGGTTTTGTCCATGCAGCATCATAAAGCCATGCCGGTCCACGAATACCAAGCAATGCAAGTCCGTTATTTACCAGGCCCGCACCGGGATCCAACACCCACTGCCACAGCAGGAAAACCGCAACACCGGATAATACGGAAGGAAGATAATAAACCGTTCGGAAAAACCGCAATCCTTTGATGCTCTTCATATTCATCAGCAGTGCAAAGAGCATGGCAAAAACAATGGCGGCCGGCACACTGACAACAACATACCATACCGTGTTATATAAGCTTTTCAGAAAATAATCATCTTTTACAAACAAATTCACAAAATTATTTACACCATACCATTTCTGGACAGCAGTAATATTATAGTATGTAAAAGATGAGAAAAAGGAAAATATCAAGGGAAAGGCCGTAAAACAGGTAAAACCTATAATATAGGGCGAGATAAAAGCAAACCCTTTCAGGTTTTCAACCTTTTCCCTGTGAGTCATCTTTACATATAAGTTTCTCTCAATCAAAACTCTTCTGCGGTAAAGCTTAACTACGATAAACTGAGCAACGGCCAGCAGCATAAAAACAATGGTGCCGGCAGGAATTTCATAATGAATTCCCAGATCGGTGTAACCCAGATCCACGACACTGCTGTTGGCGCCGACTGAATTTACGACAATCACCAGGTTTGCCACAAAATTAAGTGCAGAAAAAATCATCAGAAACATCAATCCACGAGCTCTTAATTTCGAGTTATCAGCTAATACCAATATTCCGCTGATTAACTGGGCGATCACGAAAATACCGATAATAAATCCGCAAAAAACAGCAATTGCATTGTTACCGAAAAATTCCCTTATCCCGGGAAAGCTTGCAGTAAACAATTTATCTACCTGCATCGCATTGCCCAAAAAATGCAGATAGCTCCAATCACCAAGGGAAGGCAGGAACCTCATCGGGTTAAAAGCAGGGATCAATAAGATCAAAAAGGCGGCAACCGCAAGTAATGCTATTATCATGGGCATAATTTTGTTTGTTTTACTTTTTTCATTGTTTACTATCATCTCTACACTCCTTACATCTTTGAATTCCTAACATTAAATAATGTTTCACAAGATGCATCGTTAATTATAGTGAGCCATTGCAAACCTCCTCCTGATACAGCCTATCACAAATATTCATGTTAATTCATTTATTATCATATTTTTTCACCGCATGTATATCATACCCTAAAACATTCGTTTAGTCAATAATTTGTGGCTAAATTACATACTTTTAAGAATTATTTCATTTCTTAATTGTTAATTCCGAATAAACAAGAAGCAATTTCCAACTATGATTTGTATTTATTTATATAAATAATTCATAAATCAACAGCAATTATCCATATTAATCTAAAAATTCCAAGATTTTATTTCATATTTTATCATTTATTTTCATAGTCATTTCATAAATAATGCAAATATGGCCGCCGCTCAATCATACCTGTATATTATTCCCTTTCTATTCAAAAGCAATTCGATAAGAGGACACTTCCCAGGGCTTTAATGAAACAACAATACTTTCCCCTTTATCTGTGGAAATATCCGCAATGGGACACTCCAAATGATCTGTTTTCAGCAGCTTAATTACTCTCTTCCCAGGGAAAGTCAGTTTTATATTGCCCTGCCGTCCGCCGATTTCCTGGAGTCTGACCAGCATCCCATCACCATCCCTTGCCTGGCGGAGGGTGGAAACACTGATATGCTGAGAATCCACCTTAAGCAAAGTTCCTCCTGCTTCATCAGCGAATACCTCGGGAACCCCGGTTCTAAATTCCTGATAACTCATTCTGTGAGCGATAAGCCCCTGCCTTCTGAGCCATCCAAAGTGATGTGCCTGCTCATAGGGTATCTTACGGGCCGACGTTATATGGTAGCTGAACCGGATGTTTCCTCCCTGTTTTCCCAAATAATTAACTCTCCAGTAATTGTTCAGGACATAGGAATAGACGCGATTTCCTCTTGTTTCTATCTCGCTGATCCACTTGCCCTGGACCGGAGTTCCCACCGTGAACAGGAATGCTTCCGGTGAAGCAATCTGAATATCACATTCCTCGCCGCGAAACAGGATGGATGTCTGAAGCGGCAGCCATTCCCGGCATGCGCCCGGCAATACATCCTTGCTCCAATTAACCCAACCTGTTTGATGGTCGGAATAAATCTCTGATCTTTCCGATATCCCGAAGGGGAAATCTACATAAACCGCTTCCAGCTTATCCGTTTCTTCCTTATGATATGCATATTCCAGTGTTAGATCCTTCTCATATTTGGGCAGAGTATAGGTGAGTTCTACCGTTCCCAGCTCGGCAGCTCCTTTCAGCAAAATGCTGGTTCCGGTTTTGTTCTGTAAAATCTCAGCCTTATCCGGGAAAAATGCCGGTCTGATATCCGCACCGTCATGGCTGAGCTCCGGACGATTTCCCAATAGGGTCGTACCCTCTCCTCCATGAGCGTATAACACCTGCCCCATGGTGTTTTTACCGCATAATTCAATTCCCAGTTCCTTATCATAGAAGGATAGAATGCAGCCTGTCTGTGTATCAATCGTCACATCATACCAGTCGTTTGCCATCTTCGCCTCTCGTGCCGGAAGTACCTGCTGTATTTTTCCCGCATGATGGCATGGATCGGCTGCTTTAAGCAGATATCTCCGGTAGGAAAAGGGCGGCAGAGCTTCCACCCATAGCCTGGCCACCACTTGCGTGTCCGTTCTGCTCTCCTCGGCCCAATCGGCTTCCTCTCCATCAGGACGGCAGATCGTTTCACCTGCTGCAAATTCAACCCTGACCCCACCCTGCACCTGAAAGCTGTACGGATTGTAGACCACTATTTCTCTTGAATTATTGTTCCACATCAGACTAAGCTTTGCCGCCGCCTGAGTCATCAACCGATTTTTCCAATGTAAGGCCTGATGTGCCATATTCGCCTTAACCGCCCATTGATCCTTCTGCAGCAAAGAATCGCTGTCCGATCCGGATAAATAGGCACCCCAGGTGTGTTCCTCATATAACAGCACCTGTTTCCAGGCCTCCTGATAATTCTCCTGCGGGAACCTCATTCCCGGACTATGCATAACCGCTAAGGCATCCAGTATTTCCGCACATCGTATTCCTGCATCCGCCTGTCTTACCGCAAAGGTTTCCTTCACACTGGAGGCCGCTCCGTCTTCCCAATATGCTCCTTCATCTCCGCAATACTCCTCAAAGCGGTGGGAAAATTGCATCACATATTCAAAAAACGCGCTTCCGTTGGACGGAATCAACTTAGGATACACAACGCTTTCGCCCCAGTTTGCCAGAAAGGCACCGGTCCTGGTATCGATATCCGTATTATCCGCCTCCTGGCCATATAACAAAACTGCATCAGGTGCATAGCTATCCCTTTCATAGTCCATCAGCCACATCTCAAGACCCTTCTCGGCTGCCGGCAGGGATGCGGGAGAACCGCATACCTTCTTCAACTCGCAATACATCCTCGCAAGCCAGGTAAGCACTCTGCTCCCATCCGGCGACTTCCACCAGAAGGGGCTCTTTCTGTGCAGTCCGCCATTGAACCGGAATGGTCCGCGGTCCTGATTGTCAGCGTGAATCAGGTACTTCACCCCGGAGCCTGCCAGTATGGACGGATAGGCTCCGGAGGCAGAGGCAACATCTACGATATCAACGCGATCCGCCGCAAGTCCGTAAGGTTCAAGAAGCTGCCGGGTATAATCCCCATTATGGATAAGAGCCTCCAGGGAAGGCAGCCAGGTGAGAAGATCCGCGTAATTGCCAGGTATCCCAAACTTGCCGCTCTTTATGGCTTCGATCAGCTCCTCCTTTCGCTCCCCGCTCCTTGTGCTTAAATATTCTTCCAAAGGCCAGGTAGAATCGATAATATAGGAAAAATGCTCCCTGTGCTGTCCTTTCAGCATATCCAGAGCCGTATCTATATTACGGCACATTCGTTCCGCCACTTCCCATTGTCTGTGGGTATATCCGATATCGGTGTGTGCATGGGGCGTTGTATATACCTTCCATTTTCTCTTTCGTTCAAACTCACCGCTGCCAATAAGATCTCCTCTTAATTCATATTGAACCTTACCCTTCCCGTCCGGAAGCAGAAAATCCAACTTAAGCTGCCCGAATTCACGTTCCTCGAAGGAATAGGGAATAAGGGCCGATCCATCCTCCCAGGTAAAGAAAATCTCTCCTTCCAGCTTCTGTTTCCCTGATTTTACCACCCATACCCTCAGGCTGCAGGCCTCCGCCAGGTTATCTTTTTCATCCTTTTTATAGATAACACCCGGATGTATCTCTACCCTGCTTTCCTCCGGCGTATGATCCGCTTCATAAAGAGCCAGTTCGCCATAATGGAAGCCACAGGCATCCGCCATACGATCGAGCCTAAGTACCGCCTGCTCATTCAGAATACGTTCCACCGGCTGATCATCCCTTGCAATAAAGGAAATCCGGTTTCTTCCCGGTTGGAAAAGCTCGGCAGGAAGATGAAAAAAAACATCTTCCCGGTTATAAATTGCGGCATGAAGGGCATGCCCCGGTTTGATTTCCTTATCCTTGGAAGGCACAGGGTAGGGGTAATAGGTTCCCTTCCTGCCATTCACAACAATATCCAAATCCGGCAATCTTGGGGTAGAAACAATACAGGCAAGATGCAGCCAGGTATCCTTTGCTTCCTCCATATCAAAGCTCACGCCATATTCATAGCTCCTGTATCGGCCGTCCGGATCCGCATTGGAGACATGAAAGGAAGGCCATCCGGCTACTACCTTATTTCGCACCTCAAATTCCCGCGAGGGCATCGGACTGCGAAATGTGTCCTGAAGCCGCTCCATATCCTCAATTCTCCAGATCAATCCTTCCTTCTCTTTTAACCTCTCCATGAACCTGATCCTCCCATGATATCAATCTGTTTTTGTAAAAGCTTCATTATAAGATTTTTGTTCCGAACGTTCACTTTAAATCAACTGTCCAATGATTTAAAAAGCTTTCCACTCTGACCGCTTTGTTCTTTAAGCTGCCCTTTTGCGCCTGTATTGATACCCTTCTTTCTTCCTTTGGCATAAGGCACAAATAATTTGTGTCAAAATAAAGATAATCCGTTTGAGGCAGCTCCTCATCATCGGACAGAAATAAATATAATACCGCGTGCTCTCCCTGGTTTTGTAAAACAAGGATATCTTCTTCCTGCTGAATTTTAAGCTTAGGTCTTGGAAGTTGGAACACCGGTCCCAGATTCTTTCCAAGGGTAAAAAGGTATTCATTCTCAGATAACAGGCTGTTATTCCCATCAAAAACCCATAAGCGCAGCAGCACAAGCTCTGTCATGGCTTCCCGTATCGGCACTTGGATATTAAGCACTTCCTTTGTGCCGTTTTGCGGGAGCTCACTCCATATCTTAGTGGTATAATACCTCTTCCCGTCCATGCCAATCAACTCAGACAGCAGGCTTACTTTACCATGCGCCGACGCTCCCTTCTCAAGAAAGGAGGTGCTCAGATAGACCCGGGCGAAAAACTCCCTCTTATGATATAAGGAAGGGGTTTCAAAGGACGCAGACACCATCACAGGGCGATAGCTGTTTCTGACCCCATAATACACCGGCTTTGGATTGCCGTAATAATCCAGGCTGGAGGTACAATAAGCATTGGGATAGGGTTCATTGAACTGCCAGGGGAAGGTTCCGCTATTTTGGTAGGCTCTTCTCCGATTGCATTCCACCGCATATTTCAGCCCTTCAAATTGCATATATTGGCTAGCCGTACGGATCTCATCAATCGTCTTTAAGCCCCCGAAGGTCTCCTGTATCAGCGGCTCATTGTTCCACCAGGCCCCCCGGTGGAAATAGATTTCATTGTCCTTTCCTGCCGGAAGCATGTGCTCCGGTGCCATCGTCTTCTCCAGAACGTTCCTATTCGTCATGCCCTCCACACCAAATTCCGTATGAAACAGTGAGGTTCCCATGTTGTATAACTCGCAATGCTTTTGCAGCCCTTGATGCTCCCAGGGTCCATGGACATCAATTAAACGATCCGGCTCCTCCAGAATATTTTGGACATTGTTATTAAATACACCTCCGGACGGAGAGGAAGGCAGCCATCTCCTTTGGGGATCCAGCCGTTCCACCGCTTCCTTCAGTCTCCCAATTAATAAATCCGTATTATCAACCGGCTCTCCTTCCCAGTCCGAAAGCTCATTGCCTCCGCACCAGATCGCAAGAGAAGTATGATTTCTCTTCCTCTTAATAATTGTCTCAGCCTGGGATACCAGCATATCGATGAATGCAGGGTCCTCAGGGGGCTTATTATCAATTCCTGAACTGGACTGAATGAATTCCTGCCAGATCAGTATCCCATGTTCTGCACAGACTTCATAGAAGGAATCCTTCTCAATAAGGCCCCCTCCCCATATACGAAACATAACTGTATGGGCCTCCTTTGCCAGCCTGATTAATCTATGCAGCTTTTCCGGCCTTTCTGCACCGTACATGGCATCCATAGGAACCCAGTTATAACCGTTGATATAGATCTTACGACCGTTTACCTTCAAGGTGAAAGGATCCGCCTGAGGATTGCAGTTCTCGTTTTTAACAAATTCTATCCTGCGGATGCCAAACTTCAGCGACTTCTCATCCGAGATTAGCCCTTGTTTATCTTTCAGTTCAAAGTGAAGCATGTACTGGTAAGGTTCCCCGTATCCATTGGGCTGCCACAATCTCGGATTTGTGATCTTTAGCTCCAGCCGCTCCTGATCGCCGCTTACCCTTTTCCCAACCACCTCAGAATCTGCTCTCATGGTGATCTCATACCCCTGTGCAAGCTCCGTCCCTATCTCTGCAGTAAGAACCGCCACGCTGTTGTCCTCACTCAATGAAGCACTTACATAGACGTCCTTCATCAAAGCCTGGCCGGTTATCTTTAGATACACATCATCCCAGATTCCCTGATGTATCATTCTCGGACAGAAATCCCACCAATAATTCATCCGCGTCTTATGCGTTCTTACCAGAGAGGTCCTTCCCACCTGGGGCTGCTCATCGGGTGCGGCATCAATAACAACCGCCAGCAGATTTTCCCCGTCCGGAAGCAGCAGGCTTGTAATGTTTTCAGAAAACGGCAGAAACATCCCTTCATGGGTTCCGACTTTATTCCCATTGATAAAAATCTCCGCTTTATAATCAATTCCTTCAAAACAAAGGGTAATTTCCTTATCCTCTGCGCCGGCAGGCAGGCAAAAGCTCTTTTTGTAAACCCAGGTTCTTGCAGGAACCCACTCCACCAGCTTGGAATTCAATTCAAAATGAGGATCCGGCACCCTATGGTTGTCCATCAGGTCCTTCAGTACGGAACCAGGTACCGTCGCCTTATACCACCATCTGGTGTCTCTGGTGTCGGGTTTTACAGAGTTTCGCCATACCCAGTCCAGGCCGGCAAATTCCTTGAAGAACCAATCCGCTCCGTTAAGACTAATTTTTTGCATCACTAACCCCCCTTTATCAAAAGAATATACCGCTTGTATTGCTTCCTATTTAAATCGTTTTCCTCCGATATACACCTGCTCCAGGTCAAACTCCCGTGTTACCAGCAGCATATCCGCCTTCTTACCCTCAGCTATTTCACCTACCATATGGTCTACACCTATCGCCCTGGCTGGTATCAGGCTTGCACTCAGAATAGCCTTTTCCTTTTCAACCCCGAAGCTAATTACATTTTTAACCGCTTCGAATACATTTATCGTGGAGCCCGCAATTGTACCATCCGCCAAGCTGGCTTTTTTATCTTTTACGAACACCTTCAAGCCTCCCAGCTCATATTCACCCTCTCCAAGTCCCGCCGCACTCATGGAATCGGAAATCAACGCGATACGTTCGCCAATCAATTGAAACATCATACGGATCACAGACGGATGGACATGAATCCCGTCACAGATCAACTCTGCTGTCACCGGATAATCCGCTGCCATACCGATAACCCCCGGCTCCCGATGGTGAAGACCGTTCATCGCATTAAACAAATGGGTGACATGAGCCGCACCCGCCCGAACCGCAGCACTGGCAGTCTCGTAATCGGAAGAGGTATGAGCGATGGAAACGGTTTTTGTCTTACTGTATTTCCTGATGCAGTCCATCGCATTCGGAAGAATAGGATCCATATCTAACAACCGAATGTTTTCTCCCGACAATTTATCCAACTCATCTATCAAATCTATGGCAGGAGCCAGCAGATACTGCTCATCATGGCAGCCCTTCCTGTCCGGCCCCAAAAACGGACCTTCCAGATTGATTCCCAGCAACCTGCTGCCATAGAACCCCGACTCAATTGCTACCCTGCTGCGTCTCATAATCTGCTTTGTAGTTTCATATTCCATGGTCATGGTGGTGGCCAATACGGAAGTAACTCCGCACTCTGCATAGGATAGACAAAGCATGCCAAATTCATCGGCTGTGGCGGTTGAAAAATCCAAGCCTGCACGCCCATGTGTATGTATATCCACAAATCCGGGCAATAAAAGCAAACCGCTGCCATCAATTATCTCCTCCGACTCATCCCCTGAAAGATTCTTTTCAACAGCAAAGATCAACTCTCCTTTGATCCATACATCCTTCTTCTCAAATCTGCCTTTATAAAATACTTCTGCGTTTCTAATAATCATATTGTTCATTCCTTTAAAATTCAGATAAAATAATTGACAAAATTATATCAACCTTCAATTTCAATAGTAACACAGTAATGATATTACATCAAGCATATTATGATTTTTATTGGTTTATTTTGAATTCAAAATGATTTTATTTGATTATTTCTGCATGCTTACTTTGATCTCTGTTAATCCGCCTCCCAATTATTCGGTTATAGAATTTTTCTCTCAAGAGCCTTATATCATTAATTCTTATAATTGTTCACATTTTTTCAAAAACAGTTTACAAAAATTGAAAATTCATATATAATGAAACTATATTTTATTTTTATACGAATAGGTAAATGGGAGGTTTTTCATGATTCCTGCAATCAGGCAACAAACGATTATTAGTTTACTCACGGAAAAAGATATTATTTATATGGATGAATTGATCAAACATTTAGATACATCCTTTTCTACCTTAAGAAGAGATTTAAGAGAATTGGAAAAACTGGGCAAGATAAATCTCCTTCATGGCGGCGGAGTTCAACTCAATAGAAAGATTACAGAATTAAGCATCAGCACCAAATTGAATTTGAATAAGGAAGCAAAGAATAAGATAGCCCAGAAGGCATGTACTTATATTCAGGAACGTGATGTCATTTTTTTAGATCCATCCAGTACAACCCTGCAAATGATCCCCTATCTTGTTAATCGCGAAATCACAGTGGTAACAAACGGGATACATCATATCAATCAATTGGCCGCACATCAAATTAACTGCATTATGATCGGCGGCACAATTAAGCAATCAACTAACTCCTGTATCGGCCCTTTAGCTGAATCATCCTTGCGCGGCTTAAATTTCAATAAATGCTTCCTGGGCTCTAACGGCTTCAGCAAAACCGCCGGAATTACCAACCATGACATAAACGAATATACCATCAAGAAAATAGCCATGGACCAGTCAATCGATACCTTCTTCTTAATTGACTCCAGCAAATACGATGTAGTAACGATGATTAAAGTTGCATCCTTGAGCGATGTTACTATAATAACAGAAAAGCCCATTCCGGATTTAGCAGAATATAGTAATGTGATTATTGCTTAAGACCATAACACTTGAGATCCCGGAATACTATTTGCTGCATACAACGGCTCCTCTTTTGCACTTGAAAGAGGAGCCGTAATTTTATCATATGAATGAAGCATAATGATTAACCTATTGACACAGAGCCAATCTGCTTCCAATTAAATTAAATCCATTATTTCCGAAGCAGAATCTTTATCTAATACAACAACCGCATTGCTTAATAATTTCATTACCGTAGCGGGCAATGCATAGGAGGGCTGTTCCTCATAAACTTTTCTTACTATGGCAGACTTTTTCTTTCCGCCAACCTGCAGAATCACCTGTTTTGCTTCAAAAACATGACGCATTCCCAGTGTGACCCCCTCTGATAATTCAATCTTGGAAGAGAAGTATTTTTGTCCGACTTCCCTTGTAACCGGATCAAGGGTTACTACCTTTGCATAACTGTCAAAGGAAGCATGGGGTTCATTCAATCCAATATGTCCGTTCATACCAAGACCCAATAACATACAATCGATTCCATTATGTTCAAAAATAAATTGATCTACCCTCTTACATTCCCCTTCCATATCTTTCGCATGTATGTCAAAGAGCTTAATTCTGCTGCGATCTATCTGAAGCGGCCCATAGAAGTTCTTAAACATAAATGCCGTACAATTTTCGGATTCATCCTCCAGGTTTAGCCATTCATCCAATGCGACAAACCAAGTCCGGCTAAAATCAACCTCTTTCCGGTCCGACATAGCCTTTAATGCACGAAAAGTGCCAAGAGCGCTTTCTCCTGCTGGGAAACATATCAGAGCATCCGGTTTCTCCTTAACCGTCTTTGCAACAAGCTCTGCGCAGTACTCGGAAATCGCTGCCATATCATCGCATACCACCGTTTCAGGCAGACGCAGGGGCAGTACGGCACCATACTTCATTGCTATATTTTCCATACAGTGGGCTAAAGTGCCGTCCGCTTCGCTTTTTGCTATACATGCTTTGCAATTTCCGCGCAGTTTGCATGGTATGTAGGGGCATTTACAAAATTCAGTATTCATCATAAACCTCCAGTATATTTTTAAAGCTATAGTCAGCCTTTTACGGCACCGCTTGATAAACTGCCTTGAATTTGCTCACTCATCAGCATATAGATAACGATACTGGGAATTGTTGCGATAACAAGTCCCGCCCCAATGAGACCCCAGTTGGTAGTATATCTGCCTACCATACTCATGATACCAAAGGTTAAGGTCTTATATAGCTCTTTATTGATAAAGGTAATCGCAAACATTAATTCATTCCAGCTGGACAAATAGGTAAGCACCGAAATTGTGGCAAGTGCCGGTTTCATCAGCGGCACAATAATATAGGTAAAGATACGTCCGATTCCTGCACCGTCAAGGAAAGCCGCTTCTTCAATTTCTCTCGGAATGGTCCCCATGAATCCGGATAATATAAGCACGGATAAGGGAAGCGCAAATCCGACATAGGGAATAATGAGAGCCAGGTAAGTATTGAGTACCGGCTTTAGTATAATAAAAAGCGGTAGTAAAGCTGCGTGTATCGGAATCATCATTCCTGTTAAGAACAGAATATAGACAGCATTGGATAACTTCCATTTTAAACGGGTCAGAGCATAGGCAACCATAGCCGACAGAACATTGGTTATGATAATGGTAATGACTGTAATGACCACGCTGTTAGAAAAATAACGAAATATATTGCTGCTTTTTAACACCGTGATATAATTGGACCAAAGCCATTCCTTCGGCAGACCAAGGATATTGTCTCCAAACAGTTCCGCATTTGATTTGAGCGAAAAGAACAGGAGCCATATTAACGGAAATAATTGAATTGCAGCTACAAACATAAGTACAACCTGCAAAAGCCAATGGATTGGTCTCATTTTACCTGCCATACCGGATTTATGTGTTTTAAATACCATAAGGTAACTCCTTTCACTCTATTCTTTCTTTCGGAAATATCTTCTGTATCAATAAAGTAAAGACAAGGCATTCAAGAATGATCATAATCGCCATAGAACTTCCGTAGCCATAGCCATATTGTACGAAAATACTGTTATACATCAGCGTTGAAGGAACCTCTGTTGCATGCATCGGCCCGCCTTTCGTCAGAATGTAGATCAGATCAAAGCTTTTTATCGATCCGATTACCGCAAAGATAACACAGGTCTTTAGCATGGGCTGAATCAGCGGAATTGTAATCTTCGCTGCTATGGTAAAATTATTGGCTCCGTCAATTCTGGCCGACTCATAGATATCGGCCGAGATAGATTTTGCCGAAGTATAGAGAAGCAGCATATGGTAACCTATGTATTGCCAGATAATCGGTATAATTGTTGCAAATAATGCCGTTTCCGTTTTTGCCAGCCATTCTCTTTTCAGAGATGCTAATCCTATATTATCCAGTACAACATTAAGAATACCATAGGTCGGGTGATATATTTTCATCCAGAGCTGCCCTATGATTACGGTGGATATAATTACCGGGATGAAATAAATCGTTCGATATGTTTTTTCTCCCTTGACACCAAGTGCAAGAATTAATGCCAGAATCAAGGCAATGGGTATCTGAATAAATACGGAGCATGCGGCCAGTATCAGCGAATTAAAGCTGGCGTCCCAGAAGCTGGGGTTATCTTTCGTGAAAATATCAATATAATTTTGGAAGCCGATAAATGCAGGTAAATTAATTCCATTCCACTCATACAAGCTGTATTGGAATGATTTTAAGATTGGGAATAAAATAATAATAAAATAAAAAAGAAGTCCCGGCAAAACAAAGATCATTATTACTTTTTTGTTTCTTAATGCCTTCTCCACAATCATGTCTCCTCTCGCTATAACCTAATCCTTAATGATTATCAATCAAAAACAACAAATTTCACGCCATATGGGAAACTCCTTTATCATTAATAAGATCAGAGAGAGTTCACCTAAGCGAACTCTCTCAATTACCTTTATAGAGACACTTATAATTACTTCATAGAGACACTTAATTGGTTTTGTAATGCATCAACAAATTCCTGGGGTGTTAATCCGCCTCCGACCAGGGATTGAAGATTGGATAAATAAATATCTACATCCGCACCGGATAATTGGGTATCCCATGCCAGGGCAAAGGCAGTAGCATCCTTCACATTACTATTTATTTGTACTAAAAGAGGATTTAACTCGCTCTCATTCATCTCTGTTTTCCAAACAGCAATACCATCCCCTGATTTATAGGAAGCATTTGATTGAAATTCAGCCAAACCTGCCATAAAATCAACGGCAACCTCTTTGTTTTTACTTACGCTGCTTACCGCCCATCCGTCAATTGCACCGCCGGAATATTGGGTCTGATCGCCTTTTTGGCCCGGCATTGAAGGAAAAGGAAGGGCAACAATTTTATCCTTTACTGAATTGATATCGGACTGCATATCCCCTGTCATCCATGAGCCGTTAAAATACATGGGAATACGTCCCATTAAAAATTCCGCCTGTGCCTCCTGTGCTCCAAGTCCTCCAAACCCATCGTTGAACGCCTTTGCATTTACTAATTCAACCAGATCCTCCGCAGCTTTTAAAAATTCGGGATCATTGAATTTCTTTTCTCCCTTCATGGCCTTCATTACGCCATCCACTCCGGCTTCCCTGATAGCAATCTGATCGAAATACATTGCGATATGCCATGCATCCTTTGCACCTAAGGTCATGGGCTGGTAGCCCTTTGCCCGAAAGCTCTCTACTGCCGTCATCAGCTGGTCCCAATCCGCAGGCAGCTCAATATTCTCTTTTTCAAACAGCTCCTTATTGCAGAAGAAGGTGCCTGTCCACATTTTAATTGGCAGACCGTATAACTGGTTATTATAGATAAAATTAGTTTCTGCCCCGCCTACTAATTTATTCTTTGTTTCTTCCCCAAGGATATCATCCAATGCCAAAACTTTTCCTGTATCAACAAAGAGCTTGGAAAAACCGGCACCGTAGGTAAAAAATACATCCGGTAAATCGCTTCCGGAGAATGCAACCTTAAGCTTCGTTTTATAACTTTCCGTATCGGCGGCATCCTGCTCTATCTTCACATTGGGATGCTCTTTTGTATAAAGCTCAATATATTCATCGATTGCCCTTCTATCCCCAGATTCATTATCCGTCCAAATATGCCAGATATTTAAAGTGATTTCTTCCTCATTTTTTGATGTACTTGCGGCATTACCGCCCTTCTTTGCAGCATTGCATCCCATTAAAACAACAGATAAACACACCAGCATAAGTAACCCTGTCATTATTTTTGATCTTTTTTTCATTTCCCTTCCTCCTTCTACTTTTTGGATCGTATTAATCCAAACCTTTTTGCCGATTCATCAATATTTTCTCTAAACTCTTTCTTTATACTGCCATACAATTCCTTTAATCCTACGACCACACCTCCTATCACCGGCTCGTATTTTGCATCCACTACAGTTACACCCGTTGTCTCTTGACTGATATATTGCTCTATGACATGATACAAAATGTCATTTTTGCACTTGAAAACACCTCCGGATAATACTACATCGCTCTTAATATTTAACATATCAAAACGCTTAAAGCCGGCGATTACATATTTAGCACACATGGCCGCAAACTCTGTCATAATTTCTGCGGCACAGGCATCTCCTTCCATGGCACAGGCATCTACAATTGGCACCAGGTTTTTGACATGGCCGCGCAGCTCTTTTCTTACATGCTTTTGCAGCAGCATTGGAACGGTATCGACGTTATAATAACTAAGAATTTTCTCTGTCAGCAGGGTCGGGGGCTGCATCCCTGTATCTGCTTCAAAGACAGCCCATAAAGCTTTGTGTCCGATTCCCATCCCTCCCTGCCATTGATCCTGGATTGCATATCCGTATATGAATTCCCTTCCATCCGGCGCCTTAATTCCACAGTTAAGCCCTGTTCCGGCGCAAATAATTGCTCCGTAACTTTTCCAGGTGCCTGCAAGAAATGCTGCAATACAATCATTGATAACAATAACATGATCACTCTTAAAAATTTTTCTTAACGCATTTTCCAATAAAACGTATTCATAGTCAAAATCCGCACCCGTCAGTCCTGCGCCTATAACGGCCCATTTCTCAACATGGATGCCGGCCATCTGACTGGCAAGGGAGACTGCCTTTTTGATTTCACCCATGGCATGCTCTTCTCCGGTTACGGCATGGTAACCTCCATCCGCATGGCCCACTCCGATAATATTTCCTTTTAAATCGGCTATCACCGCTAAGGTTTTTGTAGCTCCCTGATCAATTCCTAATATGTACTCCATTTATTCACCCCTATAAAATGATTAAAGTGTCAAAAGCACCGGAGGTGCTTTCCTGATACAAGATATTGCCATGCAAGCATGCTTGTGATAGCAATATCTTGTATCAGGAAATGTGCGCAGCACCTTTTGACGCTTTAATCATAAAATTGAGGTAAATACTGTTTGTTATTCTCTAAAAGATCATTCAGCAGGGGTTCTATCAATGAATATTCCCTTACCAGGGGATGAGCCAGAAGTGCCTGCTTTGCTTTGATACGGTTTCCCTCCACTGCTGCCTCTACTGCTAAGGACTCATAATTTTTAACCGCGGCAATTAAGCCGTATACCATAGGCGGAACTGAGGATACTTTCAAGGGCTGAACACCCGCTTTATTTACCAAACAGCCCGTCTCAATAACCGCTTCCTCCGGAAGGAAGGATACCGCTCCGTTATTGGGTACATTGACAATCATCCAGGTGTCCTGATCATTATAAATCGCATTTAAGAAGCCCATGGCCACCTCGGAGTAACCTCCTCCGCCACGCTTTTCAAGTGCGGCCGGCTTGGTATTGTTAAGAGGATTTGCATAAGCCTCATAAATTTCCTTTTCCAGCGCCTGAACACATTCCCCCCGTGTCTGCGGGCTGTTCTTCAGTTTATGCAATTTTTGTGAGGTATGATAGTAATACTGCAGGTACGGGCTCGGTATACATCCAAGCAATTTCACCAGCTCCAAATCAAGATCCCCGTTCTCTGCTGCAATAGCCAAAAATTCTTCTTCGGTCGCGGCTCTTCCATCTATCTTGATATTTGAGATGAAATTCATATGGTTTAATCCTACATAATCATAACGGACTTGTTTATATTCCAATCCCAGCGCTCGGTTTGCCCACATCTTCGGGAAAATACCTCCGGAACAGAAGCCTGCGATCTTCGCTTTTGTGTAACGGTTTACAGCCTCTGCGACTAAACCTGTCGGGTTAGTGTAGTTAACAATCCAGGCCTCCGGTGCAACCTTTTCTACATCCTTTGCTATATCCAGCATAACCGGAATCGTTCTAAGCGCTTTAGTAAAGCCGCCCGCTCCCGTTGTTTCCTGCCCAATCAGTCCATAGCTCATAGGAATCTTTTCATCCAATACCCTTGCTTCGTTTCCTCCCACACGTATCTGTGTATTGACAAATACCGCATTTTCAATAGCTTTCAGCCGATCAGTAGTGGCAGTGATTTTTATTTTTAAGCCAAGATTGCCAGCATAGCGCCTGGTAAAGCCCTCCATAATCCCAAGACGCTTCTCATCAATATCACATAACGCAATTTCATCCACGGGAAGTTTATCCCTCCATTGTGCTAATCCTTCGATTAATTCCGGTGTATAAGTGCTTCCGGCACCTATCACTGTAAATTTAAAATTGCCCATTTTTCCTCCTTTTTGTGTAACGTTCCACATTTTTAAAAAATTTTTTGTGTCAATTATAATACCTCTAGCAGCCTATCTTAACCGGCTCTTTTAAAAATCCTTTCGGACTTTTAAAAGGAACCTAAGTTGTTTCTCTAATAATCAATTCCGGCATGATCATCATTTTCTTATGAACTTTACTGCGGTTTTTGATTATATAATCCAACATTGCAATCGCTTCTTTTCCTATTTCCTCCAAAGGCTGTCTAACAGTTGTCAGTCCCGGAAATACCATATCAAAGCTATCCGGTCGATCATCATCAAAGCCGACAATTTTGATGTCCCTTGGAATGGAATAATTATTCTTCACTAAGGCCCGTATTACGCCGAAAGCAATTACGTCCCCCGAGCAGAAGATGGCTTCCGGAACATTGTTCTCCTGAATCAGTCTCATCATATTGTCATAACCGGATTGTTCCGTAAACTGAGAATATATAATGCTTTCTTCCTTTACCGCCAGTCCGCTCTCAGACATAGCATCCTTATAGCCCTGGAGACGGTCCAGATAAACCTTTTTATAAGGGTCTCCCATAAAGTGTCTGATATCTTTACAGCCTCTGGAGATGAGATGATTTACCGCCATCCTGGCACCTTGTACATTATCTACCAAAACCTTATTGGTTGGCGCTTCTTCTATATCATGCTCAACTACTACCAGGGGAAACTCTGTCTTAGCCAGATTGCTGATAATTTGAGTATCCGCAAAGGACGAGCCATAGATAATAATTCCATCCGAATTACCCTGTGTAAAATGGTTCATATAACGGGATTTTGCATTAATATCACTGGCTTCTGCACAAAACAGCATGCTGTATCCTAAGGCCTGGCCCTGCTGCATCACACTTTTAATAAAGTCAAAATAAAAAGGAACACATAAACTATCCAATATAACCCCTATGGTATTCGTTTGTTTTAAAACCAACGATCTTGCCAGCATATTAGGCTTATATCCCAGTTCTTTGATAGCTTTAAGAATTCTTTCTCTGTTCTCTTCTCCTACACCGCTTTGTCCATTGATGACGCGGGATACTAAGGTTTTGGAAACCCCTGCTCTTTTTGCTACATCCAATATGGTTGGCATATCTTTCCCTCAGACTTTACTAATAATTAATCCGTTTGCTATGTGTTACCGTGTGTGAACCGTTCCACACTCATAGTATAACTTAATATGACTTCTCTGTCAAGAAAAAACCTAACTGCTTTAAGATGGCATAAAAGCTCCCCTTTTAGTTGCTAAAAGGGGAGCTTTTACTTTTATCATTATTATCACTTATTTTATTCATGACTCCGTATCAAGCTCAAACCAAAATTCTACGCCAACAGGACGGTTAATTACACCGCATTCCTGATTCAATGAATTCATGATAGCTTTCACAATGGACAATCCAATGCCGCTTCCGCCATATTCCCTGGTTCTTGCCTTATCTACCTTATAAAACTTAATCCATACCTTATCCAGGTCCTCTTCCGGGATATTTTCTCCGGTATTGAATACCGCCACCCGAACACGCCCCTCCATGGAGATCAGTTTAATTTCAATAATTCTCTGCCCGCCGGCATGGTTGAGGGCATTGCTTATATAATTGGTAACCACCTGCTCCACCAGATATTCATCTGCCCAGACATATACCGGTTCCGTCTGTTCAAACAGAAGTACTGCCTCCTTCTGCCGGAATAAGATTTCTGTGGCGCCTAAGACAGAGCGGATCATCGATACAATATCAAAGCGTTCAAAATTCACCTGGTTATTGCCGAATTCAATCTCATTAAGGTTAAGAAGCTTCTTCACCATCTGATTCATCTTATTGGCTTCATCCATGATTACTTCACAGTAGAAGTCCCGGCTTTCCTCATCCTCATGAATATTCTCCTTCAGCCCCTCGGCATAGCCTTGTATCAGGGAGATGGGGGTCTTCAGCTCATGGGATACATTGGAGAGGAATTCCTTTCTCATTTCATCAATCTCGGTTTTCTTCTGAATATCCGTAAGCAATTCATTGTTTGCCTGTTTTAATTCCGTAATGGTGGTTTCCAGCTTATCTGACAAGGTATTGATGCTCTTTCCCAGTTCACCTATCTCATCCCTTGATTCCACCTTGTATTTTACTTCAAAATCCAAATCGGACATCTTCTTTGCTATTCCTGCCAGCTCCAATATCGGCTTCGTGAATCTTTTGCTTATTACCAGCATTGCAAAGGTACCGATCACCACCGTCAGAACACCGATATAGGCAAGGAAATTGTTCGCAATGGAAACTCCTTCCTCAATGCTCTCGAAATTTGTTCTTAACAGAATAATACTGAAATCATCCCGGGAAATACGGCCGAACGATCTCTTTTGCGGCTCCTCCTTTGACTCTCCGGTTAATCCCTGGTCAGTATTATCAATAAATCCCACCATATCAATATAGCTCGTCTCCTTCTGCCTGTCGTACAGACTGCATATGGTGTAATTGCTTGTTTCCTTGATAATCTTACGGTCTCTGATGTTGGGATTTAAAAATCCGCCAAGATATTCCGCCTGCATCGTCAGCATTTGCTGCAGCTCCCGCTCTCCCAGGCTGGTGGGATAGATAAATCCCCTCACGGAATTGATTACATAGATATCCACCGAATACCGGGAAGCAAGCTGCTCCACGTGGACGGTATCTTTTTCCGACAGGTTCTTATCATCCTCGGTTCTGTTATAGATCGTTTTAATTTCCTGATACGCCGTATCCAGATTCTTTATCTTCGTTAATACATAATAATCCGACAGGAAGGTACGGTTAATAAACCAGGTAATAAAAATTGTCAGCACCATCAGGATGGACAGAGTGAGTGTTATTTTAAACCGTATGGAATGCCTCATGCATCCACCTCAAATTTGTAGCCCAGCCCCCAGATGGTCCTGATATAATCACCCTTGGGCCCCATTTTACTGCGCAGTTTTTTTACATGGGTATCTATGGTCCTTGCATCGCCAAAATAATCGTAATTCCACACATTGTTCAGAATTTTCTCGCGTGACAGCGCAACCCCCTGATTGGTGACAAAATAGGTCAGCAGCTCGAATTCCTTAAAACTCAGTTCTATTTCCTGACCGTCAATCTTCACCTGATGGGCTGCCTTATCCAGCACGATCCCGCCTACTTCGATTGCCTCTTCTTCAGATGCTGCGGTTCTTCGCAAAACCGCCTCCACCCTGGCAACCAAAATCTTGGGACTGAACGGCTTGGAGATATATTCGTCCACGCCGAGTTCAAAGCCCAGCAATTCATCCTTTTCGTCTCCCTTTGCCGTCAGCATAATGATAGGGACCTTGGAATACTGCCGTATCTCCCTGCACACCTGCCAGCCGTCCAGCTTCGGCATCATAACATCCAATATAATAAGTGCAATCTCTTTCTTGGAGAAAAAGATATCAACTGCCTGCTCACCGTTTTCTGCTTCTATTACCTCATAATTCTTGCGCACCAAAAAGTCCTTGACGAGCTTTCTCATTCTGCTTTCATCATCAACCACAAGTATTTTTAGCTTTTCCATTTGGCACCTCCATTATAAAATGCATCTTTTCTATCATACAGCATAACATGGAATTATGAAGAAATTGTGAAAGCAGGCCCTATTTCTCCAAAGACCGTTCTTTCTCCTCAAGGGCCCTTTCTCTGGTTTCCAGATCTGTCTGCCAGCTTTCGTACTTGTCAATCACCTTGTTCTCATAGATGGAATACATGCTGCGGTCACTGAATACGGCAATAATCATCATAATAATTATGATGATTGCAAGAAATGCACTGATAATCCTTGAGTTCTTCAGCTTTATCTTATACTCCGCAATGGTTGCCTGATGCTGCTTCTCCAACTCCTTTTCCAGGGCATTATCATATATTCTGGGCGGCTTCTCCGCCTTCTCGATCCGGATACAGGGAAGTCCTTCCTTCGTTACCAGCCCGGAGCTGATGAGCTTATTACTTAGCTCATTTAAAAAGGCAAAGCCGACCACTGTTTTTAAGGTTTTTCTTTCTGTCAGCTTATGATACAGTTTCAGGACCTTGTTCAAATCATTCATGTCCGTGTTGGCTTTAAGATATTCCACGGTTTCTTCTTCTCGTTTCGCTTCTTTGTAATCGCGGGCATCGTCAAAGACATAGCCCGCAACCTTCTTATCATTTTCCTGCATAATTTCCCCCATTATCCCAAGTTATGGCATCATGGCCTTCCTTCACCGGCATTCCGACGGATAGACCAATCCCCATTCGGCACGAATATTATCCATTAATTTCATGATGTCCAGAGTAGCTGACAACGGAATGATATCGCTCTGTTTCTTTCCCTCACGAATGCATTGGTTTACCTCCTCCGCCTCATATACATAACCGCTGGAAGTAAAGGGGTGTAAAAAGGTATCAGTCAGCTTTCCGTTGGAATCATAGGCCTCCGCACTCTCAGCAGTCCAATATTCAGGCACTACAATACGGCCCTTATCTCCGATAATCACAGCCTCATTCCCAGTATTGGCAGTGATAGCCGAGCTTATGCTTGCCAATACACCTTTGCCGTATTTCATCGTTATGGTATTTACCTCATCCACTCCGCTTTCTCCCAAGAGGGCGCTGGCAACTACCTGGTCCGGCATTCCTCCCATCAGATGAATCGCATAGGAGATGGGATATACTCCAACATCCAAAAGTGCTCCCCCGCCGAGGGCGGGATCAAACAGACGGTGCCGGGGGTCGAATTCCGCCCGGTAACCAAAGTCGATCTTCATAAACCTCACGTCTCCGATCAGCTTATGGTCAATCCACTGCTTCACCACCTTGGTTGCAGGTAAAAACTTTGTCCACATCGCTTCCATCAGGAACACATCATGTTCCCGCGCAAGCTCCTCCAGCTCCTTCGCTTCCTCATAATTCAAGGTAAAGGGTTTTTCGCACAGGACCGCCTTCCCATTAATCATACAAAGTTTTGCATTTTCTCTATGTTCTGTGTGCGGTGTTCCTATATAGATCACATCAATCTCCGGATCCCGAACTATTTCTTCGTAGCTGCCATAAGCCTTCTCTATGCTGAAACGATCTGCAAATGCCCTGGCTTTGACTATATCCCTGGAAGCAATCGCCGTGATTTGCGTATGCTCCAGCGAATTTAATGCTTTTGCAAATTTTGAAGATATATTACCTGCACCAATCAAACCCCATTTTACAGTCTTCATCGCAAACTCTCCTTTCATTCTCCAAACAGGTACCAATGATCCTCTCCTGTACTCCTATCGTATCCTGCCTTCCCAGCCGCAATAATGCAAACAAGCCGTACTGAGCATACTTCTATTTTACTAGCAGCTTCTGGTAAATGCAATATAACTTTTAGTATTAAACGCCGAAAGGCAGCCGTAAAACCAATCCCTGTGAAGAAATAAAATCCATCCTGTTTCTTCATCAAAGATTGCATTTTACAGCAGCCTCTCATAAACGCTTCTATTAAATTCCCATCAGCTTGCAGCTATTTTGTTACTTCGGTGATTTTTTCTTATTTGCTGCCAGGATTGCTCCTCCAACCAATCCTGCTGCCGCAATTGCAATCACCGGAACCATAGCCCCGTTCTTCTCCTCTACTTCCTGTGATGTTACTGCAGCTTTCTCCTCCCCGGTTCCAACTGAAGTAGTTTTATACACCTTCTCTTCTTCTGCGGTATTCTCAGCCTTTGCATCATCTACCGCCGTATCCTTATCCTCAGCCCCCTCATTATACATAATCACTTCCGCATCCATCTCATCATCAACCACAGGCTCATCCACTCCACCATCAGCCACAGGTGCATCCGGAGCCGCGCCGCTTGCATATATGATGGATTGATCCATCTCTACCACATTGATCTTATCTTTTCCTACCAACTCATACAGAAATGTCGCATTCTCCTCACTGTAGGGAGAGATGCCTATCTCAACCACATCTTCCACAACTCCGGTATAATTAACCATAAAGCCCTGCTTTTCAATCTCCTTGGCTTTATCCTTAAACAGGATTTTATCGATCTCCTCCTGCTTCTTTGTTAATTCTTCCGATTGTGCGGAAACCTCACCGCTGGACCCGGGTGTTTGAGCAAGCATTCCATAGGCGGAACCTGTGGAAAGAGTTGCCATACATAATCCCAGCATTACTGCCTTTGCTAAATTCTTCTTTATCATAATATTTCCTCCATTTCCTATCATTTCAATATTCCTCCGGCATTCTGACTTCTTGCTTGCCGGCCAGCTCTATTTTACATTTTCTTCAAATGAATGTTTTCCTTTGTAGTATAACCGGCTAAACCTTTCCGTTTGGTACCCAACGAAAACCGCCTTCCTGTAACCTCCTTCCGTCTCTGAATTATCCTTTACAACCATTAGACGGTAAGACAGGAGGGTTCGTTCCGTTTTTTTTATTTTATATAGTTATCCAATTTATTCCTCTTATCTGTGGCCTCGAATGGACCTTGCTATACCTACTTCCTGATACATAAAGCATCGCAGGTGAGAAACCTGCCCTTCCTCACCTGCGATGCTGTTTATTGACGTCCCCTTAATTGACGTCCTCTTTATTCCGGACGGCTTCTCTACCGACTGCTTCCTCAACGGCCTTCTCATCAATTCTTCTTACCATACCGTGAGTATATTCCGTAAAATACTTTGTCCAGAAGCCGAGCGCATTGGGATTAAAGCTTTCACAATCCACTCCCAGCCGCTGATACCCTTCTTCTTTTACCGTCCTCATTACATGGCAGAGCAGATTATGATAGATGCCGCTGCCCCTGTATTCCGGCTCACAATAGGCACCGCATATGTTAATCATATCCATGCTCTCAGTAATGAAATTCTCACCATCGTCTGCCAGTTTCACATACGCAGCCAGCCGTCCCTGATGTTTCACGGCAAAATACCGGGTATCTTCTCCTGCCCTTTGATACAGCTCCTTTGCATCCGTCACCGGAAAATACATAAAGGTCGGACTATCGCACAAATGCCTGATCAGACCGTTATTCAACTCCGTCAGCAATATCCATTCATCCCTTAATAATTCTACATACTCCAGGACTCCCGCCATATCAAGGGGTGTCTCCTGACTTGAAGGAATAGAATCCAGGCTGCGGATCAAATCAATACAGCGCAGCCCAAAGCCATTATAAAAGAAGCTCTTTTCTGCCGCCGCATCATGAGTGTACAGAGCAATGGCATGACTGCGAATCCCTAGCCGCACCCATTTTTCAGCCGCCGCCTGGTACATTCTGGAATAAATTCGTTCCCGGTCCCTTCCTGTAATAGATCCGGCCACACCGTGGGCATGAACCGGAACAAAGGTACCTCGCACATTGGTAGTTCCAAAGGCATCGTCTCTGGGAGAATAAGCGCACAGGTATCCTATCAGCTTCTCTCCCTCTACCGCTGCAACACCTAATCCTGCACCGGCAAAATACTCTAATTCCGGCAGCTCTGCCATCTCGGGCAGCTCCGGAATCTGCCTGCGTTCCATATCATAGTTCTCTTTCATTATCTGCCGCGCCATTTTAAGATGGCTCCCGCAAAAATCCTCAATATGCATTATCTTCCCCCCTGCTTCTTATTTGTTTCTTTCCTGTATTCATTCCAATTCATTTTTTTCTGCATCGGATTGCCAAAAGCAGCTTTTTGTAGGTTACCTCCGGCTGTTATATATTTTTGAGCACAAAAAAACACACCCTAAGGTGCGCTGCTGCAAAGCTATAGCTTTCACGAAAGGTTAAATATCCGGCAACCTTTGCCAGGTCTAGTCCCTGCCAATTCTGCCCCGTATGCAGTTAGTCAAAAACCACCGTTTTAAATGCCATCATTCTATCAACTCCTTTCGTTCCTTCGTGGGCTGCTCCCACTGCGTTTTGGCAAAAGCACTTCCTTTAGCAAGGCCTTACTTATTGCGGTCAACCGACTGTTTACACCGTAATTATAATGCAACTTTTTTCTAATTGCAACAATTATTTCAAGCAATTCATTCTTGTGATTTTTCTTGACATTTTGATTTGATGATAGCATACTTTCATTGATATTAATCAATAATGCCAAGGAGGAAAGTCTCCTGACAAAAGCTTTTATTTTTTTCATAAAATAAGGAGGACTATAAATTGGACCGCAATAATGTAATACTACAAAAGCTGAAGGAATATGCACTGATCACTGCAGGTGTTTTGCTTGTGGTGTCCGGCGTCTATTTTTTCAAATTTCCCAACAACTTCTCCATCGGAGGGGTTACGGGCATCGCAATTATATTGAGTAAAATAATCGGAGACAGCATAAGCTCCGGTACCGTTGTACTGATTATAAATTCCATTCTCCTGGTGGTAGGATATGCTTTTCTAGGAAAAAGCTTCGGAAACCGCACCGTATATGGCAGCCTTCTTCTCTCCCTGTCCTTGAGAGCACTGGAAATACTCGTGCCCATGAATGGGCCTTTAACCAACCAGCCCTTATTGGAATTGGCCTTTGCAGTGATACTGCCTTCCATCGGAGCAGCGCTGCTGTTTAATATCGGAGCTTCCACCGGCGGTACCGATATTATCGCCATGCTGTTAAAGAAATACAGCAGCATTGACATCGGGCGTTCCCTCCTGATCACCGACTTTTTACTTACCGTTGCCGTCTTCCCGGTATTCGGAATTACTACCGGTTTATTATCCATCCTTGGCCTGTTTTTGAAATCAACTTTGATCGATAATGTGATTGAGAATCTAAATCTGAATAAATACTTTACGATTATCTGTCTGGAGCCAAAGCCCATTTGCGATTATATTCTGAATACTCTGCACCGCAGCGCTACGGTTTTTGACGCAAAGGGTGCATTTACAGAGAGGGACAAGAAAATCATACTCACAGTCATGAACCGTTCCCAAGCAGTTCTGTTAAGAAAATACATCAAGCAGGTGGATCCCGATGCCTTCCTGCTGATCACCAATACCAGCGAAATCATAGGCCGCGGCTTCCGGGCCTGATCCTTGTGCAATTTATTCATCTATTTACAGGAACTCCTGCATATATTTGAGTAAAACCTAAGCATGGAGGAAGCCAATTGAACAATAATTCAACCATAGAAGCCATCCTCTTTGAGCACCGCTTCTGGCTGCAGGTCCTGGGTGATCATTCGAGATTTCTCCTGTTTTCTCTGCCACCCTCAGAGGCTGAATATATTATTACCGCTCAGGAATTTACCGATCTTTTCGATAACCTCCTTAAGACCGCTCAGCAGTTTTTGTCGGAACGGGAATTGGAGGAGTTAAGCAGGAGTGCCTATGAGGCTGCTTACCGTATTAGAGGGTTCAAGTTGGAGCTGTTAACGACGTTACTGGATTCCGACCGGAGCCTTGCGCTTGCCCCTGCCTTCCTCAATGATATGCTTAACGAAACAGAAGAATATCTTAGACTTATCACCTCCATTCATAACCACATTCCTCTGGTTCATCATCCGCTCCACTATCATATGCTGTGGCTGTCGGATGCCGCAGGGCATGCCGCTTTAGTCGCATCAAGCCTGGACCGCTCCGAACAGGAGCTTCTTGACCAGGCCTGTCGATATGAGATGCAATTTCAGGATCTGTACCGCAAAGCCCTGCAGATGAACGGATATCTCAGAACACAGCTGAAGCAATTTCCGGCATTGACCAGGATGAACGAACAGAGCTCAGCCGCCATAGCTGATTTTGTGGAATTTCTGGATACCCTCCGGGATCAGCGTATGGACCAAAGGATACTCGGTACTCTGCATCCCTTGATGGCAGATCATATGTCCCGGGAAGGATGCTATTACCTGGGAAAGCTGTCCTCTATCACCAAAACCCCGCGCCGGCCGGACTGCGATCCAACCCGGTCCAGGCTGGAGCTCTAGCTTTTTAATACACAAGGCTTTATGACAGCTGCCTTTTTCGTCAAAAGGAAGCGATCATAAAGCCTTGTCTTTTCTTTTACAGAGAACCTTCTATGAAAGAAAGTCCTCCCGGAGGATGCATATGATTATTTCACCAGTTCCTGGCATCCTTCGCAGTAATAGATACTGCCTCCAAGATAAGCCTCCTTGCAGATAGCCTGTCCACAGACAGAGCAAGGGGCGTTCATCGTATTCTTGCTCAATTTTGTCTGATAGCCCCCGGGATTTCCGTAAATGTCTTTCTCCGTATCCCTTCCCCCTAACTCCACCATCCGGGCGAGCGTTGTTTTAACCGAATGGTAAAGCTTTTCCTTATCCTCTGCGGTAAAGGTTCTGACCTTTTTCTTGGGATGAATGTGGGCATAATACAAAATATCCTGCAGTACACCGTTCCCCAGCCCGGGAATCCGCTGCCCGGTTGCAAGCACCGCCTTTGCACTCAGCTCTTTTACCTCCGGTGCAGACAGTATCCCAGAGAAATATTCCTCATTAAATTGCTCCGACAGGGGAGAGGGCTTCTCCTTCGCAACAAGATAATAAGCATTATCAAATTCATTTTCATAAAAACACCATAAGAAGCCGTACATTTGAACGGAACCGGTTAATGCGGAGCCATCCTCAAATTCCATCAGAAGCTGATGCTTCGCGGGGCGTTTGACGCCGCGCTCATGAAACCGAAGAGCCACCCCATCTCCAAAAACAAATACCAGATCCTCAATCTCCAGCCGTACCTGTCCTCCATTTGGAGCTGCTTTTCCAACCCGCTTCCCCTTCAGCAGACCTTCATATGATTGCGGATCCCCATGGAAGAATGTAAATTTATGCGGGGAAGAAAAGACAATCACCTTGCTGATTTGCTTCCCCTGTATTGCTTCATTCAGCTGGGCCGCCAATACATTAGCCTCCGCCAGTTCAATCATAAAATCACCCTCCTTTTAATGTTAATACCGTTTTAGCGCCATTGGTAAATCATTACTATACAATAACGATACGCCTGAGAAAGAAAATTGTCAATGCCCTTATACCTTATGGCATTTCCTTCGCAATCTTAATATAATACCTTACAGCCTGCAATATCATTTAGTTACGCATGTGACATTGCTTCAGCCTGTGATAAAACTTCCTGCCGCATCATATGATATTACAAAGTATTAATGTATCAGGAGAACCTATGGATTTTCAGCAAAGCAGAACCTATCAAAATATATTAGATTCCTATTACCTTGAAGCAAGCGCCACCACAAGCCTCGAGCTCAATGCTGAACAGGCGAGATCAGAGGAGTATATTGAGGTTGCAACAATTTTTGAGACAGCTGCCAGGAACGAACGGGAACATGCAAGAATCTGGCTGAGGCAATTGAACAACGGTGTTCTTCCGAATACCGAGCAGAACTTGCAGAACTCCAGTGCTTTTGCATCCGATCTGGGAAACAATGTGTACCGTGAATATGCACGTGTCGCAAGAGAGGAGGGTTACGATGACATTGCCGCACTTTTTAACGGCATTGCCAACATTGAGCTAAATCATGACCTGACATTTCGTACCCTGTATGAGGAGCTGATCCGCGGGGAATTGTTCTGCAGGCAGGAAGGCTCCCTATGGATCTGCATGCAATGCGGAAATATAATGAGCGGAGAGTGTGCTCCGGAAATCTGTCCCGTCTGCGGTTTTCCTCAAGGCTATTATCGCCATTATACTGAAGGAATCATCGGATAGGCCATAAGATAACCATAAACTATTCCTACGGCACATGGCAAAAGGAAAATGAGCGCGAGGGGGAATTAAAAATAATACAAGAAAATAAACACTCCTCCGCCTTAGCAACTTGCTAAGAGGAGGAGTGTCCTTCTTAATTACGACATTGTGCAGGCGCAAGATACCTGACATAGTATTCATCATAAGTCAGCCCACTTTTATAAACCACGCATGCAAGCACAGGACCGATATACCTGAAATGCCAAGGTTCATAATCGTATCCTGTGATATGTTCTTTTCCTTTCGGATACCTCAGAATAAAACCATATTTCCAGGAGTTTTGTGCCAACCATCTTCCTTCCGGAGTTTCTTCAAAGGTCTGTTCCAAATCATTAATATCTACTGCCAGACCCGTCTGATGTTCGCTGTAGCCTGCCCGGGCCGACACCCGATCCCGCTCTTTTTGATACTGCTCCAGCGATACCTCTCCGGTCCAATTTTTATAATAAACCTGATTCTGATAGAGAAAGCTGCGAAAGGTGGAGATGGCTTTCAGCTCCAGCCCCTCCCGGCCCGCCGCACTGCACATCCCTTCAAATGCCACTTTGGCAGGATACCGCAGCATCAGTGAGGAGCTGTTACATTCCGGTGCTATTACTTCCAAATCATTGGGGATATAATCCTCTGGCAGCTGCCTGTACTTGTTCACAAGGACCGTCAGCTTCTGCGGTGACTTTACCGGAGTGACACAGGTATAATATTCCTGGTCCAGGCCGATATTGACATAAGTAATGGCCTCTTCCCAGGTCAGCCCCCAATAACAATGCTTGTAATTTATGTACTGCTGCACCTTCGTTCCGTCAAAATAGGGAAGACACCGGCATCCTGCTAATTCCTCCGATAATACCTCTCTGCTTCGTACCATGATACACCACCTTCTGCGGCCTCACCACCGCGGGTTTCTTGTCTTGGCTCTTGTTTCCATCATATATCATGTCCGCAAACAAACATGATATAATGGCTTCGGTCACAAATTTAAGCATGCTTGCTGTTCGAATACCTTTTCCGCATTCGCCATGTTTCGCTGGAATTTGCAAGCAAGCTTGCATTTCCTCGCTACGTTTCATTATATTATAAGCAAAGCCGAAATATCCTAAGAATTCCCGTTAATTAAATAAAGGGCAAACTTAAGGGTACCTGTGCTTTTGACACAAGTACCCTTTGCAGATATAATGCTCTGTTTTGTTATTCGGTCAGAAAATAGTTATGCTTTGTCACCGCATTAGTTAGTAAATAACTGGGACCAGTAGATCAATCCATTGGACTTATAGACACCAATACCTATCTTGCCGAAATTTCCGTTCAAAATATTCGCTCTATGCCCTGAGGAATTCATCCAGGCTGTTACCACTTCCTGAGGAGTCTTCTGTCCATATGCAATATTCTCTCCTGAAGTACGATAGGAGATTCCATACTCTTTTAATACTGTGCTGAAGCTGCTTCCATCGGGTCTGGTATGGGAGAAGGACTGAACCGTCTCCTGAGCACGCTTATTCGCTGCTGCGGTTATTGTTGAGTTTGTGGTCAACGCAGATAATCCTGCTTTGGCTCTCTCCTGATTCACCAGCTTCAGAACCTGATCCGCATAGCTGCTAACCTCTGAGGAGTCAGGCTTCGCAGTAGGAGTAGGTGCAACGGTTACAGGCTTTGTTGTAGGAGTAGGTTTTGTTGTAGGTGCCGGCTTCGTCGTGGGAGCGGGCTTGGTTGTGGGCGCCGGCTTCGTCGTAGGAGCGGGTTGTGTTGTGGGTGCCGGCTTCGTTGTAGGAGACGGCGTTACCGTAGGAGTGCCCTGAGCGTTATTCTGTTTGATCAATGCAAGAATATCCTGTAATCCCTTGATATTATTGATATTGGCTGAAGTAATATTGGTACAGCCATTCTTTTGGAGCTTGCTTAGAACCTCCTGCACTGAATTGCAATTGGATAAATCAATGTTTTGATAGTTTAATTTTGAAGCCGTACTATTTGCTGCTGCATTGGCGGACTTTACAGCGCTGCCGCTTTTCTGAGCTGTCGTACTTTCTTTATTGACCTTACTGCTCTTTCCGGTGTTTTTTACTGCTTTCTTACTTTTTGCTGCTTTGGTACTTTTTACTGCTTTCGTGCTTTTTCTGGCAGAGGTCTGTACTGCCTTTACTTCCTTATTATCTGTATTTTGAGCCACCGCAGACTTTACCCCTGTTACAGCGGTGGGAATAGCCTGTTGTGTATCCTGGTTTGTAATATTTTGTTCTACCGCAGTAGTATTATTAGTTCCTTTCAGTACATCCGCTAAATAGGAAGAGTTCTGGCAATTACCAAATGCACCCAATAGTGTCAACCCTAGTGTACATACTGATGTTATAATTAATTTCTTCATTATTGTACCTCCTTAATGGTATCTATCTGCTGCTCCCTTAGAGTAGCACATACGCCATAGGGGTTCAATAGTTAGATATTGGCGTTAGACACAGGTCTTACCTGTTTTTTCCCAGAATAAAGGAATAATAAACCCAGAATATGTAATGAAACTTTCCATGGGCTTCATCTCCAAATCCCTGATAAATAGGCTGAACCCTGCATAAAATGGGTGTTTTCAGAAATATATATTTTATAAAGTCCAATTTTTCCCCTTAAAGAACCCCTTCCTTTTCCTCCCTAAAAGCAGGTTTTTCAGCTCCAAAAAATTTTTAACTATATATTACGTATTTATTAACAAATATGATAATCAACTTAATATTATATGCATAGAAAAGCCAATCTTCCTTGCTATCTTCCGGTCTATGCTGTATATTAAGTAATAAGAAAAGTTGTGTTTCAATCATTGGAGGTATTCTTATGCATACATCAAGCAGCGGCTTCTTCGAGGAAGTTTATCGTATTGTCAGCAATATACCGGAGGGCTCAGTCATGACCTACGGCATGATTGCCGCAATGCTCGGCAGACCCAGGGCCGCACGGATCGTGGGCTATGCAATGCACGATGCTCCTTCCGAACGGCAGCTTCCCTGCCACCGTGTGGTGAACAGGGAAGGCAAATTGTCTCCCGACAGCATCTTCGGGGAAGGGGTCCAGCGCAAGCTCCTGGAAGCGGAAGGGATTACTTTCAAGCTAAACGGATGTATTGATATGGATAAGCATCTCGTCACATGGACATCCCTCTAACAGGTAGGCTTCACCGTAATACCGTTCACTTCCACCTGCTCTGTGATCTCGATTACCAGGCATCTGCGCCCCTCCACCAGCTTCGTCTGAACCAGATCAACACGCTCCGGATTCACCTTTATGATGACATCCGGTGTTTTCACCTCAAATACCCTTGTATTAACAACATTGGCAGCCATTAGAGTTGCATTTTCTCCGGTCATTTTCTCATAATTTTTATCGAACTCCTCCAGCTTCTCTTCCGGAGCTCCACTTTCGGCAAAAATATGCTTTACCTCATTTTTATCCAAGGTCAGTGGCTCCGCTATTTCCTTCAGCTTATGCTCTTCCAGTATATCATTCAATTTTTCGTGAATATTGCGTACAATCTCATACTCGCACTCTTCGCCCAGCGTTTCTTTAATCAGGCTCTGGAAAGTCTCCTTCTGATCACCTGCCGACATGGGAACCTCACACCCAAGGAGCGCATGAACAAAGTCACTGCGCAGCTCTTCTGAATCTTTGGAATAGTACAATACACTGTGCAGGTCCGTACTCCGGTCATTGAAGGCCGGAAAGAGGAAACCGTTACCCGGCATTCCCACCACCCAATCCTGAATGCGCTTTTGGATCTGATTCCGCTCTTCATTGTAGCTTAGACCCGGTTTTGATAAATTCACCGGACAGAGGGAGCAGAGTATGTAACGGTATACCTCCTCGGAGGCATCCTCCATCATTATCTTATCGTTCGTCTTGCCCGGAACATCATATGCAGCATAGACCAACAGCACAAGATAGTTGCCGGGGTGCTCGTAGCTCTGTATGACCTTTTCATAAAATTCTTCCAAAAGGGCTTCGTCCTTCAGCTCACTGTCCCTCAGCTTAAGCAGGAATTCCTGCGTCCCGCCATTGAATTCGGTTTCCAAAGGGAACTCCATATTGATTAGATTTTTACCGATGGTGCCCGACAGGGTTTTCTTAAAAATCTCAAAATACTTGAAGGTCTCTTCCTCCGGTAAACACAGAAAGGATTCCGTAAACCTGGTTTTTATCGTCTTCTCACCATCCACATAACAGCCGCTCACCTTGGTTATTGAACAATTCTCATGCTTCATCTGCTTTCTGATCTCTAAAATCTCACTGTTAATCATTGCATTCTCTCCTTGTTCTTCTCTGCTTTTACTAGTTTATCATATCAGAATTTTTATTCAAGCGTTTGCTTAAGACAAACAGTGTATATTATTCCACAGGCAGAATAATACTAACAGTAAACAACAAGAAGCAGAAAACGCTTCTCTTATGTTAGTAAATTTGAAGGAGATGAATTTCATGGAGCATTACAACAATAATAACGCAACACCGAAGAAGGATACCGGCTCAAAAAACACCGCTTCAGAAAGGGATAACAGCTACGATAGAAGTTCAGAAATAACCAATCCTCTTCCTTCCACAGCCACTCCCAGCATTCCAAGCGAGATGCCTGCACAGGAAGGCAAATAGCTTACTTCGCCGGCAACACAAAATACCCTGCTTGCGTATCACCTTCTTCGGGTGATCTCTATGCAGGGCATTTTATTTTCTTTTCGCCGTTCATCAGGCTACCATTCTCTATCAGCATCCAACTATCTTCGAGAAGAGTCTCCCGGCATCCTGCCGTCGCTCTTCCTGGGACAGACTCAGATATGAAACCGGCCAACCGATATTCTTAATCCTTCTGAAAGCTCCTCCAGCTTATCGCATATCTCTGAAATATTCATGGCTGCCGCTGCCTGTTCTTCCACCGCGGAGGCTGCCTGCTCCGTTCCTGCTGCATTTTGTTCTGCTATGGCTGACATGGATTGCAGCATTAACCTTATTTCTGCATTGGCATCTTTCATATCCTTTCCTGAACTGTTTAATTTTTGCACCGCTGCTTCTGATCCTTCCATGGCCTTCGAAATGCTTTGATACCTATGCACGGTATCCAACACCTCTTTTTGCTGATCCCCGGAGGTCACCAGAATATAATTCATACCTTTTGCCGCCTCTTCTATGCTCTTGATCAAGCCGTTCAATATGATATCTATGTTCTTTGCCGACTCCGCTGATTGTTCGGCCATTACCTGGATCTCCCTTGCCACCACCGCGAAGCCAAGGCCTGCATCGCCCGCTCTGGCAGCCTCTATGGTTGCGTTCAGAGCGATGAGATTTGTCTGCTTTGCCATATCGGTAATGATTTTACTTGCTTCCCTGATTTGGGCGGAGCCTTGCTTCATAGCCAGGATTCTGTCACAGGCATCTCTCGTTGCCTGTTCATTCTCTTTACTCAGTTTCGAAAGCCTTCCTATGTCTTCCAATCCCGCTTTTACCAGTTGAAACACTTGCTCCGTAACAGTATTGAGCTCTCCCATATACTGATGATTAACCTCAATTTTAGTCTCCAGAACCATTGCCTGTACCATTCCGTCCTCTGTGCTTTTTGCCTGCTCCTGCGCTCCCCAGGCAATATCCTCAACGGCTGCCGATATTTCCTCGGAAGCCAGTGACGATTGCCTGGCGGAAGCAGCCAGACTCACAGCAGTGTCTGACACCAGGTTGGAAGACCCGGCAATCTCCTTAATAACATCCCGAAGACTCAGGGTCAAGGATTGGAAGGCCCCTGATAAAGTCCCGATCTCATCCTGCTGACCAAGATATTCCTCGGCAATATTCTCCCGGATATCCAATTCTCCAATCCTTTGAGATTGCTTTGTCAGTTCAGCTAAGGGTCCGGTCAACCGGACTGCCATGAGAAACACCAACCCCAGGCTAACTGTGGATACGACTATCATTGTCGTTACAATTCTGCTCAGCATCTGAGGTATCACAGACATAATCTCCTCCTCTTCTGCCGTAACCACGAAACTCCAGGCCGTATCTCCAACAGGCGCAAAACCTGCATAGATAACGTCTCCTGCCATACGAAGGGTAACCGTCCCCGTCCCCTCATCCAATATCCTTTGATACCCCTTATCCTCGCCTTCCTGTACCGGATTATACCTCTGGATAACCTTCTGGACATCCGGATGAGCAATTACCGTTCCCGAACTGTTCATAATGAAAGCATAGCCTTTTTCTCCATATCCGATATCCCCGGTTATCCCGCTTAAATAATCGGCTTCCATACGGGCAATTAACGCTCCGACCACTGTTTCGCCTTTCTTGATTGGCACAGCTGCTTCAATCTCCGGTTTTCGGGTAACTCTGCTGATAACTACATCCGAGACTCCTGATTTCCCTTCCAGTGCGGCCTTTACATAAACCCGATCACTCATCAGACGTACCGTGCCATCGGTAAAATGGGTATAGCCATTAGGAAGAACATAACCGATATCTAAAAACTGTGTTTTCTCCAATTCCTCCAAAAGTACTTTGGTATCTGCTTCCCACCCCATATCAATCAGTTTTTCTTCCTTGGAAATCACCGTCAGCGTAGAAATCATAGAATCAATCCGGCTCTGCGTCAGTTTCGCACTTTCCGCAGCCAGCAGCTGCAGGGAATACCGGGCTTCTTCCTTAAGGGCCTTTTTCCCCGCCGAGATAGCAATCACTCCGATCAATGCTGCAATTGAGACCACCAGCAGAGCGGAGAAGAGAATTAATTTTGTCTTAATGCTTTTCATATCTATGCCTCCCTGTCTGTTATCTTCTTATGCATTCCATACAGCCGCAGGAACATTTTCTGGCAGAATGATTTTCCTTCCTGTTCAGCCCGCAAATAGCCGCGGTTAATCCCTCCGGTATAGCTTGTATGCTTTCTGCGGGCATTTGAATATAATAACCCTGCCCATACTGAACACCAAGACCGCTCAAGGTCTCCAGCTCCTCATACGACTCTATTCCCTCCGCAATCAAGTTAATCCGGGAGATTTTCGACAGCTCCGCCATCCCTTTCACCAATGCGTATTTTAGTCCGTCCTGATGAATGCCCCGAATAAGCTTCATATCCAGTTTTATATAGTCGGGATTGATATCGCTGATTAGATTTAAACCAGAATAACCGGCACCGGCATCATCAATGGCAATTTTGTATCCCTGCCCCCGATAATGATCAATCGCAGATAGAAAGCCCTGCATATCAAGAATAACATTTCTCTCCGTAATCTCGAAAACAATGTGCTGCGGTTTTATATTGAATTGCATTAAGAAGTCTCTGGTAAAGCCCTTTTTAAAATTTTCATCATGCATAATATTGGGATTTACATTTAAAAACAGGATTTTATCATAGGGTGGTACCATCGCTCTATATGCAGTCTCCAGAGCAGTGGTTCTGCACAATAATTCCAGCTCCCAGAGCCTTCCAAACTCTCCTGCGGCAAAAAACAGCATCTCCGGATTTTTTATGACGCTCTCACAGGTGATTCTGCTTAGCGCCTCATGTCCCAATATTTCGCCATCCTGCAATGATATAATTGGCTGGAATACCGTTTTCACCGCCTTACTATCAATGATATACTTCAGTGCATCTGATACTTCTGTCCTCATTCGTAATCCTCTTATCGGTTTTTTATTTTATACTACCAATTATCAGGTGATGCATCCTGCATGAAACGGTAAATAACAGGTTAAATTTATGTAAGCCGCGCCTTTTGGCCATGTTAAAGTCATCAACTCGTTCTGCTATATGTTTTTTTACAAAGACTTCACATGATATTAACCTAAATATGATAGTTGCAAGATAACGGATGGTCTACAATCAGATTATGGAGCAATACCTTTAATAAAGGAGGTTATTATTATGATAATGAAACTTATACTATTTGTACTGGCACTCGGTATCTTCTTTGCTGCGGCATCTGTCATTCATCATAAACGTTATAGCAAAAACTACATTGCCTCTTACCACTGGTATACTAAAATTCTAAGATAATAATAAAAGCTGCAGGAAAGGATCTCTCCCTTTCACTGCAGCTTCTTGATACGGCCTGATACTTTCTTATTTCTTTTTATGCCAGTTCTTTTATGATTCCCTCCAGCCACACACAGAATAGCTGAGCGGCTTTATTGGCTGTTTCTACCACTCTTTCATGGGAATGCCTTACCTTCTGGATGCCGGTGGCCATATTGGTGATGCAGGAGATTCCCAGTACATTCATTCCCAGATAATTCGCAGTTATGGTCTCTGGAACCGTTGACATACCCACCGCATCCGCACCAAAGCCTCCGATCATTCTGATCTCTGCGGCAGTTTCATAATAAGGCCCCATAAAACCGGCATAGACTCCCTGTCGGTAAGGGATTTGAAGCCGTTCTGCCACCGCCTTGGCCAACGCGATAAGATACTGCTTATACGGCTCCGTCATATCAGGAAAACGTGGTCCAAAGCGTTCGTCATTGAGACCAATCAAAGGATTTCCCGGCATTAGATTGATAAAATCATTGATGATCATTAAATCCCCCGGCTCAAAGGAAGGATTGATTCCTCCGCAGGCATTGGTTATGATCAATGTCTCGATTCCCAGCTGCTTCATAACATAGACTGGATAGGCCACCTCCCGCATAGAATATCCCTCAAAGAAATGGAAACGTCCCTGCATCGCAAGCACTTCCACCCCCTGCAAGGTTCCCAGAATCAAACAACCTTCATGTCCCTCCACCGTTGATTTCGGGAAATTGGGAATCTTCTCATAGGGAATCACTTCCTTGTTCTCTATATTTCCGACTAAAGCTCCCAGCCCTGAGCCAAGGATCATCCCTACTCTGGGCTTTAAAGCGGTTTCGGAACTGATATATGCTGCTGACTCCATAACTAAATCATACATATGCTTCATATCGTATCTCCATTAATTATATTTTTGATGTTTCTTCTAATAATTGTAATTATAGCTTTTCCTGCAAATGATGTCAATTGGGCCGAACAACCGTCCTTTACCGCCTCTTCGGCTATTCTTGCATACCCATGCAAAAGTGTGTACTTGTTTTTGAATTGTGTAAAATGTATAATAAAGAAACAAAAGAAAACGGAGAGGAAAGATATGAAGAAAGACGCACTAAAGCAGATTTTATCCGCATTGGATAGAGAGTATGGTACCACCAAGGAGGATTTCCTGCATCAGCAGGACTGGCAGCTTCTGCTGGCAATCATGCTGAGCGCGCAGAGCACGGACCAACAGGTAGACAAGGTTCTCCCTGGCCTGTGGAAAAGGTTTTCTTCTATTTGGCAAATCACAGAGGCCTCGGAGAAAGAGATCGAGGATTATATCAAAACCGTAGGACTGTATAAGAATAAGGCCAGGAGCATAAAGCAGTGCTGCAAGCAACTTATGGAGCAATATAACGGTAAGGTTCCTGTAACCATTGAAGAATTGCTGACGCTGGCCGGAGTAGGAAGAAAGACCGCCACCTTATTTTTAGCGGATGCCTACAATATACCGGGGATTACAGTGGATACTCATGTCTTTCGAATCGCCAAACGCCTTGGATGGGCCATGGGGAAAAATCCGGTACAGGTGGAATTTGAATTGATGGAGGTGCTTCCCAAGGAGCACTGGAACCGGATTAATTTTCAGCTGATTTATCATGGTCGGAGCATCTGCACCGCAAGAAAATGTCATTGTGAACGATGCTTTTTGAACGAGTGGTGTGATTCTTCCGGCCGTCTGGATACAAAAGAAAAAGGGCCTCTTCAGTAAAACTCTGCCTATTCGCCAGTTTTACTGTCAGCCCTATTATAATGCGATATCCGCAAGCATCTGCGCCGCGCGCTGTTTCGCAGCTTTTATGTGTACTTCCCCGGGTCGGAGTCCGCCCTGTGCCGCAACTTCTGCTTCATGCAAAAGATATGTGCTATTTTTCCGTCTGCAGCGCAGAATCATTCATGCCGATTATCTTTTCAACAGGCATGGTAAAGCAAATGCTGTTAGCAGGTGATTTAAAGCCGTGCTTTTCTTTTATGGAAGCTACAATCCTCTCCGCCGTATCACCATCTACCACACTCAAGATCATCTCTTTTTCGGTATCAATTGTAATACCCAAAATCGATTTATGCACGCCCCCGGTTCCTCGGGCGTTAATAATTGTTGCTCCCTTCGCTCCTGCCCCGCGGGCAATCTCCATAACCTCGTCGGCAAAGCCGGCATTGACAATGATATAGAGCGCTTTCATATTATTGGCTTTTTCCATCCAAAGGCCCTCCAAAAATTAATGAAACAGCTTATCAACAGGTATGATAAAGGCAATACCTGTGTATGGCTTATTAAAGTGAAATTTCTTGACCAGCATATCAAACACGTCGTCGGATTTATGACTCGGCAGCAGACAGGTAACCACAATCCTGTTCTCTTCCGGCACAAGTCCAAGGACATCCTTGAGATAGCTTACCTTAGCCGTGCCTTTACCATAAACAACCTCGATCAGCCGTCCGCCTGCTTCCGACAGCGCCTTCAAAAGCGCATCCTTATTCTTTCTTCCGGTTATCAGCGTTAAAAATTCTATACCACATGGGACATCATTCGCCACTTTCCTTAACCTCCATGAATAAATTCTGCTCACCGGTTTCAATATTCACGTTACTATTTCCTTCCACTTCTTCCTCATGTGCGGTAATGGAAGCCAATTCCTCAAATTCCGCAAACTCTGTCTCTTCCATAAGTTTTTGTGATTTTCTAAGCCGTATATCATAAATCATGCCTAAGGCCTGCACTGCAATTAAGGGCGTGACCGATATGAAGGCTATAATTCCGAAGCCGTTGGTTAAAACTGATTGCGCACCCGGACCCGCTGAAACGGCTACCGCTTGTGCCGTCCCAAGAGTGAGAGGGGTTAAAAATGCCGAGGTAAGCGCACCTCCCGTAACTCCTCCTGAGTCAAATGCCAATCCGACAAATAGATTGGATGTGAATTTCATCATAATCAGCGCTACCGCATAGAGCGGAACTAAAAACCAGAGAATATTTAGTTGTGTCAAAATCTTCACCATAGAAATCAATGCTGCAAAGCCAATTCCGATGGCAAGAGTTGCACGAATCGTTATTTTCTTAATATGACCGTTAGTTATCTCCTCCAGCTGCTCTCCCAGCACTGTCACCGCCGGCTCAGACAGCGTTATCGCAACACCCAGCACAAATCCCACGAAGAGCAGAATCCACTTAAACCAAGAAGTTTACCTTTCAGAGTTGATGCCATTGCGGCAACGTTGACAAAGTATATCCCTAGTTGTATCATAGATATGTTGATAAAATTGACAGGTATCTTACAGAACAAGAGCAGAAACTTCCTGATAAAATTACCACTATTAGAAACTCAAATATTGCAAGTTGGTTAGGAGAAAGGCAAGGAACTTTTTAGAGATTATTCAAATCGAAAAGGAGCGAAAAATGGGCACTGTTGTAATTAGTATGATTTGTACGATGATCATGTGGTTTATAGGTACCGCTTTTGACCTTAGAGCGCCAGGGTTAGAAACAGCCCTATCAGTAGCAACAATGGGCGGGTTTATTATGTATCAGCTTAAAAAGAAAAAATAGGTAGGAATATTTTATGGGGTGTATTTAATTTCAAATTCGACCCCGTAAATATCAGATGTCCAGTTAGGGCTTATCCCTACAGAAGCTGCAAGGTTGCTGGCACCTGTCCTAATTGTAATATTGGGAGAGGTGTTGATCGTAACTACTGAGTGCGTGTGAGAACCTACGGTATTAAACCATTGTGTTTGGCCTGGCGAGCTTACGTGCCCAAAGTATTGGAAATGAGCACCGAAATTATTATTAATAATAGATCCAGAACTGGAAATAACGTCATTAGGGAGGTTGAACTTAGCAGCTGAACCATACCAATTTCCATTTACAGCGTTTCCGTATTCGCTACTGCTATCAATCCATTCAAACGCTGAAGCATAGGAAGGGATTCCGCCGTTAATATAAGTGATATCGTAGTAATAATAGCCTGATTGTGAGCCAATGGTTACTGTACCATTCATAGCGCAAGCGCCGAGTGAGTCCCAGCCGCGGAAAAAAGGCATCGTAAGCCATTTACTATCAACCGAGTAGAAGTACTGTCCATTGCCTTTATATGTGACAGCATAGTCTACTCTTATATACGAATTTTGGAAGTACTTGGAGTAATAATCAGAAGAAGCAGCGATAGGAATGCCTTCCAAAGCATAACTTAATTTAATTTTGTCCTGCTGGGCTTTCAGCTTTTTAGCCGCCTCTACAGCAATCGATTCGCTTAAGTATGTCACGTTGTTGTTCGCATCGCTCATTGCATAAGAATTGACTATAAAGATTTCCTTTCCTTCAGCAAACGCTTGGAGCGCTTCGCTATTAAGATTATCAACGGTTTTCTCCTGCATACCCAATGCAACTAATAGAGCTTTTGTTTTATCGAGGTCAGGCACACCTGCTGTACATAACGAGGTATTATTGTTATCATATGAACGAATGATACGGTTGTATTCGTCAGTCCGCTCTGATATCAAAAAGGTATACCCTTCGTTTTTTACAGTTTTTGAAATTACGTTTGGTTGACGTTCTGCAGCAAAACTGGTTGCTGACATAGAACAAATTAATACGAGTGAAAGAAAAACACTTATAAACTTTTTCATCATGATTGCTCCTTTCTTAAGTATTAACAATCTGGGTTAAATTGTAGGACAATTTTTACCATACCATCGTTCGGTTTACGAAATAGTCCATTGGAAACACCCCTTTCTTAAAAGATTTCATCGTTATCATACCATAACATCTAATTTATAACTTGCTTAATAATCTAAGCGATTTAAAAATGGCGGCGTACCACCCATAATGGCAGAGTTTCATTTACTGAAAGAAAAGGAAATCCTGGACTGTAAGGATGGAATGAAGCGGATAAATGAAACTCAGCTACCACAAGTGGCTGGTAGACATAGTAGAGTTGGTAAAACTAGAGAAAAAGGAGGGAAAAACGGTTCAAGTGGATCACAAACCGGAAATCGAAAGGAGGAAAGTGGAGTTATGTAGCAAGATGGAAGGACACTCTAGGTGAGAGTAAATTTCAAAAGAAAAGAAATCCACAGAAAAGGGAAAAAAGGAGTTTACCCATAGGATATGGATAACTTACCTAAAAGTACATTAAAACGCTGAGAGATAAACAAATTAGCCGCTTTGAATAAAATCAGCACCATTAAAAATGTTTACCTTTCAGAGTTGTTGATGATATCTTAGAGTCGCATATTTAAAAAAGTTATGATACAATAAAAGCTAAAATCAACTTTAATCATTTGTATATGGAGGTTTCTATCATGCTTTTTGTCTGTTACCCAAAATGCTCAACCTGCCAGAAGGCGCAAAAATGGCTGGATGAGAATATGATCCCTTATGATATCCGTGATATAAAAACGGACCGTCCGAATTATGATGAATTAAAAGCCTGGTTTGAAAAAAGCGGCCTGCCGCTCAAAAGCTTTTTCAACACCAGCGGACTCGTCTATCGCTCCCTTGAATTAAAGGACAAGCTTCCTTCCATGAGCGAGAGTGAACAGCTTCAATTGCTCGCTTCCGACGGTATGCTGGTAAAACGTCCGCTTCTGGTGGGAGACGATTTTGTCTTAGTCGGATTCAAGCAAACGCAATGGGAAGGTATTAAATAAGAAGTCCAATGGACAAAAACCCAATTCTTAATAACATTTGTACCCGAATCTACAAAACCCCCGGGAAGTATCGGCTTCTATTTCAGTATCTTATCCATCGCTTCCCAGGGGTTCTTATTCTGTTACCTCCGCCAAGTTCAGATCAACTCAGATCAACTTAGATTAGCTAAATCAACTCGAATTAACTCAGATTAACTCCAAGTACACCGTAAGTCCACGCAGTCAACCTTTAATACAGACCGTCAGCTTTTCTGCCGCATTCCTGGGTGTAATGATCACTCTTCCGCTGCTTCCCATACTATATTTCTTTATTTCTATTTCTATACTGCATTCCGCGCCTTCAACCCTGATGTCATTCAATGATATCCCCTCTGCTTCGGGATAATAGATAATCGTTGCCGCCGATGTGCTGATATTTTCGCATACCATATTGAACTCACCGCTTTCAAAATCATAGCGGTATTCCACCAGCTCTCCGCTTGCACTCATTGGATATGCTCTTTTCAGTGCGTTTATATATTTGCATTTCTCCATGCCGGAATAATAACACCAAAAGGTATTGCTCCACAGGTATTTCTCAAATATTCTGATCAGCGCAATTGACAGATCATAGGTAATATCAAAGTCCGTAAATGCCCCCCACTCTCCTACCAGTACCGGCATATCCAGCCTCTCCTGAACCTTCCTGTGAGTATCAAAGATATAATCTACCCGATGCTGGCTGTAGGCATGGTATTTATCGGTGTCAACGACAAGGTCATATCCGTGGGGAGAAAATACCTGGGCATTGTCAACCCGGCCTATCTCCGACTGGATTGCAATGTTGGAGAAATAGTTTGCCTCCGTAAAAATAAATCCTTTCGCATCTATTTTTCTTATCTCCCTTGCAGCTTTTTCAAAAAAAGGTGTGAGAACCTCTCTGTCAAAGGCCTTCGCCGCAGCTCCTGAATTCTCAATAATACCTTTAAAAACGGTCCACTCAGACATGCTATTGAGGATTTCAACCCGTTCCTCCTGATCCATCCACAATGCGGCCAGTTCTTCCTGGTTAGGCTCAGCTATCTTCAGCACCTTTCTTGCATGTGCCATAATCATATCCCCGAGAACCTCCTGGGACAGGCTTCCAATGGCCGGTTCATTCATAATATCATAACCGATCACGTTATCGCAGTCATCAAAGAATTCTGCCACATGGGCCCACATTTTGATATAATGGTCTTGAAGTCCGATACCGTCACAGGCGGGCGTATTATTCCAGAAATTATCGAAGGCTCTCATCACCGCACCACTTTGAAGATATGCGTCGCTCCAAAGTTCTCCTTCGATATGCGGCTGCCCATCCGCAATTGTCGCCCAGTCCGGCGCGCCATCTCCCCACTGAAAGCTATATAAGTCCTGGTGCATATCTAAAAAGACATAAATATCATTTTGCCTTGCAAGTTTTGCAAATCTCTTTATTTTACTCAGGTATTCATCATCATACTTCAAGGGTTCCGGCTCAACTCCGTCCCAAATCAGTCCCAAACGAACCACATTAAAGCCTAAATACTTAAACCACTCAAACACTTTATCATCACATTCGGCAACGTAACCCAGCGCCTTCTCTTTACAGACAAAATTTATACCGCTCAGTATCACCTGAGCCCCGGTGTCATCAACGAAGTTCTTGCCTCTTACCGATAATCTTCTCATTCCTTATTCCTCCGGTCCTATCATTTTTCTTATATAAGCAACATGTCTTTGTTTTACATTTGTCAAAAGCGAACGAAGCCTTATACTTTTTCCTTTACCGGAATATAGATCTCCATATAGTGCCTGTTATACTGCTTAAAAGCACTGATCTCCAGAGAGTTTCCGGCAATTTCATAATTTCGTCTGGCTATAAATTCTTTCATTGCATCATAATGCCGATCTATCATCCGATACTCCAAATCATCAATAATCACACATTTATGCGCGCATATTACCGCTGGAAAGATCTCAAAAGAGTTGTCTTCTCCCATCAATTGCATTGTAGAACCAATTCCGTTGTTCAGATAGGAATGATATTCCCCCTTTTGAAGATTTTCTTCCGACACAATCGATATTGAGTGGCATAAAGTAATCCATTCCTTATGAGGAGAAAACGATTTCAACAGCCGGTCAATCTTTTTGCTCAGACCTTTATCGTTACTTTCCATAATGGAGTCGGTTAAAATCATCCAGTACTTTGGACTTCTTACAATCTCAATGTAATCCGCATCTCCAAACTTATCAAAAACACCGTCCAAATAATCAATCTTTCTGTTCAGCAGTTCATAATATCTTATCCGGTCGGAAATCTCTCCACGTTTTTTACTGATTACATCTTTGGTATTATCAAGCTTTTTTTCCGATAAAAGAACTCTGATCTCTTCAATTGAGATATCCAATGCCCTCAGCATTTTTATTGTTACCAGGGTATCCATCTGATCCAGGGTATAGCGCCTGTATTTATTCTCATCCTGCACATTGGGATGAAGCAACCCGATTTTATCGTAATATCTGAGCGTATCTATAGGGATATCCAATATTTTAGAGGTCTCACCAATTGCAAAATCCCATTTCACCGCGAAGCTCACCCCTTCCTTGCATTTTTACTGAAGGTTGATATTTCATCCTCTTTCTTCTTATCGAAGGGATAGAAAAACATGGGTATGAGACCGGCCACCACCATACACAAAGGCACTAAGCCGGTAGCAATCCGGATACCCCAAACAGCGGATGTGGATTGGACCTTTGCCGTTCCATCATAGCCAAAGAAGCTTATCACACTTGTAAACAGAACTGTCTGCAATCCGGAAAAAGCAGTTATGAACAAAGCAAATATACCATTGAACAGACCGGTCTTTCTTACCCCGGAAGTTCTCTCATCCTCGTCAATGATCAAGGCCCCCATGGGGGAACAGGACATGGCAAAATAATTTACGGTGAAAACCACCATCACATAGGACACCGCCGCGGCAAGGACCGATTTCGCAAATAAGATACTGGTGTATCCTAATAATGCAGGGATGGTTCCCCAGTAAATACTTCTCTTGGTGCCATATTTTTTCACTATATTGGCCATCACCGGCAAGAACAGCAGCACCAGGATATGCGTACCGGCATCCACAACGGTTGCCGCAACACCGCCGGCTTTTATTACGTGATCCATGTAGTACAGATACGGAGTAAAATAATATCTCACCGGCCCCAAGGTAATGACGGAATACAGCACATATGTGATAAATTGCCTTGATTTCATAATCTTCCAGGAATCCCTCAGCAACTCTTTTCTGGAAATATGCTGTTCATTTAATGTAGTATACATCTCGGGCTTATCCTTCAAGGTTCTCAAAGAATACCAGTAGAACAGGCATTGCCCCAAAATAACTGCCGTAAACACCGGTATAATAGTTTCTCTCTTCCCATCTCCGACAAGCAGCAAGGTGGGGATCATCGTAACAAAAAATGAAAGTGCATTGGAGACATAGACATTGATCGTATTGATATCAACTCTTTCCTCTATGGTAGGAGCTGCGATCAGCGTATACGAGCCGTAGGCTATTCCATATGCGGTGGCAGCAGTATCATAGATGAATAGTTCAAATGTATAGACCAAAAATATAACCCAATCACTCCAGCTGGGGCTGGACAGCATCATTGCAAAGGACGAGACCACCATAAACGGCACTGTAACCTTTAGGAGGTAGACATATTTACCGTACTTCTGGCTATAGCGCTTTCGGTCTATGTACACACCCAGAAGCGGGTCATTGATGGCATTCCATATGTTATAGATTATGTATACCCATCCGACATATTTTGCATCCAATCCAATAATATCCGTGTAGTATTTTACAAAAACATTGTGAATTAGCACGCCTCCAATGGAAAGCGCCGGCCCCGGCAAGGCAAGATACCATTTTTCTTTTAAACTCAGGCCGTTACCAGAGAATCCAAACATTCCTTTTAATACATGAAAGAGATTTTTCTTTTTGTTCATCGCCACACCTCAATAAATATTTTATTTATTGTCAAGCCCCTGAAGTAAATCCTTATGCAGTATTAAATCCTTACGCTACACAAGCCTTTATCCTTACCACCGGTTGTAGGGATACCAACTGTGTATCATACTTAACCCTCTTGTTTCTGTCTTTATTATAAACCATGGAGTTACTCCAGTGTAAATAGCCATTCTAAAATATTTTCTAAATATATTCGGAAATTATTCTTCTATTGACGCGATAAAGGGAAGCCAAAATGGCTTCCCTTTATCAACTAATCTTATATTCTGTTCTCCATGGATTTCGAACCCCCGGCTGAGGCTGTTATCCTACCTACGATTTTGATAGTATTATCAAGTCACCATCCCATTCAGGAATATAGAGGCAATCATTATTGTAATCCATACTGCAAATCTTAGGCAAGTTAAGACTCAATGGTTCTTTATTAGAAGGGATGTTACGGATGCCTTGTGTAATATCTGGTTTTCCAGCAATGGTGGTTATGATGTTGGTCGACCTCTCAATCATTCTTACAACATGGTTCTGGGTATCACCAACATAAATATTACCATCTTCATCAAGCGACAACGACCAGGGCCCATCAAAGTGCTCATCAGGATTACTTCCAAATGTTGCATTTATAGCATCTTCACCGTCACCGGAATACCCTCCAACTCCTGTACCTGCAATGGTTATTACAGAATTTCTTTGTATATCAATCATTCGCACAGCATAATTCTTGCTGTCTAACACATAGATATTACCATCAGGACCATTACGTACATCATAAATCCAATTAAATTGAACATCGTTGAAGGAGGAGGGTTCTGTTTGAAATCCAGGTTGGCCATTCCCTAATGTTTGAACAGGAATGCCTTCCGGGGTGAACTTCCAAAGCTTACATCCTTGTACTTCATTGACCCAGATATTACCTTCGGAGTCAAATACACAATTGCCCAGATCAGTGAGTCCAATTTCATTCCCATCTATTAATACAACTGCAGTCATATTCTCAGGGTTAATCTTATAAATCTTTTTGTTTCCGGAACTTGATACCAACAACATGCCATCCGGAGTGTCAGTAATGTAATGGGGGTAATGCAAATCAAGCGTTATATGGCAATCACTATTTTCAACAGGGTGATTGCCGGCAGACCATTTTAACCTGCCATTTTGACCGCAGTAACCAATCCAGTGTTTGGAATAACTCATCGCATATAGGTTCCCCTTACTGTCATGGAAGCCGAAGGGTGCATTCTCATCCTTCCAGGAACTTTCTGAATCAAAATTGATTATTTTTTTAACCTTCCAATTCATCGTTAAGTCTCCTTTTCAAATATATCTTTTTTATCAGATATTTTTGCTTTCTCTTTGCTTTCAGTAATGTTACTAATACTGCACCATGGTAATACTATTGTATCATATTATACTTGACACCAGCATGTCATATTAAAATATCATTATGAAAGAATTATTCTTGATTTTTCAAGCTATGCCCCTTTTAAAATATTGGTCAGCTGCGAGAGCAGGTCCGTTCCCCCGTTGACTGTGATATTGCCGACATTTTCGCAAATCTTTTCAAGATATTCCAGTTCCTTTAATTTAAACAGTGTCTGATTTTCATCCATCAGTTTTGCCGTATTAAGCAGGCTTCTGGTGGAGGCCACTTCCTCACGGCGAGCTATTACATTTGCCTGGGCCTTTTTCTCGGCAATGAGAACTGTGTTCATAATATCCCGAATCTCACCGGGAAGGATAATATCCTTTACTCCCGCATCATAAAATCTGATATAGTAGTTCTCTTCCTTCTCTTTGAGCTTTTGAAAGGCATAATCCGCTATCTGGTCCCTGTTTTCGAGTATCTCATCCAGGCGGTATTTGCCGATATACTCACGGAGGATCAGCTGCAGAGCCACATGCATCTGCTCCTCATAATTATCGATCTCCGTAAAAATCTTAATATAGTCCGTGATTTTATAATGACAGACAAAATTGATGCGCAGGGCAATCTTATCAAGGGTCAGCATCTCCTGCCCTGCAATATTCATCTGCAAAAGGCGGGTATCAACCAAGCCGGCATTAATTTTTGTGCCATTATTCCAGAAGTAGTAGGTTCCCTCGTTCAATAGCTTAATAAACTTCTGATTATAGTATAGTCTTGCCTTTTGATATTCGGCAACCTCTACTTTGATAAACAATCTCCGAGGCAGCACATCAAAAATGTATTTGGGAAGCTCATCCGATACTTCCGGATCTCTCATATCAATCATTTCAAATTCATGAGTATGAAACACCTTCCAAAAAGCATACCTGCCGCTGGTCAGGCAATCAGCGAACTTGCCGTTAACGAAATGAAGTGCGATCATTTCATCCTGGACATCTACCAGCTCCAACTGTTCCCTCAGCGCTTTATCCTTCAAGAACACATCCAATTCAAAGCCTGAAAGCCTAAACTCATCTCCAATGTTTATTATTTCTATCCTTATATTTTGGGCGAGGAAGAAATGTTTACCCGGCTCCAGCATCCTTTCATACCTACCGTTTTTAAAAAGCAGTCCTCTTTGATTTTCATTAATTATTGTTTTCATATATGTAATCCTCCTATCATAATATCGGGTTTAGGCAAACGCTTCCTACAGCTTTTGCGGCAGAAGGTTTCAGACAATCAGGTATGAGATCGGAAGCCATGCTCTGGATCTGATATTGATCTGTCGGTATCCGCCTTCCGGCAAAGCAAAAGCTGTATCGGGATCAAAAAAGCACATTCTGCTCTCCTCTCCCGGAAGCGTCTGCTGTTTCCACTAAAATGTCCGGCTTTATATGGCCGTTCCTGACAAAAGACTTTTTACAAAGTCAATATCCAACCAAGGCTAAGCAATGCGCTTAGAACAGGATTCGAACCTGTATTTATCCATGCTTTAGACGAGTTATCGCTCGTTGGGGGAGTCGAACCCCTCGCAATTGTTCTTGGCATACACTTCGGCAGCGCCTTGTGCACCGCAGGAATTAAGAATTCCATACAAAAGCAACCTTGCATTGATATCTTACAGGAAAATAATTCATCCATCATTGAAAAAAAGATGCGAAAACAACAATTTGAAGAAAGTAACAGTTCGGAATAAGGCTGGGAGAAGCACTATGAGCTTCTCCCAGCCTTATTCGAAACTATTACAAAAAAAGTCATACCCATATTACTTAGGTACGACTTTATTCACCAGCTCTTTTTGGCGTATTAGCCGTTCCTTCAATAAAGCAATAAAGCGGTCGGGGGATTTCACTTTTACTAAGGGCCCAAAGGATAAAACCCTGATCAGAACCTCTGTCTCATCCTCCTTATAGTAGGTCAGCTTCATTTCATAATGCTTTGCATCAAGCTGTGCAGTGACTTTTTCATAGTTGGAGAAATGAAGCATGCATCTCTCCAGGGCGTTGCGTTCATCGGTAATTACAAGAACAATATTGCTCTTCTTGCGTATAAAGGGCTTTACCGTCTTCCGGTCATATTCCTCCTGCAGGTCACAGCTTATAATTCTTGCCAGATTTATCGTCGACAGGCTATAAACGCCTAAGCAAAGCAATCTGAATTTATCGTCTTTTTCAGAATACTCCAGCCTGCGGGGAATGCATGTTTTTCTTTGATTGTTACCCTTACCGTCTTTAAAAGCAATATGAAGCTTCCTATTTTCTTTTAGAGCCCTTAAAACCGTTTTGAAAATTGTGATATATTCCGGACTGTCATAGGGATCTCCGTCCTTAATTAAGTCAAAACAGTAAAAATCCTTTTCCTCATACAGAGGTTCCACCTCTTCCAGACCCACTATTTTGTAATCCGTAAAAAGCGCAAATCTCTTATCCATACTAATTGTCTTTAGAAATTGCTTTTGCAGCGTTGTGAGCGGCATCCTCGCATAATTTTTAATTGGGGTTTTATACTCTTTGGTTATAACCTGCCACTGTTCTTTTTGTATTGCGTCCTGGATATAGACAAAGCTATCACGGAATGCCTCGGTTTTAATAAGGTCGCCGGCATTTCGGGAATTCAGCTCACCGTCAATCGCCTTGTTGATAAGTGCGGCTAACGCATTATAATAAGCGCTGTAGATTTCATTAAACAGCACCTGTATCACCTCCATAGATGGAATAGAGCGCATTTAAATCATGATAAAAGGTGCGGACGACTGCTTTATTATCGCATTCCAGAGACAATATTCTTCCGATAAATGTCCTGAGCCAGGGTAACATCTCCGCGGCATCATAAACATAAATTTCGTATTTATATGTATTCTCATCCACCTTGGAAAGAGTTCCGTTTCTGCCTTCTCTCAGAATGCGGTTGATGATAAAACGCTCCTTGTGGGGAATATCCAGAAGCATCGTTAAATGCTCTAAATTTCTTCCTCTGCCGAAGGACGCTCCCCAGGTATTAGATAAAATTTCATTCAGTCTTTTGTCATGTTCATCAAAATTATCGCAGGTTTCCATCCGCTTTACTGATTTTATATTGTCCAGACGAAAGCTTAGTATTGCCTTTGATTTATAGCTAAATGCAGCCAGGTATCGCCTTCCGCCCTGCACGCTAATCATAAATCGGAGCGGAAGGATCTCAAGGGATACCGGGGCCTCCGAACGTGTGCTGTGATTTATGATTTCAACTTTACGCTTATTATGGATGGCCTTTAACAATTCATATACAATTTCACTTTCCAGGGCATGCATAATATAGTGATGCTTATATGATATCAACGTATTATCATAACTGAATTTATCCAGAAAATAGCTTCCAACCACTCCAAGGGGACTGACCTCCGAGAAAAACACCAGGGCCTCGGAAATATTATCCGGACTAATTTCTGTTTTGTTCAACAGGTAAAGCAGTCTTTTTCCCTGCTTCTTTGCAGTAAGTATCCCATACGCTTCATATTCGGTAAGCTTGTTGCGAACCGTTGATACATCTGCAATCACAGGATGCTCAAAAAAGCATAAATATTCTGACGCAATTCTATCTGCTATCTCTGCTGCGGACGCTGCAGTTCCATCATACAGGATATCAAGAATTATGAAGTTCAGTGTGATATCATTTTTTGTAAACGATTTCGCTTTAAAGGCACGATAAAGCGGATTGGTTGAAATTTCGGAGCTGTCGACTGAGAAGAATACCATTTTTCCATTTTCATCCGTGCGGAACGACATATAATCCGATAGATAACTCTCTATCCTTCGCTTTTCGTTATCGTAGGAACGTAAGCTCTTCTTTTGTTTGAAATCCTCCCGTGACATAAAACCGTATACATAAAAATCGCGCATATAGTCCCTGATTTTATCAAAGCGCTTTATTAATTCCGAGTATTCACTCATTTTATGCTACCTCATTTATACTTTATCCCAATACCATCCCATCTGCCCGGTGTCCTATCGGGATTTTGCCGGCACACTATTTTTATTTTCTGTTCTCCATAGATTTTAACACTTCGGCGATATCTTTGCTCAGGGACTTAAATCCAATTCCCACCAACAGGGAGATCACAAACGTTCCTGCACCGGTAAACATCAAAATGGTATGCCCCGGATTGTTCATAATACCATACCGTATTAATTCTTCGCCGCCTCCCGCAAAGCCCACAAAGGCCAGTATCAGTGACACTGCTGAAAGACAAAACATAGCTGCAATGGTTTTTTTCGTTCTTTCCAAATCATACATAATAACGATCATACCCTTTCTCTTACCTGCCAGCCTTAGGCCGCAGGCACAATTTATCCGCTCCACCCTATTAAATCGGACATTCATATAAGATCAGCCGGAAAACTTCATCTAAATCAACTCATATAGGGATTCTTTGTTATGTTACCTTACTGATTAATGGTTGGCAGCGATTGATACATACACATATCCGATCTTAACATCCTTTGAAAAATCGCATTCTATTTCACCACAATTCCCGAAATCATAGTGGTATTTCTTCATTGTATCAAAGATTAATGAAAACAGCTCATATGATTGACAGTTTTCTTTCCCTAATTGTTTCAGGGCGTTATTATCGTCCTTTCGCATGCGTATGTAGAAGGAGGCAGGCATTTTATATACATCAACTCCGTCCGGCTGTTCATCTGTATTAACCTCGAGAGCAAACATATAGCTGGCAGGTACCTTGTCGTTTCCATAATTCATGCTGATACCCAACCACCAGGCTTCGTCAACCGCTCCGGTGATTTTCGATGATATTTCCCGATAACCTCCTAAAATACTTTTTATATCAGGCTCACCTTTATTTGTGTCGGAAGATTCTAATTTGCCAGCATAAATGGTTTCTGGCTTCTCCACTATTTCATACAGAATACCGTCATTGACAATCGTTTTCAAAACCTTAACATTTAACATTATATATTCTCCCATCGGCTATCTACCAGAATAAATCCATTTTTTAAATAATATCATGAATTTATAGGTATGTCCATATTGGACAAGGCAGGCTTATGCAGCCGAATTTCCATATGTTTCATAACCATAACGCATTATAAATATTTCTAATATAATCTATTAGTATATATTCTTTGTCAGATCGGGCAGAATGATGTTATATTATCTACATCATGATATATGAGGAGGAAAATGTGTGGACTTTTTAAATAACCTTGGCCCGTTTATTCTGGCGGTAGTAGCCGTCATCATCAACGGTGTGCCTCAATTACTTTATGCAGAAGCCCGCGGCTTTGCCTTAAAGCCCGCCGGTTTTGCCTATTTGGTAGGAGCTCTTGGCAACTTATTTACCGGCTCGGTAACTCCGATTTCTGCCCAGGCAGAAACCATTACTGTAGCCAGCATTAAGAAAAATATGCGCAACAACGTCAGCTCCATCCTTCTTGCCGCACTTCTGATGCTGGTTCTTTCTGCTTTTGGCGGAGTAACCAAAATCTCTGATTTTGCAGGGGTGGCTATTATTTCCGGTATGATGAGCGGTGTGGGCCTGATTTTGGCCGGTGTGTCCTGGGACATGTTCTCTCAGGAGAAGCGCACCACGCTGATTTCCGTCGTTAGCGCCATTGCAGCTTATGCTGTCTTTTTCAACAGTCCTAACAAGGTTGTTTGGACAATCTTTATTTCGGTTGTGGTGTCCACAGCAGACTTCCTGCTTTTGCAAAAGCGCAGAGTAGATCTCTCTTCCGTCCTTGAAGAAGGCCGGGACCAGCTGCAAATGAGCAGCGAATGGCGCTTTTGGAAAAAAGAGTACTGGCAGGACTTTAAAGTCATCAAGCCCACGGTTAATACAACTGTTGTCCTTGGCGCTCTCAGCCTGGTTATGCTCAACATCGGTGCAAACATCTCCTTTGGTGCCATCACCTCCAGCATTGCCGGTACCACACAAAATTTTGATCACCTTTCCATGATCAACTCTCTGGCTGACATTCCCAGCGCTCTGTTCGGAGGCCCGCCCATTGAAGCCATTATTTCCGGCACAGCAGGCGCTCCCTGGCCCGTTGCCTGCGGCATCGTCTTTATGCTGGCTACCGGTGTGTTGATTCTAGTAGGTGTAATCGGCCGATTAGGCAAATATTTGCCCAGCCAAAGCATTGCAGGCTTCTTAGTGGTGATTGGCTTTGCCCTCACATTTGCCCCGAATCTTTCTGCGGTGGCTGGTTCCGACCATTCCATGAGCGGCTACTTTGCTCTAGGTGTAACAGCCTGGTCCAAGAATCCCTTCCTGGGTATGGTGGCCGGATTGGCCGTACGCTACTTCGGTTCATATATTGGTTTAGTATAGGAGGATTAATATGTCTAATACAAAATGGCCCCCGGTATGGAAGGTACGCCTTGGCTCCGAGCTGGAAATTGACCTGCCGCTGATGGAGCTCGGCAATGATTTCTATATTTATTCCTTTGACATGACCGGAGAATCCCAGTGGAACAGGCACGCTGCAAAAGCCCTTACCGAAAGGCTGGCCGAATATAGCTACGAAGGCTTTGTCACCGTACAGACCAAGTCCTCCGGCCTTTGCCAGGAACTGGCCCGGGACATGGACTCCTATCTTGAACTGCGCAAGGCCCGCAAAGCCTTTATGAAGGATCCTAAGCATGTATTGGTGGATTCCATCACCACTCAGGGCAAGCAGGAGCTATGGATCGGACGGGAGAAATATGAGCAGTTTCAGGGTAAAAAGCTCTGTTTCATTGATGATGTAGTTTCCACCGGCGGCACTGTGGATGCCGCCCTGATTGTGGCGAAGGAGATCGGCTTTGAAATCTCTGTAATTGCCTGTGTATTGACTGAAGGTGAGGAACGCACCCACTATAAGGGGATCCCCTTGATTTCTCTGGGAAACATTCCGCTGCCCGGCTCTATCGCTGACAACGAGTGAGGAAATCAGGGAGAAACCGCTCTTTAGAAAAATAGCAATGCTCTGTTATGAGAAGCATTGCTATTTTTATTTTGATCTTATATCTAAACTTTTCTATTTTTCTATTACTTCTCACTCTGTGGATTATCCTTTAGTCCGAATACTGCACGGGCACTCTCTGCCTGTGGGTTATGCTTCACATGTTTTGAACGGAAGGTTCCGTCCTCTCTTTTGTTATTTTTTGTGCTCTTCATTTTATTTTCTTTCATAATAAATCCTCCTTGCATAAATGAATTTACACTTTTAGTATGCCATCTTTTTCTCATCTCATACAATACTATCCCGGCCGCTAAAAAATGCAATTTTAAGAACTTATATGCAACATGAAATGCAACACCTTGATTTCTCAAAGTTATAAGTATAGAGCTGAGGGGAGTTGAACCCCTGTCCGAAGAAACCCGTATTTCCTTCCTGCTTTAGTAAACAAGATACGATATTTAAACTTTAGTTATATCGTATGTAGAATATATAATTGTCCATGTTTGTGGTCCGAAATCCATTATACTCCAAACACTAATTCCTGCAAGATGATATTTATTCACCAAGTCCAAAATACTAATGATTGTTTTAGCATCTTTAAACCAAACAAAATGTTCTACTCCATTAAATGTATAATAAAAGTAAGGAGTTTGAGTTTCTTCATCAAATAATATATCTACACCCAAACTATTAGCTAAATTTAATGCCGAAGTATTGGTGAGAGAATTAACAAGCAATCTCTCTTCCACATACGGCAATTCCCAATCATATACAACTCTTGTAATTCCAACAAGTATTTTCTCTGGAGGTATTTGTGTTACCATGTATTGCACATATTTATCAAGAAATTTTACTGTCGTTTGTTCAACCAAAGGTATATATGCGTATGTCCATTGGTATGAAATAAGTATTACTCTATCTGCTATCTGACCAATCTGATAAAAGTAAGGTGAGTCATTATTGCCGTCCGGAACAAACCCAAAGGTAGAAGGCACAATTGTAATAAATACAAGATAACCTTCCTCTTGCAATTTTAATTTTACCTCTGCCATAAGGTTTATATAATTTTGTAAGTCCTCTTTCAAAATAAATTGACATCCAAAGTTTATTCCCGATAAATTATTTTGTCTTAGGATTCGTAATATATTATTAATGTAATTCTCCTGAATATTTTTATCGTTCAATATTGTATGAGTTATTTCAAAGCTTCCTTCTCCCTGTATATTTAAGGTAGAACACATCATTAAAGGCGCAACACCATATTCTCTTGTAATTTTAATAATATTAGTATCGTCTGGAACGTTTATATCTCCTGTCGCTGTTATTTGATAACCCAAAATTGTTAGATAAGTCAAAAAAGGCAATGTTTTTTTTAATATATCTACATTAATGTAAGAAAAAGCATAGCCATTGACTTCGATTTCCTCAATATCTTTTGCATAACTGATGATTATTTCCTCACCAATATAAAGGTAATCTCTATCTGAAATTTGTGGGTTGTTTTGCATTAATTGTATCTCGGATACTCCATATGCATCAGCAATACTTTGAAGTGTATCACCACTCTGAATATAATGAACTTGTTCGGGATATGTTATTACAAGATTTTGCCCAACTGCTAAGTCATAATTTGGCTGGATGATGTTCTGGTGTACCAATCGCATATACGGAACATTGAAATATTCTGCTATTGAATAAATTGTATTCCCGGGCTGAACTGTGTAAATCACCATATTTACCTCATAATGAAATATACCATTTACTACTTATATATGCATAATTCAGCAATAAATTAGTACCTTTCTCAGTCTTTTCTTTTGCAGAAAAAATCTTGATTTCTCAAGGTTTAAGTATGGATCCAAAAGCAGAATTCAGTACATATTACAACAATAAAAAAACCTTGATTTCTCAAGGTTTAAGTATGGAGCTGAGGGGAGTTGAACCCCTGTCCGAAAGCCCATTCATTGCAGTTTCTCCCATTACAGTCTATCTATTATGCGAACCCGAAGTCCGCTGTTCCCTCCGCCAAGCGCCGACAGACAGGCTCATGGTTTCGGTAGCTTCATAAATCTTCTACCTCCTCAAAGCTTTGGAGATAGAGGGCTCCGCTAATTTGATGCCGAGCTCCTAAGCCGCGGGTTGCCTAGGGTCGACAAGCTGCTTTATGCAGCAGCTAATTCGTAATTATTGTTTGCGTTTAATTTTAGTTCTAAGTTGGTGACGCAGTCCTAGTCTGCGAATGGCTTCCACAATTTCAAAACCCCCGTCGAAACCAGTACAACCCCGTTAGGTAAGATTGCAACTATACGGTTTTCAAACGCATCTATATCGTAATACAAATATATTACTGTGTCAAGTAATCCTGAACATTTTTTATAGCAGCTTTATAATATTTTTATGGATGCATTACCAAGTATCATCGAATATTACAGAATCTTGTCGGTCACAACCCGAGGCCGCTGGATATTATCAAGTGTTCTCCGCCGCCAAAATTTCGCCTTTCTATCCCACTACCTTTATCTTGATCTTCGCTGTTACTCCATCCTTTGTTTTCGCAGTAACAGTCACCGTTCCGGACTTCTTGGCACTTAATTCGCCGGTTTTACTCTGAATTGCCGCGATGGACTTGTCCGATACCTGCCAGGTTATCGCTGCTTTCGTCCCGTATTTTTTCGCCTTGATGCTAATGCTTTCGCCTGCGGCAAGCTCCTTTTCCGATGCCGTCAATTTAAGATATGGGTCTTTTACAGTGATTGCAACAAAAAGCTGATATGAGATATTATCCTGCTGTACCTGGATAGTGATGACTGCCGCACCCTTTTTCAACGGGCGGACGGTTCCGTTTTCATCTACAGCTGCAATCTCCGGGGCACTGGAGCTATAAGTTACAGCAGCATTGTCCTTTTGCTGATTGATGCGAATTATGTAATCCTGATATCCTGTATACAGGGTCTTTTTATTTTCGGCTTCTTTGGGAGTCAATGTCAGCGCTATGGTAGAGCGTTGATTGAAATACCACAATTCCTCCATCGCTCCGGTATATTCCCGGAGCACTAATTCCTGCTGCCCCCCTCCAGAGGAAGCCTGGACCGACGTAAGAACATATTCCCTGTTATCGGCAGGGGATATGGAATACAACCCGTTCCCTCTTTCCACAAAAACAAAACCTTGTGACGAAATGCCCGATGTTATATACTTTCCATCCTCTGTCATTCCCAAAAAATTCTGATCCGAGAGAAATTGCATTGAATATCTGCCCTCGCCCAAGTTAACGATGCTAAGTCTTTGCCGATCACTGTCCTCATACTTTGACATCAGCACTCTTCCATCCATCATTTCCGCCAAGGTATTTGCCGAGTCTATCTTTGAAGCATTCATTGGGGCATTCATAAGATTCATCGTCGCTGCCTGAAATAGTTCATAGATTCCATCTCCGCCCGGAAGCAGTGCGTAAGCAACCCCAGTTATATCCGTATTTGCTCCTTCCGTATTTGCATCTCCCGCATTTGCATCCTCCGGCTTTTCTTCTTCCGTCTTTCCTCCCTCGATCCGGTTGCTATAAGTAAAATACGAAAATCTCGTATCCTGCCGTTCAATCGTGCAGCCAAACCAGGCCTTTTCACCGCTGCGGTAATTTTGCTGTATCAGAGTAATGATATCTCCGTCAATTGCTTTCACAATGGCCCAATGGGTACTTTTATTATCTCGTACAATATCCCCTACCCTGGGCTGATCCGTCATAGAAAAATTTCCTTTGTTATCATACACCAGAGGTATGCTTTGGGTTGATATCAAATTATATACATTAATTCCATAGACAGATGAATAAAACTTCTTCACAAATGCTGCACAGCTATAAGTCACATCGGAACCTGAATGAGGCCCATTGGTGTAGATTGCCTCCACCGTAACACCGTTATAGGTGATGGTATCCAATACCTGTCCGGCTTGCGTCAGGGTAACCATCGGTCCGTTTTTCTGAGCCGCTGCTGCCGTTAAACTGTCCCATGGTCCAATATGGGAAAGTATCAGTATAATTGCGGTTAAAACTGCAAGCTTACTCCTTCTCATGATAGACATTCCGCCTCCTTCGTACTTTACATCCCTTTATCCTCTGCCTCCATTACTTCATTCATTAGTACAGATTTTTCACCTTAAAGTCCTTCTCTGCTTCTCTTCGCTGATCCTTCTTCGCGATTTCTTCACGCTTATCATAAAGCTTTTTGCCGCGTGCCAGACCAACCTCTACCTTAACCAGACTTCCTTTAAAATAAATCTGCAGCGGTACCAAAGTATAACCCTTCAGTACCAGCTGACCTGCGATTTTATTAATTTCATATTTGTGCATGAGAAGCTTTCGTACCCTTAAGGGATCCTTATTAAAGATATTTCCCTTCTCATAGGGGCTGATGTGCATATTGTAGATGTACATCTCTCCCTTCTCAATCCGGAGAAAGGACTCCTTTAAGCTGCATTTTCCCATACGCAGTGACTTTACCTCAGTTCCGTGCAGCGCAATTCCTGCCTCAAACTTATCCTCTATAAAATAATCAAAGTACGCCTTCTTATTGTTGGCGATCAACTTAATATTTTCCCCCACTTATTCTCCAAGGCTCCTTTCCATAGGAGGCTCTGCCTCCACAAGAGCAAAATCAATGGTTCGTAGAATCTTATCGGCATTTACCACCTCTATCGTAACCTTTTGCCCTAATTTATATACTTTTTTGGTATGCTCTCCGATCATCTGGTAGCGCTCTTCATCGTAAATATAGTAATCATCCTTCATCTCACTGACACGGATCATACCCTCTATTGTGTTGGGCAGTTCCACATACATTCCCCAGGAGGTGACGCCCGAGATAACACCTTCAAAGCTCTCGCCGATATGCTCCTTCATATACTCAACCTTCTTCAGCTTCTCAACCTCACGCTCCGCCTCATCGGCACGGCGCTCTGTCTTGCTGGAACGCTCCGCCACCTCGAACAATATCTTCTCATAATGAGTTCTGCGTTTCTCTCCCAGCTTGCCGCTTATATTCTCCTTGATAATGCGGTGAATCTGAAGATCCGGATAACGCCTGATGGGTGAGGTGAAGTGGCAGTAATATTTTGCGGACAAGCCGAAATGGCCGGTATTGGTTATGGTATACTTTGCCTGCTTCATAGATCTTAGAGTCAACCTGCTAATTAACGCTTCCTCCGGAGTATCCTCCACCTTCAGCAACAGCTTCTGCAGCTCCTTCGGATGAATTTCCTCCTGGCCCAGCCGTATGCTGTATCCGAAATTATTAATAAAAATAGCCAGCTTCTTAATCTTCTCTTCATCCGGATTATCGTGGGTACGGTACACAAAGGGAATTTCCTGCCAGAAGAAATCTTCCGCAATGGTTTCATTGGCGATCAGCATGAATTCCTCAATAATTTTGGTTGCTTTATTCCGCTCATAGGGCTTTACCTCAAGAGGCTTTCCTCTCTTATCCACAACAATCTTACTTTCCGGAAAATCAAAATTGATGGATCCCCGCTTATTCCTTCTTTCCCTCAGAACCTCTGCCAGTTCCTGCATCAGCAAAAACATCGGTACCAGCTCTTCGCATTCCCGGATTACCTCTTCATCGCTTCCTTCTACAATTTTAGCCACATTGGTATAGGTCATACGCCTGTCCGAGCGAATCACAGTCTCGGCAATCTCATGTCCCAGAACCGTTCCGTTGGAATCAATATCCATAAAGCAGCTTAGCGCCAGGCGGTCCACTCCGGGGTTCAAGGAGCAGATTCCGTTGGATAATTTATGCGGAAGCATGGGTATTACCCGGTCCACCAGATACACACTGGTTCCTCTTTTTAACGCTTCCCTGTCCAGAGGCTCTCCTTCTCTTACATAATGCGTTACATCCGCAATATGAACACCAAGACGATAGATGTCCCCTTCTTTGCTGAGAGTGATGGCATCATCCAGATCCTTTGCATCCTCACCGTCGATGGTAACCGTTGTGATATTCCTGATATCCTTCCGCCTTTTTATTTCCTCCGGATCAACTTCATCCGGAACAGAGCCCAGGGAGCGCATCACTTCATCCGAAAATTCCACCGGAAGCTCATACGCCCTGACAACAGACATAATATCAACACCGGGATCATTCACATGCCCCAGAATTTCAACCACCCTGCCCTCCGGGTTAGAAGACGCATCGCCATAGCTGGTCAGCTTTACAACCACCTTATGTCCGCTGACCGCTCCCTTGGTGAATTCTTTCGGGATAAAGATATCCTTGCCAAACTTCTGGTTGTCCGGAAGAACAAAGCCATAATTCTTCCCCTTCTCAAAGGTTCCGACTACTTCGTTACTGCCTCTCTCGAGGATTCCGGTCACCTCTCCTTCCTTTCGGGGTCCGGATTGACCCTCCTTAATGACTATCATGACCCTGTCACCATGAAGCGCTCCTCTGGTCGACTCCGCAGGAATAAAAATATCCTGCTCCTCTCCCTCTACAGACACAAACCCGAAGCCTCTCTGGGTCCCGGAAAAAACACCCTGCTTCACATCGTCTCCCGGCAGCCGGTAGCGGCTCTGGCCATCCAGCATCAGCTTCCCTGAGGAGATCAGCTGGTCCAACAACAGCTTAAGCTCATGCTTCGCACCTCGGGGCACCTGTAACAATCCCACCAGATCCTTAAATCTCATCGGTTTATATTCCTTGCTGGCAAATAACTCCTCCAACATCTGCTTCTTTTCTTTCAATATTTCATTTTCCTTCATTCAATACACCTGCCTTCAAAACTCTTTTGCAACGATTTTACTATATACTTCTAGTATACCATAGATTAGTTGTTTTAAAATAAGAAATTAAAAAAAACACTCTGAGCAATTTCAGAGTGTTTTTGAATGCTAACTTATCTTAATTATTACCACTTCAAGCATAAAATAATGGAAAGAATAATGAATGCTGCCGCTAAATACTCCGTTACCCTCACAAGAGTACCCTCAACAGAACGTCCTTTATTCTTACTCCAGTAAGTCTCGCCCGTACCTGTAATAGCACCGGATAAACCGCCTGTCTTACCTTCCTGCTTTAACACTACGAATGTTAATGCTATACATACCAAAATGTATATAATCTGAACGATTAGCTTTAATGCCTCCATGTCCACACCTCCTAAAAACTAAACTCAATTCTACCATAGAACAGGAATTATTTCAACTTATTTTTTAATCAGTAAGGACTTTCCGGTCATTTCCTCCGGTTTCACCATATCCATCATCTCAATCAGAGTAGGAATAATATCGGCAAGACATCCGCCTTCCGCCAAGGTGTAATCCTTATCATAATTAACCAGAATAAAGGGAACCGGATTAGTGGTATGAGCGGTAAAGGGCTCATGAGTGGTATAATCCACAAGCTGCTCCGCATTACCGTGATCCGCACAGATAAACATTTGGCCGTCCACCTCAAGCAATGCTTCCACTGCTCTTCCGGCACATTGATCCACCGTTTCAATCGCTTTTATGGCTGCATCTTCAATACCGGTATGGCCAACCATATCCGGATTGGCAAAGTTTACAATAATTACATCGTATTTCCCTGATTTGATTGCCTCTACCAGATGATCGGCCACTTCAAATGCACTCATCTCCGGCTGAAGATCATAGGTGGCAACCTTGGGGGAATTCACAAGAATACGATCCTCTCCTTCATTCGGCACCTCTATGCCGGCATTAAAGAAGAAGGTAACATGAGCATATTTCTCCGTTTCAGCAAGGCGAAGCTGGGTTTTGTGATGTGCGGCAAGAAACTGTCCAAAGGTATTGTCTATGGATACCTTGTGGAACGCAACTATCTTATTGGGAATAGTAATATCATATTCGGAGAAGCATACATAAGTAAGCTCCGGTCTATCTCCCCTGTCAAAGCCCTTGAACTCCTCATCACAGAAAGCTCTTGTAATCTCTCTCGCCCTGTCCGGTCTGAAGTTAAAGAAAATGACTGAATCTTTGTCTTTGATAGTCGCTACCGGCTTGCCATCCTCTACCACAACCGTAGGAATAACAAATTCATCATATTTCTCCGCATCGTAGGAATTTTGTACTGCAAGCACTCCGCTCTCAGCCTTCTCTCCCTCACCGTATACCATGGCACGATATGCTTTTTCCACACGGTCCCAACGGTTATCACGGTCCATTACATAATATCTTCCCATGACTGTGGCAATCTTGCCTACACCGATGATTTTCATCTGTTCCCAAAGCTCTTCCACAAAGCCCTTACCGGAGGACGGAGGGGTATCACGTCCATCCAGGAAAGCATGAACATACACATTAGTTAAGCCCTGCTTTTTCGCAAGCTCCAGCAAAGCATAGAGATGGGTATTGTGGCTGTGAACACCGCCGTCGGAAAGCAATCCGTAAAGATGCAAATCCGAATTATTTCTCTTGCAGTTATCAATGGCCGCAAGCAATGCCGCATTCTTAAAGAAATCGCCGTCCTTAATCTCCTTGGTTATTCTGGTCAGCTCCTGATATACAATTCGCCCGGCACCCATATTGATATGCCCAACCTCGGAATTACCCATCTGTCCATCCGGCAGTCCCACTGCCATTCCGCTGGCATAGCCTTTCACAAAGGGATATTCAGCCATCAATTTATCCATCACGGGGGTACTTGCTTCCGCTACCGCATTGGCTTCTTTCGTTTCATTCAGACCATAGCCGTCTAATATCATTAATACTGTAGGTTTTTTGCTCATAATTTTGCTCCTTTACTGAGAAGTCCTGTTATCCAGTCTTCCCTTACCACTCATGCAGCAGTCACACCGCTGCCTAACTCTAAATGTACAGCACAAATCCAGCGCCCTATATCATATCATGAACATAAATCGTGTTCATGATCTCCGGCTCCGTTCACATGCTTTCAAGCAAGCTTGCATACTCTCTACGCCTTTATTATATCATGAACATAAACCATGTTCATGATCCCCGGCTCCGTTCGCATACCTGCAAGCAAGCTTGCGGCATACTCTCTACGCCTTTATTATAATCATACCACTATAAATAATTGTTGCATACTTTCCCTATGAATATGAATGGCATGTTATTTTCCTGCTTCTTAAAACTGCCGGCTTCCTGGGTTTTTCGCCATTCCTCCGGCCTTACAATCCTCTCACCGGATTATGCATCCGGCCAAAGGCCATAATTTATTTTTACGGTGACCGGCTTATAAAATCAGCCTTTTCATCGTTATCAGCAATGCTGCCAACTTAGGCTGATTTTATAAGCATTCTTCGTCACCGGTATCCTGAATGGATTATTTTATTAATTATAATTTACAATCTTGCCGAAATCAGCCTTCAGACTTGCGCCGCCAACCAATCCTCCGTCGATATTGGGCTGGGAGAATAAATCTGCTGCACTGGCTGCGGTCACGCTGCCGCCGTATTGGATACGGATCGCTGCTGCTGTTGCCTCATCGTAAATCTCAGCGATACATTCGCGAATCGCCTTACATACTTCCTCAGCCTGCTCCGTGGTAGCAACCTTACCGGTACCGATGGCCCAGATAGGCTCATAGGCAATTACTGCTTCCTTTGCCTGGTCTGCAGTTACACTTAAGAAAGCAATTTTGATCTGCTGGCGAATCCAGTCAATGGTAATTCCCTGCTCTCTTTGCTTCAGAGATTCACCGCAGCAGACAATCGGTGTAATGCCATGCTCAAAAGCTTTCAACACCTTCTTATTCACTGTTTCGTCGGATTCAGCAAAGTACTCTCTTCTCTCAGAATGACCGATAATTACATACTTTACCCCGATGCTGGTCAGCATACCCGGCGCAATCTCACCGGTATAAGCACCGCTCTCTTCAAAATACATGTTCTGGGCACCAATTTCAATATTCGTTCCCTTGGCTGCATCCAAAGCCGTTGTCAGAGATATTGCAGGAACACAGAATACAACATCTGTATCCTCTGTCACCACCAAGGGCTTTAGTTCATTAATCAAGGCAACGGTTTCTGCCGGAGTCTTATTCATCTTCCAGTTGCCGGCAATAATCTTTCTACGCATATTAACCTCCTGCTGCCGCAACAGCGGCTTGCCTATTCAATTTGTGTTTTATTTATCGTTAGCCGCAGCAACGCCGGGAAGCTCCTTACCCTCCAGGAATTCGAGAGAGGCACCGCCGCCGGTGGAGATATGGGACATCTTATCGCCAAAGCCCAGGATATTAACAGCTGCAGCAGAATCACCGCCGCCGATAATTGTGGTGGCATCAATTTCTGCCAATGCCTTTGCTACTGCAATTGTGCCGGCAGCAAAATTGGACAATTCGAATACGCCCATCGGTCCGTTCCATACAACCGTCTTGGCATCCTTAATCGCATCCGCATAAAGCTTACAGGTCTTCTCACCGATATCAAGACCTTCCCAATCCGGCTCAATCTCACCACGTCCAACTGTCTTGAAAGGAACATCATTGGAGAACTCCTGTGCAACTACAGTATCCACCGGGATCAATAATTTTACACCTTTTTTCTCCGCCTTTTCCATCATACGCTTTGCATAATCAAGGTAATCAGGCTCAAGTAAGGATTTACCCACCTCTTCACCGAGAGCCTTCATAAAGGTATAGGCCATTCCGCCGCCGATAATCAGAGTATCTACTTTATCAAGTAGATTGTCAATAACGGAAATTTTGCTGGATACCTTGGCGCCGCCAAGGATTGCTACAAAAGGTCTCTCCGGATTATTTACCGCATTGCCAAGGAACTCAATCTCCTTCTGCATCAAATAGCCTACTACGGAGGTCTCTACAAACTGTGTCACTCCCACATTGGAACAGTGTGCTCTGTGAGCGGTACCAAAGGCATCATTCACAAATACATCGCACAGAGAAGCCAGTTCCTTGCTGAACGTTTCCACATTCTTTGTCTCTTCCACTCTATAACGGGTATTCTCAAGAAGAACTACATCGCCATCCTTCATCTTGGCTACTGCAGCCTTCGCATTCTCGCCAACCACATTGTCATCCTTGGCAAATTTAACTTCCTGTCCCAGCAGCTGGGCCAATCTTACCGCAACGGGAGCCAGGGATAATTCCGGCTTCGGCTCACCCTTGGGCTTGCCTAAATGGGAACAAAGAATCACCTTGCCTCCATCCCCGATTAACTTCTTAATGGTGGGAAGTGCTTCTACAAGACGCACCTCATCGGTGATCCTGCCCTCCTGCAGTGGAACATTGAAATCACATCTTACTAAAACTCTTTTCCCTTTTACACTGATGTCATCGACAGACTTCTTATTTAACATAAACTTTCTCCTTTCGATACTATGTTTTCAATTAAGGAATTGACTCTATGTTATCTAAAACCAAACGAGTGGAGTACTCTCATATGAATCGAGAGTCCGCTTGCGAACTCTCGCGCCGAGCACGGCCGGCCTCACCTTCAAAGTACCTTTCGTGCGGGCGTGATCGTCCTCACCGGCAAAGTACCTTTCATGCGATGCAATGGCCTCGCCGGCAAAATACCTTTCATGCGGGCGCAATCGGCCTCGCTGGCATATACAAAAAGGTCCGGCCCTGAAAGACCGGACCCATGATGGATCAATTAAGCATATATTAAATATCTTATGCTAATTCAGCAAAGTATTTAATTGTTCTAACCATCTGGCTTGTGTAGGAGTTCTCGTTATCATACCAGGAAACAACCTTAACCAGTGTCTTGCCGTTGCCAAGATCGGTAACCTTAGTCTGAGTACCATCAAACAATGAACCATAGGTGATGCCGACGATATCGGAGGATACCAGTTCATCCTCGGTATAACCAAAGGATGCGCTCTGAGCTGCCTTCATTGCTGCGTTGATATCAGCCTTGGACACTGTGCCGTTAACAACTGCAACTAATTCGGTTAAGGAACCTGTGGGAACAGGTACTCTCTGTGCAGCGCCGTCTAATTTACCGCTTAACTCAGGAATTACAAGGCCGATTGCCTTAGCAGCACCTGTGGAGTTGGGAACGATATTAACAGCTGCAGCACGTGCTCTTCTTAAGTCGCCCTTCGGATGAGGTCCGTCCAGAGTCATCTGATCGCCGGTATAAGCATGGATCGTTGTCATGAAGCCCTTTTCGATAGAAGCTAATTTATTTAATGTATCTGCCATAGGAGCTAAGCAGTTTGTTGTGCAGGAAGCTGCAGAAATGATAGTATCTTCTGCCTTTAAGATATCCTCATTTACACTGAATACAACGGTGGGAAGATCATCGCCGGCCGGAGCAGAGATAACAACCTTCTTGGCACCTGCATCAATGTGAGCCTGGGATTTCGCTTTGGAAGCGAAGAAGCCTGTACACTCAAGAACTACATCTACACCAAGCTTACCCCAAGGTAAGTCAGCAGGATTTCTCTGAGCATAGATCTGGATCTCCTTGCCATCTACTACGATAGAGCTTTCCTTCGCTACTACCTCATGACCAAGATATCTACCCTGTGCGGAATCGTATTTTAATAAGTGTGCTAACATTTTAGCATCTGTTAAATCATTGATAGCTACAATCTCGTAACCTTCTGCGCCAAACATTTGTCTGAATGCAAGACGGCCGATACGTCCAAAACCATTAATTGCTACTTTTACTGCCATGATTATATTCCTCCTAAATTATTTAAATTTATAATATACCGCTCAATGTGCCAACAAACGGATCTCTCTAGCAAATACCTGCTGATGGTACATTTGAGACAGCAATTAATCAAAATAAATACCCAGGATTAAGAACAACTTTCTCAACCGGAAGATTGACCGGAACACATTGACAAAATTTTCTCAATCCAAAATTATTTTACCTAATTTACAATAAAATATCAAGAGCTTATTTCTTGATTCCCAGAATATTATGAATATGTTACTATTTTATAGCTTTACTCTGTCTTTTTTGTGCAGTTTTTGTTGATATAAATATAACATTATTTGCCGAAGTATACAAGCCCCGAGATTACTGTTTTTCCTACTCCTGCCATCAAAATAAAAATCCTTCCCAGAAGAATACAATAGGAAGGACCTTTATTTGTAAATTTGTTAAAACCCTAACTAACTAAAACCACAATTTAAGACCTCAATTTATATTCTAACCGAATCTTATCCGCAATTAATGCCACAAACTCTGAATTGGTCGGTTTTCCCTTCCCGTTGCTTACCGTATATCCGAATAATTCATCGATTGTATCCATCTTCCCTCTGCTCCAAGCCACTTCGATCGCATGCCGTATTGCTCTCTCCACCCTGCTGGGGGTTGTCTTATGACGCTTTGCAATGGAAGGGTACAAAAGCTTTGTGATAGAATTCAACATCTCTGCATCATTTACTGACATCATGATCGCATCGCGTAAGTACTGGTATCCTTTAATATGTGCAGGAACACCGATCTCATGTATGATATTGGTTACATCGGATTCCAGATTGCGCTCCATATAGGCGCTTTTATTCTCATAAGCACTGACTCTGTGGTTATCAATCAGCTTACTGTGATAATCTCCTTTGATCTGCTTAATTCTAGATAAAATCACGTTATTGTCAAAGGGCTTCATAATATAGTAATTTGCACCCAGCTCAAATGCGTTTTCCGTAACACCCTCCTGACCGATTGCAGTAATGACGATGAAGGAGGGGCTTTTCTTAAATTCAGCATCCCTTCGAACCTTCTCCATCACTCCGAGCCCGTCAAGTTTAGGCATAATAAGATCTAATAAAACAACATCCGGCTTCTTCTCTTTGATCATGTCTAAAGCATCAATACCATTCTCCGATTTGCCAACAACCTCGATATCTGAATCTTCTTTCAAAATATCTTCGAGCAGATTCACCATCCTCTCATTGTCATCAACAATAGCTACATTAATCTTACCCATTTTACTTTCCAACCTCCATCATATATTTTGTTCTCGCAAAATAAATCCCCTTTAGTTTCCTTCCCAAACAGCCTGTATCCTGGGTTGTCCGTATTTCGTATCTTCACATATCGTGAGTATTCGTGTGGCATTTTTGGTTTCATGTTGTTTTTTTGATTTAATTATACATCTTCGCTAATTGTGCGTCAATCTTTATCGCTTTAGCAAATTGTACAAAATACAAGTACCATAATATGACTTTTCTTATTAGTATTTTACATTTTAAACCATTATACAACACAAAACCCGAAAATATCATCGACAAGTTTTAAAGCAATATATCTTGTAAATTTTTACCATATCTGAATTATATCTGTAAGGTTTTTAACTTTCAAATGTTTCTTGCCGCACCATTCGACATAGAAATAAGGCTATTTTTCAAGGAAAAAGCGGAAACCACAATATTTTGTATCATTGGAATTAATAAGCAGTTAATGTGCTGTATAAATAATATTGAATGGGTTGAATTATATCAAAATTTGTCGATTTCTTTTTATAACAAAAGCTCTCCTTATTCTAAATTATTTACCATGTTCTCTATGAAAGTACCGTAACCTTTCGTTGAATCCTGTATAAATACATGCGTAACCGCACCAATTATCTTATTATTTTGGATAATAGGGCTGCCGCTCATTCCCTGAACAATTCCTCCGGTAAGCTCCAGCAGTCTTTTATCCGTGATCCGAATTACAATTCCCTTACTATGGTTGCTGTTGCTCATATCCACGCTTTCAATCTGGATTTCATAGTCCGAGACGCTTCCGTCAATGGTACAGCGGATATATGCAGTACCTTTTCTGACCTCCTGTTTCAATCCGATCTGCAGAGGCTCCATCTGTGCATTGCCGCTATAATTATATCCAAAGCCAACCCTTCCGAAGATCCCTTGATAGGTGTTATTTGTTATATTTCCGATTCTATATTTGTCACTTTGCCGGATCATTCCAATCAGCTCTCCCGGCTCTCCTTCCTTACCTTTAACAATGGACATGATCTCGGCGATATAGATGGAGCCCATCTTTACATCCATCAATAAGCCCGTATCAACATCTGTGATCCCATGGCCCAATGCTCCGAACTGTCCGTCCGGTGCGATAAAGGTCAGTGTTCCGATACCCTGGGTATTGTCCCTGATCCATGCTCCGATTTTATAACTGCCGCTGGCTGTTTTCACCGGTGTTATACGCACCGTAATCTCCTCATTGTTTCTGCGGACCAGAAGAGTGATATCTTCTCCTTTGCATTCCTGAATTTGATTTACAAAATTATTCTTCCGGTTTACCTCCACTCCGTCAATCGCCAGTATATAGTCCCCTGACTTCAGCTTATCCCTGGTCGGCTCATAATTCAAGCCGTCCACTCCGGTAATCTTGCCGCTGCCAAGAACCAAAATTCCATCGGTCTCCACATAGATTCCAATGGGACTTCCGCAGGGAATGAGTTCCATCGTATCGATTACATCCAGGGAGACTCGTTTGAAACGAAATAAGCCAAAAAGCTTCAAATCCATATGGTAGGTGCCGGTCTGGCTTGATTGCAGTATAAAGGGCTGATTCAAATCAACCCGGATCTGATCCGACGGAACACTCAGATCATTCACCTGGATTACACCCATATCCTCCGCGGTTATCTTTCCCTCCAGAGGCATTCCAAAATCAAAGCTTTCCTCGGTTCCTACCAGCATCTTTATTTCATCCGGTATCCTCTTGTCTATCGTATAATATATGAAAAAAGCTAACAAAAAAATATTTAACAGAAAAATACAGATTAAAAATCTCCGGTATCTTCTCTTGCTCCTCATCCTTTCACCTCATACCCTTTATCTAGATTTTGCGCATACTTCTCATTATTAGAATCAAAAAAGGATATACATAGTATTGTATATCCTCACTGTAAGTATTCTCTTTTTTCTTTTTTTTATAGTATGTGCAGCCTAGTAATTATTTGGTTTACTTCGAGAAATTTGTCACGTATTTTTTGGCCGCCCTTGCCAATTCCTTCATCTCTTTTGCATTATCCCTGACACGCTCCGTGATCTCCGCGCCGCTGAGAATACGGGATAATTCATCGATTGTTTCACTTTCATCCAACTTGCGGATCATGGTCTCGGTGGATATTCCATCGGTCTGCTTCTCAATAACATAATGAGTATCGGCCATCGCTGCAATCTGTGCGAGATGGGTTATGCAGATGATTTGATGATGCCGGGCAATCATGGAAAGCTGTTCCGATACCTTTTGAGCCGTTCTTCCGCTAATTCCCACGTCAATTTCATCAAAAATCAAAGTTTCAATTTCATCTTTTTCAGCCAGCACTGATTTTATTCCAAGCATAATACGGGAAAGTTCACCTCCGGAGGCGACCTTTGATAATGGCTTTAGGGCCTCTCCCGGATTCGTGGACAAGATAAATTCACCGTCGTCATAACCATTGGCAGAATAGTGTCTGGTCCGTTCAAAGACCATATCAAACTTAACCTCAAGAAAATTCAAGGCAATTAAGGCCTCCCGAATTCGCTTGGTCAATTCCTCCGCTTTGCTCTTGCGTATCTCGGATAACCGGCTGCACAAAAGCTCCAGCTTCTTCTCGGACAAAGCCAATTTCTTCTCCAGCTTGTCCATATATTCATCATAATCCCGATACCTGGACAGCTTCTCCTCACAATCCCTGCAATAATCAAGAATCAGCTCGGTGGAATTGCCGTACTTTGACTTCAGGTGGTTGATCAGATCCAGCCTCTTGGTAACCTCCGCCAGCTCTTCCTCCGGATTCTCCGTGTCTGAAATATATTGGGAAAGATCTCTGTTTAAATCATTAAGTAAACCATCAATATCCGATACCTGATTCAGAAATCCGCGGATTCTTTCATCGTATTCCGCCAACTTTGTCAGCTGGCGGAGAGCACGCCCTACAGCGTCCCCTGCCGCAGCAGAATCATAACCGGTATAGCGGTAGGTGCTCTGAAGCCCTTCCGAAATAATATTGGCATTGGACAGCTTCTTATATCGAAGTGTAAGCTCCTCATCCTCTCCCGGGACCAGAGCCGCATTCTTAATCTCATTCACCTCATATTCTAAAAAAGCAATCTCTCTCAGCCTCTTCTCTTCGTCGATTCCGGATTGCTCATACTCCTGCTTTAACCCCACGTATTCTGCGTAGGCCCGCTCCAGTTCTGCTTTCAGCTCTCCGATCTCATCCCGGGCAAAGCGGTCTACAATCTCAAGATGCTTTGCTTTGTTCAACAATGATTGATGTTCATGCTGCCCATGGATATCTATGAGCATTCCTGCAACTGCCGCCAGAGCAGAGGCAGTCACATTCTCACCGTTAATCCTGCAGATGCTTCTCCCCGGCATAATCTTGCGGGATATTATTATCTGATCTCCCTCAACGGGGATATCGAGTTCATGCATAATACGGAAGACTGCTTCATCCCTGGTTTCAAAAACAAGCTCAACCAACGCATAATCCGCACCGCTTCTTACAATATCTTTGCTTATCTTTGCTCCAAGGGCGGCATTAACCGAGCCGATAATAATTGACTTTCCGGCACCTGTCTCACCTGTCATAATATTAAGATGATCCTTAAAATCCACTTCAACCTCATTAATGATTGCAAAATTCTTTACATGCAAGCTGATTAGCAATTAGTTTCCCCTCTTTTCCTGCAAATTATCATGTATTGTAGCAGCTGTGTACGCCAGGTAATTCCTGTCTCCGCCTAACAAGTAAACATCAGTATCTGATTATGCGGGCAGTCATAAAACGTATGTTCTGAAAGTATTGTAACACATGGATTTTTTATTCGCAATCCTCACTTTAAAACCTGTAAGTTATCAACAAATAAATACCCTTCTCCTGTAGATTATCAACAATATTCCGAATATCGGACATCGCAATATTGTGCCTCTTTTGCCTGAAGAATAAAAACCGGCCCGTCCACAAAGCCTCCCTAACTTCGGAAAATACTTTATGAACAAGCCGGCAAAGTTATCTATTCACTTTTATCCTGACTGCAAACTATGATAAAACGACAAAGGCCGCGTTATTTGATTTTAACTACCTTTAGCTTACAGGTCAGTCTGCGCCCATTTACAGTTGCTGTGATGGTAGCCGTTCCCACTCCTCTGGTGCTGACTCTTCCATTCGTCACAACTGCCACACTGGGATTATCAATGCTCCAGCTGACCGCAGAGTTCGTTCCCTCTACCTGCAGCGGGTAAGGATATGTGGTATACTGCTCCAGGGTCAGCTCCGTCATATTCAGCCCGATTACCAACACCTCTACCTGGGCTGTCTTTCCCGAGTCGGTCATTGCTGTAATATAAGCAACACCTTTTGACCTTGCTGTGATCTTACCGGTATTCTTGTCCACCCTGGCCACTGCCTCATTATCGGTGCTCCAGGTGAGACCATCCGTAGAATTGGCCGGTGTAAGGACGCTCCGGACTATTTTTTCTTCTCCGGGAATCATGACAACCTGCTTATCCTGCATGGTTATTCCTGTAGATGAAACACGCTCATATACATTTACATAGCATATTGCCTTTTTACCGCTGTTATCCAAAGCTTCTGCGGTGATTGTCGTACTGCCTGCTTTAATGGCAATTACTTCACCGTCCTCATCGACTATCGCAACACTGGGATCGCTGGAGGTCCATTTCGCACTTTTAAGTGTCGCATTCGCAGGCTTTACAGTCACCTTCAGCTTTTTGGTCTGTCCTACCAGTAAGGAAATACTCGTATTGTTCAATGAAATACTTTCTACCGGCTTCACTACCTGTATATCACAGGTAGCTTCCGCTTCACTGCCGTCCATGGCGGTAGCTGTAATGGTAACACTGCCCAGCTTCTTTCCTGTTACCTTACCTTTCTGACTAACTGTTGCAATACTCGAATTGCTGGTGGACCACTTTATCTCCTGATTGGTAGCGGACGGGGAGGATACTGTAGCGACCAGCATCACCGACTTGTCCACTCCCAGATAGTATGTCTGGTGATTCAGGGTGATATTCGTTACTCCTTCCAGCACGGTCAATACACAGTTGGCGGTATAACCGCCCTCCTTTGTCTTACAAGTGATAATTACGGTGCCTCCGGTAATCGCCGTCACTTCACCGCTCTCATCCACCGTTGCAATCTTGGTATTTGAACTGGTCCAGATTACATCCAGCAGCGTTGCATTGCTGGGTGTAACTGATACCTTAAGCTTGAATTTCTCACCCTTATAGATCGTTTTCTCTGTAAAATTGATTACCAGGCCGCTTACCGGTGTTGTTACATTCACCCTGCAGTATACGGTGGCTCCTGTGGCCAGTTTTGCCATAATTATTGTAGAACCTGTCGCTTTCGCGGTAACCTTACCGTTGGCATCCACCGTTGCAACCTTGGTGTCGCTGGATTCCCAGGTAATCTTTGCATCCGTGCTGTCGGCAGGTGTCAAAGTCGCCTTTAACGCGTATACTTCTCCCGCCTTCAGATTTAGCGCCGATGCATCCAGTTTGATTCCTGAAGCCTCACGTTTTACAATGATATTACAATAAGAAGTATAACCACCATCCTCAGACTTCAATATAATAACCGCAGTTCCGGGAGTCTTTGCAGTAACCAGGCCCGTACCGTTGACCGTTGCAACCTTAGGATTTGTGGAAGTCCAGATTACGCCGTTGGTGCTGGCATCCGCAGGACTCATGGTATAGGACAATCTTGCGGTATCTCCGACGTACATGATTTTCTCCGTGCTATCCAGGGAAATGGTGTTTACCGGAATCTGGATATCAATATTACATATAGCTGTAATTTTAGGGCTATCATCCGAGGTGGCGATGATGGATACTGTTCCCGGCTTTTTAATTGTTACAAGACCATTCTGGTCTACTGTTGCTTTATCGGGATCACTGGAGCTCCAGTTCACTTTTTTATTCAACGCATTCTCAGGATACACCATGGCTCGAAGCTGCAGCCTGGTAGATTTCAGATCTGCTATGACCTTGGTTTCAGATAATACAATACTGGTAACCGGCTGTCTGACACTTACGTGACAATAGCCCACAACTACGTTATCCTCATTAATCGCGGAGATTACCGCAGTTCCGCCGGATACCCCCTTAACCCAAGCTGTTTTTGGAGTGGTTTCTTCTATTTTAACAACCTTTTCGTCAGAGGATCTCCATATCAGATTAACCGTCAAATCCTTCGGTGTTATCTTTGCTCCCAGGTAGAGATTTTCTCCTATTGCTATGGTCTTCGACGACGGATCCAGAACAATTTCAGTTACCGTCTTCTCAACCCTGATTTTACAGATGGCAGTCTTAATCACCCCGCCAATTGTCACACTGGCGGTAATCTCTACATCTCCTTCCGCCTTTGCAGTGACAAGTCCATCCTTAACCGTGGCAACCTTCTCATTATTAGAGGACCAAGTTGCCTGTGTCTTATCCGTGACGTCGGCAACCAATTGCAGAGTTCCCCCCACATAAATCTTGGCATTGGTAATATTAAGAGATATCCCGTCAATTACTCTCACAGTAATTTTAAATTCATCTACATCAGTTTCGGTATAAAGTCTCCAATTGGGATCCAGAGTACAGGTGATTACCGCTGTTCCTCTTATCTTTGCTTTCAAAATTCCCGTTTCCGAAACACTTACGACATTGGGATCACTGGAACTGTATGTAAAGGTCTTGGCAATGGGTATATTTGAGTTATCAAATACGTTATAGCTGTCTCCTACCTGCATCACAAGGCTTGTATCTACCATTCTAATCGGAACAACAATTTTCATGTAAGCATATATAACATTATGCCCTTCCTTATAATCCTTTCCCGCAAAAGCCCATATCTCATAGGTACCTGCCTTCACATTGGTAAAGGTAACATTTCCGCTGATATCACTGACCGAATATTTTAGCTTTGCCGAATCTGCTGCCAGCTTCTTAGGGTCACCGGTTCCGCTGCAGTCATAAACCTCCCATTTCAGCTTTTCGGCAATCGCTGCGTTGGAGTTTATCACAAAATTCGAAGGAACTTCCTTCACAGCGGTTCCTTCACCCTTTTTATACCAGGAATTCGCCGTAATGGTCTCGCTGCCATTATCCCAGGTCATCTTAAAGGTCGGTGCCACAACCACCCTGACCGTCGCTGTCATAGGCTTATCCGAACCGGAAAAGGTAGTGCTCCTAACGGTTATATCAGCACTTCCTCCTCCCTTTGCCGTAAGCTCACCGGATTCCGGATCCACTTCAACCACCTTGTCATCACTGCTTTCAAATTCTATTCCGGCAGTAATAGCGCCGCCGCTCACCCCAGTGGCGGTATCATCCGCATATTTCATATATATTTTTTGCTTTTCGTCGATATTCTTCAGCTGAACTACTCTATCCTCCGTCGTTGCTGCCGTAACATATTTCGTGTTACTCCAGTCAACTACAAGATCAACTTTTATAATACAGTTTAATACCAGAGTATATCCGTCAGAGGTAATTCGCGCCTCTACCGTAGAATAGCCCGGTCCGGTTCGTTCCAAGGTCCCCAGCTGATTTCCTCCATTGGGAAATGCCAGCTTCGCTACCTTCTCTGTCGAAGATGTCCACTCTACCGAATAGTCTTTCGTCCAGTCTGCTGCATTGACACTAATGGGTGTCGTTTTGCTCTTTAATTCAACCGTATCGCCATCCTTAACCGTTTTTCCTCCGATACGAAAATCAAATTTAGGCTGAGATGACGCAAATGCCTGCTCCGGCCGAACCCACAAGAAAATCAACAGAAAGAAAAAGCCAAAAACAAAGGGGATACCCACCTTTTTTATCGTACCCATTTGATAACCTCCTAAACCACATCTTAATCAGTATATCGGATTGCAAATCTATATTTATTAGTTCCATTATTTTTTATTTTATATGTAATATTTGGCATTTTTGTGTCACATTATAATTTGAACAGAGTACCAAAGTAGCCCATTCTTCCTAAATGACAAATACCAGCTTCTGCCCTCCTTATCCTCTTTTCTTAGATGACTGACATATTCCTATATTTCCCCTTTAAAAATCGAATTACAAAGAATACCGAACGGAACAACCAATCAATCGTCATCGCGACCCAGATACCCAAAAGACCCATTCCAAAGGTGATTGCCAAAACATAACTGAAACCAATTCTCCACACCCACATGGAAATCATTGATATCCACATGGTAAACCTCACATCGTTTGCCGCTCTGAGAGCATTGGGAAGAGCAAAGGAAAGAGGCCAGATTAAGGTGGACAAAATACAGTGGTAAATCATCAGATTTGTTGCAAGCGCCCCGGTCTGCTCCGATATGCTGTACATTTTTATAATAGCCGGCAATGCGAATATGATAGCAAGATTAAATATTGCAACCGCTATGTACGCAAACCTCATTAACCGAAAAGTATACCGCTTCACCGCCGGATAATCCCGGGCACCGACACATCTTCCCACAACCGTAATCAAGGCAAGCCCGATTGCCGAGCCCGGCAATACTCCCAAGCCGCAGATAGAGCCGGCGATGGCATTGGCAGTGATGGCGGATGTCCCCAGACCTGCAACGATTCTCTGAACGATAATCTTTCCTATTTGGAATGCACTGTTTTCCAACCCATTGGGAACACCAATCGAAAGAATCTTTTTAATCATTCCAATATTGATCTGAAATTTTCTGGGATCCCTGATATGAATCATCTGCTTCCGGTTCATCAGCAGAAGAAACATGACCACTGCTGCCACCATTCGGGACACCAGGGTAGACACTGCCGCTCCTGCAACCCCCATATTCAGAATAAATATCAGGATTGCATTGCTTGTGATATTTATAATATTCATGAGAAGAGAAACCATCATAGATATCTTAGAATTCCCCATGGCCCGGAACAAAGCGGCACAAGCACTGTATACCGCAATAAAAGGGAAGGATATTGAAGAATAGAAAAAGTAGATCCTCGCATTGTTCATTACATCCGCATCCACATCTCCAAACAGCAGGGTCAGGGTAACTCTTCCGAAGAGCAATGCTATGGCCATAACAATTAAAGAGAGGGCGAGAATTGCCGCGATCAACTGTTCACCCGCGATGCAGGCGGATTCCTTCTTCTCCTGCCCCAGAAACTGCGCCGATACTACGGCTCCCCCGGTCGCCAGCGCTCCAAATAAACCAATCAATAACACATTAATACTATCCACCAGAGATACGCCGGATACAGCCGCCTCTCCTGCCCTCGCCACCATCATACCTGCTGCCATTCCAACCGTAATTGCAAGTATTTGCTCAATGATTAGCGGTATAATTAGCTTCATCAATTCTTTTCGTGTAAACATCTCATCGCCTCTTAATGTGATATTATGGTCTGAAACTTATTTTATATATGATAATTAAAGCGTCAAGGCACCGGAGGTGCTTTTCGAACACAATAGATTGCCACGCAAGCATGCATGCAATGGCAATCTATTGTATCCGAAAATATGCGCAGCGCACATCTTGCGTTCGCATTTAAGCTATATCTAAAAATATAAATCAGTCTAGCACACCTGTTTGCAAATATCAACACGCGGAATCCTCCCTGCTCTCTTTATAGGTAATATTTACGGTAAGAATTTGCAAAGTTGCCATTATTTTGACAATGATAATATGTTATGCTATAAATAGGTAATAAAAAGTACGCTATTATATTCTTATGATAACAGGGAGGTTTAGTATAATGAGGCGAACAACAAGTCGATGGATAGGAAGGCTTTTTTTGATACTCGGCATCCTATTACCGATGCTTTGGAGCGGCACAACAAAAACAGCTGCGGCTGCATCTCCTTCCTTTAAGGAAAAGAAGATTGAACTTCAAGGGATCGGAGAGGAATATCAGCTGAAGGTTTTGAACAAGAAAGCAAAAAGCAAGTATCAATGGTCCTCCTCCAACAAAAAAGTTGCCAAGGTGTCCAGCAACGGACTTATAACCGCAGTGAATAAGGGGACTGCCGAAATAGAATGTACCATCACCTATTCGTCGGGCAAGAAAAAATATCTGTACTGCGATGTCACCGTATTCATTCCGGCGCAGGAGATTAAAATCAATAATGTAAGCGAGAAGAACGGTGCCCATATTATGAGAGTTGGAGATAGCTATGATTTTAACCGAACGCTCTCACCGTCCAATTCCACGGATAAAACCTTCTGGTCACTGGACGCTTCCAGTGATGATGCCACCCCCAATGCGGTTCGAATTGATAATAACACCAACGGAAAAGTAACCGCCCTGCGAAGCGGGAAAATCGTGCTGGTTGCCACGGCAGCCAGGGAAGCCACCGCCAAGTCAGCACAAAAAAGTTATATCAAGGATGCGATTATTATCGAGGTAGTTGGTTCTGCCGCCGAGGTTCTTTCCGCCAATATCATTAACTCGAAGCAGATAAAAGTTGAATTCGGAACAGCCATTCAATCCTCCACCATAATCAATTCCAATGGTACCTTATCCGGTAATGTCAGAATCAGCCGGTTAGATGCCTCCGGCGGTGAGGCGAAGGATCCCGGGATCCTGAGGGGAAGTATGTCCAGCAATATGAAGACATTGACGATTACAGCGGACAACTATTTTAACGGGCGCTACGGAATAACCTTCGAGAAAGGGATCCTGACAAGCGGAGGGGTGTCTGTTTATCAGGACTATTTTGAATTGAACTATACGGCTGTGGTACCGGAAGATGAGACGAACATTCCGGATGACGATAACACGAATTCGGGCGGTACGAACACAGACAATACGGTTGTGGATACGGACGCTCCCAGGCTGGCCGGAGCAGTTCTTGATGATAACGGCATGACCAACATCATCACATTTACTGAAAAGATGGATTTCAGCGGCTTAACCGTCTCTGACGCAAAAATTCTATCCGGCTCATCCAATGCTGCGGCAGGCACCATCAGTTACTTAAATAATAAAATGAATTACACCTTCAGCGCGGATGGCAAATCCATTTACGTGGATTTAACGGGTATTAATTCCGGCGACTATAATAAGACTCTCTCCGTAGCAATATCCGGGGTTACGGATACTTCCGGCAACCGGCTGCCGGGGGGCAGTGTTACAGTAGTGCTTCGCACAGACACATCCGAGAAGGCTCAGGCAAGACCGATATCGGTAATCCGGACTGGTTATAATACGGTTACCGCCACATTTACCAGGTCAATTAAAACTCCCGGATACGCATATGTTAATGGCAGCGGTTACTATTCCGGAGAAGTCGATGCAGACAATAACAGGCAGGTGAATTATAAACTCTCCTCCTATGAGCGTTCCTTAACCGGAATTCAAACTGTATCCGTCGGATTCTGGGACAGCTACAATGTCCTGCCTGAAGATACTTATGCCAGAAGAATGTATGATTTTAAAGTAGATTTTACTACAGAAAAAGTCAGGCCGCAGATGCTATCCTATGACTTTGATCCCAGCTTGAACATCCTGACACTGACATTCAGCGAAAAGGTAGAGTTAAGCTCCTGGTCAGGCTCAGGTACCCTGGGATATACAATGACCTCCAATCAGCGGGATAATATTCAGGGCTTCCTGGAATACACCCAGGCCAGTGCGGTGGACAATGTTATTGAGATCTTCCTTAAGAATATGACCTTATACGGAGATTACACCTTCACATTGCCGGAAGGATTCGTTGTGGATGCATTCCAGAACCTGAGCTACAGCAAAACGATTACCGTCAGAAACAGCAGTGCAGCTGGAGAAGGAATTAAGTTGGCCGAGCCGTATTCCATCTATCAGTCCGAGGCAAATCATTCCTTTATCTATGTTGAATTTGCCGATAAGCTGGATGTTGCAACCGCCAGTGATCCGAATAATTACTCTATCTCCGGTGTCACGACGGATGAGGTCAAACTGCTGCGCAACACCTCCAACGGAGCAACCATCCGCCTCACTGTCGGGAAAGGGAATATTACCTCCACCGGTAAGCGTAAAATAACAGTATCGGGAGTTAAGGGGTATAACGGAGCAGCTTCTGAGATGGACAGTTATTCAACCGATATTAACCTGGTGGAGAATAAAGATCCTGAGTTATTGAGTATAAAGTACGATGCAGCTGCAAAGAACCGAATCCTGGTGAAGTTCAGCGAGAAAATCAAAGGAAGCATGACGGTTACGGTACGGGAGCGTTCCACCGGATATATCATAGGCAGTGATGTAACAATCTCCGATGACACCGTTTTGATTACACTATCTTCCATTCCAAATGACGGAACCTATCTGCTGATTTATGTGGATAATAACAGTATTACGGATCTAAGCGGAAACCAATCCATTATCAATCCTGTCCTGAATGCCTTTGCGAATTATTAAGCAATCCTCTTAGAACGGTATATCATAAGCATTTGTGCTTATAAAAGACGTAGAAACAGCCTGCCGGTTGCTATGGCAGGCTGTTTCTACGTCTTGCTATTTAAAATTGCTGCGGTTGCATTCTCTGCCCTGATACCTCCAGATAAAAGGCTGCATTTGCTGCATGCATATATGGTGTCAGCCACAGAAGGCCGATGCCGCAGGTAAAAACAGAAAGAATCATCCAACCGATAAAACTAAAGTGCAGACAGAAGAGTCTCCCCTTATTACCCTGCATCATGGCCTTGGACTGCCTGATCGCTTCCATAATATCAATGGACGGATCATCATCCATAATATAAAATGCCATGGAATACCGGTATGCAGCTATAATTCCGGGTACGATAAACAGCAGGGTCCATAGGATAATAAAAATACTTGTTACCAGGCGAAGTCCGAAGGCCTTGCCAAATAAGTTAAAACGGGAAAATAAATCTGAAAATTGAGGATTTGTTCCCCTAATGAGATTCTTATTGAAGCGGCAATATCCCAATTCAACTGCACCGCCAATAATAAAAGTGACCAGCGCCCATATCATAAGAATAACAAAAACACCGGCAATCCCAGCCAACATTGCTCTTCCAAATCCCGTGGACGTCAGCTCATTGACCTCGTTCCATATTCCATCTGAGTTGCGGCTGCCGGCATTACCGCCACCGGAGCCTCCGCCGGCTTCTGCTCCCAGCAGCATGGCGATAAATCCTGTTCCAACCGCAAGCGCCCATTTCCCCTGAAGCGCTTCCCGGGCAATTCTGCGAAAATCCTCTGCGTATAACATTGAATTACCTCCCTATCATATATTAGCAGATATCGTGTTCAAAATTCCTGGAACAGACATTCTGCTTTCGATAATTTATAATATCAATTTATCGTTTCGATTTCAATAAGATAATCCTGATTCTAATCCTTTTAATCAAGCTTTAATCATTGTTCGTTCTGGGGGAAGCTTCTGTCGTTATGATATTTATTTTATAATAATGATAAACCATAAAAATATATGATGTAAAGATCAGGGACATTACCGAGGATACGAGCAGGAGAGCTATGTATCCCACCGTCAGAAGCCTGCCCCCGGACATTGCATCATAGTTAAATACCGTATAGATTACCATCGGAAGATAAAGCAGTAGAACGGAAAGCGCCAGCCTCCAATAATTTTTGCTTCCTGCCCTGGCTCCGGCCTTCAAGCCCTGAATCACTCCCGTATCCTCCAGGAAGATCGCAGGAATCCAGAGGATAAGAAAGGGAAGCGGTATTAACAGCAATAACAGGGTAATTCCCATAATTAACATGGTTGTAAAATACACCGAACTTGTACCGCTCATCATAGTCATCACGGTTATGGGAACCGTGATAATCCCGATGAGCAGAGAAGCTCCAAATGCAAAGCCAATCATCAGCAGCATCATCAGCAATATCCTGACAAAATAAAGCCGGATTCCTGCCAAGAAAGCAGCACCTGAGGTCCGTCCGCTGAACACTGCTTCCCTTACCAAGTTTCCGAAACCGGATAAAAAGAACAGGCCTGACAGAAAAATCAGTATCACTGCCAGAAATAATTTTCCCAACCCTGACAGATATGCAGACATACTGAACATCCCTTGTGTATCAAACATGAACTGCTGAATGTTTTTTGGATATAGCAGCAGCATCAGCAAAAGGCTCAGAAGCATATATCCCGCATAAATCAATATAATCACAGGATTTCTTTTTAATAACAGCAATGCCCTCTTTAACATAATCATTTCCCCCTTAACAATTTTATTTAAAATCATAAAATAGTCTAGCATACCTGTTTGCAAATATCAATACACGGCGTTATGCCGGCTCTTTACCGGAAGGAGTGTCTCTCCTGTCTACCCACAAAAAGATTCCCTCCCACAGTACCATATGGTATAATAAAAGCGTAGTGAATATTATGGGAGCTTGCTCGTAAGCATGCGATCGGAGCTGAGGATCATGAATACGATCTATGTTCATGATATAATGGCGGAGAGTGCTTTCGTAATATTTTATGATACTGCTTAAACTAATATATCCAGGAGATGATGAATGACATGAAAAACATTATAATTGAACGCTGTCCCTATTGTGACAGCACGGATATCGGAATCGGATATCAATTAGGCTCCGGGCAGTTGTACGCCGATCTGTATGCTTATCACTCAACGGCTGAGTGCTCCCATATCGAGCATCTGCTCTGTAAGGACTGTGGAAGCATCCTCCATTCCAGAGCGGTACAAACCGATATGTTTCATCCGTACAATACCGCCCGGCAGGAGGAGCTGAAAGAATATATTGAAACCAACGGAATACTTCTGTGCAACGAGAATAAAGAGCTTCCCTCTTTATGCGGCCTTGGCTACAATATGGAGAATATCATCGGATTAATTGAACTGCAGCAGATATTCTATTGCAAAGCCTTTAAGAAACGGTCAACCTATCTCTCTATCAAAGCATACCGGCTGCTGAAGCGTACCAAGAGTAAAAAAGAATTGTCACCCGAAGCTCAAGCTGTTTTTGATGCAATCAGGCATTCTGATTTTGTGGATAAGGATGAACTGCGCAGCCGGCTCATAATGGATAAGAAGGTCTTTGATAAAGCATTTGATTTCTTACTGGAAAATCTCTATCTTACTGCATTGGCAGGGAAGCGCCTGAATCCCAACTGGTATTCCTATCTTTATTGCAGTGTCCAGCGCTGGGAACAGGAGGTTCCAGGGCTTCACTATCATGGCGATCCCAAAGAAGCCTTATGGAAGCTGGTAGGCAAGCATATGAACGAGAAGGACTTTCATGCTTTCTGCAAATAATTCCGGCTGCCGGAGACTAAATTTAGAAGGAACTTAGATTATCTCCGGCAACATTATACCAGTACACTATGGCAGGCGCCGTCATCCGTCAGCTTAATCCGGTTGCCGCTTATTTTTGTTCCGTCCAGTATGAGCTCCGTAGTTGTGAGTATTCCTTTGCTCCGGCTAATGACTTTGATCTCATACAGTGCGGTACCATACTGATACCGGACGGTGAATTCACCGAAGCAGGCCGGGGTTGCCGGATCAATGACCAGCTCATCCGCTTCCTTGCGGATACCGAGGAACCAGCATACCAACCCCTGATACATCCAGCCGGCGGAACCGGTATACCAACTCCACCCTCCTCTGCCTGTATAGGGCGGACTAAGAGAGATATCCGCAATCATGACATAGGGCTCCTTTTCATAAATCAAGGCTTCCCGTTTATGCTCCGTGATATGAATCGGATTCAGCATCGTGAACAGAGTATGAGCCATATTATAATCCCGAATTTTAGTCGTAGCAATTGCAAGCCATACGGCAGCGTGAGTATACTGCCCTCCGTTTTCCCGGATCCCCGGATAATAATTCTTGATATATCCGGGATTTTTATCTGTTTTATTAAAGGGCGGCGCAAGGAGCAGGGAGATATCATCCTCTTCCCTGACCAGATAACGCCAGGCAGATCCCATGGCGGTCAGCGCCCTCTCCTCTTTTGCTCCGCCGGATATTACACTCCAGGATTGGCTGATGGAATCGATTCTGCATTCATCATTTTCTTTGGAGCCAAGCTTCGTGCCGTCGTCATAAAAGGCCCGCAGGTACCATTCTCCGTCCCATGCGCATTTCTCAATGCTCTCCAGTACCATTTCCCGCTTTTGCTCCAGCTCTCCGGCGAATTCCTCCTCTCCCATATGACGGCACAGGGGAATAAAATCCCCCAATAATGTATAGAAAAACCAGGCCAGCCATACACTTTCTCCCTTACCATCCTTACCGACTTCATTCATGCCGTCGTTCCAATCTCCTCCTCCCATCAGAGGAAGACCATGATCCCCTAAATTGGTGCACAGAATCGTCTTCTTGCTATGCTCATATACACTCCCCGCGATTTCGGATATCTCAGGCGTGAACATGACGTCATGCTGGTCTTTTTCCAGTAAGGGACCTTTGATGTAAGGCACCTCTTCCCTCAATATAGTATAGTCTGCGGTGCTGCGGATATAGGCGGCCACCGCATAGGGAAGCCAGAGAAGATCATCGGTTATTCTCGTGCGGACCCCAATGCCCATGGGAGGATGCCACCAGTGCTGCACATCCCCTTCTTCAAACTGCCTGCTGCAGGCAATAATAATCTGTTTTCTCAGCGCTCCCGGATCCGCAAATTGAAGCGCCAGCGTATCCTGGAGCTGGTCACGATAGCCATATGCACCGCCGCACTGGTAGAAGGCCGCTCTGGCATTCATTCTGCAGGAAACAGTCTGATACAGGAGCCAGCCGTTCACCAGGTAATCTATAGCCTTATCCGTAGTCTTTACCTGAACCGTATTGCAAAGCTGTCTCCAATAAGCCTTCACCTGCTCCAATTCCTCGCTGACCCTGCGGGGATCCTTGTATTTATACCTCAGCTTGCGAATCTCATTATGATCGCTGCTGTATCCCAGCGCAAAGATTATTGTTTTGCTCTCCTCCCGGCCCAGGGCTATGGTGCTCTGAATCGCTCCGCAGGGGTCATAGCACACTCCGGTATGGTTGGACAACATGCCTTCTACTCCCCGGGGATGATATACGGAGCCCTTCGTCCCAAGGAATTCCTGACGGTCGCCGGTATATCTTTTGATCATCTCGCTTCCAAAGAGGAACGCACTGCTTTCTTGAAAATGAAAGGAATAGTTATTCTTGGCAGCCAGATACTCGTGCTCATTGCTGTAGGAAGTCAAAATATAGGGATTGGTGTGCTCCCTCTGCGTTCCTAAAACCCACTCCGCGTAATAGGTCAAACTTAAATATTTAACCCGTTCGGAGTTATTCGTCAGCTTCAGCTGCCACAGCTTAATCGGCTCCTGTGTGGCGGCAAAAACCGTAAGCTCCTGCTCCAGCCCGGCCTCCTCATGCAAAAATACGGAATAGCCAAAGCCATGTCTGACCCGGTAGGTTCCCCGGTCACTTCTGCCGAGGGAAACCGGAGTAATCACCTCCCCGGTGATTTCATCATAGATATAGATCATTTCGGAGGGCTGATCACTCACCGGATCATTGGACCAGGCGGTGATCTTATTCTCCCTGCTGTTGCCGGACCAGGTAAAACCCGCTCCGGCTTCAGAGATTGTGAATCCGAAATTTTTATTGGCAATTACATTAATCCAGGGAACCGGAGGCTTATTATTGCCCTCCAGAAGAATCTCATATTCCTTACCCTCTTCCACAAAGCCCCCAAAGCCATTGAAATACTCATATTGTTCCATTCCTGTATCCAATCGGTCCGCCTCCTTCACTATTACCTCCGTCTCAAACAACACCTGAAAGAGCATTTTCTTTCACTCTTTATTCTTCAATCAATTCACTCCGGTTCTCCCGGATACCCCGGAAATAGATCCCGGTCCTCTCGGATATCACTACTCTTGCGACAGTCAGAAGCAAGTCTATCTCAGCCGGTATCATCTGATAGGAATGCAGCAGAAACAGACTCGGCCTCTCGTTATTAGAATCATACAGCCGCAGGGAGCTGGTCAAATCATTAACCAAATCATCCAATTCCTGAAGATAACCGTGCTTTGCCTCACTGAGAAGGATCAGGTCCACAGTTACCCGGTTCATTTTCAGGTATTCATAGGCTTTGAGTGCATCCCTGATCAGCTCCCCCTCCTCGATGGATTTTATCCGAAGAAGCATAATCGGATTGTCTCCGGATACGCCGAACCTCCATAAGAAGCTCTGGTTTTTGTAATTCCGCCGGATATTCTCTCTTGGCCCCCGATAATATCTGCTGGGATAATAAATGGGGCTGATCAGATCCTGAAAGGCATTGATCTGCGCACGTGAGATCTCCAGGTATTTCAATTCAATTTCCTTTTGAAGCTTGAATTTCTCGAATATGTCATCAATGTGATAAGCCCTGCTCAGCTCATGCCCGATTAGAACTGCCTCATCCCGGCTGCTGCATACTCCTGTAACAAAGGAAACGGATGCCGTCTCTCCTGCATTCAGCGGGATGGTTACCTTCAGGCTCATGATGGGATCATTGCAAAAGCCCGCCTGATTCGAGAGGGGGATACTGTTTTCAACTACCGACGGGCTGGCGGGAGTGTTATTTCTTCCCAAGAATCTTAATCTATCATTCTCATACTCCACTCTTTTTACCGGTTTTACACCGGATCTTACCATATGCATGATATACGGATAATTTACAGATTTCCCGCTTCTGCGCTTTGTAAGGAATATCTCCTGCTCCTCCAGGAATTCACTTTCCATAAACAGCTTATTAAAGGCCGGATGGCTGATCTCTGCCAGATGGGTATCACCAACAACCTCAAGATAACTGGTCAATTCGATGAATTTATTCTCTTTTCCATGGTTTGCCACTGTCACCTTGCGAATCTCCATATTTCGGTTTGCATCCAGGCTGACGACTGTCTCGGTTGAGATTTCCCCATCCGTCCGCATGAACAGTGCCTGATGGGGAGAAAACACCACCTGATACCGGTCCGGCTCCGCTTTGGTCGGATGGTATGCGCTGCTCCACACTCTCTTGCTCTTCGTATCCTTGATATAAATATAATTGCCGGTATTGGCATATACATCCGCTCTCCACCGGTACAGCATCAAATCTCTGAAGCTGCTGAAGCCGTCTCCGTCCGAGGTGATCAGCAGGGAATATTGGTTATTGGAAAGATAATTGGTTACCGGAAGCCTTGGCGATATGGTGTTCACATAACGGCTGCTATAAGCCTCCTCCTTAAAATAAGACCGGCTGATCTTGATGGTATATCCCTGTTTGGCGATTGAAATCAAATGACTGCGCCGTTTCTCCTCCAGCAGGCTTTCCGTCGCTTTTATCATCGGTTCTGAGTGAAAACGTTTTCTCATAATTCCGCTATTCAGGAAATTGTTGACCGCTACCAGATTCATTCCCTGGTGATGTGCCATGAAGGAGCGGACAATACAATAGGGTGTCATCTCCGAAGCATCCGGACTATTATAATCAATCGCCTCATAAAAACCGTATTTACCATACACACCAAGCTCCTTCAGCCGCCTTAGATTGGCAAAGCAGTCCTCCCCGGCATACTCCAGGGCCAGCATACAGGCATAGGGTGTCACCACCAGGGAATTCTTCCTGACCGGCTGCAGCCGCAGCTTCGGCACACCGAACGCTTTATATTGGTAATTGGCATTCAAGTCAAAGCGGTAATATTGGGATTCCGAAATCCCCCATGGGATTCCCGTTTCATGGGCATATTTTATCTGTTGCAGCACTGCGGCTCTGGAGGTCTCCGCAAAAACCGAATCCTCATATTCCTTCATCACCAGATTGGGCATCAGATATTCAAACATTGTCCCGCTCCAGGAGACAAAGCAGGGAATTCCCTTTACCATCGTCAGGGGCCTTCCAAGCTTGAACCAGTGTTTCTGGGGAATACTTCCGCCGGCAATGGCCAGAAAACTGGTCAGGGCAGACTCGGAAGCCATCAAATCATAGCAGCCCGCATCCAGAGTCTGGGAGGATACATGATAACCGATGTGGAACAGCATTCTCTTTTCATTATATAAAAATCCAAATTCCACTCCGGACAGAATTTGATCGATCTGCCTGCACAATTGCTTGATTCGACTGACCATTGCAGAGGCATTCCCATTTCCCTTCTCTGATAATTGCTCCAGGGTTGGACAGGAAGAAAGACCTTCTTGTTCCAGCATAAGATATGCCGTCTCTTCCAGGATTTCTTCTATCCGCATCTTTAGTTCCCTGATCCAGCGGGCGTCCTCATATTGCTCCACGGAACGTCCCTGCAAATTATCCCGGATACTTGCAGCCGCTTGGCAAAACTCACCGATTGTTGCATAATGGCCGGAAAGCCTGCCGTCATACCGGCTTAGCTTTAATACCTCCTCCAGCTCCCTCAGATAATTCTCCGAAATAACCGGCTGTTTCAGCTGTTCCAGCAATCCATTCTTTAAGGCCACCAGATGTCCGAGAAAATTACCGCTGTCCACAGTGGATATATAGGCAGGGTTAAGCACTCCCAGGGTTCTGATATGATACCAGTTAAACAGATGTCCTTTCCACTTTTCCAGCCTTTCCACTGTATTCATCAACTGCTCCGTCTGCACCACCGTTTGACTCAGGGTCTCAAAACCGAGGTCCCTTGCAGTCAGAATGGATAAAAACTGAAGCCCGATATTGGTGGGAGAGGTTTTATCGCTGAGCTTCTCCACCTTGGCAATCTGATAATTGTCCGGACACAGGTAATGATTCTCAGGCTTTGCAAAATCCTTGAAGAACATCCAGGTTCTGCGCGAAGCCTCCAGAAGCAGCTCCCTATCCTCCTGCTTCACCGCATCATTGCTTTGTTCTCCCGGCTGGCTGATTCGGTAGGACATGTAAAAAGAGGCAGCCCAACATAGCATGGCAAATGCATATAATATTCTTCCGGACAATGTGATATCGATGCGCAGCAGCAGAAACAGCAATAAAACCGCCATAACGGTACCGCTCCACATTGTAATAAAATATCCCTTCACCGTATTGCTAATCTGAGAATCAACCGCTTCCGCCGTATTCCACCGCAGCAGATTCCTTCTGCTGACATATAGACGGAATAAGGTCCGAAGAATTGCATCTATGGCGATGTATGCCCGGTAGGGTGTTATGGCAAACTCCAGAAAGGCCCGCTGTATCATAGTTCCCAGTTCTTTTTTCAGCCCCTTGGATACTAATGCAAGCTTTGGCCTTAATAATTTTTGCTTCATAATACTTAAAACCAGCACTACCAGCTGGAATACATCACTAAAGAAGACCAGAGGCACCCAGAGAAACACTGCTCCCGGCAATATAATCAGGTTAAGCAAAATTATTAACAGCTTGCTGACAGGAACCAGACTTCGCCTCAGGTTATCAAAGATCTTCCATCTGGATAAAGCACATAAGCTTCTGCCCCTGGCAGGCTTTCTCCAAAACAGCCAGGGAAAGAGCTGCCAATCTCCGCGTATCCAGCGGTGCTCCCGCTTTCCATAGGAGATAACACTGCCCGGGAAGTTGTCCATCACCTTGGCACTGCTGGAGAATGCGGTTCTGGCATAGCAGCTTTCCAGCAAGTCATGGCTGAGAACCTTATTCTCCGGAATCACTTTATGCAGCAGCCGGTGAAAGGCATGCAGATCATAGATCCCCTTGCCGATATATATTCCCTCATTAAAGATATCCTGGTAGATATCCGATATTGCGGTAGCATAATAGACCATACCGGATTGTCCTCCGAACAGCTCTGCAAAATGACTTCCGCCCCGGTTAACAATATGGTTTCTGACTGAGGGTTGAATAATCACATAGCCCTCCTTCACCTTTAATCCTTCCTCGTCCAGGATCGGCCGGTTCATCGGATGATCGATCAGCCCCACCAGCTTGGCGGCATTATCCCTGATTAAATCCGTATCCGAGTCCAGTGTAATTACATAGCGGAAGGTGGTTAAAAGCGTTCTGTCACATTGGATCAAAGAAAAGCTGGTTTCCTCCTCGGGTATACCGTTTAACAGATTATTGAACTCCTCCAGCTTTCCCCTCTTTCGTTCCCAGCACATATAGCATTTCTCGGATTCATTCCATTTTCGTCGGCGGATAAAGAGGGAGAACAAGGGATGGGCCGAGGGATAGAGCCCATTCAGTTCCTCTTGCCGGCGCAGCAGGGCTTCCTCAATCACCCTGTCCTCCGCAAGGAACTCCTCCTGCGCATCTTTATGGTCGACCAGAAGAGCATAAAACAGATTCTCCTGCCGGTTTGCCAGATAATGCTTCAGCAACCGTTCCATATAATCCATAGCTTGTCCCTTGGAGGACACAATCACGGGCATTACAACAAAGGTTCTGGCTTCCTCCGGTACCCGGGCAATATAATTCATCGAGGGTATTTTCTTAACCAGAATATTTCGGGTAAATATAAAATTGTTTATCTCTAGGGCAATACCAATGAGCAGCGGTGCCGCTGCAAGGAGCAAAGGGAGGATTTGCGCTGCGGAAGTCCCCTGGTCTGAGCTTCCGGCTCCACAGCTTAGGAGCACATTCAAGCATACAAAGATACCTGTCAGAGATACAAAGTACAGGAAACCCTTCCAATTCCTCTTCTCCAGGTTCTCCGGCACCTGCTTTCCCAGCAGCTTAGCCCGCAGGATCCGGCAGCCTTTTCCCAAAAGGTAAACACCGACATGATGGGAACGGTTCATATCCTGCCTGCCCTGGACCGCCAGCTCCAGACAGGTATCCGCGATTTTTTCCTCTTGAAGCTTATACTTTCGGGAGAGCTTGACAATAACCTGGCGGTACATTCCCCTGCTCTCTGAATCCATCTTTGAATACACCCCTTCCGGGTCCTTGGAGAGGATATGTTCGAGATAGGAATAAACATCAAAGAATGCCTCCGTATCAATATCGTTGATCTCCCTCAGGCTAATCACCAGTGCGCGAATATATGCCTCCAGCTGTGATTCAATCTTACCCTCCGCAGTAAATACATCGCTGGGTTTAATGAGGCGTTCAAAGCTTTTGAAATGATAATCCAGGTATCTCTGAAGGGATATTTCGTCCGCCGACATATTTTTTAGCAGATGCAATACATGGGAGTGAAAGTTAAAATCATGCTTACACTCCTCCTCTAACTCTGTCAGCAGGGAGGATATCTCCACCATTCCCTGACTGTTCCTTAATTTTTTGTGTATGAAGCGATCCGCTTTGGATTTGATCTTAATAATATGAATGATTTCCTGGGCCAGTTCGATAATGTTTTCCAGCAGACAAAAGCCCAGCATCTCAGGCAGCACCCATATCTCCTTATCTGTCAGAGGGAGCTCCTTCTGGTAGGCAGACAGCATAATATGGATATTCTCTTCATTCAGATACCCGCCGCTGAGCCGGGTTATAGCCCGGGCAAGAATATAGACCCTCGGATATCCTCTATCCTCTCCGTCTCTCAGTATTGGAAGAAGCTCATAGCTTGTCCCGGAAGCCCGGAATTTCTTAATTTCCCGGTACATCATCTGGAAATTATCGAATAACCAGCGTGCCGCCGGAATCAGGACTATGATATCCGTAGATACTTCGGAAATATGATCGCGAATACGGTTTAATTTTTTATAAGCAACCTGATTGTAATAATCCAAAATGGTATTGTATCTCGTTATTTTTATATCCTTATGATCGGAAGCAAGCTCCTTCATAAGCTGCTCCCACTCTTTCGGTCCCAAATCATTCAAAGTCATCACTGTGTCCCTTTCCTGATATTATGCAGATTTTCATCGCATGACTTGACTAATGTCAGAAAGATTATTTTTCTTCCCGTAATACAGGAACGCGCATTATGTTCCTGTAATATATTATGCCATTTTTGCAAATCTTATTAATCAGGAAAGAGATTTGATTCATTCGAAGGATTAAAGTGATAATATACACAAAAAGGTCAGGAAGCTTCCCGCATGCAATGCATTACGGTAAACTCCCCGACCTTTCCTGCTGTTCAATGTCATTTATTTATTCACTATAATACGCCGAAGATTTTATATTCTGCCGGTTTTGATGTATCAGGGCAAAAATCACTGCAGGTTAATTGACTATAATTTGCAGACTGGATTGTTTGAAGAATCACTCTGGAAGTTCTGGTTAAATCCTGCCTTTTGAGAGCCTCCCGGGCCGTTAACAACATAACCTCACTATTTTCGTGATAATCCGGCTCCGGATTTCCTGATATGTACTTCATCAAGAATACAATACACCATTCCTCCGGCTTAAACTGGACAGAGATAATTGATTCTACCTCCGTATTTACCTTGGTTTCTTCATATATTTCACGGACAACGGCATCCGTTGGCAACTCCTTCTCCTTCACATAGCCTCCGGGAATCAACAGCCTGTCTTTGGCCATGCCATAGGTGTGCCGAACCAACAGGACTTTTCCCTGCAGCATTACGACACCACATACTGCATACCGCCTCATCGTAACCTCCCTTCTGCCGCTACCTGTAAATCGGGGCAGCAGCTCAATATTTGCAAAGTGAATTATGAAATAATGTGTTCTTGTCAGCTTAGCTATATCTATTCTATCATATGCCAGCACAAATGAAAATGAAAGCCGGCAAATTCAAAGGACTATCCGCTGCAGGTCAGAAGGCGGCAGGCTGAACTGTAATAACTATCCAATGAAGTAAAAAATCCTTCCATTCACCGCATATCCGCAGCGGTAAATGGAAGGATCTCATTATTCTGATTATTAAAAAGGAACAAACTTACCAGCCGTACATTGCATCCTCGTCTGCATATACTGTAATGGTTTCTGTCTTTGTGATATCTCCGCAGGTAATGGTAATTGTAACGGTTCCTTCGCCTACGGGAGTAATTTGGCCGTAATAGTACTCATCCATCTCACCTACGGTTGCAATGCTCGGGTCTGAGGAAGTAACAGTAACCTCTTCCGGAGCATTCTCAGGATACTTATAAATCTGGTATTCAAGGGCTCTGCCATCAACATAGGTACTGGTATCGGATAAATAGTAATCCACGCTCTCCAGCTTCAGCTCCTTAACGGTCACCTTGCAGCTTCCGATTAATTTGCTCTTATCAGGCTTGGTTGCATCCTCATAGATATTAACCGTTACAGTTCCGGCCTTTTTGGCTGTCATCAGAACACCGCCGTCTTCATTGACACTGAATTCAACCACGCTGGCATCCCCGTCATCAAAGAGATATTTGACATCGCCGCGGGAATTGTAAACAAGGCTGAAGGCTCCAATATAATCCTTCTCATAAAGTTCATATTCCTTCGCTACGGTTGCCTTTATTACTTCATATTTTAATTTGCCTACGGTTCTGGTCTTCTTGTTATAGGTTTCCTTTACCGTAACTGTATAAGTACCAGGTTTTTTGGCAGTATAGCTCTGTGTAACAAAATACATGTCCTTGCTGCCCTTTTCCTTTGTAACAACCTCTTTCATGGTAAAATTCTTGCTGTTGGAGCTAAAGGTATAGGTTGCATCATTATTGCGATAGCCGTAATAAACATAGACGCCTTGCCCTTTTCCCATAGGAAGCCCGTCATAGGTTTCCGAATATACTTCTGCAGCCTTTACGGTAACCTTACAGGTACCAACCTTGGTTGTCTTGCCGTTTAACTTCTGCTGGCAGGTAATTGTAGCAGTTCCTGCTTTTAATCCGGTGAGAGTTACCTTGCTTCCGCTCGCCTTCAGCTTCAGTACATTTGTGTTGCTGGATTTAAAGCTATAAGTAGCTTTCTTTACCGGATTATATACTTCCAGCACATTCTTATCGCTTTTGAAATACATATAGCTGTCCCCTCGAATGGTTCCGGCAGAGATTGTCATCTCAGACTCGATGGACGGCTTTGAAGCTGCCTGAGCACTTGTAGTGGTCAATTGTGAAGGCAGGATCAATCCCAGCATCAGTAATAAAGAAATACATACCTTAACTAAACTGTTTCTTTTGTTCTTCATTTTGTAGTTTTCCTCCGTCGTCTTTTTTTACATTTCAACTGTTATTTTATCCGATAATCTTCCATTTTTCAATTATAAAATCAATATATACTTATTTTTCATCTCTCATAACTATTTTTCTTCCCTTTTTAGTAACAAAGTACATATTTATCTGAGAATAGCATTTTTAGTACTATTTTCCTATTGCAGGTCATCCACAGATATGGGCAGGTCAGAATTTCATGCAAACTACTTAATTTCCAGTGACTTTAATACCTCTTTCCCAATGACGCCGTCAACCTTCAGGCCGTTATCCTCCTGGAACTTCTTTAAGGCATTTTTGGTGTTCTTGCCGGCCTTTCCATCCGCTTTACCGCAGTCATAGCCCAGCTCATTCAGCTTTGTCTGTACTTTCTTTATTACTGATTTCGTAATTTGGGTCTTTGTTCCGGAAACCTTTGTTTCAGAGGCCTTTTCTCCTGTTTTCTGCGACGTGTCTTTCTTTGTCCCGGAGGACTTAGCTTTTACTGCGGTATTATCATAGGGACATACTCCCTTATCATGCAGATGGGCCGGATTTCCGCCGCAGTGATAGTGATAGGAGCCCAGACCGCTTTTATTTTTGTTATCCCTGTGTCCGCCGCTGGAATCCGTCCTTCCGGAATGAGCCTGGACCGTTACTGTGTCATAGGGCGAATACCATGCTGACTGAATTCCTGTGAGAAGCAAAGTAAGTATGATTGTGCCAATAAAGAATCTTTTTAATAACCCTTTCATCGTTTTCCCTGCCTTTCTTATGGTTTGGAAGCTGCTTCCAGCAGCTGTCAATACCATATTACACTATTTTCCAACCTTATTCAACAGATTTAGGCAGAATGCACACGTTCATTTCATTAAATATGAATCAAATGTGAATCAAATATGAATCAAAAATGAATCAATGGTGAATAGAATTTTAACAATGGTGCCTCTCCCCTTTTTTTATGGCATTTATGTGCTACAATGATAGAAAAAGGGAAGGATGTGTTATATTTGAATCAACTTAAACAGATTGTCAGGAGCACATTTTCGGATATTGAAGACCCTCGTTGCCCTTCTGAGAAAGTGACAAAAATACGGCTTGCAGACGTGCTGATTGTAATAATGTGCGGCGTATTGTGCGGTCTGCAAAAATATGAGGAAATAGAGGCATACGGCAGGAACAACTTTGAATTTCTCCATAATTATTTTGGCATTGAAAACACTCCGTCGGATTCTACGATAAGCCGCATAATGTGTGCCTTGGATGGTGACAAAGTCGCACAGGCAATCATCAAAATAATGCAGTCGCACGTTTTGGAAACTGGTGACATACTGGCCGTGGATGGCAAGGCGATGCGCGGAACCTCAAAAAAAGGTGAGCCACATTCTGCTTTACAAATTCTAACGGCATATCTTGTTGAAAGCGGTGTTGTACTGGGGCAGGCATCAATTCATGAAAAGACGAATGAAATACCCGTATTTCAGGAAATGCTTGAAAACATTGACGTGGCGGGGAAAATAATTACCGCGGATTCAATGCACTGCCAGCATAAAACCTGTGAAAAGATCATTGACGGTGGTGGCGGCTATGTTCTGGGCTTAAAGGGGAACCAGGGCACGCTGAAGGACGACGTCGAACTTTTCTTCAACGACCCTGTAAATTCCGGTGATGTACAGACATACAGTGCTCCGGTCGAGAAGAATGGTGGAAGGCTGGAAAAACGCAAGGTATCCGTGTGCAATGATACAACCTGGTTATCTGCCAATAATGAATGGAAAGGTCTAAAAAGTGTTATTATGGTGGAACGCACCACCACATCTTCATCAAACGGCACATCGTCTGAAACAAGCTATTATATCTCAAGCCTTGATAAAAAAGCTGCTGAATTCCTTGATATTATACGAAAGCACTGGGGCATTGAATCCATGCACTGGCTGCTGGATGTTGTGTGGGAGGAGGATAACAGCCAGATCTTATCTGACAATGGAAACCAGTCGTTCAATGCATTTCGTAAGCTGGCAATTATGCTGCACAGGAATTATATTAAAGGTCTTTCGAAAAAAACGAAACCTACAACAACCGTCAACATGCTTAACTGTTTAATGAGCAATAATTTTCTTGTAACAATTTTGTCATAATCTATGAAATGAACGTGGCAGAATGCAGCAACCAGTACAGTTAGCAGCCTCTGGAATAAATATAGTTCCCGTCTTGGGGGGATGGCTAATACACTCCGATATCATTGCCCCTCTTCCACCATAAAGCCCCATCGAATTCCAAACCTGTCCCAAAATCCTACCGTGCAGGGCGAATAGTCAGTTGCTTCCATCGGACTTACCACTCTTTGCTCATCTTTCATTAGATGAAAGGCATGCTTCAACCTGGCTTCCTCATCAAAAGTCAGAATTAGTTGAACAAAGGGATAACCACAATAATTTACATTGCTGCGGTTATCATTCAACATTATTCTCTGTCCGTGAATTGACATCTCCGCATGCATTACTCCTTGCTCCGGATGCTCCTTATCAATATAAATCACCTTATGGACGACTGCATCCAAGGCTTTTACATACAGCTCCATGGCCCGGCTGCATTCACCATCAAAGTGCAAATGCGGTATTAACATAATTTAACCTCCTTTTTTGTCCTTTTCAATTACAGGAATTAAAGTGTACAGCTTCTGGCTATCTCCTATTACTATTTTAATACGGCATACATGACATCAGTATGTCATATACAGAAACCTTACTCCTGCTTTTTATTATGCTTGCCAGCAAGTCCCCCGCGGCAGTCTCATCACACCTTCCACCGGTCACGGAAGCAGTCTCTTTATCTCCCTATATCTCTTCCTTGCCTTTTTTGCTTCTTCCGGGGTGGTCTCTTTCTCCATCCGATACCTCGCCTCTCGGTAAATATCCCTTAATTCGGCAGCGGAGGCCTGCTTAGGCGTATTCTCATCTCCCTGCAGGGCAATATGCTTTTCAAGAATTTCCTTCGTTGTATCCTGGGAATTCAACTCGATTTTCTTGCGCTTCAGCAGCCGCAGATACTTTTCATAATAATACCTGACTGCGGCCTGCGGATTTTGCGGAGCCTTCCTCCTTAGTCCGGAGGGTCCATCTTTCTTCGTCGACAAATATTCTCTTATCTCCATAACACCAGGGGGTATGCTCCTGTTCATCCTCTCACCCAAAAGCCACCGAAAAAATAAAAACAGCAGCATCAACCCCAAAATAAAGCCGACAGAATACAATAGCGGTGCCCACCAGCCGGTATCACTAACATCCGATCCGGTAATTCGAAACAGATCCCCCGGCGGATTGACAAGCTCCTGACCCCTTTCAATCAGCTCAGGGTTGCCGGTAAGCATTCCGACAGCAGCAACAATAAGCCTGATAATCCAATAGACCAGCATAATTATCGCGCTGGCCAAAAAGGATAGCAACGGTCCCAAGATGTAATGATAAATCTGCTTCAGCCCAAACATCAGATTCTGCGGAGCCCGGACCAGAGTCAAGATCAGGCATACTGCCAGAAACACGGAAAGCTCCGTCATCTGCTGCCACTGGTACTCTCTCCTGTGCTCCACCTGGTCTACTGCCCTAAGATGGCGCAGAAGAAAAACCGCACTAATCAGAGCCCCGATCAGGTACGGGGCGGCCGCTCCAAAAGCCTGACTGAACTCCTGAAACGAGATTATCATCGGAAACACAATCAGAGGACTAAGATAAAGCAAGCGCTTTAACCTCTCCGCAAAACCATCCCTCCCTATGATAAAATGCTGCGTCACCACTTCGAAAACCAGATATCCCAAAACCAGCAAAAATATCACAAGCTCCGGAACGGAAGGCATCCAAAGAGCCGGATAAAGGGCAGGAATCAAGACAGTGGCAAGAATACCTCCTCTCCGGTACCGGCTCAGCAGTGCCGAACCCACCACGCCAAGCATCAGAAAAAGAAACGCTTTGCCATCCCCTGTCCTTCCCGCAACATATCTTAGCAGGAAAGCTCCGATGGTATAACAGATACAAAGATCAAACATGAGCTTATATAATTTATCCAGCATTTTACTTCTCCTCCACTATGGAAGCCGCATATATGGGGTATATCTGACTGCCCAGACGCTTCTGCAGATTTTTCACAAGAGTATCCCGCTGCTCCGTTTGAAGCGGAGCAACATATAAGATTGCACTTTCTCCGGAATAATTCTTGACAACCATATCATACAGACGGTTAATATTGCCGCGGGCACCAGGGGCCGCCTGCCCCAGAGTATACAGCAGCATGGTATAATGGTGCGTTCCCTGACCTGCCTGTGCCACACTCTCATTCGACGCATTTCTGCTTCGGACACTGGCATTGGTCAGAAGGCGGTAGGACACCTTCTTTTTCTCCATAAATTCCGCAACTGTTCTCGCTAAGGAAAAGCAATATTCCACTTCCGGCATATGGTTCCATTCCGACCAATGCAGATATACATCCAGCAAAATAGTTACCGACATCTCCGCCGTATGATCAAATTCCTTTACCATGAGCCTGTTTTTCTTCGCACTCTGCATCCAGCTGATAGAGCGCATCGGTTCTCTTCCGGTGTAATCATGATATGAATTGACCAGCATGGGATCCTCAATATAGAAGCGCCGTACCGAGAAATCCCCGTAATATCCGGACAAAGTACGAAGAATCTTATCATCCTTCAGTAATGGAGGAAAGATAATAATCTCTTCCCATTGTTTTATTTCTCTGGATTTTTCCTTGATCCCCAGAAAATCTCCGCTCAGCAGCCGGCAGCCTTCCAGCAGGTAAAGTCCTCTCTGCGGCAGGGAAACCTGTACGGTTCTGGTTATCTTCTGCCTTCCCCGGATATATATTACTCTGGCAGACAGCCGGTTTCGAGGTTCCTCCTCCATCTTCGCTTCATTCAGAATCTGAAGCTGCTTTGGCAATACTTCAATCAATTTGAGAAAGGGTATCGTCCGGACTCCATAATTGGTTACGGTAGTTTTGAGCCGGAACACTTCTCCTGCCTCATAGCCGGATTTGGCAGGAGTACAGCGATAATCGATACCGGAGATATTATCCCTCAGGGACAGCAATTCCAGAATCAGTCCCAATACAATTAACACTGTCAGAAAGATCAGCATCATACCACTCCTTCGGACAAAATCGGCTCTGTAGGTACCGGTATCTCCTCCACCAGTTCCCGGCAGATGCTTGCCGAATCATCCCCTGTAAGCACCCCTGTAAAGCTCATACGGTGCTCCATAATGCATACGGCCAATTCCTTCACATCCTCCGGAATGACATAGGAACGCCCCTGTATGGCCGCCAATAACTGTGCAGCCTGATAGAGGGAAAGGGCAGCCCTGGTCGAGGCCCCCATCAAAATACGGCGGTCGTCGCGGGTCTTCTCTATGATATCCATCAAATATTCCTTCACCGGCCGGCTCACCTCAACCTGAGAATAACTTCGCTGCAGCTCCAGGGTCTCCTCCACGGTTACCACCTGTTCCAGCTGTGACAGAAGATCAAGAGAACCCTCCCTGGAGAGCAGTGAAAGCTCCTCCTCCCGCTGCATATATCCCAGGGATAACTTCATCATAAAACGATCCTTCTGAGCCTCCGGCAACGGAAAGGTGCCTCCCGATTCCAGCGGATTCTGGGTTGCCATGACCATAAACGGCTTCTGGGTAACATAGGTTGTCCCATCCACTGTAATCTGCCCCTCAGCCATGGCCTCCAGCAGGCTCGACTGCGTCCGCGGAGTCGCCCGATTTATCTCATCCGCCAATACCATCTGCGCAAATAACGGGCCAGGACGGAATTCAAACTCACCGCTCTTAGGATTATAAAAATTAATCCCCGTCAGATCGGAGGGCATAATATCCGGGGTAAACTGAATTCTCTTAAAATTTCCGCCCACCGACTTGGAGAAAGCTCTGAAAAGCATCGTCTTACCGGTTCCCGGAACATCCTCCAGCAGAACATGTCCCCCTGCCAGATAAGCAATAATGATATTACGTATGCATTCATCCTTTCCCAGAATGACTTTGCCGCAATTGCCGCAGACCTTCTCATAATATTCCTTGAATCGCCTTGTATCCATCGTGTATTCTCCTATTCCTGCTTCTGATAATTTGAATTCTCCCATTCTTCTGGTGAATATTCTTTTTCATTTAAACAAATTATACACCCTTCTTCCACTTTTATCCACTCACTTTATTACATACTTGGATAATAAACTTTATTTATTAACTTGTAAAGATTGGTAAGCTTTATAAAATGCTATGGAAGTGTAATAAAAAATATAGTATACTCTGTTTGGTAACGCAGTTCTTTGATATAGAATAGAATGAAAGACAATATAAGGTGATTTATATTTTAGGAGGTGCTGCATGCCGATTGATGGTATTAAACAGCCGGATTTTCTTGAGATTGATGTCGGGCTCAGATTGAGAAAATATGACGGTATCTATGAGTTTGCTCTCCCATGGTATCAGGACTTAGATACAGTATACCTTGTGGATGGGATCAGAGAACCATATGATATGGAGAAGTTAGAACGTATGTATAATTATTTGAACGTTCATGGAGAATTGTATTTCATCGAAATAATAGAAGGTGATCGTTTTATTCCGATTGGCGATGTTACCTTCTGGCAATCAGATATGCCTATTGTAATCGGCAATGCACAATACCGGGGTATGGGAATTGGAAAAAGGGTAGTCGCTAAGCTGATTGAACGAGGGAGGACACTTGGTTATTCCTCTCTGTATGTAAATGAAATATACAGCTATAACCTGAGCTCCCAAAAGATCTTTAAAAGCCTCGGCTTCATGGAATACGAGCAAACGTCGGACGGCTTTCGTTATCAGTTAAATCTTGCAAAATAATTATCCGCTCTTATAAATTCGGAGCGCCGGCGATACCAGGAGGAAAACATACTTATGAATATCAAACCATATGTTAGAAAAACCCATTATTATGAAACCGACCAGATGGCAATTATTCATCATGCTAATTATATCCACTGGATGGAAGAAGCGCGCGTGGATTTTATGGAACAGATCGGTTATAGTTATAATCGTGCCGTCAGCACTGGAATCGATTTCGCACTCTTAAGCA
>JAFAGA010000083.1 GCA_023423045.1 Bacillota bacterium | reverse complement strand
GCTTGTATGCCTCTGCTTTTTCTACTATACTATTAAGAGGTATCATACCAACGCTGTTTCCAAAGTCCACAGATACGTTGATATAGCTGTCTGGAGCTTTGTGGGTCTTTGGTAATACCGTTGAGACGGTTATATTGATGCCAAGGGTTGATAAATAAGAGTGTAAAAGTGTTTGATATAAAGGGATTTCCGTGATTTTGAACTCATATTCACGTCGGGTTCTAGGTCACGGATATTTTATTGTAAGAACATATCTAAAACCGAAAAATAGTAGGGTTGTGTGGATAAAATTACTTTTTGTCTTGCGAGTTGACGAAATTACTGTCAAAAATGTGGTGGGTTGATAGGATAGATAACTTCGTGGAGAGTGTGGAGATAGAATATATATTAAATCTGTTAGCTTTAAAGATTAAACAGAACTGTAGAATTGATTTATTTCTTCTATTGAGAAACGAATATCGTTATGATATAATGAAAATTGTTAATTTATAACGCATATCGTTATTTAATCTGAGGTGATATTGTTGATTAGAATAAAATTATCTGAACTATTAGGTAAAAACAAAATGACAAGAAAAGCACTTGCTGAATTGGTTGGTGTGCGCCCCAACACTATCGGTGATTTGTACCATGAGAAAGTTAAAAGGGTTGATTTGGATTTGCTTAATAATATTTGTAGGGTTCTTGGTTGTGACCTAAGTGACTTACTAGAATATCAACCAGATGAAGAAGAAAAATAGCACAACTAGAAAAGGTGATAAAATGAGATATTTAGGCAGCAAAGCAAAATTGCTGAATACTATAGAAAGTATTATTGAAAAGTATGATATTGATGGGGAAACATTTGGAGATTTATTTGCAGGGACTAGCTGCGTTGGAGATTATTTTAAAGATAGGTATAAGATTCAAGCTAACGACTTTCTATATTTCTCCTATGTCATGAGCAAAGCAAAATTAAACAATAGCAGAATTCCATCCTTTTCAAACTTTACTAAAGAATATAAAAGGAACATTTTTGATTGGCTTAATTCCCTTGAATTTAATGCAGACAGTAATTATTTTATTTATAAAAATTACACCCCAATTGGCGGAAGAATGTTTTTTACAGAAGATAATGGTAAGAAAATCGATGGCATTAGAATAAAGATTGAGGATCTTTATAGAGAACAAACTATTTCTGAAAATGAGTATTATTTTCTGTTATCTTCTCTTATTGAAAGTACCACTAAGTTTTCAAATACTTCAGGAACTTATGAAGCATTCTTTAAATTCTGGGACTCAAGAGCGACAAAAGATTTTGTCTTGGAACCACTTGAAATGAACGAACAAGAGCTTTTCGCTCAAAATGATGTTTATAATGAAGAAACGAATAGTTTAGTAAGGCGAATTGAAGGAGATATAGCATATATAGACCCTCCATATACTGTAACTCAATATGTCTCAGCGTATCATATGTTAGATACTATTGCTAAATATGATTCACCCGATATAAAAGGTGTAGGTGGAAAAAGAGGTAGGGGTAATAAAAACTCATTATTCGCCCAGAGAACAAAGGCATTACAAGCTTTTGAAGATTTATTTAGGCAGATTAATTACAAGCATGTATTGGTGAGCTATAGTAATCAAGGACTCGTTAGTATAGAGGACTTGGTTAATTTAGCAAAGTTATTTGCTAAAGACGGGAAGGTATACATAGAAAGTACCGAATATGTGGAGTATCAGAATCATAGATCAAGCAACAAGAGGAACGGTAAATCCCTCAACGAAGTGATAATATATTTTCAAAAAGATATGTCTTTAAATAAGTCTCCGCTTAATTATTCTGGCAGCAAGGACACTTTGCTGCCTGCTATAATCAAAGAGCTTCCTCCTTCAGTAAATACTTTTGTTGATGTTATGGGAGGCGCATTTAACGTTGGGGCAAATATCAATGCCACAGATTGCGTTATTTATAATGAACTTAACCCTTATATTTATGAAATTATCGAATGGATTCTAAAAACGGACAAAGCTGAAATCGTTGAAGCCATAGAGGAAGGTATAGATAAATACAAGTTGGAAAAAGGTGAGAGGGAGCCATTTGACAAACTTCGGTTAGATTATAATGAGGGGGAGCGTTCTCCATTAAATTTATATTTGCTCCACATGTACTCATTCCAAAATATGATCAGATTTAATGGAAACCATAAGTTTAACACTCCGATTGGAGTAGCAGGCTATAGTGAAGATATAAAGCAAAGAATACTCAACTTTGAGGTTAAAGCTAAAAATCTACGAATGATGAATGTTGACTACACATCAATAAATTGGAGTGAATTTCCATCAGGCACTGTTTTTTATTTTGACCCACCTTATTTTATTACGAGTGCTGCTTATAATGATGGTAAGAGAGGAATGAAAGGTTGGTCTGCAGATGAAGAAGTAGAGCTGTTAAATATACTAAGCCATATTGATTCATTAGGATATAAATTCATGCTCTCAAATGTTATACATCATAAAGATAGAACAAATCATTTACTATTGAAGTGGGTGGAAGAACACGGATTAAGAATTGTTGACATAGGTACTAGTGGATGGAGATATTCAAAAAATGAGGTCTTAATAGTAAACTATTAGAAGAAGGAGAAATAACATGAGTCATGTGTTAGTTGTTCCAGAAGAATTAATGACAAAACTGAGAGCTGCACACAGTGATCCAGGCACACATAATAAATGGTTAGCTATTGGCGTGGATACTGTAGATGATATGCTAAATAACATCATTAATCGACTAAATAACAAGTACGCTAAGTTAAAGATACAAAGCATTAGAGTTGAAAATAAAACAGTTATAAAAGAGAGAATTAATAATTCAAGTAGAGTATCTTTTTTTGCTGGTTACTTGGAAAATGAAAAAAAGAATGTTGATGGTTTGTTTTTTTATGTCGATCCTGATGCAGGAAATGCTAATGATTTTTTATCAAGTAAGATACCACCTGTAATAATTGGTATATATAATAACATTGCAAATGTGACTAAGGATCTCCATATTAATAATATGCCAATATTTGCGATTAGTTTGTGTACAACAAGTAGAGTGAATAATGCCTCTGTAAAACGTCAGATTATTTGTGCACAAACTATGGGAATAAACTATTTAGACATATTTGATAACCGATTATACGATGTAATTAATAGTGGTGATGATGATATTATAACGTCAATTAATACAATACAACAATTAAATGAATTAATTTTGCAAGATGGTTCTAATGATTATTTTACACTTGATGTAACCGCTGGAGAAATAAGTATTATATGTTCAAATATGTTAGGAAGAACAAATGATACGGCATATATATATAGATGGTTTTTAAGGGTTATACCGGCGGTATATTTGGCCGCTAAAGAAAAATATGTAATTAATACTACTTCATTAACTGGTTTAAATGATGGAGATATTCCTACAATTAGAGATTATATTTTGAAAATTCAAGGATAAATTTAAAAGGAGAATACTAAAATGCAAATAATTTATTATGGCGCGCCAGGTACAGGAAAAAGTTATGGTGTAGATGAACAAGTAAAAGCATCTGGTGTTGATGATGATAGAATTTTTAGAACTACATTCCATCCAGAATATACGTATAATGATTTCGTTGGACAATTACTACCTAAAGTTCAGAAAACGGCAAGTGGTGCTACTAATATCAGCTATGAATTTGCAAAGGGAATATTTACAAAAGCATTAGAAAAAGCATACGAAGATACTTCCAAAGAGGTATTTTTGATAATTGAGGAAATGTCCAGAGGAGATTGTGCAGGCATTTTTGGAGATATTTTTCAATTACTAGATAGAGAATCTCAAGGTATAGATAAAGGTTATAGTAAATACTTTATCAATAACGACATCATATCAGAAGACATCATAGCTATTACTGATGATAAAATAAAATTACCACCTAACTTCAATATTTTTGGAACTGTTAATACAAGTGATCAGAATGTATTTGTAATGGATACAGCTTTCAAAAGGAGGTTTGAATGGCATTATATAAGCACTAAGCCGGAACCAGTAGGGGGTCCATATAAAAACAATATCGACATCGAAGTTGTTTCAGATAATGCAGGTACAAAAAAACCTGTTAAGTGGGTTGATATTTACGGCACTTTAAATAAATTCATTTCGGACTCGCGATTTTTAGGACTTGGCGAAGATAAGCAGTTGGGCCAGTTCTTTATAGAATTTAAAATTGGTGGCACACCAAGCGATCATAAAAATCAATTTAAAAATAAACTATTACATTATTTATGGAGTGATATTCATAAATCAAGTTATAGCACTGAAATTAGTTTGTTTGATTCATCAGTTACAAGTTTTTCCGAACTGTATGATGCTTATGAAGATGATAAAAAGGTTTTTAGCGATAAGTTTTTAGAATGCATAGAACTGTGGCTAAGAGGTAGTTTATGATTTTTTGGTGAATAGGGGTGGTGCTAATCTAATGAAATTTCATTATGGACAAGATTATTATAACGTTGATGGTATAGATTTATCACCTTTTGGTCTTGAAAAAGGTGATACAAAATATTTAAAATCTGATAATAAAGAAGTGTTTGATTTTGTTGGGTTTGTTTTAGATGAAGGTAATGTATTATCTGTTTTTCCGAAACATTTTTACAGTGATTTAGAGTTGAAAGATTTGAATCGTGACAAAAAGGCGAATTTAGAAGATATTAAATTGTTATTTGATGTGTTTGTAAAATATACAAAGGAAGTATCTACTACTGCCAAAGCGACTAAGTACATCGGGGCAAAACCTGAGTTTGTATCTGATTACCCTTTTGCTTCTTTTTTCGAAGTTTATAAATATTTTCGTCAGTATGGTATTTATCGTGAAAGTAATATTGAAGTTAAACCCAATGCAAATGGATCAGTTGCATGGAAAAAAACTATTCAAAAGGCACAGGTGATAGTTAGCAATGGCAACTTGGTTTTCTCTCCCCTTTATAGAAAGAAAAAAAGGCAACAGAATGTTTTCCTTAGTGAATGCATGGTATTTGTTATCGATCATACGATTAATAGTTTTCCATATTTTATTCGTTTACCAAAAACGGGTTACAAAATAAGTTCTTTTGACTTTATCAAACATAGAGAATATACATTGCAACTATTGCGACAAATTAATAGTAAAACCTTTAAAGATACCCAAAAAAATTTGATAGCACACCTAATTAATTTTTTTGAACAATATAAAAAATCGCCAAAAGGCGGTGATATCCATATCAAAATCAACTATTTTGATAAAATATGGGAGCAGATGGTTTCAAAGTACCTGAATAAATATTTTAAATGTGTTGATGAAGTTTCCGATTCTATCATATTTGATAAAAGTTTAGTAGCATCGCCCTTGAGATTTGCAGCTAAAGAATTTACTATCGATGATTCTCCACACCTGTTTAAAATACGGTTAGATCATCATGCAAAACAAGATGATTCTATTTATATTTTTGATTCGAAATATTTTTACAACGTCTCGGATTTAAATTATAAGCAATTTTCATATAATGAGATACTTAGAGGTGGGATTTCGAAGAGCACTAAAATATATAGTGCCTTAATACTACCAAATAATTCTACCTGTTCAAATCTGCACTTATCATTATCTCCTGCTTATTTAGGTGACCGAAAAACAGGAACAAAAATTATTGAACAGTATCTTAATATAAAGGAAGTAATGCAAACCTATATATCAAATTAATTGTTGATGAGGGGGTAGTGCTTTGGCGGGTAATCGTTCATTTAAAGATTATGTGGCAGATAGATTCTATAATGAGATGTTTGCTACTATACAAAGTTACATCTCAGATAAGTACGACAACTTAGACTTACGGTTAAACAAAGTTCGAAACATTGGCGGCATAGAATTGTCAGATGTAGAAGTTAAATCTGTATCTATTAATGATTTGCCAGATATGAAAATAGAATTTGATGTTGCGGTTGAAGCTGAATTAGAAATCCGAGAGTCAGATTATCATTATGATGAGACGGAAAATTGTCCTCAGTGGTTTATGCTAAAATGCTCTGGAGATTTAGATTACAATTTGGATGACTTTACAATCTTAAGTGTTACTGAGTATTCCAACAAAAATAAACAGCCAAAACCTATGTCGGACTCACTTGTTCCTATCATTTATAAGGAACAACTAGAAACTGTTGCTACAGAGTTCCTACGCAGACATTACCCAGAAGTATTAAAAACCCCAATGGCAGTTGAGCCACAAGTGTTGGCTAAAAAAATGGGTCTTACAATTAAAGTTAGAGAGATTACTAAAGATTTATCAGTATTTGGACAACTATACTTTCACGATTGCGATGCAGAGTTTTATGATAAAAGTAATGATGAAATGGTAAAGACTCAAGTGGATGCACATACTATCATAGTAGATCCTAAAGCATACTTTCTTCGCAATCTTGGATCAATTAATAATACAATAATTCATGAGTGCGTACATTGGGATTTACATAGAAAAGCATTTGAACTAGAACGGTTATATAATAGTAATGCCACACAAATAAAATGCCAAGTTGTCGGTGGTATTAAAGACAACGAAAGAGATGCAACCGGTTGGATGGAATGGCAGGCAAATGCTCTTACTCCGAAGATTCAAATGCCTGCAGAACCGTTCAAGGTAAAGGCGAAGCAATACATAGCAAGATTTATGCGTGAAACCAATGCCAGCCATACTGTTGAGGTTATGGAAAAGGTCATCACAGCATTGGAAATTGATTTTGGAGTATCTAGGCAAGCCACGAAGATTAGATTAGTTGAACTAGGCTTTGATGAGGCAATCGGAACATATACATACCTAGATGGACACTATTTAAAACCGCATGGATTCCGTAAGGGGTCTATAAAGCTAAATCAGACATTCTCCTTATCTGCCCAAGATGCAGCTATCGAACGTTTCATTAATTTGGAACTTCGTGCTTTAACTGACAGCGGAGATTATTTGTTTATTGATAATCACTATGTTTATAATGCTCCACTTTATGTTCAGCCAGGCGAAAACGGGAAACTTGACCTGACAGATTATGCTCGCTCCCATATGGACGAATGTTGCCTTGTCTTTGATATGACCGTTACGAGCAAGGTTTCATATCAATACCATACGGAGTGTTTTTTGAACCGTGAGCCGAGTGATATCACCTTTGAAATCAAATTTCATAACGGTTATCAAAACGCTCCACAGGAGCGTCAGGTAGCAATGAGGAAGAAGCAACAGGAAGAGGCTTTGGAAATTCGTAGACAGATGACAGATGATCCAGAACAATGTATGGAGCTTCTTTTGAAGTGGAGGAATATGAATTATACTGATCTCGGTTTAGAAATCGACCGTGATCCGAAAACCATCAGCCGAACTGTAAGGGGAGATACGACCCCGAAAGTGGAAACGGCAGCTCTTATCTGCTTTGGACTCCACCTTCCTCCTGTGATTAGCGAAAAACTAATGGCTGTCTTGCAGTGTCCACTGAAACCGATGAATCCGAATCATCAATGGATAAACGAGGCTCTTCACATTAAGTATCCGGAGCCATTGTGGGCTGTTAAGGAGTATCTTGCACAATATGGAGTGGACATTTAATAATTTTAAGAATAAAAGGACATGTCATGTCCGGTAATATAATACGAGAGCAGAGTCTTATATTAAGACTCTGTTTTTTGTTACTGCATTCAAGTTTAAATTGAAATTTGAAGCATAGGTAAATAAAGCAAAACTATATTGACAATATGGTAAATAGATGATATTATATTGGCAAAGAGGTAGAAAGGAGTGTATTAATATGACCAATGAATTCAATAAACAATTAATGCTTGACAACATATCTTTCCTTTTGAAAGAATTCGGGAAGAAAATAGGTGAACTGGAGACAGAGGCAGGCGTTAGCTCTGGGTATATTTCCAGAATTAGCAAGGAAGGGAATACAAAGCCAGGAATAGATTTTATTATAAAAGTCGCAGATGCTTTTAACACCAGCATAGATACATTGCTAAACATAGACCTTACAGAAATGACACCTACTGAGCGGTACCTTGTATCTTTTCTGGAGAAATTAATCAAAGATACTTTGGACGATAAATTGGATTGGAATAGAGAATCTGCAGACCGTCTAAATCGGGCTGAAGCAGATATAAATGGCAATTCGGATCATCCGCTTCTAAGCTATGAAACCTTTTATGAAGAAAGTGAATGTGAGTATCCAAACCAGGTTTCCAGAGTCGTTTTTGTTTCCAATTCCTTTGATTGCGGAACATATATTAATGGTGATTGTTATAATATAAATTTAAAAAATGGCTCAATCCTTTATCTTATGGATATCAGTAAGAGCGTTCATAGAGTCAATGATCCAGATGCTTTTGCTAAAGAAATTTGGATGTATACACCAGACACAGGACCATCATTTCTATGCAGTAATAGAGACGCATCACCATTGGTATCCTTAGTAGACAATCTGTACACAACCGTTAGTGAGCGAATGAAGCACCCGAGAATAAAGCCAAAACTTCAATATGTCATTGATTCCTTTATGAAGGATGATGTGAGTGATGACGATGATTTTATACCATTTTAATCAGATCTTTTGGAGGAAGGTAAATGATAAGACAACCTATAAGGAATTTTCACACCTCTAGAAATATACCCCCAAGATTCTGTGATGTTATTGTTGATGGAGAGAAGGTATATCTAGAACAAAAAATTAGCAAAGATAAATTTGTTACAATTCCCTGGGAGGATGTTGTACATCAAGTAAAAGCTGCTATAGCAGTTGATAGAGAGAAACTACCGCAATCGACCCCGTAACCAATCGAGGAGCAAACCGCCGGAGTTATCTATGAAAGCCGTAAAAAGGCTAAATAGGTAACTCCGGCTTTTTTATTTTCATGGATTTAGAGCGGACACTACATGTCCATTTTCAATGAAAATTCCGTGGTAGATTATTGATAGTAAGGTATTTATGGCCTTGCAAATATATTAAATCTCAAAGTCCGAGATGCGCATCAGGACGGCGGGATGCATAAGAGTTCAGAACACAGTGATAAAGACTGTGTTTGGAATGAAGATGCACCCACCGTGATTTCGTGCGCCCATTTTAAGGACAACCGGAGTCTGTGGTCATCTTCACCATAGGCTCTTTTTGTGTCCCACCGTCAAGCCAAGGACGGAAAGGACAATCTATGAAAAAAGAAACACAGGAAATCAGAGTAAATGAGGTAGAAGAACAGGTACTAATCCCAATGATTATCGACAAGGATTCGATCGAAGAACACGGGATGATAGCAGGTGTGAAGAAATCACAGATTAGAAAATGGAGAGTAGGGAACAGATTAGTTGATGTAGTTCTGGTACCAGGCACGAAGGAACAGTATGATGCAGTAATGAGTTCCTATTCAGCGGAGTTTAAAGCCGAAGACCGTGACAAACGTTGTGAGATTAGCAACGGCAAAGGAAAACTAATTCGTTGTCCAGAAAGCAACAAATGTAGTCAGTGTCCATATTATACTTCATTGGATAAGAGAAACTTTGGAACACTAACCTTTAGCTGCCTGTCAGCAGAAAATGAAGAGAATGAGGAGACAGATTTTGAAGCAGTTGCACAAAACGCATATGGCGCAGCAGATATCTATTTGGGAATGCTGAAAGAATTAATTACTCGTGTACAGGAAATTGACCCTAGCTATGGTAAGATACTTCAGTTATTATCAGATGGTTTAAGTCATAAGGAAATCGGAGATGTAATCGGAATAGGGAAGACTACAGTCTCAGATAAAGTCGTAAAGATTAAAGCAATAGTAATGGATTTATTGGATGATATGATTTAATAGATAAATGGTAGCAGCACTATATAGAATAAGTGTTGCTACCATTTTAGATTAATCTTTTCTATAAAACATTGTCTCAAAGCCATCAGCTCTTAGTAATAGCCCTTTTATCCAGGGAGGTGTTATTCCCATCTGTTTACAGATGTTATCTAGGGATTCGTGCATAGGGCATTCAACGATTAATTCGTCATGGACATGACCACAGATGAAATATTGAGAAAGCTTTTGCATTGCATAGCTTAGAATATCTCTTGAGATTGCTTGAACAATATTTTCGACAAATTTTGCACCATATGATTCTATCCGCTCCCATTTCTTTGTTGCTCCGATACCTTCGTAGGTTACGGCTTCTCCACCAAACCTGTTTATTCCAATCTTAGGCTTTACATAGGTCAGTTTTCTTCCAGATAGAAGTTTGATGAAGAGCATACCACTTTGATATATAAAATTGATACCATGGGTTTCAGTTGTGGTTTTCTGCATAATGGCATTTTTGACTGCTGTATCAACATCCCACCAAAGCTGTACAATGTTGGGGTTGGAGGTTCTCCATGCATCAACGAGTGGTTGTAGTTCTTCTTCAGTAAGATCCATTTCTAAAGCTCCCATGGCCTTTAAAGCACCGACTGAACCACCGTATCCAAGGGCTAATTCTGCCACTTTGCCTCGCTGTCGAAGGTGACTGTTTTTACCAGGCTTTTCGACAGGTACGCCAAACATTTCAGAGGCGCTAGCACAATAAATATCTTCGTTATTTGCGAAGACTTTATTTCTCCATGACTCTTTTGCCAGATGTGAAAGCACCCTTGCTTCGATTGCGCTAAAATCGACTACAACAAACTTATATCCTTCCTTTGGAACGAAAGCTGTTCTAATAAGTTCTGATAGTACTTCTGGGACTGAATTATATAGCATTTCTAATGCATCATAGTTTCCGTTCTTTACAAGATCTCGAGCTTGCTCCAAATCAGGTATATGGTTCTGAGGAAGATTTTGTAGCTGAATAATACGCCCTGCCCATCTACCACTTCGATTTGCTCCATAGAACTGAAACATTCCTCTTGCCCGGCTGTCAGCACATACGGCATTTTGCATTGCTTGGTATTTCTTTATACTTGATTTTGCAAGCTGTTGGCGAAGAGTGAGAACATCGGCTAGCTCTTCCGGAGCATCCTTTAGCATTTCTGCTACAGCCTTTTTACCAAGGGTATCGGTCTCCATTCCATTATCAGATAGCCATTGTTTCATCTGTGCTACTGAATTTGGGTTATCCAAGTTTGTGAGTTTCTTCATTTCTTCCGAGAGTTCATCCTTGGAACGCTCATCCATCCTAATTGCCTGTTCTACAATGCCCATATCAATAGCAATTCCACGGTCATTGATCATCTGGTCTAAGTAATATTCCTTCCAAATAAACTCTGGAACAGGGAATTTAGCTAACTTCTTTTGTATGGACATTTCAACTTCAACATCTCTTCGGTTATAAGAGATGAAGGTATCCCATTTGGTTTCGTCATGCATAGGAAGATTTCTAGTTCGACCACCGTTTGATTTAGTAGGTTTACATGGAACACAAAAGTAACGTATGAGGTCTTTACCTTCTTTCATTTTCTGCTCCTCTAATCCAAGCACTGCACCCACACCTTCAAGGGATAGTGGTAGTCCAAGATAAGCCGACCATATCATGGAACATCTCCATGAGGATGGATCCAGGTAGTTACCAACCGTATCGTCCTTTGTGCTGTAACTACTGAAGTGTTCTGGATAATATCTTCTAAGCCACTCAGACAGGCAGATACGCTCAAAAGCCGCGTTAAATGCCCACTTAGTAACTGTTTTGTCAAAAAGAGCAGCAATTACATCGGTTGGAACTTTTTCACCATTAGCCAAATCTATGACGATAACTTCTCCACCATTGATAGAGTAAGCGAAGAGGAGAATATCAAAGTTGGGTGACTCTGCATATTTGTACACACCGCATTTCTTCAAATCAACATCAGAAAAACTTTCAATGTCAATTGATAAAGAGTTGATTGTATTTATAATACTCACCATCCTTAAAGTAAAAGGGCGGCAGCATCGCCACCGCCCAGTCAGGGGTTTATGGGTTACATGTTATGAAAGAAAATCATCATCGGAGTCTGTTGAGAAATCATCCTCTGCTCTAGACTTACCACCTAAAGGTTCTCCGTCTGAAATCTTTTGAAGGTTATTTAATCCACATGCTATACCGCGATTTCCGTTTGAATTAAAGGCATACAGATTGATAGATGCTCTGCCATATACACCTGAATAAACCTCAGAACGCTCAAGGATTGGATTGCAACTTGCATCAACAATACCCGGTGCAGTAGCACTATTGGCATTAATGAAGTAAGCATTTGCGTAAGTAGGGTCATCTGGTCTTTCTATGTCTCCATCACGAAGAGGAGTTTTAAGTGTTGAAAGAGCAGGAACAGTTTTACCATTACCCTTTAATTTGGACTCACCTTCCTTATATGCGGCTTCAATGGCAGCCTTAATCTGTGAAACTGTCTTGGCATCAGATTTTGGAATAATAAGGCTTACGCTATACTTTGGTGTACCTCCATTGATTGACTTTGGATCCCATACATTTGCATAAGACCATCTTGTCTTTGGACCTGTAATTACTTTTGTTTGATTTGCTACTATTGACATATTATTTGTCCTCCTTAATTAAAATCATTTTGAGCTGTATTAAATTCCGGGCGCTTATCATCCTCCGGAACGAGAGTTGGTTTACCTGGAGCCTTGATTACAAGGTCTCCTAAGATTTCTTCAAATTTCTTCTTGCCAAGAGCTGAAGTCATGGCTGTAATTCCTAAGAGTTTATTTTCATATGGATTAAATCCTGCCAATGTGACTGCATCTGCTACCGCCTGTTCATCGGTGTATTTCCTGTTGGAACGACCTTCAACAACTTTAAACCCTTGAAACTTCGTGCCACTAAGTGCTTGCTGTAATGCATATTCTTTTACGTCATTAACCCAAGTTACAAGGCTATCTACTTTTGTGAGAATAACACTGATTTCTGTGTTATCTAGGTTTACGGGCATCTCAAAGTCATACTTTGCTAGTTCGAGGTTGTATTCAGCTCGTTTGCGACAAGTAGCTTTTATCTTACAGAACTGGCAGTGATCACCAGCTTTAAGTTCACCCTCGCCTTCATAAGCGAGTTTAGCTGTAGGAGAGAGTACTTCGGTACCCCATTTCAAGAGTTCTTCTTTAAATAGGGTGTAGGTACTGACATTTTCTCTTCGTGGTTGAAAGATTGTCATCTTTACTGTGTTAATATCGTAGATGCCATCGAAGAGTTCAATAGCCCCAAGTGCATAACACATCATCTGTGGATTTTCTACTGCTGACACTAATATTCCAAGTCCGTGTTTGTAATCGATGACTTGAAGAATATCGTCTGCAACGATTACACAGTCACCAGTGCCGAACCCACCCTCTACATATTTAGAGAAGTCAAGATGTTGCTCGATTAAGATTACTGGATCGGAACAATAGTGTTTTGCTTCTTCTAACTGCTCAATTACAAAGGAGGCATATTCTTCCGCACAGTTCTCCATTTCCCCATCATAGAACTCCAAATTTTCTGTAGGGTCTTTTGTGTCTATACCAAGTAGCTGTTCTAATTTGAACTGGCAAAGACTATGTGCATCAGTGCCTTGCTGTGCATAAGGACTAGATTGATTTTCTACTTCAGCACATAATTTTGCAGATGGTGGACATTGAAGCCACCTATGGCTTGATGAAGCGGAGAGTAAAGCATGTTTAGCCATTTCCAAGTACCTCCGCTGCAGCAAGTAAAGCTTCATAGTCAGTTGGATTAATATCTGACAGCTTGTCAGCTCCAAACTTTAATAGAAGAGCTTTAACATCTGCCGTATATCCGTTACGGGACTTTTCCGCTAGGACAGCACGAACATCGGTCAGTGAGATTGATTTCTTTTCAGGTTCTGGGGTTACTTTTGCAGTAGCCTTTTCTTTTGTTTTTTCATCTCCAACCGTAGAAAACAGATCTTTAAGTGTCTCAGATATACTTATTAATGTCTCTCCGCATTTTCTCAACTCGTCAAGCTCTGCGGATAATTCGCTCATCTTACTCATGCGTTTTTTCTCCTTCCTTATTTAGTTGTTCTTGCTCGGTTAATTTCTTAGCAAGTCGTTTTGATATGACACTGATTGCAATTAGTACATCTGCTAGTTCTTCATCTAAGCCAATGTCTTGCTTGCTTTCAATGCCTGCAGTTGTTTCTGACTGCATAAGTAGCACCGCCTTTCCGAGGGTGTATTACCTCTCTAACTTCCTAAGGACAGAAGTCTATGTTTTGGACGGAATTTCTAAAAACTTTTTTCTGACTCATGTCCTTCTAACTTCCTAAGGACAGAAAATGAGTAAATGGACGGATGTTTAAAAGGTTTTTTATTCGGATTTTTTAGCTTATATAAGGAAGCGATAAATATTTTTTGATTTGTCCGTCCAAAATCCAAGGTTCTGTCCTTAGAAAGATAGAGGGATGTTTTGTCCTCGAGAAAATTTTAAGGAGGTGAAACTTTTGGGAATTAGTTTTTATAACTCAGAAGGTTACAGTGACCCTGTACCGTTTGAAGCAATTAAGGCTATAGAAATGGAAAAAAGAAGGAGTGGTTATAGACCCCTTGTTTATATCTGCTCTCCATTTTCGGGAAATGAAGAATTAAATACCATGAAAGCTAGGGAATATAGCAGATTTGCAGTAAACAGTGGAGCAATACCGATTGCCCCACATCTTTTGTTCCCTCAATTTATGGATGAAGCCACTGAGAGAGAATTGGCAATGTTCATGAACATGGTACTGCTTGGAAGATGTAAGGAACTTTGGGTGTTTGGAGACAGGATATCAGAAGGGATGGCAGCAGAGATCCTACGAGCCAAGTGGAAACGCATGAGAATCCGTTATTTCACAGAGGACTATAAGGAGGTAACCAGATGAAGCAGTTTACTTTATATACATCAGACAGTGTGGGGAGTCAATCAAATTGCGTTTATCCTCATAAGACAGTTATTACTGATGAAGCCTCTTTGAAGCAAGCGGCTGCACATGACCATGTCTCGGCAGAGTATAAGGGTAATTATCGTAGTAGCTTGAATTTCATCAGGGCGGATAATATACCTCTCGACTGCGATAATGATCATTCAGATAATCCGGATGATTGGGTAACACCATTAGAAGTTGCTTTTGCCTTCCCTAATGTTTCTTTTGCTGTTGTTTATAGTAGAAGCAATATGCTACAGAAGGATAGTAGGTCGCCGCGTCCCAGATTTCATGTGTTTTTTCCAATACCTCCAGTAACAGATGCAAAAGTATACTCAGCGTTAAAAAAGGAAATCACATCGTGCTTCCCTTATTTTGATAACAATGCTCTTGATAGCGCGAGATTTTTATTTGGAACAGCCAATGCTGAGGTAGAACTCTACAGAGGAGAAAAAAGTATCGTAGACTTTCTGCAAGATAATAAATTTGAAGAATGGGATAATTCACAGGATGAAATTCTAGAAGGAAATCGAAACAATACGATGTCGGGTATTGCAGGTAAACTCGTTGTTCGTTATGGAAACACCGATGAGGCATATGCTATTTTTCTAAAGAAGGCAGAGAAGTGCAATCCACCGCTTGAAGAAGCAGAATTAAAGACTATCTGGAACAGTGCTGTAAAGTTTGGAAAATATGTATCTTCTCAGGAGAGCTACATTCCACCAGAACAGTACAACACAGATATGAAGTTAAAGCCGGATGATTTTTCCGATGTAGGCCAAGCAATTGTTTTATCAAGAGAATATTGTGATAGTTTGCGTTATTCACCATCCACAGATTACATCGTATACAACGGAAGCTACTGGGAGGAGTCAAAACCAAAGGCTCAGGCAGTGGCACAGGAACTTACAGCAAGGCAGTTGGAGGAAGCGGAAACTGAGATGCATAAGGCTACGAATGAAATGTTGCAAAATGGTGCTTGGGAGATGCTTGTTGCAATGGGACCAAAGAAAGCGGCATCAGCTTTTAATGAACAGCAAAGGCATTCCTTTGAAAAATACCAGACAGCACAGCTTTATCGCAACTATGCCATTAAACGTCGTGACTCCAAATACATCTCATCTGCCTTAAAAGAAGCTCGGCCAATGTTGGAGATAGAGCAGTGTAATTTGGATGCGGATGAGTTTCTATTAAATACACCATCGGGAACATATGACCTACGCAAGGGATTAGGTTCTATTATGACACATGATCCACTTGATTTTATTACAAAGCAGACAATAGTAGACCCTGGTACGGAAGGTGCTGATCTATGGGAAGCTGCTCTAAATACATTCTTCTGTGGGGATTTAGAACTCATCCATTATGTTCAAGAGATTGTAGGCCTTGCCGCCATAGGAAAAGTATATGTGGAAGCACTAATTATTGCCTACGGGGATGGTCGTAATGGTAAGTCAACCTTCTGGAATGTAATAGCTAGAGTACTTGGTTCTTATAGTGGTAATATCTCTGCAGATATGTTGACCGTTGGATGCCGTAGAAATGTTAAGCCGGAATTAGCTGAAGCGAAGGGAAAGAGATTAATGATCGCTGCAGAGATGGAAGAGGGAATGCGCCTAAATACATCAAATGTGAAACAGCTTTGTTCTACCGATGAGATTTACGCAGAGAAAAAGTACAAGGATCCATTCAGCTATATTCCAAGCCATACATTGGTGCTTTATACCAACCACCTACCTAAGGTCGGAGCTATCGATAAAGGCACCTGGCGTCGTCTTATTGTAATTCCTTTTAGTGCAAAAATAGAAGGCAATGCAGATGTGAAGAACTATGCAGATTATCTTCTTGAAAATGCAGGAGGTGCAATTCTTGCGTGGGTGATTGAAGGTGCTACGAAGGTAATCGGACATAAATTCAAGATTGAAACGCCAGAGAAAGTAAAGGCTGCAATCCAGTCATATAAGGAGAATAACGATTGGCTTTCACATTATCTAACCGATTGTTGCGAAGTGGGTAGCTCTTATAGTGCAAAGTCTAGTGAAGTTTACAGCTCATACCGTGCTTATTGCATGCAGGTGGGTGAGTTTACTCGTGGTACAGCAGATTTCTATGCAGCACTAGAAACCTCCGGATTCGACCGTAAAAGAACCCGTGATAATAATCTGATTCTAGGACTTAAGCTAAAAGCGGAATTCCTTGAAGAATAAGGCTTTATAGCTATATGTGGAGGTCAATGGAACTTGATATATAAACTCTCTTATAGGGGTAAAAAAATAGCCTATATATAAAGTTATAGATTCAGCCTCCAAAGACCTCCACACCCCTAATAATCTTGATGGAAAGGTATGCAAGAAAATGCGTGAGAAGATTATAGAACAAAAACTTGTTGTAGCAGTGAAAGCCAAAGGTGGCATTTGCCCGAAGTTTACATCACCTAGCTTTTCGGGAATGCCGGATAGATTGGTGTTACTACCAGAAGGAAAGTTTGGATTTGTGGAAGTAAAAGCACTTGGTGAAAAACAAAGACCATTGCAGCTTAGTAGACATAAGTTACTTTGTCATTTGGGATTTAAGGTGTATGTCTTAGATTCGGTAGAAAAAATCGGAGGGATAATTGATGCAATACAATCCACATAGCTACCAGCAATATGCTATCGAATATATCAAAACACATCCCATTGCAGCTGTCTTTTTAGATATGGGTCTGGGAAAAACAAGTATTACTTTGACTGCAATTAATGACTTGTTGTTTGATTACTTTGAAATTCACAAGGTTTTAGTAGTAGCACCGTTAAGGGTGGCAAGAAATACCTGGTCTGCAGAAATAACTAAGTGGAATCATCTAAGAGAGGATTTGGAGTATTCCTTAGCAGTTGGAACGGAATCTGAAAGACTTACAGCACTAAAAGCCAAAGCTGATATTTACATTATCAATCGTGAGAATCTTCAATGGCTAATCGAGAAAAGCAATCTTCCATTTGATTACGACATGGTTGTAATCGATGAGCTATCTTCATTTAAGAACTGGCAGTCAAAGAGATTTAGAGCCTTTATGAAGGTAAGACCAAAGATAAAAAGAGTAGTAGGCCTTACAGGAACACCAAGTAGTAACGGTTTGATGGATTTGTTTGCTGAGTTTCGTGTGCTTGATATGGGTGTGCGCCTTGGAAGATTTATCACCCAGTTTCGTAACAACTACTTTAAGCCAGATAGAATGAATGGTCAGATTGTTTATAGCTATAAATTATTACCGGGAGCTGAGCAACGGATTTATGCCAAGATATCGGACATTACGATTTCTATGAAATCCACCGACTATATACAAATGCCAGAATTAATTAATTCTAACTATTTGGTTTATTTAGATCCAGAAGAACAGGATTTATACGATGATATGAAAAAGGATTTGATGCTTCCTTTTCGTAACGATGATGATATTACAGCAGCAAACGCGGGAGCACTTTCAGGGAAGCTTTGCCAAATGGCAAATGGTGCAGTGTATTCCGATACAAATGAAATCGTGTATATCCACGACAAAAAACTGGACGCTTTGGAGGATATTATTGAAGCAGCAAATGGTAAGCCAATCTTAGTGGCTTATTGGTTTCGACATGATTTGGAGCGTATCACAGAGAGGCTGAATAAATTAAAAGTAGAATTCTCACAGCTTAATACAGATAAAAGTATCCAAAAGTGGAGTGCTGGTAAGCTTCACGTAGCATTAATACATCCTGCGAGTGCGGGTCATGGCCTTAATCTCCAATCTGGTGGATCCACCATTGTCTGGTTTGGTATGACATGGTCCTTGGAACTATATCAACAAACAATAGCAAGGTTGTGGAGACAAGGGCAGATAGAAAATACCGTTGTGGTGCAGCACATAGTTGCCGCTGGAACGATTGATGAGAGAATTCTTCGAGCTTTATCGGATAAGGATAACACACAATCCGCATTAATCGATGCTGTAAAGGCTAATCTGCAAATCTGAGACAATCTGAGTAAATCCGAGGGAATTAAAATTCTAAAATCGGAGGTACTGTTTATGTACAAAAACAATAATCAAGCTAAACCTTTTATAGTTGAAGATGGATTTTCCAATCTAGCAAATGCCATTATCATACAGGCAGTTAAGGACTACCGAGAAGCAATCCATTTCCTAAAACACCATCCACATACTCCTGATCTAGATACTGAGGAAGCGAAAAAGGATATTCGAAAGATTACTCTGCTAAATAATATCATTAAAAATGAAGGAGAGCGGGATGATGTAGAACGCTTTTTCCGATCCGGTTGGTTTGGGGAGCTCACTGCTCTGGATGGTGATGTTCTATTAAAGCAGATTCGTGAAATGGAGGTGGGCTAATATGACTGCTTTAGATTTTCTTAGCCAAGCTTACCGACTTGATCTTCGCATCGACAGCAAGCTTGAACAGCTTTCTTCCTTAAATGAACTGGCAACAAAATGCACCTCTACTATCAGTGGTATGCCTCGTAATCCCAACCATAGCGTATCCTCTATGGCAAATGTAGTTGCAAAGATTGTGGATCTTCAAAGAGAAATTGATCGTGACATACATCAGTTAATGGACATTAAGCGGCAGATTGCTGCTAGTATCAAAGCAGTAGAAAATAAGGAATACCAGACATTGCTTGAGCTTCGTTTTCTTTGTGGCTGCACATGGGAGGAAGTTGCTATCAAGATGGGATATAGCATTCAGCATACTTATCGAATGCGTGATAGAGCACTAAAGAAGGTTGTTATTAATGCAAGTGGAGAGTAAAGGAGAGTTGATGTTATTACAGAATATAGTATAATAGTATTGTAGAAAGTATAGACACAGGCCACCGCAGGAGAGATCCTTGGTGGCTTTTGTTATGCCCAAAAATGAGGTGAAGCAAATGCCAAGGAAACCTAAGCGACCTTGTTCATATCCTAGCTGTCCTGAGTTAACTGATGGTCGCTTTTGTGAGGAGCATGCAAAGAAGGAAGCATCACGGTATGAAAAGTATGACCGTGACCCTGAAACAAGAAGGCGTTATGGTCGAGCCTGGAAGCGCATTCGAGATAGTTATATTGCAGCTCACCCTCTCTGTGAAGAGTGTAGGAAGAATGGAAGGCTGACACCAGCAAATGAGGTACATCATATCTTACCACTTTCAAAAGGTGGAACTCATGATAAAAGGAATCTGATGGCACTTTGTACTCCTTGTCATTCTACTATCACTGCAAGAGATGGGGGTCGTTGGAGAACCCGGTAGGGGGATGAGAATCTCCACAGCTTTTCAATTGTGCAACGGGCGTGGGGTATCACGCGAAAATTCGCGATTTCAAACAGGGTAAATAGGCCCTACAACGAAAAGAGGTGAGCAAAATGGCGAAAGACGGAACAAATCGTGGAGGTGCTCGTATCGGTTCCGGTCAGAAGAAGAAGCCACTGGCTGACAAAATTGCTGAAGGTAATCCAGGGAAAAGAAAACTTGAGGTTGTAGATTTTCAAAATACTGCTGACCTAAAGGGACAGGAGATGCCGCAACCAAGAGCAATGCTCTCAGCTGTTCAGAAGGATGGAAAGACACTTGTAGCATCAGAAATCTATGAGATCACATGGCAATGGCTTGAGGAACGTGGATGTGCACATTTAGTGCTTCCACAACTTTTAGAACGTTATGCCATGAGTGCTGCTAGGTGGATACAGTGTGAGGAAGCAGTAACGGAGTTTGGTTTTCTTGCCAAACACCCAACCACTGGAAATGCTATTCAAAGTCCTTATGTGGCTATGAGCCAGAATTTTATGAGCCAAACAAACAGACTTTGGATGGAGATATATCAGATTGTTCGAGAAAATTGTGCGACCGAGTATGGTAGCTCAAACCCACAGGATGATGTGATGGAGCGATTGCTAACTGCTCGTAGAGGAAAATAAAGATGAGGAGATTAATAATGAGTAAAAGATATTTATCAGCTGAAAGTGTATGTGCTGGGCATCCAGATAAATTATGTGACATCATCGCAGATAGCATTTTAGAAACATGTCTACGCAAAGACAGAGCATCACGTGTTGCCTGTGAGGTTATGGCTACAAAAGGTAAAATAATCGTAGCGGGCGAGATCACCTGTAGCGAGAAGGTCGACATTCGTTTTGTCGTAAGAAATGTTCTTAGAAAAGTAGGCTATAATCCGAAACGCTTCCTGATTTATGTATATGTACATAATCAGAGTAAAGATATTGGCTCAGGAGTTAATGTGGCCCTTGAAGTTAGAAACGGAATAAACGAGCAATATGGTTCTATTGGTGCAGGTGATCAGGGAACCATGTACGGATATGCTACAAGTGAAACCCGTGAGATGCTACCACTTCCCCTTGTGCTTTCTCATAGAATTGTAAAAAGACTTGATGATGTCCGCAAAGGAAAACTAATAAAAGGTATCCTTCCCGATGGCAAAGCGCAAGTAACGGTAGAATATGATGGGGATATTCCTATTAGGGTAAAAACCATAGTTGTTTCAGTTCAGCATAAAGCAGACAAAAGCCAAGAAGAGCTGAAAGCCGACATTTTAAATAATGTTCTATGGCAGTGCTTTGAGGATTTTCCCTTTGATAACGAGACGGAAATTCTTGTAAATCCATCGGGCAGATTTGTTCTTGGTGGCCCGGCAGCAGATACAGGACTTACCGGACGAAAGCTGATGGTCGATACCTATGGAGGTCTTGCTTCTCATGGTGGCGGAGCACTTTCCGGCAAAGATCCAACAAAGGTAGATCGTAGTGGTGCTTATATGGCACGGTATATTGCGAAGCATATAATTTGGTGCGACTTTGCAAAAAGGTGTGAAGTTAGTATTTCCTATGCTATTGGTAAAGCAAATCCTGTTGCCTTTTCCGTGAACACCTTTGGAACAGGTACGGTATCTGAAGAGATTTTAACACTAGCAGTAGATGAGGTTTTCAACTTAAAGCCAGCTGCTATCATCGAAAAGTTGCGTCTAAGAGATGTGATTTATTCTGACACAGCTGTTTATGGTCACTTTAATAGTTGGTTATTCCCTTGGGAGGATGTAGATAAATATTCTGAGTTTAGAAAGGCGGTGGAGAAATATGCTGATAGAAAAATTAAAGACTGAGTTATTAATCCCAGCCGACTATAATCCTAGAAAGGATTTAAAGCCTGGTGATCCAGAGTATGAGAAATTAAAACGTTCCCTAGAGGAGTTTGGATATGTTGAACCCGTTATATGGAATAAAACAACAGGTCATGTAGTAGGTGGCCATCAGCGTTTGAAGGTTCTACTTAGTATGGGAATTACCGAAGTAGAGTGTGTAATCATCGAGATGGATGAAGAAAAAGAGAAGGCACTTAATATTGCTCTTAATAAAATAAGTGGCGATTGGGATAAAGATAAACTGGCTCTTTTAATCACTGATCTAAATGCCTCAGACTTTGATGTATCTCTGACAGGTTTTGACCCTGGTGAGTTGGATGACCTGTTTAAGGATTCCCTTAAGGATAAAATAAAAGAAGATGATTTCGATGTGGACAGCGAGCTGAAAAAGCCCGCTGTTTCGCATTTAGGCGATGTTTGGATACTTGGACAGCATCGATTGGTATGCGGAGACAGTACAAAGAAAGACACGTTTAATGTCTTGATGGATGGAAAAGCTGCCAATCTAGTAGTTACTGATCCGCCATACAACGTTAACTATGAAAGTACCGCAGGTAAGATTAAAAATGACAATATGGAGAACGAAGCGTTCTATGATTTTCTGCTAGCGGCCTTAAAAAATTGCGAAGCAGCAATGGCAAAGGACGCTTCTATTTATGTGTTCCATGCTGACACGGAAGGATTCAACTTCAGAAAAGCTTTTGCCGATGCGGGATTTTATTTATCCGGTACTTGTATTTGGAAAAAACAATCTCTGGTTCTAGGTCGCTCACCTTACCAGTGGCAGCATGAACCTGTGCTCTTTGGTTGGAAAAAGAAAGGAAAGCATAACTGGTATTCTGATAGAAAGCAGACCACCATATGGGAGTTTGAAAAACCGAAGAAAAACGGAGATCATCCTACCATGAAACCAGTAGCTTTAGTAGCATACCCCATCATGAACTCAAGCCTTTCTAATTGCATTGTACTCGACCCATTCGGTGGTTCAGGAAGTACGCTCATTGCCTGTGAGCAGACAGAACGCATCTGTTACACAATCGAATTGGATGAAAAGTATTGTGATGTCATTGTAAAGAGATATATCGAGCAAGTGGGAAGCTCGGATGATGTTTTTCTTATTAGAGATGGATCCAAGTACAAATATTGTGATTTACCCGAGTGAATACGGAGGAGTAGGTATCGTATAAGTTTATTTTTGAGGCTTAGATTTGTGTAAATCGTAGAATGTAAAATAATAACCACATACCACTTGCTATTTGATCGGCTTAGAGTGATATATAACACTACCAAAAAGAAAGGTGGTATGAGATATGGAAATAAGATTTAATCGCACAGGTAGTGATCGAAAAGCACTGGTAACTGCAATCGGTGAGATTCTTGAAACAAAACCAGTTTATAGAGGAGCACCTACGTTCATTTATGATATTGATAGCTTTGAGGTGGATAAGGAAGGAACACTTATCTTTGATGGTTCTTCAAACAGCGAAACAGTGAAAACACTGCTCGATGGACTTGCAGGTCGGGGGTTTGCCTTTGAGGCGCTTGAAAACGCGACACATGGCAACACAGGCGCCTCTGGCTTGCTTGTAATTGAGATGCCTAAGGAGAATTTTACGGATACTGCTATTGAAAACCTTGAAAAGTTAATTAAAAGCAAAGGGAATCTTATAAAGAAAGCACTTGGTGTTGCTACACTTCCGATTGAGTATACAGAAGAAACACTCCGCTTTCCTTGGTTTACCTTTGAATTAGACGCTGATGAGGTTAACGCCTACTCACATTTTATTACAGCAATATGCGAGATGGCAAAGACACAGGTGAGAATAAGCGCAACAGCAAAGGAAGTAGATAATGAAAAATATGCTTTCCGCTGCTTCCTTCTTCGCCTTGGCTTCATCGGGCCTGATTACAAGACATTGCGTAAGATTCTGCTTTCGAAGCTAACAGGAAGTTCGGCATTTAAAAGTGCACCAACTAAGGTTGAGGAGGCGGAGCAGTAATGAAAAAAATACATCCAGAAACATTAAAACAGTTAAGGGATTATTATACACCTGGAACGAGAGTAGTTCTTATAGAAATGAATGATCTGTATACGAAACTTATGCCAGGAGATAGAGGAACGGTTATCAGTGTTGATGACATGGGTACAATTCATGTGAAATGGGATAGGGGAGGCTCTCTTGGAGTAGTTTTTGGTGAGGACTCATGTAAGAAAACAGAAGAGTAAACTACACATTTTTCCTTGGAAATACACAGAAAGATTGTGTGGTTTATGCTTCACATTATCGCGTAATTCCCTTGCTATATATCCCTTTTAGAGTGATATATATACATGCCGAAAGGACATACACACACTTTAAAAGGAGCGAAAAACAATGTTAAGAGCAAAATTCGGAATCGAGATTGAGTTTACAGGAATTACAAGAGAAAGAGCAGCCAAGGTTGCAGCGGAATTTTTACAAGGCGCTTATGCCGAAGGTGGCACCTACTACGACACCAAGAAGGTAACAACAGCAGACGGTAGGGTATGGAAGGTAATGTACGATGGCAGCATCAATTGCCAAAGGAAAGAAAGGGGAAGAACAGTTTTTGCTGGAAGAGAATACAGCGTTGAGCTGGTTAGTCCGATACTTACCTACCGAGAAGATATAGAAACATTGCAAGAATTGGTCAGACAGCTTCGTCACGCAGGAGCATTTACAAATTCAACTTGCGGAATTCACATTCATCTTAATGGGTCTGACCATACACCAAGAAGCATTCGAAACTTTGTGAATATCATTGCGAGCAAGAATGACCTTTTCTACAAGGCGCTTCAAATAGCACCTCAGAGAATGAGTTACTGCAAAAAAATGGACAGCATCTTGGTCGAGAAAATGAACCACAAAAAGCCTAAAACCATGCGACAGCTTGAGGATATTTGGTATGAGGGTTATAGCGAAAGCAGAGGTACGCATTACCATAACAGCCGATACCACTTTTTAAACCTCCATAGCTTTTTCACAGGAAACCATACAGTGGAGCTTAGAGGATTTAATAGTGAACTTCATGCGGGTAAGATAAGAAGTTACATAGTTCTTGCCCTAGCCATTAACAACCAAGCCATAACGCAAAAATGTGCATCAGCTAAGAAACCACAAGTTGAGAATGAAAAATTTGCAATGAGGACTTATTTAAACCGCATCGGTTTAATTGGAGAGGAGTTTGCTAACTGCAGAGAGCATTTGACATCAGCTCTTTCAGGGTCAGCAGCTTGGCGATTTCGGGCAGCCTGAACATTCCAATAGACTTAAAACCGCAAAGGAGGATTTACAATGAGCAATACTCTTTACATTGCCTATGGCTCCAATCTTAACTTGGAGCAGATGGCAAATAGATGCCCCACAGCAAAGGCTGTCGGGGTAAGTAAGATTAATAATTATCGGTTACTTTTTAGAGGTGCACATGCTGGGGCAGTGGCAACCATTGAGCCTTACAAGGGAGGCAGTGTGCCAGTATTAATATGGGAAATCACACCTGCCGATGAAGTAGCACTAGACAGATATGAAGGATGGCCTTATCTTTATCGAAAAGAAACACTCAAAGTTAGACTAAACGGAAAGTATGTGACGGCGATGGTTTATATAATGAATGAGGGAAGACCGCTCGGTCAACCAAGTTGTCATTATTACTCTACAATTCTGGATGGTTATAAAAGTGCAGACTTTAATATAGATATCTTACGAAACGCTGTTGGTGACTCTGCAGAGGAGGATGATACATGACTGAAGAAATCAGAGATCAAATTTTAGCAATTCGAGATACAGGTGAAACAAATATGTTTGACATCCCTGTTGTTATCGATATTGCAGAACGTGATGGGTACTATGAACTGATTGATTACCTATCTGAACATAGAGACGATTATGTAAGTTTCATTCTTACGGGTGAAATCAGAAAATAAACAGACAGCATTAATGAGAAGGAACTCTGTAAAAGGGGTTCCTTTTTCAGTGTTCACAGGGAGGTGGCGGCGATACGAAAACTAAAGACATACAAGCCGACCATCTTCAAAGCAGATGGTTCGGTTTATAATCAGGATTCGGCTGATACAGCAGTAGCCTTTATAAATTGTTTAAAACACACTAAGGGAGAATGGTATGGACAGTCATTTGAACTAATCGACTGGCAGGAACAAATTATCCGAGATGTCTTTGGTGTTATGAAGCCGAACGGCTATCGTCAGTTTAATACGGCTTATATCGAAATTGCTAAAAAGCAAGGAAAGTCGGAACTCGCGGCAGCAGTTGCACTTCTACTTACTTGTGGAGATTATGAGCACGGTGGTGAGGTGTATGGCTGTGCTTCTGATCGCCAGCAAGCCTCCATTGTTTTTGATGTGGCAGTGGATATGGTAGAGCAGTGTCCGGCTCTAAAAGCTCGAATAAAACCGGTGCTTTCTCAGAAAAGGTTAGTGTATAAACCTCTTGGGAGTTTCTATCAGGTACTTTCTGCCGAGGCTTATACAAAGCATGGTTTAAATGTTCATGGTGTCGTTTTTGATGAGCTACACGCTCAACCAAACCGACAGCTTTTTGATGTTATGACTCACGGTTCTGGGGACGCAAGAAAGCAACCACTATATTTTTTGATTACTACAGCGGGCAATGATCAGCACTCAATATGCTATGAAGTACACCAAAAGGCAAAGGATATTCTAGAAGGGCGAAAGGTTGATCCTACATTCTACCCAGTCATCTATGGTGCTAATGAAGATGAAGACTGGACAGATCCGAAGGTATGGGCGAAAGCCAACCCCTCAATGGGTATTACTGTAGATATTGAAAAGATACAAATTGCTTGTGAAAGTGCAAAACAAAATCCTGCAGAAGAAAACTTATTCAGGCAGCTTCGGCTTAATCAATGGGTGAAACAATCAGTACGTTGGATGCCCATGGAGAAATGGGATAAATGTTCATTTGCAACAGACCCTGAAAGTCTTAAAGGTAGACAATGCTATGGTGGGTTGGACTTATCATCAACTACGGATATAACAGCATTCGTTCTTGTCTTTCCGCCAGAATATGAAGATGACAAATTTATCATTCTTCCTTATTTTTGGATACCAGAAGATAATCTTGATCTAAGAGTAAGGCGTGACCATGTACCCTATGATGTATGGGAAAAGCAAGGCTTTTTACAGACCACTGAGGGTAACGTGGTACATTATGGTTACATTGAAAACTTTATTGAAGAGTTAAGTTTGAAGTATAACATTCGAGAAATTGCCTTTGACCGCTGGGGTGCAGTACAAATGGTACAGAACCTGGAAGGCTTAGGCTTAACGGTGGTGCCATTCGGTCAAGGGTTTAAAGATATGTCACCACCAACTAAAGAATTAATGAAGCTGACGCTGGAAGAGAAAATTGCTCATGGTGGGCACCCAGTGCTTCGATGGATGATGGACAATATATTTATTAGAACTGATCCTGCTGGTAATATCAAACCAGATAAGGAAAAGAGTACAGAAAAGATAGATGGCGCGGTAGCAACAATCATGGCACTTGATAGAGCTATACGCCGTGGTGGAGCAAGCAATTCCGTTTATGATAATCGCGGATTAATTGTTTTCTAATTATTCGGAGGTGGTGCTTATGAGTATATTAAAAGGAATGTTTCGGTCAAGAGACAAACCTCAAAACCGTGTGGGTAGTTCATTTTCATTCTTATTTGGTGGAACAACATCTGGTAAAACAGTTAATGAGCGAACTGCCATGCAGACCACCGCAGTGTATGCATGCGTAAGAATACTAGCTGAAGCTATAGCAGGGCTTCCATTACACGTATATAGATATCGTTCGGACGGAGGAAAAGAAAGAATTCCTTTTCATCCGTTATATCACCTTCTTCATGATGAACCAAACCCAGAGATGACTTCATTCGTGTTTCGAGAAACACTTATGAGTCATCTTTTACTTTGGGGTAATGCCTACGCACAGGTTGTTAGAAATGGGCGCGGCCAAGCGATTGCACTATACCCTTTGCTACCAAGCAAGATGGAAGTCACCCGGGCATCAAATGGAGAGTTAGTATACAAATATTATCGTGATGTTGACGAAAGCGGTATAAATCCCAAAGGCGGATATATCACGCTCCGTAAAGATGAAGTTTTACACATTCCTGGTCTAGGTTTTGACGGTCTTATTGGAAATAGCCCTATAGCAATGGCCAAGAACGCTATAGGAATTTCACTAGCCACAGAGGAATACGGTGCAGCATTCTTCGCTAACGGTGCTAATCCCGGTGGTGTACTTGAGCATCCTGGTGTAATCAAGGATATACAGCGAGTTAAAGATAGTTGGAACAGTGCCTACCAAGGAAGTGGAAACGCTCATAAGGTTGCTGTATTAGAAGAAGGTATGAAATTTCAAGCCATTGGTATCCCACCTGAACAAGCACAATTTCTTGAAACACGGAAATTTCAGATTAATGAAATCGCACGTATCTTCCGAGTACCACCTCACATGGTGGGTGACCTTGAGAAATCCAGTTTCTCCAACATTGAGCAACAGTCTTTGGAGTTTGTAAAATACACACTTGATCCATGGGTAGTGCGATGGGAGCAAAGTCTCCAGCAAGCACTATTATTGCCATCCGAGAAAACGACACTGTTTATAAAGTTTAATCTCGATGGCTTGCTTCGAGGGGATTACCAGAGCCGCATGAATGGCTATTCAGTCGGAAGACAAAATGGGTGGATGTCTGCAAACGACATTCGTGAACTGGAGGATATGAATCGCATTCCAACTGAAGAAGGTGGCGATTTGTATCTTGTGAACGGCAATATGCTCCCGCTTAATCAAGCGGGAAATTTTTATGAAAAGGAGGCAAATAGCCAATGAGAAAATTTTGGAACTGGGTGAAAGATGAAGCCACCGAGGATCGTACTCTTTATCTCAATGGAGAAATCTCTGACGAGACTTGGTGGGGTGATGAAGTAACACCTAAGATATTCAAGGATGAATTAATGGCTGGCTCTGGAAATGTAACAGTTTGGATCAATTCGCCCGGTGGAGATGTATTTGCTGCCGCTCAGATCTATAACATGTTGATGGATTATGTAGGAAATGTAACGGTAAAGATTGATGGACTGGCAGCAAGTGCGGCATCGGTTATTGCTATGGCAGGTGGCGATGTATATATGTCCCCGGTATCTATGCTGATGATCCATAATCCTTCGACCATTGCCATCGGTGACAGCGAGGAGATGCTTCGTGCCAAAGCTTTGTTGGATGAAGTAAAGGAAAGCATTATCAATGCATATGAACTGAAATCTGGACTATCCCGAACTAAAATTTCACACCTGATGGATGCGGAAACGTGGATGAACGCAAACAAAGCCATTGAACTTGGCTTTGCTAATAAAATTATGTTTACGGAAGATGAAGAACGTATTCCACTGGATACAGGACAGGGGCTTATATTTTCTCGTGCGGCGGTATGTAACTCGCTACTTGGGAAAATTCCCAAAAAGCAAAAATCGAAAATAGGAACCCCAATAGAGTCGCTGGATAAGCGGCTTTCTTTAATTTCTCACTAATTTAAAGGAGGAAATATCAATGAGTAAAATTCTTGAATTGCGCGAAAAGCGCGCTAAGACATGGGATGCAACAAAAGCATTCCTTGATACGAAACGTGGCGGTGATGGATTGTTATCCGCTGAAGACACCGCAACCTATGAAAAGATGGAAGCAGATGTTGTTGCTCTTGGTAAAGAAATCGAGCGTTTGGAACGTCAAGCATCTATCGACCTAGAACTGTCGAAAGCAACCAGTAACCCTATTACAAACAAACCTACAGGAATGGGAGAGGAAAAGACCGGCCGTGCGAGTGCTGAATACAAAAAGGCATTCTGGAACGCTATGCGTGACAAAGTCAGCTACGATGTAAAAAATGCTTTAACGATTGGCACTGATTCTGAGGGTGGATACCTTGTACCTGATGAGTTCGAGAGAACCCTGGTGGAAGCGCTAGAAGAAGAGAATATCTTCCGAAGACTGGCTAATGTTATCACGACATCTTCCGGTGATCGAAAGATTCCCGTTGTTGCAAGTAAAGGAACTGCAAGCTGGGTAGATGAAGAAGGAGTAATTCCTGAGAGTGATGATAGCTTCGGTCAAGTATCTATCGGTGCTTATAAACTTGCAACAATGATTAAAGTTTCTGAAGAATTGCTAAACGACTCTGTGTTTAATCTTGAAAGCTACATCACAAGGGAATTCGCACGTCGTATTGGTAACAAGGAAGAGGAAGCTTTCTTTGTGGGTGACGGCACTGGAAAACCAACAGGTATTCTAAATACAACAGGAGGCGGTCAAGTTGGTGTTACTACAGCAGGTGCTACAGCCATCACACTGGATGAAGTGCTAGATTTGTTTTACAGCTTAAAAGCACCATATCGTAATAAGGCAGCATTTGTAATGAACGATGCAACTATTAAGGCCATCCGTAAATTGAAAGACGGTAATGGGCAGTACCTATGGCAGCCTTCCATTCAAGCGGGAGCGCCTGATACCATTCTTAATCGTCCGTTACACACATCAGTTTATGTACCTACTATTGAAGCAGGAGCAAAGACCATGGTATTTGGTGACTTTAGTTATTACTGGGTGGCTGACCGTCAAGGAAGAGTATTCAAAAGGCTAAATGAACTCTTTGCTGTTACAGGTCAAGTGGGATTTATTGCTACTCAACGTGTTGATGGCAAACTTATCTTACCAGAAGCTGTAAAGGTACTTCAGCAGAAAGCGTAATGGAGGTGTGGTATGAGTTATAACACGAAGAATTATATGGAACAAGGCGGCGAGAAATTGGTAATTGGTGGAGAGCTAGAAATCTTAGAGGGAGCTTCCGTAACGGGGCTCCCAATTGCTGAAAACCAAGCAGAAAGTACAGCCACCGATGCCACTGGGTTGGTTACCGACTTCAATGCCTTGCTTGTCAAACTAAAGGCAGCAGGACTTATGGAGGCTGACTAAAGTGAAATGTAAAAGGAGGTTGGTGATATGGCAGTAGCAGATAATCTCTTACCTAAAGTTAAGGCGAACTTAATCCTAACGCATGACCAAGACGATGTTCTCCTTATTGGATTTATTACCGCTGCAGTATCGTATGCACAGAGTTATCAGCATGTCACTGAAGATTATTATGAAACCCATGCCATGCCACCTACAACGGAACAAGCAGTGATTATGTTATCGAGTCATTTCTATGAAAGTAGGGATGGCTCGACAGCAGGTTTCTTCGCTGATAGCGTACAGGCGGGCCAACAAGTATGGAATACAATAAACTTGCTTTTACGCTTAGACCGAGAGTGGGGTGTTTAGTATGAGCTTTGGAAAGATGAATACCTTCATTGATATTATCAGCACAGTGCCTATCAAAGACGTGGAAGGTTTCGCTAAAAAAGGTGATAACATACTCGCTAGTGTACGTGCCTATAAGGAAGATCGGCATGGCAGTGAGAGGTGGACAAATATGGCGTCATTTACCACTGCATCTTCATTATTTCGATTTAGAAAAACCCCTGGACTTGAGGTTACTACTGAAATGTTTATAGTCTGTGAAGATGGTAGATATCAGATTTTAAGTGTAGAGGATGTAAGAAGTCGTGGGATGTATGTTGAAGTTTTAGCTGAAAAGTTAGAACCGACTGTGAGGTGATGAATATCGCTAAAGTCAATATCAAAATGCCAGAGGAATTTCTATTGAAAGTATCCCAGTTGGCTGATCAGACCGATGTAATCCTTCCTAAAGTTTTGGAAGTTGGTGGCGAAGTAGTTCTGGATAAAGTCAAAGACAATCTAACTAAAGCTATCGGCACAGATACGAAGTATTCATCAAGAAGTACTGGCGAGCTAGTGTCCTCATTGGGTCTTTCCAGTGCAAAACAGGATAGAGACGGCAATTTCAATGTGAAAGTTGGTTTTGCAGAGCCAAGGTCGGATGGAGAAAGTAATGCTAAAATTGCAAGTATCATTGAATACGGAAAGCATGGTCAACCTGCAAGGCCATTCCTGAAACCAGCGAGAACTGCATCTAGAAAGCCTTGTATGAATGCAATGATAGCCAAGCTCGAGGAGGAGATCAGTAAGATATGAATATTTTAGAAGAATTGAATACCCTTGTTACAGCTATTCCAATCCCCGTAGAAACCGGGGTTTTTTCAGGTTTAGCACCGGATGAGTATGCCGTGATACTTCCACTTTCAGACCTCTTCGAAGTCCATGCGGATAACCGCCCAGGATATGACGTGCAGGAAGCAAGGATATCTCTGTTCTCCAAGAATAATTACTTGGAGAAGAAAAGGCAGCTCACAATGGCCTTATTAGATACAGATTTCACGGTGACAGAGCGTCGGTATATTGGACACGAGGACGATACTGGATACCATCATTATGCCATCGATGTGGCAAAAAATTATAGATTGGAGGAGTAACATATGGCAACAATCGGTCTTGATAGATTGTACTATTCAAAAATAACTGAAGACACAAATGGTGAGGAAACCTATGCTGTACCTTCAGTGCTTGCAAAAGCCATCACTGCCGAGCTCTCGGTGGAGTTGGTAGAAGCAATTTTGTATGCGGATGATGGTGCCGCTGAGGTCGTGAAGGACTTTAATAGTGGCACTCTTACTCTTGGTGTAGATGACATTGGCCCTACAGTGGCAGCAGATTTAACTGGTGCAACTACAGATGACAACGGAGTATTAATCTCCGCAAGTGAGAACGTGGGGACTCCTGTCGCAGTAGGATTTCGTGCTCAAAAGGCAAATGGAACATACCGATATTTCTGGCTGTATCGTATTAAATTCGGTCTGCCAGCTACCAACTTGCAGACGAAGGCAGATTCTATCACATTCTCTACACCTACTATTGAGGGCACAGTAATGAGAAGAAACAAGCTGGATGGCTTGGGAAAACATCCATGGAAAGCAGAGGTCACCGAAGGCGACGCAGGTGTCTCCGCTGCAACTATCACTGGTTGGTTCACTGAAGTTTATGAACCAGTCTACACACCGGAACCGTAGGAGGAGAAATCATGGATAATGAGAGAAGTGCTGCAATCAATATTGGTGGAAAAGAGTATGAATTAATATTGACTACACGTGCTACAAAGGCGATTGCTAGTCGATACGGCGGACTTGAAAATCTTGGTGAAAAGTTGATGAAATCTGAAAACTTCGAGATGGCACTGGATGAGATTGTATGGTTAATTACAATACTTGCAAACCAGTCTATCTTAATTCAAAATCTTAGAAACAAAAATTCACCAGAAGAATTGCTAACTGAGGAAGAGGTAGAAATCCTAACCACACCGTTTGATCTGGCAGAATATAAAAACGCAATTACAGAAGCTATGTTTAAAGGTACAAAACGAAATGTGGAAAGTGAAGAAGAAACACCAAAAAACGTGGAAGTCGGGTAACAGACACTGAAGTCTTTACCCGGCTTTATTACTATGGAACAGTTCAGATGGGCATGGATGCAGAGGAGTTCTGGCTCATGCCAATTGGACTGTTTTTTGATTTATGGACCTGCCATAAGCAATGGCACGGCATCGAGAAACCAAGAAGAACTCGGACGATTGATGATATTATTCCACCGGGTATATAAGGGGAGGTGATGGCATGGCAGACAATTTTGGATTAAAGATAGGCGTTGAAGGAGAGCGTGAATTTAAGAAGGCCCTTTCTGAAATCAATCAATCCTTTAAGGTTCTAGGAAGTGAAATGTCTTTAGTAACCAGTCAGTTTGATAAAAACGATAAATCCATAAAGTCAGTCACCGCTCGGAATGCAGTTCTGAATAAAGAGATTGACGCACAGAAAGATAAGATTTCAACCCTTAAGGCTGCCCTTGATAATGCTGCCTCCTCTTTTGGTGAAAATGATCGTCGTACACAAAACTGGCAAATACAACTTAATAAGGCGCAAGCAGAACTTAATGGTATGGAGCGTGAACTAGAGCAGTCCACAATCGAAGCAGATAATCTTGGAGATGAACTTGAAGACTCGGGTAAAAGTGCAGATGATGCTGGAGGCAAGTTTGATAAGCTCGGTGGCATATTAAGTGGCATTGGTGTTGCAATGGGTGCAGTTGCTGTTGCAGCAGGAGCCGCTGCTATTAAGTTAGGCAAAGAAGTGGTTACTCAATTTGGTGAGTTGGAGCAAAATCTGGGTGGCTCAGAGGCAGTTTTCGGTGCATATGCTTCATCGATTCAGAAAACTGGTGAGGAAGCCTATAAAAACCTTGGTGTTTCCCAAAGCGAGTATCTTGCTACCGCCAACAAAATGGGTGCACTATTCCAAGGTTCTGGTATTAAACAACAGAAAAGCCTTGAGTTGACTGAAAAAGCAATGCAACGTGCTGCTGACATGGCATCCGTTATGGGTATCGATATGTCCTCTGCGATGGAAGCTGTTACAGGTGCGGCAAAAGGCAACTTTACTATGATGGATAACTTAGGTGTAGCCATGAACGCTACTAATATTGAAGCATACGCTTTGTCAAAAGGACTTGATTTTACATGGCGTACTGCTACACAAGCAGAAAAAGCTGAAGTTGCAATGCAGATGTTCTTTGAGAACACCGAGCAATATGCTGGTAACTTTGCGCGTGAATCTACTGAAACAATCACAGGTTCCATCGGTCTGCTTCAAGCCGCACTTGGATCCTTTACAGCAGGACTCGGCAATGCTGATGCCGACATGACAAACCTCACGGAAAATCTTGTAGATGCGTTCAAAGCGGTTGTTGCTAACATCGTACCTGTTTTAGAAAATATCGTAACCGCATTACCGACTGCAACAGGTGCGATTCTAGAAGCAGTTGCAGATTTGCTTCCAATGCTTCTTGAAACAGTTACAAGTATATTTACCCAGGTATTAGAAACAATTTTGAACCTCTTACCTGAACTAATTCCAGCAGCGGTTGATGCGATAATGACTATCGTTGGTGCGCTAATTGATAATCTTCCGTTGCTCATAAATGCGGCAATTGAACTTGTAACCACACTTGTAGAGGGTATTGGCTTAGCTTTACCACAGCTAATACCCGCAGCAGTTTCTGCTGTTATACAGATTGTTCAAGGACTGATTGAAAACTTGCCCTTGATTCTAGATGCGGCTTTGCAATTGATACTAGGGTTAGCACAAGGCTTAGTGGAAGCTATACCACAACTTATTTTAGCTTTACCAGCCATTATCTCAGCAGTAGTGGATTTTTTAATAGAAGCTATTCCACAGATTATTGATGCTGGTATTCAATTATTGACTTCATTAGTAACAGCACTGCCTACTATCATTGATGCAATATTGGAAGCAATTCCAGAAATCATCGACAATATTATAGATGCAGTTATTGATTCCATTCCGATGATTATAGACGCGGGCATCCGCCTTTTAGTATCGTTAATTCGTGCATTACCACAAATTATTACGACGGTTGTAGCAGCGATTCCAAAGATCGTAACCTCATTAGTTAGTGCTATTGTAGATAACATCGACCAGATCATTGTAGCAGGTGTTCAATTGTTGGTTGCGCTGATTGAAAATCTACCACAGATTATTGTGGAAGTAGTAAAGGCAGTACCACAGATTATTGATGGGCTGGTTAATGCATTCTCAGAATATTTCAGTGATATGGCTGATGTAGGCGGTGATCTGATCAAAGGATTGTGGCAGGGCATATCAGATGCTGGAGCGTGGTTATGGGATAAAATATCAGGGTTCTTTGGAAATGTGGTTTCAAAAATTAAAAACTTTTTTGGTATTGCATCTCCATCAAAATTATTTGCAGGTCTTGGAAGCAATATGGGCGAGGGCATTGGTGTGGGATTTGAAGATGCAATGGAAACTGTTTCAAGAGACATGCAAAATGTGATACCTACAAGCTTTGATATGAACTACAGAAATATTGCAGGACAGGGTGGTATGAGTGCTGCTGGTGCAGGTATTACACAAAACATTTCTGTAGTGACTCCTAAGGCTTTGTCTGAAAAGGAATTGTCTAGGGAGTTTAAAAACTTATCACGCAAACTGTCACTAGAACTTTAAGGGAGGGATGGCTATGGAAGTTACCTATATCAACTCAAGTGGCGAAAGTATCAGTCTTAATCAAAGCCGTCCATTTTTCATTAGCAAGATAGATGGTACAGGAAACATACGCCAGACTGTTAACACTTTCAAGGCACCGGAACAGGATGGTGCTTTTTATGTGTCATCTACGATGGATATGCGAAACATTATATTAGAGGGCACAATTATAGCAAATACACCGGATGAAGCATATGAGTTGCGTAAAAGCTTCCTAAGATTATTCAGTCCTAAGAAGTCGGGAGTAATAAGATACCGTGAAAGACAAATCTCATGCGTTGTTGAGGAGGCTGTTTTATCAGTTTCTTCAAGACAGAGAATACCAAATTTCTTTATAAGCCTTCTTTGTCCAAACCCGTTCTTTGAAACCTTGGATGATGTATGGCATGACCTTGCTTCTTGGGAGCCTTTGCTAGAGTTTGAATTAGAGATACCGGAGGAAGGCATCGAGTTTGGGATGAGACAGCCAAGTCAGATCATTGCAGTGGATAATTTCGGAGATGTACCTTGTGGTTGTGAAGTTATATTTAGAGCATTAGGGCCAGTTACTAATCCAGAGCTTCTACTTATGGATACTGGTGAGTATATAAGAATTCTTACAACAATGAATAATGGGGATGAATATCATATATACACTCACTTTGCTGAAAAAAGAGTAATAAGCATCATAAATGGTACAGAAAGCAACGCCTTTTATTTATTAGATACATCCTCTAATTTCTTTCAGTTAGAACCCGGCATGAATAATCTTCGCTATGATGCATCGGCGAACTTGGAATTATTGGATGTTATCATAAATTTCCGTCCACAGTTTTTGGGGGTGTAGCATATGGAGTTATACGTATTTAATCAACATCGAGCCTTAATCGGAATTGTAGAGTCATTTGAATACCTACGATGGACTAGACGTTACTCCCAGTGCGGGTCGTTTGAATTAAAGGCCAATGCATCCACTGAAAATGCAGCATTACTTCAGGTGGGAAATTATATCTGGAAGAACGATGATGAGGAAATTGGATTAATCGAGTTTCAACAACTATCTCAAACAGATAGCGAGATCATTATAGTTAGTGGAAGGTTTGCGACAATACTGTTAGGACGAAGAATTATCTGGAATACGGAGAGGCTGAATGGTGACTTATCAGCTTGTATAGGACAATTAATAAACAACAATGTCATATCACCATCTGATCCTGATAGGCAAATAACAGATATTAGTTTTTCGTCACCTAATCTAGATATTCCAGTGAAACAGCAAGTGTCGTATACCAACCTTTTAGATAAAATACAGGAACTATGCACAGCAACATCCGTTGGAATCAAAACTATCTTTTCACCAGAGTCTGGTCACTTAACGGTCACCTTGTATATGGGAACATCATCTCAAGCTGTGTTTTCAAAGGAATATGATAACTTACTGGATCAAACATTAACAAAAAACACAGCAACTTATGCCAATACAGCTAAGATTGGAGGAGAAGGAGAAGGTGAGAATGGTCGTATTTTTGAGTATATCTATAACGGCGCTGGGGAAGAACGAAGAGAAGTATTTGTAGATGCGAAGGATCTTCGTGTTGCAGATTTTCCAACGGACTATGATGAGGCATTAATCCTTCGTGGTCTGACAAGGCTCTCAGAGTTTTCCATGTCTAATTCCTTTGATGTGATTGTCAATAACCACAGTAACTTAACCTATAAGACGGATTATGATCTCGGTCAGGTTGTACAGGTTATTTCAAAAAAGTGGGGAGTTACGATGACAGCCCGTATCGAAGAAGTGGAAGAAAGCTATGATGCAGAAGGACAGAGTATTAATGTAACCTTTGGAAAGGCTGAGCTTACAATTGCACAAAAACTTAAATCTGAATTTAGCCAAGTACGAACATCTCTTGGAGCTCCGACAGGCCTTACTGAAATGCTCGGTGCATCAAATGAGTGGACTGATCTTCAAAAATTCTCAGGTGGTGTCATGATTAGTTCTGCTAGACTTGCTGCAAATACATCAACAGCAGGAGGTAATGACCCAACGCTGGGAAAATACTACCATGTTGCAAGGGTTGTCATTAATGGTTCATTTAATCGTATTGCCTTTAAGTTCGATTATATTGGTACTGGAACAACTCCCAAAATGGGTACCATTGAAGGATATGTTTATTCTACATCATCTTTCTCGACCATATCCATTCAATCCTTTGTGCAAGCTTATACAAGAGATAAAAGTCCATTTTTACCGACTGATATCAAAGTAGTTAAGTCCGCAAGTTCTACTAAAACAATATGGGATATCTATGTTTGGTTATCAGACTATGGCACGGCATATGTAAATGGATTATATGCACTCACTGAATCAGGAAATCTTTTAGCTGACCCCAGAAATGGAGACCTACTTCTTGTGGCTAACCTGCCTATTGTATCAAGTACATTCACTTATGAAGGTGAGAATTTTACGGTAACAGCTATTGATAATGGAGTTGTAAGAACATCTACTTATAGCGAGAAAGGTGAGTTTAATTCGATACAGTTACCGAATCGAGATATAAGTCTTACGTCGTCCGATAATCCGTTACAGATCGGTGTATCTGGTGGAGTAAATATGGTCTTTGACGGTAATGAGATTATGACACGAAATAACGGATTGTCATCGCCCATGTATTTAAATCTAGAGGGAGGTCCCGTTTGTGTTAATGGAGACGCTACCACAGGTATTATTTATGGTGGAGATACTGGGTGGCAGTTTGTACAGGATGCAGAATTTCAGAATGATTTTACAGCTTATATAGGAGGAACAGCACAGCGGCCTAGATACCGAAGAGTTGGACGGGTGGTGCATTTATTTGGTGCATGTTCTCCGCCTACTGGTGCTACCATAAACTCGGCTTCAGCGACGAGTATGTTCACATTGCCAGTAGGGTTCAGGCCAAATTATGATTTTCGTACCTTATGTCAAGGCTCAAGTACGAATAAGTGGCTGTTTGTAGTAGGTGAAAACGGACAATGTACTGCAGCACGTTATGGCACTAACGAGTATGCTTCGAACATCACAGGTAATGAGTGGCTTCCGTTTAGCGTATGCTTTTTGGCTGACCCCAGCTAATTTAAAATATATAAAAGAAGGAGGGTGTTGTTTTGGAAAAGAGTGGATTTTTCAACTCTTCCAACGGTGACCGGATTTACGATGCCACTGATTTTGCTACCTATTTTGGCAGCTTAGTTTCGAATGGCATATTTTATAAGGATACTACAAATCTGCAAGTGACTCCAGGTTCAGGAATGGCAGTAAATATAGCAGTTGGAAGTGGTTGGATTAACGGATATCATTATGAGAATACTGCAGTGCTTAGCAAGACACTAGAAACTGCAAATGGTTCATTCCCTAGGATTGATCGAATTGTTATGCGATGGAGCTTTCTTGAAAGGAATATCATTATTACAGTTCTAACGGGAACAGCAACTGCCTCACCAAGTGCTCCTGCCTTAACACGAAACTCGGATGTCTATGAATTGTGCCTAGCAGAGATATTAGTTCCGCAGGCAGCTACGTCTATAACTATAGGAAATATCACAGATACGAGATTAAATTCTATTCTATGCGGAACAGTGAATTCTCTAGTTACAGCAGTGTATGAATGAGGTGAGTAAGAATGGCAAATTACCAAGCTACAAATGCATGTACTTGGCGTGATGGGAGATATATTCCAGGCACTACGCAAGATATAAGGCAAGGGGTATTTGAAGATTTAGGTCAATGCGTCGGTGTTATGATATTTAATCTGACATCTATACGAAATCAATACCAGGACTATTACCCGACAAGTGCGTCCCTTGCACTTACACGAACAGGAGCTGGTGCCTGGGGTAGCGAGCGCACGATGACGCTTTATGCTGGGAACCAAACTGGTATCCCGTCTTTGAGCTCTTCAACCAATATAAATGCTCCCCGTCCAACCAAAGTAAGTTCTGCCTACAATTATGATATCTCTGCAGGGCAGGGTGATAAAATTATAAATATTTCAACGGCATTAATTGATTCCATAGGAAGTGGAGCTAGTAATTGCCTTTTTATTGATGCAGGGTCTAGCACAACTCACTACATGTCATTTAAGGGAAGAAATGACCTTACAAAGATTGTACTAACAATTAACTGGGAAAGCCGTACGACTGCAGCTAGTGCAGCAACGTCTTGTTCACTTAGTAGTACACTGGCAGAGGGTAATGTAACCCTATCCTGGAGCGGTGCAAAGTCTGGAGCAAATAATGATATATCAGCCTATGAAATTCAGTACAGTGATTCGACAAATAACTCTACATGGGGGAGTTGGACAGCGCTTACTATTTTAAATTCTACTGCTACTAGTGGAAGTTTGTCAGTTTCTCCTCCATCTATCAGAGGAAACTTTAGAAGATTTCGTATCCGTACACGTGGTACTGCAGGTAGTTCCTATTACTCGGGGTGGAAGGTCTCATCAAATACTGTTAGGAAGAATACGCTGCCATCTGCTCCTACAACAGCAATAGCCTCACCGGAAATTCACAGCAATGAGACTATAACACTAACATGGTCTGGAGCAGCAGGAGGAACAAGTGCAATTAAAGGCTATCAGATTTCAAGCCGAACATCCACTGATAACAATACATGGAGTGAATGGGATGGACTCATAACACTTAATCTTAATGCCAGTAGTGGTAGTTATAATCCCGTAGTAACTAATGTTTCAGGAACCTATACGCAGTTTCGCATTAGAACCGTTGATGTTCTCGGGGCTATTTCAACAGAGAAAATCAGTAACAGTATTTACTGCAATATTACAGCTTGTGGTGAACCGACCGTATTTTCTTTAAGTACCACTGTAGCTGAAGGAAGTATTACGCTTTCTTGGAATGGGGCTACTGCGGGAGCTGGCAATGCAATTATAGGTTATGAGCTGGAGTACAGCGATTCTAGTGATGATAGTACTTGGGGTGTGTGGAGTCCACTTAAAACAGTTATGACCGCTGGAAATAGTGGATCAACGAGCGCGTCTCCTCCATCAACACGTGGGTATTATCGAAGGTTCAGAATTCGCACACTAGGAACAGCAGGTAGTAATTATTATTCTAATTGGAAGACCTCAGCAAACAGTGTTCGTAAAAATATTCTACCAACACCGCCTTCGATCTTAACGGTTTCGCCGACTTTATATGAAACTCCAACTGTAGCAATAAATTGGAGTGGAACGCTACCTGGTACCAGTCCAATCAAACATTATGTAATTCAACGCAGTACTTCATTTATGGGTAATCCACCATGGTCATCATACGAAACATTGGCAACGATTGCATCTAGTGAAACATCTGGTACTTACGTAGCGGAAGCATCAAATTTGCCTGGTACATCAACAAGATATCGTATCAGTGTTACAGATACACTCGATGCAGTTTCTGCTTATGTAACTAGTAATATAGTTAGGAAAAACAGTCCTCCCACAGCACCTAAAATCGAATGCCCAATATCTGGCAGAACAACATTCAATAGAACACCACGATTTATGATCACAACGGGTATAGAGCCGGATGGTCAGACGCAGATTGTTGAAGTAAGACTTAACTCGGGTGCGTGGTATAGCAGTGTTAATAATCCTGAGATGTTCTCTACTAATGGCTATCTCGGAGATAACACAAAAACCGTATTTCAAGCAGAAACATTATCTTATGGAAACCATACAGTGACAATCCGATGCTTGGATAGTGACTTAATGACATCAAGTGCAGAGATTGTAAAAACATTCAATATTCAGCCATCACCTTTTGAGACAATTACTGCAAATGTAACCTCTGTTAAGGCTATGCATATTAATGCTCTTCGTACGGCTGTTAATACCATTCGTGAATTCCACTGTCTGCCTCCGATTGTATGGGGAGAAGAAATCATTTCTTCAAAAACCACAATAGAAAGGTGGCCACAACACATAGAAGAGCTTCGCGCTGCACTTGAACCGGTTATCACTAAAATTAATGGATTTGATGATGCATCTACTTTTGACATACCACCAGTAGAATGGATACCTTTTGGTATAGGAAGACCAAAGGCAGATGTAATGACACAGCTACAAGAATTGATACTGATACTATAATGTTATAGCGCTCTTGATAACCAGGGGCGCTTTTTGTATGCAAAAATATGATTGGAGGATTAGAGAATGAAAGAGATATGGAACAAGATACAAGCCGCATTGACAGTTGCTGGAGGGTTTGTTGGTTGGTTTCTCGGTGGCTTTGATGGCTTTCTCTATGCGCTCATCACCTTTGTTGCGATTGATTATATAACGGGCGTGTTATGTGCAATCATTGATAAAAGCTTGTGTAGTAGAATTGGAGCAAAAGGCATCTTTAAAAAGGTGCTTATTTTTGTATTGGTAGGTGTGGCGCATGTGCTCGATACAAATGTTTTAGGGGTTGTAGGTAATGCAGAAGTAAATGTTCTGCGTACAGCAGTGATTTTCTTTTACCTAAGTAATGAAGGAATTTCTATCCTCGAAAATGCAACTCACATCGGATTACCTATCCCAGAAAAACTTAAGGATGTACTAAAACAACTGCATAACCGAGAAGAGGACGGTTCGCGGGAGGATAAATAATGATTGATTTAACGAAAGTAGCAACGGTGTTCATTGGTCGGCGCGGTGAGCACCACTATAGAAATATTGAATTTGATGTATCTAGCTTATTGGAAGATAGATACCCTGGAGCATCCTTAAATGCGATTTATAGTAGGCCTGATGGAGTTGCCTATCCGGTTGTAACGAACTACATGGATGGGGTTCTTACATGGTCGCCTAGTGCTACAGATACACTGCTTGTCGGTGTTGGACGGTTGGAAATAAGGGTTACTTACGGTGATGTGGTTGGAAAAAGCGTTCGAATATTAACCATAGTTGAGGATGCCCTTTTAGATGGAATTGTCGAGCCACCAGAACCTCCTGCACAGGAGTGGCTGAATCAAGTGCTATCAGCATTAGCTGAATTAGATGTTGTTGAAATAAATAGTTTACTCAATCTAATTTATAACTTGCTAAATAACAATTATGATTTACTAAACACCACACATGATCTTTTAAATGATACCTATGTTATTTTGAACACGACGCATGGTTTATTAGAGGATAACTATACAGTATTAAATACCACACACGGTCTTTTAAATGATAACTATAATTTGCTTAACACTACGCACGGTCTAATTGAAGAAATGCGTGACACACTATATACTCGGACTGGTATTATTCTGAACCATTTGCATCCGATAGAAACTGCTACTGCACCGGATTTAATTAGCCGAAGAGGGGCTATCACTTTTACGAGTATAAATAGCGGAAACAACGTAGTAATCGGCACGGTAACATATACCTTTGTTACGTCTTTGGGTAGTCCTGCTACAAACAATGTACAGGTACTAAACCAAGGCACCCTTCGCAATACAGTAAAGAAACTTGCAGAAGCTATAAGGGGCATCCAAGATGTAGCGAATATTGTTTATGGATCAGGAACATCACCAAATCCGGCTTGTGCAGCTTATTGGACGAGTCGGATTTTCTCCATCGGTGATATAACCATTCCTTCCGGTGAGAGTCTATTCTTATTGGAAAGAGCAGAAAATGCGACGTCAACATTGACGCTTACCTCTACCGCAACAGCTACGATCAATGCATTCACCAGAGCAAGCTATTTAAGATATGTCCTTAGCGGTAATACTACCGGAGCAGGCGGTATTAATAGTGTTCGAGGACCTTTACAAACATTATTACCTATTGGTAGCGTGATTATAGGAGGACAGGGCGGATTGCTTTATCCGACGGCTTATGATTGTCATTTAGTTACTCTTTGCCGTCAATCGGATACAAGTGAAAAAGAACTAGACCTATATATCTCAAACGATGAAGTGAACTTTACCAGAATATCACGCAGCACACCTATCGGTGCTGAAAGTTCAAATGCAGGGTTGCATACTGATATTCAAATGCGTCAGGGCCGAGTACCTTCCGGTTATGGGCTGTATATCAGTATGGGAAGTGATGGTACTTCGGCTAGTGCTTATTGCGATTTGAAATTTACTTATCATCTGTACCCATCAACCCTACCAGCCAATTAAAAATATGAGGTGATAATATTGAATTTGTATAAATTGATATTTACGAAAAATGCCTGTTACAAAGCAGCCAAAACCATAACACCCAAAGGAATTATGGTACATTCCACTGGTGCTAGTAATTCATGGCTGAAACGTTATGTTGGCCCTGATGACGGACTCCTCGGTAAGAGCCAATACAATAACCACTGGAACCAAGATAAGCCAGGTGGAAAGCAGGTATGCGTTCATGCCTTTATTGGCAAGTTGGCGGATGGTTCGATAGCTACCTACCAAACATTGCCTTGGAACCACCGCGGGTGGCATTGTAGTAGTGGATGGAAAGGCTCTGCCAATGACACACATATCAGTTTTGAGATATGTGAGGATAACTTAACCGATAGGTCATACTTCAGTAAGGTATTTAATGAAGCTGTTGAACTTTGCGTGTATCTTTGCAAGTTGTATGGTCTAAATGAAAACAATATCATCTGTCACAGTGAAGGCTATAAACTTGGTATATCCAGTAACCATGCAGATGTAATGCACTGGTTTCCAAGGCATGGTGAAACCATGGACTCCTTTAGAAATGCAGTAAAAGAGGGACTGCAGGCAGAAGAAGAGAAAGAAAATAAGAAATATTATAGGGTACAGGTAGGTGCATTTGCTTCAAAATCTAATGCTGAAGCCGTACTTTCCAAGGTTAAGGCAGCCGGATTTACCGATGCATTTATCAAAAAAGAATAATTAACTGTTAAAGCCGCTCGGTGATTAATTTCACTTGGCGGCTATTTTTTTGTGATGAGTTCTTTTTAAAATATCTTTTCATACCAAATTATATTTTTAGTACTATAAAAAACTACCAGAAATACTGATAGCTGGTAGTTTATAAATCTAATATACTTGTATAGCACCATGTGCATCAAATTCAACCAAGTCATTGAAATACTTAAAATCCTCTTTTAATCCAAAATGCGGATATAAGGATATAGCGCCTTCGTTTTTATAATAAAGATTATGATAGCTGCGATACCTTATTACCTTAACTAATAAATGCCTAAATTGAAATGAAATTTTGTAATTTTGACTAAAATCATAGTCTTCAATATTTTGAGGTCTGATGGCAAATATGTTTTGTCCCATTGACCAGTTGAAATCATTTTCATATTCTTTAACAAAACCAATATCTATAAATACATCATCTGGTAATATTCCATTATATAAATTTATAAAATGCTTACGCGGAACAATTTTTCTATAATTCACCGTATAATTAAAAAGAATTGCATTTTTAAAAATCCATTTTGCCAACATCATATGGTTTTTACTAATAAATTCGATTGCATGGTGAATTTGGTCTAAACTATCTAGGTTCATAAAGCTAATTATAGTTTCCTTGTTTTCACCTTCCAAATTTGACATCCAACCATTATTACATTTTTCACAAACCAATCCATTTACAAGTTTATTAAATACTTGCATTCTTTCGGATTTCAGCATACCGTATGTGTTTATATGGTACATTTTTAAAATGTTGTCATATATTCCAACTTCGTTAAGTAGCCATTGAGCAATTACGTGTTCTTTACTCAATTCATTATCACCTGAACAACAAAACAGACAGTTTCTCTTACGCATTCTTTGACTCCTTTGTCTTTTCCATAAATTATATAACTTCTTTTACCAACTATCAATATTCAGATGCCAATGTTCGTCATTTACTTGCTTTGCTAAATCTTTATATAAAATATCCGTCCAAATCGATGATTTCTGTCCTTAGGAAGTTAGAGGGGTAATTCCTCAACGATTGGAGGTGCAATTTCAATGACGAAAGAACAGAAATTACAAATTGCAAAATTACGTGCTGAAGGGTATGGATATATCAAGGTTGCTCAAGTGCTTGGTATTTCAGAGAATACAGTAAAGTCTTTTTGTAGAAGAAACAATCTGACAGGAAAGGCAACAGCGGATATACCAAAAACGCTAGTGCAAGTAGCCGATGCCATTTATTATTGCAAGCAATGCGGTGTTTCTGTAGAACAGAAGCAAGGACGGAAGGAAAAAAAGTTCTGCTCAGATAAGTGCAGAATGGAATGGTGGAACAACAATCTAGATAAAGTAAAGCGAAATGCTGTTTATGAATTTACCTGTCCTCACTGTAAAAAGCAATTTAAGGTCTATGGCAATTCCCGAAGGAAGTATTGTTGTCATGAATGCTATGTGGCAGATCGATTTGGAGGTGGTCAGGATGAGTAAAGACCAATTTAGAAATGAAAAGCTATATCAGGCCACAATGAGTCTTGCTAGGTTAATACTAGAAAAAGGCGTGATATCCAAAGAGGACTATCATGAATTTGATACAATAATGCTTGAGAAATACCAACCGATTTTCGGCACATTATTCTCTGATATTCACTTGAATTAGTAGGCTTTATGAGTGATATATAGTGTTGGAAAGGAGTCGATATTATGCGTAAAATCAACAAAATAGGAGTAGCTATACCGAAGATGCAACTAAAGAAAAGGGTCGCAGCTTATGCTCGTGTATCCAGAGATTCGGAAGTGCTTCTACATTCCCTTTCAGCACAGATTAGTTACTATAGCACTTTAATACAAAAAAATCCGGAATGGACCTATGTGGGTGTTTATGCTGATGAAGGAATTACTGGTACTAGCACAGAGAAACGTGCCGATTTTAATCGTCTTGTTAAAGACTGCGATGCAGGAAAGATTGACATTGTTCTTACAAAGTCTATAAGCCGATTTGCAAGAAATACTGTTGACCTATTGGAAACAGTTAGGCACCTAAAAGATATTGGAGTAGAAGTACGATTCGAAAGAGAAAATATCAGCTCCATGAGTGGGGATGGAGAACTATTGCTGACCATTCTGGCATCTTTTGCACAGGAAGAAAGCAGAAGTATGTCAGAGAACATAAAATGGGCCATCAAAAAAGGGTTTGAAAGAGGAGAACCCCATTCAGCGAGCAGAGCCTTTGGTTATGAATGGGACGGAGGTCAGTACCGAATTGTTCCAGATGAAGCCCAAGCGGTTAGGTTTATCTTTGAGCAATATCTTGCAGGCATTTCAACACTACAGTTACCTAAGCTACTTAATAAGAAAGGGGTAATAGGCATAAATGGAAACCCATTAACTAGGGCATCCATCAAAGACATACTCCAAAATGAGATTTACATTGGAAACCTGGTGTTGCAGAAAAGCTACTCACCTAAAATACGAAAGAGAACTCTGAATTACGGAGAACTACCGAAGTATCGGGTGGAAGAAGCACACGAACCGATTATTAGTAAAGAGTTGTTCCAGGAAGTGCAGAAAGCACGCGTGGAGCGTGGCAAATCAGCATCAAATAAAAACAAGCAGATTACTTGCTTTACTGGCAAGGTCCAATGTGGTAAATGCGGATACAAATGTAGCCGCCGGAACATAACTCACAGTAAAACAACAGAAAGAGGTTCATATAAGAGATGGGTATGCAATGCTCGTGAAACCAAGGGAATTAAATTCTGTGATTTACATCCGGTCGATGAGGATTTACTACGGACAGCTTCAGCGCATGTATTGGGAGAAAAGGAGCTGGATGAAGAACGATTTCAAAAGGAAATTGATAGGATCTTAGTTTTCGATGATAGGATAGAGTTCCGCTTTACGAACGGAAAGATGAAGAATTGGTTAAGGGATTACTCCTCTATGCCGAGGGGAAGAACATGCTTTACAGGAAGGATTAAATGTGGAAAATGCGGATCTAATTGCATTAGAAATCCGATTGCCCACAGTAAAACAACTGTTCGTGAATATTACAAAAGGTGGACTTGTGACGATCAGAGAAAGTATAAAATGGCTTATTGTGATTTGAAGTCATTAAATGAGGATGAATTAAGAAAGGCTACAGCAGCCTTACTTGAAGATAGAGAAGATTATGAAGTTAGCTTCATCCAAGAGGTGGAAGAGGTCATCCTGTTTGATGACAAAGCCTTATTTAATTTTAAGGATGGGAGGAATCAAGAATGGCAAAGAGAGTAACCACGATTCCGGCTACCATAAGCAGAGTTACTGCTCAGCCGTTTGGTAAAGCGAGGAAAAGAAGGGTGGCGGGATATGCCAGAGTATCAACAGAACTTGAAGAGCAACAAACCAGTTATGAGGCACAGATGGATTATTATTCGAGCTACATTCAAAATCGAGAAGATTGGAAATTTGTCGGGATGTATAGTGATGAAGGTATCTCCGCTACTAGCACTGCACGACGTGAAGGATTTAAACAGATGGTGGAAGATGCTTTGGAAGGAAAGATTGACCTTATCATCACTAAATCGGTTAGCCGATTTGCACGAAATACGGTAGACAGTCTTACGACAGTGAGAAAATTAAAAGAAAAAGGTGTAGAGATATTTTTCGAGAAGGAAAATATCTGGACACTTGATGCAAAAGGTGAACTTCTTATTACAATCATGTCTTCCTTGGCACAGGAGGAAAGCCGAAGCATTTCTGAGAACACCACATGGGGGCAAAGAAAACGATTTGCAGACGGTAAAGCGAGCGTAGCCTATAAAAGATTTCTTGGTTATGACAGAGGTCCTAATGGCGGATTTGTAATTAACGAAGAACAAGCTAAAACTGTAAGATATATTTATAAATGTTACCTTGAAGGAAAGTCCTACTATAAAATTTCCCTCAGGCTAATGGAAATTGGAGCGGAGACACCTGGAGGACAGAAAAAATGGCATGCAAAAACTGTGGAAAGCATCCTTACCAATGAGAAATATAAGGGTGATGCACTTTTACAGAAATACTACACTGTAGATTTCCTTAGCAAGAAGATGAAAAAAAATGAGGGTGAAGTACCTCAGTATTATGTGGAAAATAATCACGAAGCAATTATTGATCCAGCCACTTTTGACTTGGTGCAGGCAGAGATTATGAAACGAGCCAATGGGAAGAATAGATATAGCGGTGTTGGACTTTTCGCATCAAAAATTAAATGCGGAGAATGTGGTAGTTGGTTTGGTGCTAAGGTATGGCACTCCAATGATAAGTATCGTAAGGTCATCTATCGCTGCAATCATAAATTCAATAATGAGAAGAAGTGTAAAACACCACATATAACTGAAGAAGTAGCCAAGGAAGCTTTTATAACAGCAGTCAACCAACTGATATCGGAAAAGGAAGAGGTTATTGATAATGTTAGATTAGTTTGCCAGACCATTTGCAATACGGAGAATTTGGAACGGCAGCTTAGTGCTTTGGAAGAGGAACTTAAGGTGTTGGTGGAAATGGTGCAGAATTGCATCAATGAGAACGCTCATACAGCACAGGATCAGGAGAATTATCAGAAACGTTACAATGAGTTGGTTGAACGATATAATGTCAAAAAAGATGAGTATGATAAGATATCAGAAATGATGGCTAATAATAAAGCCAAAGCTGAAATCTTGAAAAGTTTTATTAAAAGACTACAGAAACAGGAGCGGCTGATTGATGAATTTGACAAGAACCTTTGGAGTAGCCTTGTAGATTACATCACAGTTAATAATAAGGAAGACATTCGGATTACCTTTAAGGATGGAATGGAAATAAAAGCATAGAATGACAAATATAATGAAAAAACCGACTGGGCAAACCATGTCGGTTTTATATGGAAAATGTTCAGATGACATAGCATAATTTGTTGATTTACACAAAATTATGGTATATAATGTTATCGTTAGCAAATATAGTATAAGGAGTGCTTACATATGAATGATACATATTTTTTTGATGAGTTAGAGAAGAATGGTGTTAAGATATCTGAAAATCAAAGAAAAGCTATTACAGAAAGAGTAAATGGTGTTCTATCGTATGAGCCGCGAATAGGTGTTTTTGGTAAAACTGGAGCGGGTAAATCTAGTTTATGTAATGCATTATTTGGAAAAGAAATATGTGAGATAAGTGATGTTAAGGCTTGTACCAGAAATACAAAAGAAGTAATGTTGAATCTAGGACAAGGTCAAAAAGGTATCAAGCTAATAGATGTTCCTGGTGTAGGTGAAAGTAGTGAAAGAGATGAAGAATATGCAGAGTTATATGCAAAATTGTTGCCTGAATTAGATTTAGTTCTTTGGCTTTTAAAATCAGATGATAGAGCTTTTTCATCAGACGAAAATTTTTATAAAAATATAGTTAAACCTCATATTGATCAAGATAAACCATTCTTTTTTGTCTTAAATCAGGTTGATAAAATTGAACCTTTTAGAGAATGGGATGTGGATATGCATGAACCAGGTCCTAAGCAATTTCAAAATATACATAGAAAAGTTGATGATGTAGCGCAGTTTTTTGGTATAGGCTCGTCTAAAATTATTCCTGTTTCTGCAAATGAAAAATATAATCTAACGAAACTAGTAGATGAAATTGTATATGCATTACCTAAAGATAAGAAAGTAACGTTTTTTAAAGAAGTTTCTAATGAATTCCGCTCTGAAGCTGCCGGTGAGCATGTTAAAAGATCATTTATTGAAGTTATAGGAGATACAATATGTGATACAATTGATGCAGTTGGAAATGTAGTTGAAAAAATAGCTGAGTGGGGTGGAAAAATCTTAGAGAAGTTACCACTTCCACCTTTCCTTGGAGGTGGTGGTTGCTATATAACAACAGCGGTTTGTGAATATTATGATAAGCCAGATGACTGTTATGAACTTACTCAATTTAGAAATTTTAGAGATGAGTGGCTTGTAAAACAACCTGACGGACCAAGTCTTGTTCAAGAATATTATAATACTGCACCGACAATTGTAAGTAAGATTAACTCAAGTACTAATAGGAATGAGATTTATTCAGTATTATTTGAAAAATATTTAAAACCATGCCTAACATTTATTGAAAATAACAAGTTCATTGAATGTAAGGATTTATATGTTGCTATGATTCATAATTTAAAGGCAGAGTTTAAAATATGAGTTTAAATGTTATAATAAATTACAATTCGGAAATCAATGAATTATGTAGTATGTATCCAGTTTTTAATTTCCTTAAATCTACTAGATTACATGAAAGTGAAGATATAAAATGGAATATAAGTGGAATTGAAAGTTATGATGCCCAAGTAATGTTTATTGGAAAAACAGGATATGGTAAGTCTACGACACTAAATAAAATAATTGGAAAAGATTTGTTTGAGACATCTGATACATCTTCCTGTACTAAACAATTGTTTTCTGCTGAATATAAGCTTAACAATAATCAATATTTTTCTTTTAATGATTTACCAGGTGTAGGTGAATCGAAGTTAGCGGATACCCAATATTATGAATGGTACAAGGGAATGTTAGATAAGTCTTATTGTGTTGTGTATTTATTAAGAGCGGACCAAAGAGATTATACTGTAGACCAAGTACTTTTTAAGGAGATGTTTAAAAACCTCAATGAAAGAAAAAAAGTTATTGTTGCATTAAACTTTGCTGATAAGATTGAACCAATTAATCGCACAAGTGAATTAACAACAGCTCAATTAGCTAATTTAAATAAGAAAGTTGAAGAGGTGAAAAAACTTTTTGAAGTAAAGGAAGTAATTTATTATAGTGCGGCTTTAGGACTTAACATAGATATTTTAACTGAGAAAATAGCAAGTGTTGTCAGAAAAGTGGTTTATAAATAAAGAATAAGTCTACATCTCGTGCTTGCTTTAGTTTTCATGTAATTACTTATTATAATAATATATATATATAAACAGATACGGACATGGTGCATATCGTTAGCACCGTGTCCGTGTTCATCGTTAAGAGAGTACCGTGTTCATCGTTTAATTGTATCATTTTCATAACCCTAATGAAGGTTGCCCATCATGGTTCCAAAAACTCCACCTCGGAGGAGCTTTTAAAAGTGCTGATGCCGGATTATTCCCTGATCTCCTGCGGCAGGAATAATTGGTACGGGCATCCCCATCCGGAGCTGCTAAAGAGGCTTGAGGAGGCGGGAAGCCGGATCATGGCTACCTATGAGAAGGGGGCTATTACTCTTTGGACGGATGGTGAGAAGCTTATAATAAAGAGATTCTTAGATCAATGAACCAAAAGAGCTTTAGGATCAGAGAAACATTGTCATATAAATCGGTAAATAGACAATCCCTTCTTTCATCATTACATCCTTGGAGTAAAGGATATATGCATTCCCAATCTTGGATGCAAACTTATTTTTAAACTTATCCAAAGAAGAATGCGATGTATTGTTGCCTGATTTTACCTCAATGGGTGTGATTTTCTTTTTTTCCGTAATTAGAAAATCGATTTCCATATGGTTCTTACGATTCACTTTATCATTACGGGAATAGAAATAGAGCTTATAACCATTTCGGCGCAGCATTTGTGCCGCAATATTCTCCATAATCATTCCTTCGTTAATGCCAAGCTTATCAAAGAGAATAGCTTTATAAAGCTCGTTCTGGGTGTAAGGGCTATCCATAAAGACGTGAGTAATCAGAAGTCCTGTATCTGCCATATAACACTTCTGCGTTGCGTGATCCGCACTTAGAGCCAGACCGACATTGGGGTCGGTTGCGTTATAGCAAGTATTGACAATCATTGCTTCATTAAGCCAAACAAAGGAATCCTCGTAACTTCTGAAACGAGCTTGCTTTGAGATGGAGGACAGACGATATTTTTTTTCTTTCTTTGAGAGTTGCCCCGGTATTCCGTCAAACACGGCAAAAACCTTGTCCTCATAGCCTTCCGCAAACTTAGAGACGTCGTCGCGGTATAATTTTAATATCCGCCGCTTGACAATATCAACCGATTCAAAATCCTTTGTCTGAACATATTCCAGTACCGCCTGCGGCATTCCTCCGACGAGAATATACTGCCGGAAGTCATTCATAATTTTTCTGTGAAGCGTCTGACCAAGTGGAGTCTTGGTATCAAAGCATTGCTTGATAAGCGGGACGGTAGCAAGGTCGTTGAGCGCCCACAGAAATTCCTCAAAGTCAAGAGGAAATAACTCGATATGTTCTTCCTCCGAGGGGATAATAATATCCTGAACATTCTTCTTTAAACGTATTAAAGAGCCGGTTTCAATGTAGTCATATCGTCGATCTGCGACAAGATATTTGATAAGCTGCCTTGCCCGCGGAAACTGCTGTATTTCATCAAATATAATGACGGATTCTCTTTTGTGCAGGGAGGTTGAGTAGAAAGCCGACAGCTTGGCGAAGAATAAATCGAGGTTGGCGCTGTCATATTCAAATAAATCCAAGATATCTTTCGGTGCATTTCCGAAGTCGATAATGATATGGCTCTTATATTCGTTTTCAGCAAATAACTTGCAGAGAAAGCTCTTACCAACGCGACGCGCACCGTCAATCATTAGTGCACAAGCCCCATCGCTCTGTTTCTTCCATGCCAGCAGGTCGTCATATATTTTTCTTTTTAAGACTGTGGGATTTTTTTCGGCGCTCAATTTCATACCTCCTCATGGTTATAGTAATACTCGGAATAACTGCATTATATCATGATAATCACGAAAGGACAATATATTTTAATTAAAATAGGCACGAAAGCATAAGAATAAATAATTGTATTTATCACCAAAAGACAAACGAAGTTCATGGGCTTATTCCCTTGAACGGAAGGATTGATAGAAAGTAAGGTGGAGGGATGATCTCCTTAGCGAGTAACGTAACGGTTATTCCAGCAAAGAAAACCATTGGGACATAGAAAGTAACCGACAAAAAGCAGAAAACCAGAGTAGCAGCGTACTGCCGTGTCAGTACTGACAGTGACGACTGCATCATTGTTGAATTCAAATCAGGTATTGAAATACAAATTGACGAATAATTAGCAATGCAAATTTACCCGCAGTTCTAGTGCTTGAGTTGCGGGTTTGGTTTATTATGGTTCTGTTGTAAATTGAAACCAAATAGTTTACAATAGTTTTAATGATGCCATAACAAATTTGATGAATGTAATTTTAAACAGGCTTTATTCTGCCAAGTGGCAATAAAATAAGGACAGGAAATGAGTAAAGGAGGTTGAGGTTTAATGTATGCAATAATTCGCTTAGGCAATGGAAAATATTATATATCGGCTGTTTTCGGGTATTACTGTGTAATTACTGCTACAGACGATTATCAGAGATACCTCGAAGGCATTCATAATCAATATTATCTGGTGCTGAATGAAGGAAAGAATGAGCTTGTAAAACAGTACATTTTTGATAGAAACAGCAAATATCTTGAACCGTCAGTATTGATAATTAACTGCGGTCAAGATAACTGGATTATCGATAGCGAAGGACATGGCGGAATTGATTTTCTTACAGATGTTAGTCAGGATTACATTGAAGATGAGATACCAGCAGCACTCTTGAATAAGTGTATTCAAATCGATGTCGATTATCACTACAATGAATATCCAGAAATAAAGTCACAAGTTGATGTTGATAATCTCATGAGTGTTTCTGGTTATTTCCATGATGCATGTATTGATAAATTTAAGCAAAATGAGGATGGATCAGTATTTGTTGCGTTTGATAGTGTATGGGGCTGTTCGATAGAAGTCTGGCTTAGCGGAGATGTTTCATACAGTATAAAAAGTCGAGCTACTGAAGAATACGATCCGTACTGGTCTGAAGCTACAGTATTAATCGAAGATGGATTCGTGTATTTTGTTGATGACGGTGACATGAAGGTTGAGGATATTGGTGACGGATATTGCTGGTTTAAGGCGAGGAACATGAAATATCATGTCATTCCTAAGGAATAATGAGAAGAACGAGGAAGAGAACTCGACCGGTAATGTCAAATCGCTTGTTAATAGTTCCACGTCTCATCTAAGAAGGTTTCGTTTATTCTTAGTTTCTGATGAAACTGCCGAGCCATCTGTGCTCAAAGGGAAAAAGATTGTGCGGCGTACATTATCCAGAATGAAGCAGAATTCAAAGGTGATATTGAAAAAATTGAAGGTGTAAAAGTAATTATAATTAAACACTAAGACTTCTAAAGCAACCTTGGATTATTGAAAATTTGGTAAGCGAACTTCCCATTATATTTAAAGATAATACATCTCATCAATTATAAATAGTAAGGAGCCTGAACTAAGATGGAAAACTATACAAAGGAGCAAATCGAATTAGCACACCAAAAAGTTCAGTAACTAATTCAAATCGTACATAATTTGGAAGAAACTTTTAAAGGAACTTACCGGATCCTTCCCTTTTTGATTGCCAGAGGCACCGGACGTCTGGACTATATTATTGTGAGCCATACGGATAAGGATCATATCAGCGGGGTGGAGGAGCTTCTGGCACAGGATCTGATTGCGGTGGGATGCCTGGTGCTTCCCTCAATCCGTGAGAAAGAGGAAGCCTATCTTCGGTTGGAGAGTCTGGTCAGGGACAGGAAGATACCGGTACGCTATATGAGTGCAGGTGACCGGATCAGGGATGGAAAGATGGATATCTATTGTCTGCATCCGGCTTCTGATTTTGCGGTGACCTCAGCGAATTCCTATTCCATGGTGCTGAGTGTGACCTATGGGAACTTTGACATGCTCTTTACCGGTGATCTGGAGGGAGTGGGAGAGGAACTCCTGCTGCAGCGGCTGAAGGAGGATTATTATAGGAAGGAATGGGGGATTACTCCGGCCAAAAGCTATGAAGTCCTTAACAAAAGGGTTACGAGATTAATACAATTTCGGTTTCCGTGTTCAAGTCTGTAAATGGCCTAATATAAGGGTCTTGTGGCAAGTTGCTCAGAGATAGTTCTAGACTTTCAAGAGAAAAATATTGGGCTAAGTTATAATTATTACATCGTTCTAACTGCGTTTGCACAACCATATTAACGATATAAGGTTAATCGTTATAAGATTTAGTAATCGTTAGACAGTATCGCTCCTATAAAATTCATAATCATTGGATGAATTATGCCCAACTTAAATGATAAATTAAATTACGAACATAAAATATAAGTCAAAGGTGATTTTTTTGTGTAACAATCGTCGCACACCCGCATAGCTGGGGGGTTATATTTCTCACGCATTGCGTGCTCAACAGGGTCACGACCCATAACAAAACATCTGATTAAGATATGACTATTATACTTGATCAGATTTTTTATTATAGGCGTGTTTCATTTGACGCTTACCCCTTAAATTATAATTCACCCGACTTTAAATGAGTTGATAAATAAGGGCATGGTAGTAAGCGAATATTTTCGTAACGATAGTCCCAGTATTATGATAATCGTTACGATCGTATAACTCATTCCGCAATTCTCGTAACACCCACATATATATGAGATATTTTATACCATGTAGCAAAATCTATCACACCGGTTTGGGGAAGATTAAATATTTGCTGGAAGATTCTTACCGCCTCTGCGGTTTGTGGTCCATACTGTCCATCCACAGCCATTTTAGGAATCGTTACATAAGTATCTGAAATACGGTTTAGCTGTTCTTGAATCATCCGTACACTGACTCCGGTGGAACCTATTGTCAGATTTACTCCCGGCCAGGAAGCTGGAACACCAGATACTTGAGGTGCTGTGTTAATAAACATGGAATCTCCATAAAAATGTTGAAGTATCTGGATTGCATTCAGACCATTCTCTCCCAATTCCTTAGATCCCCATTGGGTCATCCAGTTCGGACACTGTACTCTATAACCATCACAGTACTGGGTTAATATGGGTTGTTTAACATTAGGTCTAGATAAATAATTGGTGAATATCTGGTCCACCGCTAGGCCGATATTACTGTAAATATTCCTGCCCGGAATCCATTTGTGATCAAAGGCCGTTGATGAGGTTATGGTAAAATTATATCCCTGATTACGATACCATTCCGTAAAAACTCGATTTAGGGTAAAGGACTGGATAGCAAGAATATTTGCCATAATGGTTGATTCCGGCCATGTGGCATAGATTTCGCTAGAAGCTACATTTTTAATATAATCACGGTACCGTACATAGTGATTCTGTGCAGCAGTATCAGTAGGAGGACCGTCGTGGACTACGATATATTCAGGGATCACTACATTTTGTAATACAATTTCACCGGTTTCACCTATAGTTTTAATCTCATCTTCTTCTATTTTTGGTGGGTAATCGCCATATAAAGTATGAGGTGGTATTACAAATAATTCACCTCCAGTAGGTATTTCTGCAGGGGTTAGTGTTAATTCCTGCAGAGCTGTTACAAGGGTGAGTATTTCAACATTCGATACGGTAACCGGTTCAAAGTCCGGTGCGCTTACCCTGAGGTTAAATTCTGAATAAGGTTTTGTGGTTGGAGCAGGGTTCAGACTATAATCAATTGGGGGTGCCGGTAATTCAATTTCTTGTGTGAGTCCGTTAAAATCTGTAGTAAGCTCTTCTATAATTACCTCCGGCTCTGCCGAAGTGGAAATTTGGACGATTGCACTATCAATTGGTACCAGTCCTCTGGTTGTGCAGCGAACCTGTAACCTCCCGAAGGTCTGTGTTCTCATTTCAGCTGGATAAACACGAATTTTATTATTTAAATTTCGATTAATGTTATTGTTTTCCACCATTCTTTATCCCTCCTTTCATTAATATTAAATCGGTTTGAATCCAAAATAATTTAAAATACCGATATATATTGCATAAGCAATCAGCCATTGATCATCTCGAAGAATAGCGGCATCCTGTTCATTCGTAAGATACCCCATTTCTATCAGTAAGGAAGGCATATTAGTTCTGCGCAAAACATATAAGGATTGATTTATTCGGATGCCATTATTATTTAAGGCTGTAAAATGGACAATAGCATCCATTATTTGCTGCGCTAGCCAATGTGCTTGAGTGTTGTATTGGTATATATAGATCTCAGCTCCATTAATTGCTGGATTTACATTTGCATTAGCATGGATACTGATAAAATAATCAGCAGGCCATTCATTCGCCATTCTAACCCTTTCAGCCAGGCTGGTTGCATTTGAAGTTCCTAAAACCGTAGTAGGCGTAGGTCTTGATAACAAAACGGAAAATCTTCGGTCAGCTCCTAATAAATTGGCAAGATAGATTCCAACCTGATAAGTAATATCTTCTTCTATTAACCCAAGACCTCTGGCACCAGTATTGTGGTAACCAGTCGGATTGTGTCCTTGATCTATAAATATTTTAATAGCCATGAAATACTTATACTTCCTATTCTATAAAACTGTTATTATATTGTATTCAAGTTCATGTTAAATGTTGTTATTAAGGCTAATACAATTCCTTCATAGATTGTTATAGTCATTATTTCAAATGCACTAAGGCTAGTATGCGTGCTGTTATTAAGTTAAGTTGAACTCTTTGTATCTCTCGTTTTGTTAAAATGAATTGCGGTAATGTTAAATCCATTAGCTTGGTAAATTGGTAGGACAATGCTATAATAGATATATCAATTTATAGGAGGATAAATCCATTTATGATTAGAAAAAATGTACGTTTTGGAGAGAATCTGAGAGTTCTTCGAGACAAAAACAAGTTATCACAGGAGAAATTGGCACAACAAATAAATGTTGCAAGACAAACAATTTCTACCTGGGAAGACAATATTGGAAAACCTGACATTCATATGCTAGCAAGAATTAGTGAGATTTTTAATATATCAACAGATGAGTTACTGTTTGGAAAGGCTCAGGAAACAAAGATAGTTAGTACAAAGAGATATAATATCATAGAGGATTGCAGTAATGAATTTATCAGAACTATTAAAGAAAAAGGATTCTATGATGTTCTTGAGGAGGATATACAGGAATTCTTCCCAATTATAGAATTAAGATTTGCTCGTATTATGGGAATTGCATTAGAGTTAAAGGTATACGGATATAACATTGTTTCTATTTATGCTAACGGGTTTGGCATTTATTTTGAAACGGATGAACAGGCACAGAAGTTTTCTAGAATATTGTATAATATTATTGATGATGGCTTTATGCATCATGAAGAACAACGAAAAGCACTATCATTTTCTGAAAAAGCGCAGGACAGAGTGGATGTAACAGAAATGGAAATTCTGAAAGAAGTAAGAGCGGAACTGTTCGGAGCTGAGGATTTGTATTATTGGGTTGACGAAAATGATAGAATTAGGGGTCACGGTAAAAGTAAGGAAGAATGTATAGCTCAGGCTAAAATGCAAAATTGCATTAATTATACAATTCTTCAAGAAGAGTAGGAATTTAATTTTAGCACTTGTCAGAATGTGATGGGTGCTTTTTTGTGGCAGGGGAGCTGGAAAATGTGGAACTTGCTAAGCATAATTCTTTACTGGTTTCCTTCCGTTTAGCTGAAAGGCATCATGGCTTTTAATTTGTTCGATGGCTACCGAAAGGTTACGAGCATCTCTATGCCTGTGATATTGATCATGGCTATTGTGCTTATGATATATTTTATAATGTCTAAAGGTAGGGTATTGCTCTAAATGGATAGCCCAGAAGTGCATTGTATTCTGTGACTGTAACCGCTTTATAAGCTGATGACTTCTGTGAATATAAATCACAGGATCATTGGCTTTTTTTGAAAAGAATAGAGAGAAAAAATATGCTATTATAACTTGCACTTGTATTTTTATATGGAATGGTACTTGGAAAAATTTTTAAGAGACTAAAACTACCAAAATTACTGGGGAATGTTTTTAACAGGAATTCTACTGGGACCATATTTATTAAATTTACTTGATCCGGAAATTTTAGACATATCTAAGAGCTTTTGCATATAGGGAATAGAATGGAATCTACGGTTAATATCAGAATCAGAAACAAAATAAATTCATATATTAATAAATAAATCTACTTTTAGGGTGTTAGAATGATTATTCATGTAGTGCAAACTGGTGAGTCAACGAATGAAATAGCTAAGAAATATGGCATATCTGAGGAGAGGTTAATATTGGATAATGAAATACAAAACCCAGATAATTTGGCAGTTGGAGAAACTCTGATTATCTTAATTCCACAAGTAACTCATATTGTTCAAGAAGGGGATACATTAAACGGAATAGCGAATTTATATGAGATTACTGTGTTGCAATTATTAAGAAATAATCCGTATCTTTCAGGTAGAGAATTTATCTATGAGGGAGAAATGTTGGTTATAAGTTACAAAGGGGAAAAAGCTGGGAAACTTTCTACGTATGGTTATGCTTATCCATATATTAATACAGATGTATTAAAAAAGACATTACCTTTCCTAACATATATTACAGTTTATAGCTATTCTTTTACTGACGAAGGAAAAATAAATGAAATTGATGATACTAATATTTTACAAATAGCAAAGGCTTATCAAGTAGCACCGATTATGATGTTAAAAGCAGAAGAAATTAACCAGACTGGTGAAAGTAATGTAATACAGAAACTTCTTATGAGTCAAGAAAGCCAGGATCAGTTTATATACAATGTGTTAAATATTTTAAAGACGAAGGGGTATTATGGTGTAAATCTTAACATATCATATATACTTCCACAAAATCGAAAATATTACGAGGATTTCATAATTAAGTTTTCAAACTTAATAAAGAAAGAGGGGTTTACAATTGTATTTAATACCTTGAGCCTAAGCTCATTTGAATTAATGACTGGTATTGTATACGAAGGCTTTGATTATTCAAAACTTATTTATAATTTAGATGGATTATTTCTAATGACATATGAATGGGGAAATTATATTGGAATTCCTACAGGTATTATTTCTTTTGAAAATATTAGGAAATATGTACACGAAATGGAAAGAAGATTACCAGGTGAAATGATGTTTATAGGTATACCTATTCTCGGCTATCTGTGGGAGCTTCCTTTTATCCTTGGGGTTTCAAAAGGACTTGCAATCACTAGTAATTCAGCAGTTGAACTAGCTAAAAATGTGGGTACTGTAATACGTTTTGATGATGTATCCAAAACAGCATATTTTCAATATATTTTGGATAGGGAGTATGTTGTACGGTTTAGAGATGCTAGAAGTATTAATGAATATTTAAATTTGGTAATTGAATTTGGATTAAATGGAATTTCGATATGGAATATAATGCAATTTTATCCTCAGTTATGGTTAGTTGTTAACTCGCATTTTGAATTAAACAATCTTTATGAAGGCAATGATAACCCCTAATTCTACCATTAATTAACAACCTGCCCATAGAAACTAATACATGGGTATACGGGTTTTAAAAATTTTACCGTAGGGATGTTTATAGAAACAGTTGGTTATATAAGCATCAATTCTGTTCTCTCAATCCATATCATAGTAATGCACGCTGTGCGGTTATCGTTAAATCGTGGGTGTGCATTTTTTGCCTTAAAGCATATGAGTGATAGACTGGAGTGTTTTAAACGAATGAGAGAAAGATATTTAGGAAAGCGTTCACCTGATAATTAAGTCGGCTTATTTGTCATAAAAATTGAAAAAATGGTTGGAGTTTGCACATATCTCAATTACTCAAAACCTAACCCCAAAAAAGATATAATCTTTGACAAGAGAAGGGCACATCGAGTTGTCACATCCCGATGTGCCTTATCTAATTTTATTCAACGTCTATTTCAATACTATTGGTTGTTTTTTGTTCTTTCGGAACTATAATTTTGAGTAATCCGTTTTCCAATTTTGCAGTTATGCCATCTGCTTTAGAATCTTCTAAATAAATTGAACGGCTCATAGAACTATAACGCCTCTCTCGGTGGATGAAATTTTTTTGTTTGGTTTCATTGTTTTCATCCCTAGAAACAGAAATTATTAGTTTTCCATCATTGAGTGTAACATTGATGTCATTCTTATCTACACCAGGCATTTCAGCCTCAATAAGATATTCATTCTCAGTGTCTTCGATATCAACTTTGAATGTGTCATGAGTAAGACTTCTTCTAAAAGGCCAATCATCGGAAAAAAAGCTATCAAGCATGTTGTAAAAGTCCTTAAACTCATTTTTGGTTAAAACTTCTTTGTCTTTTCTGTTAAAAGGTACTAATCCATTCATAATTAACAACTCCTTTTCAATATTTTATATTAGCACTCTCTCTTTGTGAGTGCTAATTATTATATATCAAAAAATATTTACTGTGTCAATATAATTTTTAAAATTTTTTTGTTAAGGAAATTGTAAAATCAAGTGACATTATATAAGTCCTCTCGACCCATCCAGGTTGCGGGAATATGTCGAGAAAGAGCGAAAGATTGAGTGGTAAGTTCTGTGTTAAAAATCAAAATAGATGCCAACATAAGGAATGAACACGGTGCAGTATCGTTAACGTTGTACCGTGTTCATTTTCTGCCCTAAGGGTGTTCATCGCTATATTGTATCAATATAATTGCCCTAATGAATTGGTACGGACATCCCCATCCGGAGCTGCTAAAGAGGCTTGAGGAGGCGGGAAGCCGGATCATGGCTACCTATGAGAAGGGGGCTATTACTCTTTGGACGGATGGTGAGGAACTCGCAATAAAGAGGTTCTTAGATCAATGAACGGATTTGCCTCCCCATCTTTTTTCTTTACAAATAGGATTATTCGCCTATAATTAGATATATGCAAATGATTGATTTGAAAGGCGAAAAGCATTGAAATAAGAGAAGCCGTCGGGCCAGGGAGGACTAATTATGATTTTAAAGCAGATGTTGGAGGAATTGGAATATACCTGTGTTCAGGGAGATGAGAATCTGAATGTGACCGAGTTGGTTTATGATTCCAGGAAGATTACTGAGGGGAGCGTATTTGTCTGTATTACAGGAGCGATCTATGATGGCCATGCCTATGGGAATGAGGCTGCTCATGCGGGAGCGGTTGCCATTGTGGCAGAGAAGGAAATCGATACGCCGCCAGGTGTTACAGTAATCAGGGTTGCGGATACAAGGCTGGCGCTGGCATATATGTCGGCAGCTTATTTCGGGCATCCGGCCAGGAAGCTGACCACCATCGGCATTACAGGAACCAAGGGTAAGACGACCACCGCTTATATGATCAAGTCCATCCTGGAGAATACCGGAAGAAAAGTGGGACTCATGGGTACCATCGAAACGATCATTGGAGATACGGTTACTCCGGCAGGCAATACAACTCCCGAATCCTACACGATCCAGGAGACCTTTGCCAGGATGGCGGAGGCGGGCTGTGAGTGCGTGGTTATGGAGGTGTCCTCCCAGGGATTAAAGATGAGCAGGGTGGCAGGGTTTACCTATGATTACGGCATCTTCACCAATCTTGGAGAAGACCATATCGGCGGAGCAGAGCATACCGATTTCCAGGACTATCTTACAAGTAAGAGCAAGCTTTTCTCCAGGTGTAAGCTTGGTATCATTAATATAGATGATGTCCATGCCCGGGAGATATTGAAGGGGCATACCTGTGAGGTTGAGACCTTTGGGTTCTCCGAGCAGGCGGATATTAGAGCCACTCAGGTGAAATTGCTGCAAAAACCCGGCTTTCTGGGAATTGAGTATCGGACGGAGGGGAAGATGGAGCTTGAGGTCAGGATGAATATTCCCGGGAAGTTTAATGTATACAACTCCCTGTGCGGTATCTCCCTGTGCAGGCATTTTGGGGTGAGCAATGAGGAGATCATCAAGGCTCTGGCAGACATTCACGTCAGGGGAAGAGTTGAATTGGTTCCGGTATCAAAGCGCTTCAGTGTGATGCTGGATTATGCCCATAATGCCATGAGTCTGGAGAGTTTGCTGACTACGCTGAAGGAATACAATCCCGGCAGATTGGTATGCATCTTCGGCTGCGGGGGAAACCGCTCCAGAAGCCGGCGTTTTGAGATGGGTGAGGTTTCTTCCAGGCTGTCGGATCTTACCATTGTAACCTCGGATAATCCCCGTTTTGAGGAGCCCCAGGATATTGTCAACGACATTATTGAAGGGGTGAAGAGAGGCCCGGGCAGGTATGTGGAAATCGTAGACAGAAAGGAAGCGATCCGCTATGGGATTGAGCATGCCCTGGAAGGAGATATCATTGTAATTGCCGGAAAGGGACATGAGGATTACCAGGAAATAAAAGGGGTAAAGCATCATATGGATGATCGGGAGCTGATTCGCGATGCTGCTGCGGAGAGCCGTATCATGCTTATATAGGTCAGGAACATGAATTTCGTTCCTGTAATCGGAGTATGAGAAGTTGTACTTTAACTTCTGATAAAAGGCGCCGTGCATCACGATTATCGGGACTCGATTTTGGTTCTGATAATATAGATTACGAGAAGGAGGGCCTATGTCTTATCAAAGCTATGCTGATATCATTATTGATATTTCCCATGAGAATCTGGACAAAACCTATCAGTATGGGATACCTGACGAGATGCTTCCACAGGCGGTAATCGGAGCGTTGGCGGCAGTGCCCTTTGGAAAGGGGAACCGCCGGATTCAGGGCTATATCGTAGGCCTGTCATCGGAACCCAAGCTGCAGGCGCAGCTGATTAAGCCGATCCAGCAGGTGATTACGGATGCTCCGATGATTGAAAGCCATTTAATCTATCTTGCTTACTGGATCAGGGAGAATTTCGGAGGAACCATGAATGAGGCCCTGAAGACAGTGATTCCGGTGCGAAAAGCGGTTAAAATAAAAGAGCAGAGGAGCATAGAGCTGTTAGTGGATCCGGAGCAGGCTAACCGGCTGTACTTTGAATATCAGAGAAAGAACAATACCGCCCGGCTGCGTTTGTTGGAGGCTTTGTTGCGTGAGAAGGTGCTGGATTATGATGTTGCGCTGAATAAGCTGAATATATCCCGATCTACCATACAGGGGATGGAAAAGCAGGGGGTAACCAGGACGGTATCGGAGCAGATTTATCGCAATCCTGTTCCTGTGCAGGAGGGAGAATATCAGCCGGTCCTCTTAAATGAGGAGCAGAGCTTTATCGTAAATGATTTTTGCAGGGATTATGACGGCGGGCTTCGGGGCGGCTGTCTTTTGCATGGGATTACCGGAAGCGGCAAGACGGAAGTATATATGGAGATTATAGCTCATGTAGTCGGCATGGGAAAACAGGTGATCCTTCTAATTCCTGAGATTGCTTTGACCTATCAGACGGTGCAGAGATTTTACCGGCGTTTCGGCGATCGCATCTCTATTATGAACTCCAGAATGTCCCAGGGAGAACGCTATGATCAGAGCTTGCGGGCGAAGAACGGTGAGATCGACATCATAATCGGTCCTCGTTCTGCTCTATTTACACCATTTCCCCGGCTGGGACTGATCATTATTGACGAAGAGCATGAGACCAGCTATAAGAGTGAAACAACGCCCAAATATCATGCCCGCCAAGTGGCAATGAAGCGGGCCGAGCTGACGGGCAGCTCGGTAATCCTTGGCTCCGCAACACCATCGACGGAGACCTATCTGCAAGCCAGGCAGGGGGAGCTGAAGCTCTACCGGCTGACTAAGAGGGCGAAGGAAGCGCAGCCTCCGGCAGTTTGGATTGCGGATCTTAGGGAGGAATTAAAGAGGAAGAATAAATCTATTTTCAGCGGTAAGCTCAGGGAACTGATGCTTGACCGTTTATATAAGAAGGAACAGATCATGCTGTTTCTGAACCGCCGTGGTTATGCGGGCTTTGTCTCCTGCCGGAGCTGTGGCCATGTGATGAAATGCCCGCATTGTGATATATCCCTGACCTCCCATAACGGGGGGAATCTGGTGTGCCATTATTGCGGATTTACCCAGTCCCAGCCGTCTGCGTGCCCGGCCTGCGGTTCAAAATATATTGCGGCCTTCGGTACCGGAACCCAGAAGGTGGAGGAATTGGTCAAAAAGGAGTTTCCTGAGGCGAAGGTCCTGCGGATGGATATGGACACTACTAGGAATAAAGGAGGACACGAAGCTGTCCTGTCTGCTTTTGCGAATCATAAGGCTGATATACTAGTGGGTACCCAGATGATTGTAAAGGGGCATGATTTTCCGAAGGTTACGCTGGTAGGCATTATCGCTGCGGATCTGTCCCTTTATGCAGGGGATTACCGGGCAGGCGAGCGGACCTTTCAGCTGCTGTGCCAGGCAGCAGGAAGAGCCGGCAGGGATGTACTTCCGGGCGAGGTGGTAATTCAAACCTATCATCCGGAGCATTACAGCATTGTTACCGCAGCAGAAGGGAATTACGAAGCATTTTATGAGCAGGAAATATTATACCGCCGGCTGATGCAGTATCCGCCAAGCTCTCATATGCTTCTGGTTCTGGTTTCTTCCAAGGAGGAAGTAAAAGCGCAGCGGGCTGTATTGCATCTTGCGCAGGCCGTGCAGCTGTATCTGGAGCAGGAGCAGCTTGATGCACGAATAATCGGACCGGCTCCGGCGTCACTAGCGAAGGCGAATGATATTTACCGAAGGGTAATGTATATAAAATATAGCGATTATCAGCAGCTGGTGGGGATAAAGAATTATTTGGAGGGATATTATACTTACTCGGAACATTTTGCAGGCTGTAATCTTCAATTTGACTTTGATCCCATGAGCGGCTATTAACATCTTATTGATAAAACAGGACAAAATATGTTATTATTATATAATTACTTTGAACGGGAAGCTGTTTGACCAAGAATGGAAGCCCGTATCATTTTCGTTTATGCCGCGGTAGCGGCAGGCTTAGAAGTGGTTAGAAAGGAAGGATGAATATGGCTATAAGGAATATAAGAGAGGTTGGGGACAAGGTTCTGAATAAGGTGGCGAAGGAAATTAAGGAAGTGGACCGAAAGACGCTTACATTAATTGACGATATGCTGGACACCATGTATGATGCGGGCGGTGTCGGCCTTGCCGCACCCCAGGTAGGAATATTGAAAAGGCTCATTGTAATAGATGTTTCAGAAGAAGGCAATGAACCCATTATTCTGATAAATCCGGAGATTATTCAGACGGACGGGGAGCAGATAGGGGATGAAGGCTGCTTAAGTGTACCCGGCAAGGTTGGGACTGTAAGCAGACCGGATTATGTCAAAGTAAAAGCTTATGATGAGAAGATGGAGGAATACACCATAGAAGGCACAGGGCTGCTGGCCAGAGCCTTCTGTCATGAGATTGACCATTTGAACGGCAAGCTCTATATTGATCAGACCATCGGCGAGCTGCGGGATGTGGCGGCTGCGGAGGAAGTGCAATAGGGCATAGTTGAAGTTTTAACGGTATATTCAGCGGATGGAAAGGACGGGATCTGAATGAAGGTTTTATTTATGGGAACACCGGATTTTGCGGCGGTCACCCTGGACAAATTAATACATTCAAGGCATGAGCTGATTGGTGCGGTAACTCAGCCTGACAAGCAGAAGGGAAGAAGACAGGAGGTAAGTTTTTCACCGGTAAAGGAGCTGGCGCTTGCCCATTCCGTGCCTTTATACCAGCCAAATAAGGTGAAGGAACCAGAATTTCTGGAGAAGGTCAGGGAGTTGGCGCCGGAGGTTATCGTAGTGGCTGCCTTCGGACAGATTCTACCGAAAGCGCTGCTTGAAATTCCACCCTATGGCTGTATCAATGTTCATGGCTCTTTGCTGCCCAGGTACCGCGGTGCGGCGCCGATTCAATACTCTATCATCGACGGAGAGAGTGAGACGGGAATTACGATTATATATATGGATGCAGGGATAGACACCGGTGATATGATATTGCAGTCTAAGCTTCCGATTGCGAAGGATGAGACCGGCGGAAGTCTTTTTGATAAAATGGCGCAGCTTGGAGCAGACTTATTACTGGATGCATTGGAGCGGCTGGAGGCGGGCACCGCTGCCCGAATCCCGCAGGATAATGACAAGGCTACTTATGTAAAAACGCTGGGCAAGGAGATGGGTGAGTTGGATTTTACCCAATCCGCAGTCAGGCTGGAACGGCTGATTCGTGGCTTAAATCCCTGGCCAAGCGCCTATACTCATCTGGAGGGAAGAACGCTTAAGATATGGAAGGCAGAGGTGGAGGCCCTGGAACCGAAAGCCGCCGGACCCGGCCAGGTGGTTGAATTGCGCCAGGACGCGCTGGTGGTCGCTACGGGAGATGGAGCTTTGGTGATTCGGGAGCTCCAGCTGGAGGGCAAGAAGAGGATGACAGCGGAAGCCTTTTTGAGAGGATACCGGTTATCTATCGGTACCAGTCTGGGCAGAGAGAAAGAATGAGCGTAACAGTCCGGTTCAGGCTGAATTGTTACAAAGGAATTGCCCTGTAACGAGTACAAGAATGTTTGAAAGGAGGATATAATGTATTATCCTTATTATTTCGATCCGACCTACGGATTGGTTCTAATCGGTGTGGTTATCTCCCTTCTCGCCTCGGCGAGAGTGAAAACCACTTATGCGAAGTATTCTTCGGTAAAGAGTACGTCCGGCATCACAGGAGCACAGGCGGCAGAAAGGCTGCTGTATGCCTCGGGAATCAGGGATGTGCATATTGAGCAGGTATCGGGCCATCTCAGTGATCACTACGATCCCAGATCTAAGGTGCTGCGCTTATCGGATTCGGTATACCATTCCAATTCTATAGCGGCCATAGGAGTTGCCGCCCATGAGTGCGGGCATGCGATCCAGCATCAGAATTCCTATTTGCCATTGAAAATCAGAGGGCTGTTGGTGCCGGTTGCCAACTTCGGGTCCATGGCTGCTTGGCCTCTGATCCTGATCGGACTGTTTGTCGGGGGCTTTCAGTCCCTGATCGATCTGGGGATTTTGCTGTTTTCTGCAGCGGTGCTGTTCCAATTGATTACACTTCCGGTGGAATTTAACGCTTCCCGAAGAGCGATTGCGAGGCTGGGGGAGACGGGGATTTTACACCGTGAGGAGCTGGCCGGGTCAAAGAAAGTGCTGGACGCCGCCGCCCTTACCTATGTAGCGGCAGCAGCGGCTACGATTTTACAGCTTCTGCGTCTTGTTCTCCTGTTTGGAGGAGGAAGAAGACGTGACTAAAAGACCGGATGCAAGAGAAATTGTCCGTAACAATGAAAAAGCGATGCCTCGGAGTGATTCAAGAGAGATTGTTCAGAACAATGAGAAAGCGATGCCTCAGAGTAATTCAAGAGAGATTGTTCTTAAGATGCTGCTGGAGGTTTTGGAGGAGGGTAAATACAGTCACACCGTACTCAATCATACCCTGAAAAAACATCAGCATCTGGAGAAGCAGGAACGGGCTTTTATCGCCCGCATCTTTCAGGGGACGGTGAAGCATTACCTGACTCTGGACTATATTATTAATTTGCATGCATCCCTGCCGGTTGCCCGGATGAAGCCGCTGATCAGAAATCTGCTGCGCCTCAGTGCGTACCAGTTAATCTATATGGAAGCGGTTCCGGTACCGGCAGTATGTAATGAAGCGGTAAATTTGGCCAAGAAGAGGAGCTTCACCAAACTGTCCGGTTTTGTCAACGCGGTCCTTCGAAATATTGCAAGAAACAAGGAGAATATCAACTTTCCGGATCCGGTCCGTTCTCCGGTGTCCTATCTTGAAATCGTCTATTCCACCCCGGCCTGGCTGGTGGAGGAGCTGCTGGAGCAGTACCCTTTCCAGATGGTGGAGGCTATGCTAATAGCATCTCTGAAGGAGAAAGAGACAACCGTGCGCTGTAATTTAGCGAAACTGTCTCCGGCGGAGCTAAAGGCCATGCTGGAGCAGGAGGGCGTAACGGTGGAGGATAGTGAATATCTGGAGTATGCCTTTACCATACGCGATTATGATTATCTGGAGGGGCTTAAATCCTTTCGCAGCGGCTGTTTTGCAGTTCAGGATGTCAGCTCGATGCTGGTAGGGGAGGTATCGGGCATCAAGGCGGAGGATTACGTGGTTGATGTCTGCAGTGCTCCCGGAGGAAAGGCGCTTCATGCTGCCCAGATGGCAGACCGAGTATCCGCAAGGGACCTGACGGAGTACAAAGTGAATTTGATCCGGGAGAATTTAGGGCGTCTGGGAGTCACCAATGTGGAGACAAAGGTCTGGGATGCAACTGTTCTGGATACGGAGCTTCTTGCACAGGCGGATCTTGTTATCGCAGACCTGCCCTGCAGTGGATTGGGAGTTCTAGGAAAAAAATCGGACATAAAATATAAGCTGACACAAAATCAACATAAAGAGCTGGTAGAATTACAAAGGATTATTTTGGATAAGGTACAGCAATATGTGAAAAAGGGCGGTTGCCTGATCTTTTCAACCTGCACCGTAAACAAAGAGGAGAACCTGGAAAACCGGGAATGGTTTTTACAGAATTATGAATTTGAAGCAGTCGGCTTTAATGAGCTTCTTCCCGCGCTGCTTCAATGTGAAACTGCGAAAGAGGGATATTTACAGATGATTCAGGGAATCCATAATACCGATGGCTTCTTCATCTCTAAATTCCGTAAAAAGTAAAAATGAAGGCGGATGAAATAGAAAGAAATATGGAACATTATGATATAAAATCATTATATTTACCGGAATTGGAGCAAGCTTTAAAGTCCATGGGACAGCCGGCTTTTCGGGCAAAACAGATTTATGAATGGCTGCATGTGAAGCTGGCGGCTGACTACGGGGAGATGACGAACCTCCCGAAAGACCTTCGCTTAAAGCTTCAAGAGGCCTATCCCGTAACAGTGCTCAAAGAGGTGGATGCACTCCATTCCGAGACGGATGGAACAATCAAGTATCTGTTTCAGCTGCCGGATGACAGGGTGATCGAAAGTGTGCTTATGCGATATCACCACGGGAACAGTGTATGCATCTCTTCCCAGGTCGGCTGCAGAATGGGCTGTAAATTCTGTGCCTCCACCATCGGCGGCAAAGAACGGGATCTTCTTCCCTCTGAAATGCTGGATCAGATTTACCGGATTCAGGCTCTGACCGGAGAGAGGGTATCCAATGTGGTGGTCATGGGAACCGGAGAACCGCTGGATAATTATGATAATTTGATCCGCTTTCTGCGAATACTTACAGAGGAGCGAGGTCTGAATATCAGCGCCAGGAATATCACTGTATCCACCTGCGGCATTCCGGATAAGATACGGGAATTGGCAAAGGAAAATCTGGCCATTACCCTGGCCTTATCCTTGCATGCGCCGAATAACGAGATTCGAAAGAAACTGATGCCGGTTGCTCTCCAATATGAGCTGTCCGAGGTTATGAATGCCTTTCGGTATTATTACGAGGAGACAGGCAGAAGATTGACCTTTGAATATAGCCTGGTGGATGGAGTTAATGATGAAGAAGAGCATGCAAAGGAGCTTAGCCGGCTTGTCCGAGGCCTGAATTGCCATGTGAATCTGATCCCTGTAAACCCCATAAAAGAGCGGAATTATCGCAAATCGGAAAACAAAAAAATACAAAATTTCAAAAATATACTTGAAAAAAACAGAATAAATGTTACTATTAGAAGAGAAATGGGCGCAGATATTAATGCTGCCTGTGGGCAATTAAGGAAGAGCTATCTAAACAGCAACAAGCAATAAACAGCTTGACTTATGTTGATAGAAATAGCAATTGAATGGTTGCCATAACTAGGAGGTGCAGGCTTGAAAGCATTTTCGATTACTGATATTGGAGAGCGACGGAGGATAAACCAGGATTATGTCTTTTGCAGTGAGACGGCCATCGGCAGACTGCCGAATCTATTTGTGGTGGCAGACGGCATGGGAGGACATAATGCGGGTGATTATGCTTCAAGGTACTGTGTTGAGTTTTTTAAGCAGAAGATTGAGGAAAGCGAGATAGAATCACCGATAGCCTTAATTGAAGACGCAATTAAGGGAGCAAATGAAGCTCTGTGCAGCAAAGGCCAGGAGCAAAGCGAGTTGGAGGGTATGGGAACGACACTTGTGGCGGCAACCATATTTGACCATGAGATGTATGTTGCCAATGTCGGCGACAGCAGATTGTATGTGATAGGAGATGGAATAAAGCAGGTTACGGAGGACCACAGTTTGGTGGAGGTCATGGTGAAGACAGGAGAGCTTGATCGCAGTGAGGCGAGAGTTAGTCCCAATAAGAATATCATCACCAGAGCAATCGGCGCCAATACAACTGTGACACCTGATTTTTTTGAAGTGAGCCTGGAAGAAGGAGATACTGTACTTATATGCTCGGACGGTCTGACGAATATGTTGGAAGACGAGACAATTGAACGGATTATTAAGGAGAATAATGATCCGGCGGCTGCCGCCGAGACTTTGGTGAAACAGGCCAATCAGAATGGTGGTAAGGATAATATTTCAATTATCATTATTAAAGTATGAAAATGAGGTGAGCTAACATGTTAAAACCCGGTATGATTATCAGTGACCGTTATGAGGTCATTGATAAGGTAGGCTCCGGCGGAATGGCTGACGTATATAAGGCCAGGGATCAGAGATTGAATCGATTTGTGGCAATTAAGATTTTGAAGCCGGAATATTCAAGTGATAAAAGCTTTGTAAATAAATTCAGGGCGGAAGCCCAATCTGCTGCAGGCCTGTCCCATCCCAATATCGTAAATGTATATGATGTCGGAGATGACAGCGGTTTGCATTATATTGTTATGGAGTTGGTGGAAGGGATTACTCTGAAGCGTTTCATCGAACGAAAGGGTAAGCTCGAGGTGAAGGAAGCGGTCGGTATCGGGATTCAGATCGCCCAGGGAATGGAAGCGGCACATGACAACCGTATCATACACAGGGATATCAAGCCGCAGAACATAATCATTTCTCGTGACGGCAAGGTGAAGGTGACGGATTTCGGAATTGCGAAAGCAACGAATTCCAATACAATCACCTCCAATGCCATGGGTTCCGTACATTATCTTTCACCGGAACAGGCAAGGGGAGGATATAGCGATGAGAAGAGCGATATCTACTCCCTGGGAGTTACTCTGTATGAGATGCTTTCCGGCAAGGTGCCCTTTGCAGGGGATAATACAGTGTCTGTTGCCCTGCTTCACATTCAGGGAGAAGCGATGCCGCTTCGGGAGCTGGATCCGGAGATTCCCGTAAGCATTGATAAGATTGTTCAAAAATGTATGCAAAAGCGTCCGGAAAGAAGATATCATTCCGCATCCGAGCTGATTGCAGACTTAAAGAAAGCGATTGCAAACCCCGACGGTGATTTTGTACAGATACCCGCATTCGTATCCAGTGATTCGCCGACGATTAATATATCAGATGATTTAAATAAGATTAAAAATGGTGCGTACCTGGATGAAGATTTAAGGGAAACCAGAAATCTCCAGACCAGGAAGCTGACCGAGGATGATGACGAAGAGCTGGATTCCGTAGATACCAAGGTAGAGAAATTCTTTTTGGTGGGAAGCATTGTTGCTGTTGTTATCCTGGCTATAGCAATTATTGTGCTGGCAGTATGGTTCATCTCCAGAACCAAGAGCGGGGACCCCAATCCACCGGAGACGGATGCGACCATAACACCTTCGGTTACGGTGACTGAGGCTCCTACCGAGGGAGCTGATGAAACAGCTCTATTCACCGTTCCTTCCGTGCTCGGACTGACCAAGGAGGATGCTGAGAAATCCATTAAAGCCAAGTCGGAGAAGGCGGAGGTCAGATATCAGGAAGACTTCTCTGATACAATAGAAGAGGGCAAGGTCATGCTCCAATATCCCCAGGCAGGCAATGATGTGGATGTGAACTCAGTCGTACTGCTTACCATCAGTATCGGACCGGAAACCTTTGAGGTTCCCAATATATACGGACATACGGAGGCGATTGCGGATAAGAAGCTGAATGAGCTTGGTCTGAAGCTTCTTCATGAATATGTGGCCAGTGATGAGATAGAGGCAGGCCATGTAATCTCTACTGTACCGGAACGTCAGAGCCCGGTGGTCAGAGGAGATACGGTCACAGTAATCATAAGCACCGGACCCGAGATTGTACAGGTTACTGTTCCGAATCTCATCGGCAAAACCGAAGCCGAGGCAGCCACAGCCTTGACAGAAGCAGGATTGGTTAAGGGCAATGTATCCTATGAAAACTCTGAAACCTATGAAAAAGGTGTGGTAACCTATCAGAGCAATACCAAGGGTCAGAAGGTAGATAAAGGAACGGTGGTTGATATCATTGTCAGCTCCGGCCCGGCCAGTACGCCTACGGGCGGCAATACAGGCGGTTCGATGTATAGCGGCCTGGTTACGATTAATGTGAATCCTTTTGAATACAGCGAAAATACGGAAGCAGAAATTGTGCTTGAGATGGAGCAGGATGGCAATGTCTCTAATATTTTCGAAGGCTATCTATCCTTGCTGGAATTCCCGCTAACAGTTTCAGATATCGTGAGCGACAGCTCCACGGTCGGCACGGTACGAATGTATGTTGACGGCGAACTGTTCACAATACCGGGTGATACGCAGACTACGTGGAAGGTAGAATTTGGAGCTATGGAGGATTAGCTTGAAGGGAAAGATTGTCAAAGGTATTGCAGGATTTTACTATGTTCATACACCGGAGAGCAATCTGGTGTATGAATGTAAAGCAAAAGGAATATTTCGCAATCAGAATATCAAACCGCTTGTAGGGGACGACGTAGAAATCGATACCAGTGACCAGCCGTCGGGCAAAGGCACTATAGTTCGGGTTCTTCCCAGACGGAATGAATTGATCCGGCCCGCTGTTGCAAATATAGACCAGGCAATGGTGATTTTTGCGGCAGCGGAGCCTGACCCTAATCTGAATCTGTTGGACCGGTTTTTGATCATGATGCAGAAGCAGAAGGTGAATACGGTTGTCTGCTTTAACAAGCTGGACATAGCGGACGAGGGTGAAATCGCGTTGCTCAAGGATACCTACAGGCGCTGCGGCTATGAGGTGGTATTCACCAGCATGCGCCGTAAGGAAGGAATATCGGTTCTGTATGAACGGATCAAGGGGAAGACTACTGTGCTTGCAGGCCCTTCCGGAGTAGGAAAGTCTACCTTTATTAATCTTGTTCAACCCCAGGCGAAGATGGAAATCGGGGTGGTCAGTGAGAAGATAAAAAGGGGGAAGCATACTACGAGGCACTCCGAACTGATCTATGTGGAAGAAGATACTTATATCATGGATACCCCAGGCTTTAGCTCCCTTTATATTGATGAGATTGATAAGGAAGAACTAAAGGATTATTTTGTAGAGTTTCAGGATTATGAGGAGGAATGCCGTTTTATCGGCTGTAATCATCTGAATGAGCCTGGCTGTGAAGTGAAAGAAGCGCTGAAGGATAAAAAGATCAGCAGGCTTCGGTATGAGAATTATGTGACTCTTTATGAGGAATTAAAGAACCAAAAGCGCTATTAGATTGTGAGCCTTAAACTGTTTCACATGCTGTTTGAGTGCTTATCGTTGGCGGCATGGTTCTTTTTATATGGAAATGGAGGTAGAAGGAATGATACTTGCGCCGTCAATTTTAGCAGCTGATTTTAATAAGCTGGGGGAGCAGATAGAACTTTTGGAACAGGCAGGTGTAAAATACCTCCATATTGATGTCATGGACGGAAAATTTGTTCCCAGCATCAGCTTCGGAATGCCGGTGATTGCTTCGATACGAAGGAATACAAAGCTTGTTTTTGACGTTCACTTGATGATTGAAGAGCCGATTCGTTATCTGGAGGCTTTCAAGGAGGCCGGAGCGGATATCATAACAGTTCATGCGGAAGCCTGTACTCATTTGCACCGGACAATAGCCCGGATCAGGGAGTTGGGCATGAAAGCGGGCATATCACTAAATCCTGCTTCGACGCTGCAGGGGCTGGAATATATTTTGCAGGATTTGGATATGGTACTTATTATGACTGTGAATCCTGGCTTCGGGGGACAGACAATGATCCCCGGTGTCGTCAGAAAGATTACAGAGCTTAAAAAGATGGCAGAGGACAAGGGTATAACGCTTGATATCGAAGTGGATGGTGGTATCACTCTGGAGAATGTCACTACAGTCCTGGAAGCTGGTGCTAATGTTATTGTATCCGGGACCTCCATATTCCGGGGGGATATCAAGGCTAATGTAGCAGGCTTTCAGAAAATATTTGATGACGTTCAAAACAGGTAGTGCAAATGAAGGACAGGAAAGATAGGAACAATAAGTTACACGTTAATAATAAGGTGTTAATTATTACCGGAGGAAGAACCAATGATGTTTTCCTGGCGGAAAGACTGAGACAGCAGACCTATTCCATGATTATTGCGGTGGACCATGGTTTGGAGGCTGCGGACCGGCTAAAAATCACACCGGATTTTATCGTTGGTGATTTTGACTCGGTTTCGGAAGCCGTACTGAGGAAGTATCGTGAGAGTTCAACGCCTATGGAGACCTTCCCCCGGGAAAAGGACAAAACGGATACCCAGATAGCAATCGAGCTGGCGCTGACACATAATGCAGACTCCATTGAGCTGACGGGAGCCACCGGAAGCAGGCTGGATCATACCCTGGCGAATCTTCATCTGCTTTTGCTGCCGCTTCGATTGAAGCTGGAAGCTTGTATTCTGGATGAGAACAATAAGATATATCTGAAAGACAGCAGTTTCATCATTGAGCGCGGACGGCAGTACGGAGACTATGTATCCTTGCTGCCCTTTGGTGAGAAGGTGGAGGGCCTGACCTTGAAGGGCTTTAAATATCCCCTGGACAGCATTGTTCTGGAGGCGGGAAGCAGTCTCGGTATTAGCAATGAGGTTATAGAGGAGACAGCAAGCATAGAGTTTTATAACGGTGTCCTGCTGGTAATTGAGTCCCGGGATTAAATGTGAATGAAGTAAGGAAGAAATAGAAAAGAGGAAGGAAGACACAAATGAAATTAGGTATCGTAGGCTTACCCAATGTAGGTAAGAGCACACTTTTTAATTCTTTAACGAAGGCAGGAGCGGAATCCGCGAATTATCCTTTCTGTACCATAGACCCGAACGTTGGCATTGTTCCGGTTCCGGATGAGAGATTGAAGGTTCTCGGAGATTTATATCATACTGAGAAAATTATAGCTGCCACCATAGAATTTGTTGATATTGCAGGTCTGGTAAAGGGTGCTTCCAAGGGAGAGGGTCTCGGTAACCAGTTTCTTTCCAATATCCGGGAAGTTGATGCCATTGTACATGTGGTACGATGCTTTGAAGATCCCAATGTAATTCATGTGGATGGTTCCATTGATCCTTTGAGAGATATTGAAACGATTAATTTGGAGCTGATCTTCTCCGATCTTGAGATACTGGAGCGAAGGATGTCAAAAACTATCAAAGGTGCCAAGAATGATAAGTCCCTTGCCAAGGAGCTCCAGATGCAGGAGAGATTGAAGGCTCTTCTGGAGGAGGGGAGGATGGCAAAGGCTTTCGAGACCCTGGATGACGAGGAGGCACTGTGGCTGGCTGATTATAATCTTCTGACAGCGAAGCCGGTGATCTATGCCGCCAATGTGAAGGAAGATGATTTGGCGGAGGATGGAGCAGGCAATCAGTATGTGGATATTGTTCGGAATATAGCTGCGCAGGAGAATTCGGAAGTATTTGTGATCTGCGCCCAGATTGAACAGGAAATCGCCGAGCTTGACGAAGAGGAAAAGCGTATGTTCCTGGAGGAGCTTGGCCTAAAGGAATCCGGCCTGGAAAAGCTGATCAGGGCCAGTTATCACATCCTTGGTTTGATGAGCTTTTTAACGGCAGGACCCAAGGAAACCAGAGCATGGACTATCCCAATCGGTACCAAGGCACCTCAGGCAGCAGGCAAGATTCACAGTGATTTTGAGCGGGGCTTTATCCGTGCCGAAATTGTGAATTACCATAACCTGGTAGACTGCGGAAACTATAATGCTGCCAAGGAAAAAGGTCTGGTCCGCTCAGAGGGCAAGGAGTATGTGGTTCAGGACGGCGATGTGATATTATTCCGTTTTAATGTATAGGCAGAAGCAGTTGAAGTTGGAAAGTGGTGATTATATTGCAGACAATATTAGCTACGAATATTAACTTCCCAAACCTGGGAATTGAGTTGAAGAATGTCGGATCCGGAATAGATATCTTCGGATACCATGTGGCCTACTATGGAATTGTCATTGGGTTTGGTATGCTTTGCGGCTGGTTGGTTGCAGAGCAGATAGCAAAAAAGACGGGTCAAAGCACGGAATTTTATCTGGATTTTGCCTTGATTGCCATCATTTCTGCGGTGATTGGAGCCAGGGTGTATTATGTGGTCTTTGCCCTTGAGGAATTTGTAGATAATCCATGGTCGGTCTTTAATATCAGAACCGGCGGATTGGCAATCTATGGAGGAATCATAGCTGCTTTGCTGGCGGCTGTAATTTATGCAAGGGTAAAAAAATATCCTTTCTGGCTTTTGGTAGACACCGCATGTGTGGGGCTGGTAACCGGACAGATTATCGGACGCTGGGGGAATTTCTTTAATCGGGAGGCCTTCGGAAAGTATTATGACGGGCTTTTTGCGATGCAATTAAACATTAAGGATGTGTCAAGAATATACAGGAATACCACTTCCTTGTCCGAATTGGAGCAGATGTATCTAGGCAGGGAAGGAGCACTGGAGCGCATTCTGGAAATCCGGAACAAGCTGGTTACAGTAGGGGATGAGATCTATATTCAGGTTCATCCCACATTCCTGTATGAATCCGTCTGGAATTTGGGACTTCTGATGATTTTACTTTACTATACGAAGCGTAAGAAGTTTGACGGAGAGATTATGCTGCTCTATCTGATCGGATATGGGGCGGGGCGTGTCTGGATGGAAGGACTTCGTACGGATCAGTTGTTTTTGTGGGGAACGCCATATGCGGTCTCCCAGATATTATCGGCTCTTATCGTGATTACTTCCCTGTTTCTGTTGATTTATAAAAGAAGAAGAGCAAGAGTGAAGGGCAGAAGATAAGAGATAGTTTTAGATTAGTTGGGACTATTTTCCTAAAATCGCTATTTTGACTATATATTGACATAATTTGTTCGATTTTTCTTATAAATACAAGATGTTGTAGATATAAATCGAAACAACCCGCAAAACCCATAATTCTAGGGTTTTGCGGGTTGTTTTTTTTGATTTCATGCTTGATTAATTCCCTCTTTTAATATAGAATAGACACATAAGTGGAGTGAAGTGGTGGAAAGTGGAGTAAATACCCACGAAAGTGGGACAAGCTGCCACAATCACAAAGCAGAGCTGAAGCGAAGGTGAATTGTATGTTCATGGGTGAATTCGATCATTCGATCGATTCCAAGGGAAGGATCATCATACCGTCGAAGTTCCGTGAGGGACTCGGAGAGGAATTTGTCATCACCATGGGTTTGGATGGCTGTTTATTCGCATACCCTCAGGATGAATGGCAGGCCTTCGTCAATGAACTTGCAAAATTGCCCGGTACCAAGGAAGCGAGACAGCTGCAAAGATATTTTATGGCGAAAGCTGCTGCATGCGAAACCGATAAACAGGGAAGAATATTAATACCTGCGAAGCTGCGGGAAAGTGCGGGACTGGATAAGGATATTGTTTTTGTCGGAGTACTGAACAAGATTGAGATATGGAGTAAGGAACGCTGGGAGAACAATAACGACTATGATGATGTGGATGCTATAGCAGAGCATATGTCACAGTATGGCATCAGCTTTTAAGGAAAGGGAATGTACCGGAGATTATTATGGCATTTGAGCATAAGTCAGTGTTATTGGAAGAAACAATAGAACATTTGAATATAAAGCCGGACGGAGTATATGTGGACGGAACCCTGGGCGGAGGAGGACATTCCTATGAGATTGCAAAGCGGCTGCAGACAGGGAGATTGATCGGGATTGACCAGGACGAAGCGGCAATTCGGGCAGCCGGGGAGCGATTGGCACCGTATCAGGACAGGGTGACAATTGTCAGAAGCAATTACTCTGATATGAAGCAGGTGCTTTATGACCTCCGTATCGATCAGGCGGACGGAATACTGCTGGACCTGGGAGTATCCTCCCATCAGCTGGACACGCCGGAGAGGGGATTTTCCTATAAGGAAGATGCGCCTCTGGATATGAGAATGGATACACGCAGTGATAAAACAGCAAGGGATATTGTAAACGGCTATTCGGAGATGGAATTATACCGTATCATAAGAGATTATGGAGAGGATAATTTTGCCAAGAATATAGCGAAGCATATTGTCAGACAGCGGGCGGACAAGCCGATTGAGACCACCTTTGAATTAAATGAGGCGATCAAGGCTGCCATCCCGATGAAGCTGAGAGTGAACACAGGGCACCCGGCCAAGAGAACCTTCCAGGCAATTCGGATCGAGCTCAATCGGGAATTAGAAGTACTTAAGGATACCCTGCAGGATATGATTGCTCTGCTGTCACCGGAAGGAAGGCTTTGTATCATTACCTTCCATTCCCTGGAGGACCGGATTGTAAAATCCTGCTTTAAGATGAATGAAAATCCCTGCACCTGCCCGCCGAATTTTCCGGTATGTGTTTGCGGCAAGGTGTCCCGGGGAAGAGTAATATCAAGAAAACCGATTCTTCCCTCCGCAGGGGAATTGGAGGAGAACAAACGGTCAAAAAGTGCAAAGCTTCGGGTGTTTGAAAAGGCATCAGGGAAACAGGTGTGATTTTTTAAGTAAAGGGTAGAGAGGGGTTTCTGGCATGGAGGCGAATAAGAGGCGCTATCAATATGAGAATCCGGGGACAAGCTATGTGGACGGAAGCACGGTACGCAAACTAAGAACCGCTCCGGATATCCGCAGAGAGGAAGAACAGTATCGGGTTCCCCCAAAAAGAAGACAGGCAGCAAGCTCACCAAAAGCATTTTCAGGAATTAATTTTGCTTCTCTGGTAGTCCTTACCTTTGCGATTATAGCTACGGTATATGTGTGTGTGGATTACCTGAAGATTCAGACCCAGGTGAGTCAGATGAAAAAGAGCATCGTTAAGACGGAGCAGGAGCTTACCGTCCTGATCAATGAAAATGATGCTGCTTATGAAGCGATTGAAACGGCAGTGGATTTGGATTATATCTATCAGGTTGCAGTTAAGGAGCTTGGTATGGTATACCCGAACAACAATGAGATCATCACTTACAAGAGCAGTTCCACCAATTATGTTAGGCAATATGAGGATATTCCTAACTAAATACTGCACATAGGAATGTTGAGGTAAGCTGTAATGGAAAGAGCCCAGGATAAAATAACTAAAAAATTCAACTCACGAATGCAAGCAAAACTATTGCTTGTATTTTGTGTTATTACTATATCATTGGTCGCCCTAATGGGACGGTTGATTTATATCATGCAGACCAAAGGAGAAGAATATGCAAAGCATGTTCTGTCCAGACAAACCTATGTCAGCTCGGTGCTTCCCTACAGGAGAGGAGATATTACCGACCGGAACGGAACCGTGCTTGCCAGAAGTGAACTTCAATATCGGCTGATCCTTGATCCGGAACGCCTGACACTGAACGAAGGCCACATTGATGTGACAATTGCTGCGTTAAATGAGAATTTTGGCGTCACGCGGGAAGAGGTCATGGAAATACTGGAGACGAAAGCTGACCGCAGATACGTCATTTTGCGTAAAAATCTGAAATTTGAAGATGTGAAAAACTTTGAAGCTTTAATTAAGGAAAGTAAATTAAAGGAGAGTAAATCAAAGGAAAACAAATCAATTATCGGAGTGAACTTTGAAGAGGAATATGTACGGAATTATCCATATGGAACGCTGGCCTGCGATATCTTGGGTTTTACTTCGGCGGACAATACGGGCTACTGGGGGATCGAAGAATATTATAATAGCGAACTGAATGGGACGAACGGAAGAGAATACGGATACTATGATTCGGATCTGAATATAGAACGGATTATTAAGAAGGCTGTCAATGGTAACAGTATCGTAAGCACCATTGATGCCAATGCTCAGAGAATTATACAAAAGCACATTACTCAGTTTAATACGGACTTTGGCAGTTTGAATATCGGAGTGCTGGTGATGGATCCAAATAATGGGGAGATCATTGCCATGGCTTCCAACCAGGAATATGACCTGAACAATCCAAGGAATCTGGAAGGAATTTTTCCGGAAGAAGAGATCTCCGGCATGTCAGAGGAGAAAAAAACGGAAGCCCTGAATGCCTTATGGAAAAACGATGTGATTACCAGCGGCTTTGAGCCGGGTTCCACCTTTAAGCCGGTAACCGTTGCCGCGGGTCTGGAGGAAGGCATTTTGTCTGAGACGGATACCTTTGATTGCGACGGTTTTCAAAATGTCAGCGGAACGAGAATTGCATGCAGCAATAGAAATGGACATGGTACCCTTGACTTGACACATTCTCTGATGCTTTCCTGCAACGATGCGCTGATGCAGATTGTGGATAAGGAAGGAAGGGATATTTTCTTCCGTTACCAGAATGGCTTTGGCTTTGGTAAAAAGACAGGACTTGATCTGCCGGGAGAAGGAACCGGCATCACCATGACCCGGGATGCGCTTAATCCGGTAGAGCTGGCGACCAACAGCTTCGGCCAGGCATTTACGGTGACCATGGTACAGATGGCTTCGGCCTATTCTTCCCTTGTGAACGGAGGTTACTATTACCAGCCCCATATCGTCAAGAAGATTGTCAATGCCAATGGTGCGACCGTGAAGGAAGTGGATAAGATACTGGTGCGTCAGACGGTATCGGAGAAAACCTCCGATTTTATTCAAAAAGCGATGTATCAGACTGTGGAGGAAGGCACCGCAGGAGGAGCCAAGGTGGAAGGTTATGCCGTCGGCGGCAAGACCGGTACCGCCCAGAAGCTTCCCCGGGATGCAAAAACATATATTGTATCCTTTTTAGGCGCTGTTCCTGCAATCAATCCGGAGGTTGTCATCTATGTGATGATTGATGAGCCCCAGAATGTGGTAAAACAAGCCAACAGTGCTATAGCCACGGAATTTGCCAGCAGAATTATGACGGAACTCTTACCGGCATTGGGAATTTATCCGGAAGGCGAAATTGATTACCTGCTTCCCTCGGAGGATGATAATGCTGACAACACCCAGACGGGCAGCAATTCCTCCCAGGGAGGAGCCAATACTTCGGGAGAGGAAGGCGGTTCTACTCAGGCGGGCGAAGCTTCGGGGACGAATGGTTCTCAGGAGGGTTCAGAACAAAGCAATTCAGGAGAAGTCTCCGGCCAGAATCAAAGTAACTCTCAGGAAAGTAATACCACTGAGAATAATTCCGGGGAGAATGCCTCTCAGGGGTCAGGAAATCAGGAAAATGGAAATCAGGAGAATGGCAATTCTTCAGGAGGCGAAAACGCTGGGGAGGAGCCGCCGGGAGAGGAAGGAGAGCCACCAGAGCAGGGAGAAGACGACGCAGTTGATCCCGGAGGAGGAACCGAGGGGACTTCCTGGGAAGACGAGTTCAATCCCGATGCATTGGAATAATACAGGTTCCGGCTTCATTTGTTGGAATTGTTGAATAAACATAACTTGTATGTAATAAAATGAAACGATAAGAGATATAAAGGTGATACCTTTCAAGAAAGGTATGGGTATATGGCTAAAAGCAGAACCTATCACAGAAGAAATATATTAATTGTCGTTAGTGTTGTATTTATCGCAGCCCTGGGACTTTCTGCCCGGTTAGGGTATTTAATGATATTAAAATCAGAGGATTATGCTTCCAGGGCAAAGGCGCTTCATGAACGTGAGCGTGCCATTAAAGCGGAGCGGGGAAGCATCTATGATGCCCAGGGAAAAGAAATTGCCACCAACAAGCCGGTTTGTACCATATCGGTAATCCATGCACAGATAACGGACCCGGAGCGTGTTATCTCTCTGCTGTCCAAAGAATTGGGACTTGGTGAGGAAAAGGTAAGAAAAAGGGTGGAGAAACGCTCCTCCATCGAGAGAATTAAATCCAATGTGGATAAGGCGATTGCTGATAAGATAAGAGAATACGATCTGGACGGGGTCATGGTGGATGAGGATTATAAGAGATATTACCCATACGATTCCCTTGCCTCCAGAGTCATCGGATTTACGGGCAGTGACAATCAGGGAGTCATCGGACTCGAAGTGAAATATGATAAATTCCTGAAAGGGATTGACGGTACAATTCTTACTCTGACCACCGCTTATGGTGTGGAGATTGAAAATGCAGCGGAGGACAGGATTGAACCTCAGCCCGGCAATGATCTTTATATCAGCCTTGATATGAATATTCAACAGTATGCTCAGCAGGCAGCCCTGAAGGTGCGGGAGTCGAAGCAGGCCTCCAATGTGAAGCTGATTGTTATGAATCCCCAGAACGGTGAGATACTGGCGATGGTTAATGTGCCGGAATTCAATCTGAACGATCCCTATACTTTGATTGATGAAATTACTTCCCAGTATCAGGGACAGACTTTGTCGGATCAGAAACTGAATGACTTGCTCAACGGAATGTGGCGCAATGCCTGCATCAGCGATACCTATGAGCCTGGATCCTCCTTTAAAATAGTAACTGCAACCGCCGCTTTGGAGGAGCATGTGGTAAAGCTGACAGACCGGTTTTTCTGCCCGGGCTACAAAAAGGTTGAGGATCGGACCATCCGCTGCCATAAGGCAGGAGGGCATGGAAGCCAGGATTTTGTGGAAGGAATAAAGAACTCCTGTAATCCTGTGTTTATGGAAATCGGAGCCAGAGTTGGAACCGAAAAGATGTATGATTATTTCAAGAAGCTGGGGTTGTTTAACAAGACTGGAATTGACCTGCCCGGAGAAGCCAATTCAATCATGCATAAAATCGATAAAATCGGTGCAGTTGAGCTTGCGACCATATCCTTTGGCCAATCGTTTCAGATTACCCCTTTGCAATTAATGGTGGCAACCAGTGCCGTGGTGAATGGCGGAACGCTTGTAACCCCTCATCTTGGAGTGGAAATACGTTCCTCGGACGGAACACGGATACAGTCGCTGGATTATGAAACCCAGAGCGGGGCGGTAACAAAGGAAACCTCAGAAACAATGAAGGAATTGCTGGAAGCGGTGGTTTCGGACGGAACAGGTAAACGGGCCTATCTGCCTGGCTTTCGAATTGGAGGCAAGACGGCTACCTCGGAAAAACTTCCCAGAAGCAGTAATAAATATATCTCGTCCTTTATCGGCTTTGCACCTGCTGATAATCCCCAGGTAATAGCAATGGTTCTCATCGAGGATCCGGTGGGAATTTACTACGGAGGCACTATTGCGGCACCGGTAATTGCAAGCCTGTTTGATAATATACTTCCCTATCTGGGAATCGAAGAAAGCTACACAGAAGAGGAAAGGTCCAAGTACAATATCGGCACCTTCCAGATGCCGGATTTTATAGGTAAGACCAAGAAGGAAGTTAAGGATATGCTGAAGATATATGATTTTGATGAGCTATATTCCCTGGGAGAGGGTGATGTCGTGGCAGAGCAGTTTCCTCTGGCGGGTGAAACCATAGAGAAGGACAGTGATTTGATTCTGTACTTTGAATCCGCACAATCACTCCCCACACCAACGTCAAAACGAGATGACGGCGGACAGGGGGATTGATTGTGTCAGAGGGTGTCCTGTACCCGCTGACAAGTCGCGGAGCGACTGCGGATTCATGAGCATGAAGCGAAAGCGGAATGCGAATGTTGTCTTTATCAGACAACATCAAAACGAGATGACAGCGGACAGGGGAATTGATTATATCAGTGGGTGTCTTGTACCTACTGACAATCGCGGAGTGACTGTGGCTTCATGAGCATGCAGCGGAAACGGAATGCGAATGCGAGTCTGATCAGGAATAAAATACCTGAAAAGGTAAGACTAGTTCATTATTGTTTTTTTAGAGGTTATAAAGTATAATAGCTTAGTTATAAAAATACACAGACAATACATAGGAATAATGCCAATGATCGGCGGATGGGACGTAAGAGGATAGGATGCCCATCTAAGAATGGAGGACACAATGAATTTTTCTGAATTTAAAGTAATATTACCCGTAATTATTTCCTTCGGTGTATGCGCGATACTCTGTCCGCTGCTCATTCCTTTTCTGAGAAAGCTTAAATTCGGGCAGTATATCCGGGAGGAGGGTCCTAAATCACATCAGAAAAAATCCGGTACTCCAACTATGGGCGGAATAGTCATTGTACTCAGTATCTCAATTACCTGTTTGTTATATATCGGGAATTACAAGGAGATTGTTCCTGTCCTGTTTGTAACCATTGGTTTTGGTATTATCGGCTTCATGGATGACTACATCAAGGTGGTTATGAAGCGGAATATGGGGCTGAGAGCCTGGCAGAAGCTGGTAGGCCAGATCCTGGTAACCGCTGTATTCGGCTTCTATCTTGACCGCTATACGGATATCGGAACTCTGATGTTGATTCCTTTCTCCGGAGGAAAATATGCGGATATTTCCTTTTTATTTGTACCGTTCTTCTTAATCGTTGTTCTGGGAACCGTGAACGGATCTAATTTCACGGATGGACTGGACGGATTGGAGTCAAGCGTTACCGTGCTGATTGCAACCTTCTTTACCGTGGTTGCCATCGGACTGCATAGCAATCTGTCCCCGATTACCGGTGCTGTAGCAGGAAGCCTGATGGCCTTCTTGCTATACAATGTATATCCTGCCAAGGTCTTTATGGGAGATACCGGTTCCCTGGCCCTGGGCGGGTTTGTTGCATCGACAGCTTTTATGCTGCAGATGCCTCTGTTTATTATTCTGGTTGCGTTTATTTATCTGGTAGAGATCATATCGGTAATCCTCCAGGTAAGTTACTTTAAATTAACCGGTGGAAAGCGGATCTTTAAGATGGCACCGATCCACCACCATTTTGAATTGATGGGCTGGTCGGAGACCAGGGTAGTAGCGGTATTTTCAATTATTACAGCGATTTTATGCCTGATCGCTCTGATGGGAATTAGCTAAGAAATTTTTGCGTCTGTACAATGTGAGAAACAATCATATTTAAGTGAGAAAAACATTCATATTAAATGAAAAAGCCTTCAGATTTATGTGGAAGCAGGTTTTCACATCGAAAGGTTGGCAGTCAGCGGGAAGGGCATGGTTATGATATGGAGTTAAAGAATAAGAAGGTTCTGGTATTCGGGGCCGGGAAAAGCGGTATCTCCGCTACAAGATTATTACAGAGGCAGGAGGCTGATGTAATATTATATGATTCCAATGCGAAGCTTACCCGGGAAGATTTTAAGGATAAGTTTGATACCGGGCATCATTTTATGCTGGTGACCGGAGAGCTCTCCGAGGAGCTGATCGATACTCTGGATCTGCTTGTAATCAGTCCTGGAGTTGCCTTAGAGCATCCCCTGGCGGCGAAAATCCGGGAACGGAAGGTTCCGGTATGGGGAGAAATTGAGCTTGCCGGCCGTTATGCCAAGGGCAAAATAATAGGCATCACCGGTACCAATGGCAAAACCACTACCACGACTCTGGTTGGTGAGATCATGAACACCTATTTTGAAGATGTCCATGTGGTCGGCAATATCGGCAATCCCTTCACTGACGCAGCAATGGAGACCACGGATCAATCGGTCTGTGTCATAGAGCTGTCCAGCTTCCAGCTGGAAACCATTCATGAGTTCAGGCCGGATGTCAGTGCGATCCTGAATATTACCCCGGATCATCTGGACCGTCACCATACTATGGAGAACTACATAGCCATGAAGGAGAATATTGCGAAAAACCAGACCTTATCCCAGGTTTGTGTATTGAATTATGAGGATGCGATACTGAGGGAAATGGCGGGAAGGCTAAAGACCCGGGTTTTGTTCTATAGCAGTGTCAGAGCTCTGGAGGAAGGGCTATATCTGGAGGGCGAAGAGATCTATTACAGCAGCAGGGGACAAAAGGAAGTCGTTGTAAATATCAATCAGTTGAAGGTGATTGGCAGGCATATGTATGAGAATATCATGGCGGCTGCAGGAATGGCGATTTCCATGGGAGTGCCTATGGATTTCATTCATACGGCACTGGTGAATTTTCGTGCAATGGAGCATAGGTTTGAATATGTGGAAACTATTAAGGGTGTAACCTATTATAATGACTCTAAGGGAACCAATCCCGATGCCTCCATTAAGGCGGTTCAGGCCATGAGAACACCGACGGTAGTCATCGGCGGGGGGTATGATAAAAATAGCTCCTTTGATGATTGGATAGAGGCTTTTGACGGGAAGGTGAAATGCCTTGTACTTCTGGGGCAGACCGGTGAGCAGATTGCAGAGACGGCAAGACGCCATGGCTTTCACAATATTATTATGGCGCAGGATCTCAGAGAAGCGGTACAAATCAGTGCCGAAAAGGCGGAGCCAGGGGACTCGGTCCTGTTATCACCGGCTTGTGCAAGCTGGGGCATGTTCGAGAATTATGAGCAGCGGGGCAATCTGTTTAAGGAATATGTAAGAGAGCTGCCCTCATAAAATGATTAAAGAGTCAAAAGCACCGGAGGTGCTTTCCGGATACAAGGTGTTGATATGCAAGCTTGCTTGCAATAGCAATATCTTGCATCCGGAAATGTGCGCAGCATCTTTTGATGCTTTAATCATAAAATATAGAGTGCTAAAGGCATCGAAGGAACGGCACTGCTATGAAGGAAAGATGCAATATCTAACAGTTTATGAATAAAAAGTTTGGTTGGGAGTGTCAGTATGGCCAGAACGGTAGGGGAAGTAAATAAAAGAAAAATGCATAGCTATTACGATTACAGCCTGTTATTCCTCATCCTGTTTTTGGTTTGCTTCGGACTGGTAATGATCTATAGCACCAGCTCCTATAATGCACAGAGGATATACAGTGATGCAACTTATTATTTACAAAGACAGGCGCTTTTTGCCGGTGCGGGAATTCTGATTATGATTTTTGTATCCAAGATTGATTACCGGATTTATATCAGAAAATTCCCGGTAATCAGACTGAAGCCGGTAATCCTTCTGTATTTTATGTGTGTTCTTTTGCAGCTGTATGTTCTTCTCTTCGGACCGGTAATCAACGGTGCGAGGCGGTGGATTGATATGGGACCTCTGGGGCGCTTTCAGCCCTCGGAGCTGACCAAAATCGCAGTAATCCTGTTTACGGCCTACATAGTGAATCTGGCTCCCAAGAAGCTGGATAAGTTCGGTGGTTTTTTGCGCGTTGTGCTCTTTATCTCGCCGCTGCTGATTCTGATTGTTATCGAGAACTTTTCCACCGCTCTGATCGTCGGCATCATTATGGTCGCTATCTGTTTTGTTGCCAGCAGAAAGAAATTCTATTTTATTATATCGGGAGCGTTGTTAATCGGTTTGGGATCCATCTTTGTATTTCTGGAGCCTTACCGTTTTGAAAGAATTAAAATATGGTTGAATGTGGAGACCGAGGCCAAGGGATACCAGATACTTCAGGGGTTGTATGCCATTGCTTCCGGCGGTGTTTTTGGAAAAGGGCTGGGCGAGAGTATGCAAAAGCTTGGCTTCATCCCTGAGTCCCATAATGATATGATTTTTTCGGTTATTTGTGAAGAGCTTGGGCTCTTTGGAGCCTTTGCCCTGATCCTTCTTTTCCTGCTATTGATCTGGCGTATTTTTATCATAGCCATCAATGCTACGGATCTTTACGGAGGATTAATTGCTACCGGCGTGCTGGCACATATTGCATCGCAGGTATTGATTAATATAGCAGTTGTAACCAATTCCATTCCTTCTACAGGAATTCCGCTTCCTTTTGTCAGTTATGGAGGCAGCTCGGTTATGGTTATTCTTTTTGAAATGGGAATTGTACTGAGCGTATCCAATCAGATTAAGGGAGAACGTTGAAAAAAGCTGCACAACCCAAATTGACTTTGGAGGATGGAGAGTTCACAGCTGCCGATTAGGATATTCCCTATGATTCACGCGGACAAAACTGAAAACATATAGTGTAGTATATTTCCTACATTGTCTGAGGTGTGCTATGTCGAGTATCCAGGTCGTCGGCGGTAAGCGGTTAAAAGGTGAACTTAACATACAAGGGTCAAAGAATGCAGCATTACCTGTAATTGCTGCTACTATTTTGAACAAGGGAATTACAGTACTGAAGAATTGTCCCAAAATACTGGATGTATGCCATATGGTTACAATACTTCAGGAGCTGGGATGTACAGCCTCCTGGGAAGGGAATACCCTGAATGTAGACAGCCAAAATGCTGCCGTCACCTCCGTGCCGGAGGAGTTTGTTACGAAAATGCGCAGTTCCATTCTTTTTTTAGGTGCTTTGCTTGGAAGACATCATGAGGTTACTATCGCATATCCGGGAGGGTGTTCCATCGGGAAACGGCCTATCGACTATCATTTGAAGGCCATCAGGAAGATGAATGTAACCCAGGAATTTATCGGTGAGAATGAGAATATGATTCATTGTTCCTCTCCCAGGATTCTTGGTAATGATATATTTCTTGAATTTCCCAGCGTGGGAGCCACCCAGAATGTAATTTTGACAGCCGTACTTTCCGAAGGGACCACCAGGATATTTAACGCGGCCAGGGAACCGGAGATTATAGAAGTGTGCAGGTATCTGATCAGCGCCGGAGCAAAAATACGCGGAGAGGGTACGGCATTTATCGAGGTGGAGGGAGTAGAGGAGCTGCATGATGTGGAGTTTCGTCTATCCTCCGATCGGATTGTGGCAGGAACATATATGGCAGCTGTCGCTGCCGCGGGAGGGGATGCTTTATTTACCAATACACCCACCGGACACTTGGAATCAACCATCCGCGCCTTGCGAAGGGTAGGTTGTAATATTGATACTACAGAGGATACCGTTAGAGTTCTTATGAGACACAGGCCCTTTGCAATCGACTTGCTCAGGACACAGCCCTATCCGGGATTTCCTACGGATATGCAATCGCAGCTGATGTCCGTGCTGTGTCTGGCGGATGGCGACAGTACCATTATTGAGGAGATTTTTGAATCACGTTTCCAGAACGTGAAGGAGCTTCAAAAAATGGGTGCCGCAATTCATGTGGATGATAAGAAAAACATAGCAATCATTACTGGAATGAAACAACTCCACGGAGCTGTGGTGGAGGCCCACGATTTACGTGGCGGAGCCGCCCTGGCCATTGCGGGCCTTTGTGCGGAGGGTACGACGATCATCCGGGATGCAACCAGCATAGAACGGGGGTATGAGGACATCTGCAGGGACTTGGAGATACTCGGTGCAGAAACAAGGTACTGTAGTGAGAATGCCGCAGTATAAGCAACTTATGTTAAGGTAAAGGGAGCAAACGATGAATCGAATGAGGTCAAGGAATTCAAACAATGTACTGGCCAGGATCTGCCGGAAGCTGCTTTTGCTGATCCTGGTGCTCGGTATACCGGCTGTCCTATTCATCAGCACCTTCTCTGTTAAGAAGTTAGAGGTAATAGGCACGCAAAGATATACGCAGGAGCAGATTGGCGGTGAATTGATACAGACAAAGCTGGATACCAATTCCCTTTATCTGTACTTAAAACATCAGTATTTTACCAGCATCAGACTTCCTTTTGTGGAGAAAATTGATGTTACTATGAAGGATACCCATACGATTACAGTATATGTATATGAGAAAATGGTAGCCGGATGCGTAGAATTTATGGGAGAATACATGTATTTTGATAAGGACGGGATCATAGTGGAGAGTTCTTCCAGGAAGCTGGAGGACATTCCGGTGATAAAAGGGCTTAAGTTCAGCAAGATCCTCCTCAGTGAGAAGATGGAAGTTCAAAAGGACGAATTGTTCGATGTCATTATTAATCTGACGCAGCTGATTGGTAAATATGGACTTACGGTTGATACCATTACCTTTAACAGCAGCTATGAGGTATCCTTAAACTGCGGCGAAGTCAAAGTCCTCCTGGGTAAAAAAAGCACATATGATGAAGCACTCTCGGAGCTGAAGAACATATTGGCGGAGGCCGAAGGCATGGAAATAACCATTGATATGAAGAATTATGTGAAAGGTACACAGACCATCATAGGGAAGCGGAAAAAGCCGCTAAAATAGATGGAAACGGCTGAATAAAATACAATTTTTTAAAAATTATGCTTGATTATTTGGGAATTTAAAGATATCATATAAAGTAGGATTGTGGGATACCAGAGTTTGTGTATAAGAGAGAAGATATCCCATTATCATGTGGTTTTGGAAGAGAGTGGGAAGACAATATTCCATTGTTTGGTCAAAGGATAGAAATACAATGAAGGAGGAATTGACCTTGCTTGAGATAAGAACAAATGAGGCGGATACCACTGCGAAAATACTTGTAATCGGAGTAGGAGGAGCAGGAAATAACGCCGTTAATCGAATGATAGAAGAGAATATCCTCGGTGTTGAATTCGTATGTGTCAATACGGACAAGCAGCATCTGAAGAATTGCAAAGCACCGCTATGCATACAAATTGGCGAAAAGCTGACGAAGGGATTAGGTGCCGGAGCACAGCCTGAAATCGGACAGAAGGCTGCAGAGGAAAGCAAGGAGCAATTATCGGAGATCATAAGGGGTGCGGATATGGTTTTTGTAACCTGCGGTATGGGTGGAGGAACCGGTACCGGTGCAGCGCCTGTGGTTGCCCAGATAGCGAAGGAACTGGGGATTTTGACCGTTGGAATTGTGACGAAGCCCTTTAAGTTTGAAGCGAAAACCCGTATGACCAATGCGATCTCAGGAATAGATCGTTTGAAGGAGCATGTGGATACCTTAATTGTGATTCCCAATGACAAATTGCTGGAGATTGTTGACCGCAGAACTACCATGCCGGACGCTTTGCGCAAGGCGGATGAAGTGCTGCAGCAGGGTGTTCAGGGGATTACGGATTTAATTAATGTTCCCGGATTGATTAACTTGGACTTTGCGGATGTTCAGACTGTTATGAAGGACAAGGGTGTGGCTCATATCGGTATCGGTATGGGTGTCGGTGATGACAAGTGTATTGATGCTGTGAAGCAGGCAATTACGAGTCCGCTGTTGGAGACCACCATCCAGGGTGCATCCCATGTGATCATCAATATTTCCGGAGATATCAGCCTGGTAGAAGCAAACGAGGCGGCCACCCTGGTTCAGGAGCTGGCAGGAGATTCTGCAAATATTATCTTTGGTGCCATGTTTGATGATGTGAATGCAGATACCGCTACGATTACGGTAATTGCTACCGGACTGGATGCAAAATCCAAAGAGATGGTGAAGACACCGGATTTCTTAAGACGCCCGGGAGGCAATATGGGTGGATTAAAGACAAGCACTACAAAACCGGAATTTAATTTAAATCGTCCTTACTCCTCTGGAAGCAGCTATGGTACAAGCCAGCCCGGTTCTCAGTTGTATTCGGCCCAGACTGATCCAAACCGCCGTCCTGTCAGCCAGCCCGGCAAGGTACCGGCGGGTACCAACACAGATCCCGGCGGAATTAAGATCCCGGAGTTTTTACAGAAGAACCGCCACAATAAATAGAAAAATCTTAATACATAAGAGATTAAGGCTGTCAGATTATTTGTTTCAAAATAATCTGACAGCTTTTTTTGTCTTTAAAAAGCGGTTAACCCAAGAAACTGTAAAAAATAGTAAATGAAAACAAAGGATTTAAGTACATGAACTGACATAATTTGGAAACAAAACAAGTTATAATCGGTTATGTACACTTGAAGTGGATGGAATGAAGTTATATGGCTTCAAACACATGGCTCTACAAAGGATGCCAAGTCAATTAACGGAGGTGAATTTTGTATCTTGAGATTTATCCGGATATCGTATTTGTCCTAAATTTCTTCATGGATCTGCTTTTGTTAGTCCTTGTGAAGGCAGTAAACCGGAAGCAGTGCAAGGTATGGCGCCTGGTGCTTGCAGCTGCCGTTGGGGGACTCTTTACTGTATTCATCAGCCTCTTGCCCTGGTTGAATTACATTACTAATTCACAGAGCGGAGCCGGATGGATCCAGGGAATTCAAGTGGGAATCAAAGTTCTCGCAATCCTGGCGATGATTCCGATTGCCTTCGGAAGGATGAAATGGACCGATTTTTTAAAGCAGGGGATCAGTTTATCACTAATTACCTACTTTGTAGGCGGATTGATGAACTCGCTGTATTATGACACAAATCTGAAGCTTTCTATGTTGGATTTGGGAAATACGGTTATGTTTAGTAATATTTCCATAGCCTTTGTCGTAATGGTAATGATAGGAGTGCTTTTTCTGGCTGCGGGGCTCTTATCCCTATGGCGCTTTTACCGTCACAGGGATAAGGAGGTATATACAGTGGAGCTTTCCTATGAAGGCCGAAGGATTCAAACCATGGGTTTGTTTGATACGGGCAATTGTCTTTTTGATCCCCTATACCACAGACCTGTGATTGTGGTCGAACGGGATCTCTTGAAGGAGCTTTTATCCGCAGAGGGGTTGGATGAATTTGAGAACACAAAGCATTACCTGGAAGGTACACGCAGCGAGGAGGAGATGGCTGTCTCCCTGGAGGAGTCCGAAGAAACCAAAAAGCTCCTGCTTCGTTTGAGAATGATACCTTATTCCACCATAGGAAATACTCAGGGAATGATGTTTGGACTAATGCTGGATCATGTTCTGATTCATACCGGAAAGGAATGTGTTTGCTGCAACAGGGTGACTGCAGCAATATCGGATAATCAGCTATCACCGAAAAAGGAATACCACGTTATTTTACATAGGGAACTCTTTATTTAATAACTTAAGGATGGCATGGAGCGCCATGGCGGAGACAAATATTGGGAGGTTTAGTATGCTTTTAAAGTTATCGATACAGAATAAATTTCAATTTCGGATGATCCCGGACATTAAAACTATCATATTTGGACATAAGGGAGAAATACATTACATCGGCGGTGCCGAGGTTCTCCCTCCGCCCCTTGACCCGATCAGGGAAGCGGAAGTGATTAACGAGCTGGGAACAGAACGGGACGGCGAGATGAAATCAATCCTTGTAGAACATAATCTCAGACTGGTGGTATACATAGCAAAAAAGTTTGACAATACCGGTGTCGGAGTGGAGGACTTGATCTCCATAGGAACCATCGGTCTGATCAAAGCCATTAACACCTTTAATCCGGATAAAAATATAAAGCTGGCAACCTATGCTTCCAGGTGCATTGAAAATGAAATTTTGATGTATCTGAGACGGAATAATAAAACCAAGCTGGAGGTATCGATTGACGAACCCTTGAATGTGGACTGGGATGGAAATGAGCTTCTGCTCTCCGATATTCTGGGAACCGAGGAGGATGTGATATACCGTAATATCGAAGAGGAGGTTGACCGTAAACTGCTGCGGAAGGCTCTCTCCAAGCTGTCTGATCGGGAAAGGGTGATCGTTGATCTGCGTTTTGGACTGAACACGGATGATGGTATTGAGCGGACCCAGAAGGAGGTTGCCGACTTGTTGGGAATATCCCAATCCTATATCTCCAGATTAGAGAAAAAAATTATCAAGCGTTTGAAAAAAGAAATGGTCCGTTTTGAATAATAGAGGCATATGTGAACAGTGCGAGAAAGACACTCGCACATCGACGTTGCTTGTAAGCATACAAGAATGGAAATTATTTCTTTCTTATCTTTCGTATAAACTGAAGCCAAAGGGTGAATCATTTACTATAAGAAAATGAATGATTCGGAGGTTTCGGTATGGCTCTTTATAAGGTTGAGATTTGCGGTGTGAATACATCTAAATTGCCATTGTTGAAAAACAGTGAAAAGGAAGAATTGTTTCAGAAAATATTAAATGGTGATAAGGAAGCCAGAGAGCTCTACATCAAGGGAAATCTCAGGTTAGTGCTTTCTATCATCCAAAGATTTTCGGGCAGCAATGAGAATGTAGACGATTTGTTTCAGATTGGCTGCATTGGCTTGATGAAGGCAATCGATAATTTTGATATAACACAGAATGTAAAGTTTTCCACCTATGCAGTCCCTATGATCATAGGGGAGATACGGAGATATCTGAGAGATAATAATGCAATCCGGGTGAGCCGTTCTCTGCGTGATACGGCATATAAAGCGATCTATGCAAAAGAGGCACTGGTAAAGCGCAATGAAAAGGAGCCCACCATCAGTGAGATCGCCCAGGAAATCGGGATCAGCAAGGAAGATATCGTATATGCACTGGATGCCATTCAAAGTCCGGTATCCCTGTATGATCCTGTCTATGTAGAAGGCGGAGATGCCCTGTATATTATGGACCAGGTTAGCGATAAGAAGAACAGGGAAGAAAACTGGATTGAAGAAATCTCTCTCAAGGAGGCAATGGATAAATTATCTGCCAGAGAGCATAACATCATTAAATTGCGTTTCTTTGAGGGTAAGACTCAGATGGAGGTGGCAAAGGAAATTAATATCTCCCAAGCGCAAGTAAGCCGATTGGAGAAATCAGCATTGAAGAATATGCGCAATTATTTGATTGGATAAAAGGCGCAGCGGAGAGTAATCAATTTCATCATTAGATGAATTGATTCATATAGAGACAGGAATAAGGGCGGATATCTATCGAAGAAGGATGGATATCCGCCCTTATTCGCAGTTGCGTTAAGTTAGAGTTTATATTCCTTGAAATATACCTTGCGAAGTTCAGGATTCTTCACTATCTTCTGCAAATCCTCCATACGGTTATCCTGCAGCAGATGATCCATAAGAGCAGCAAACCGGGCGGCTCCTTTCTCTTCACCCTGCGCCCTATGATAATTGTGCGAACTGATCATATTTCTTCGAGCATCCTCCAACGCCTCATAATAGCGCATCTCCTCCTCGCTGAGTGCCGCTCTTTCGGTTCTTTCTTCAGTGTAAATCTTTAAATTAATATCTAAAAATCAGCTCTGTGTAGTCATTTTATTTTTCCTATTGTACATTTTCATTCTGGCAGAAAGTGATTACCCTTTGTCACTTTTTAGCATTTCTGTTATACTGT
>JAFAGA010000044.1 GCA_023423045.1 Bacillota bacterium | reverse complement strand
GTAAACTTACCACGAGATAACTCTTTCGGCGATTTTTATCCTTTGTAGTGTAGTGACTTTTAGGATACCATAAAATGGCTTGGAAGGGTTATTTTATTTTTAGAACTTTTGACTGTGCAGTAATAATAAATTATAGTAATTTATGGGCTTGATTTCACGTTTATTTGAGGGACTGCAAAATAATGCTTGAACTTTGGCATTTTTGTGTTATAATTATTACATAGATATTAACTAAGTGTTAAAAAGATTAAGAAGTTGTCTTAAATAAGTAATATTTAATAATCTATCATTAAGGAGTGCAGTATGAGATTTAGGAAGTTAGCAGCATGTATGCTGATTGCAATAACCGCTTTCTGTTTTACAGGAGCAAGCGCACATGCAGCAGAGGGAACCCCCGAAAATCAAGACCAGCAGGATGTAACGGCAGAGATATTGACAGAACAGGATGTAGTGACCAGTCTTGCAGAAGATGGTTCTACGGATGGAAATACAGAAGTACCTGCAGCAGAAGATGCGGCAGTAACAGAGAATCAGCAAGAAGCTCTTACCGAAGTGGAAGAGGCGTCAGACCAGGCGGCTGAAGTCTCCGCAGATGAGGAGACAGAGGATTCCGAAGAAGAAGCAGAGGCTGCTGAGAAAGCCAAAGATACAGAAAAAGCCAAGAAGACAGAAAAGGCAGAGAAAGAAACTGTCAAGAAGGCAGCAGCTAAATACACCAAGTCTGAATTAAGACTGTTATCAGCATTAGTATTTTGTGAAGCACAGGGCGAAAGCTACAACGGCAAGCTTGCAGTTGCCATAGTGGTTATGAACCGCGTCAGATCCAGCCGGTATCCGGATACGGTAAAGAACGTCATTTATCAGAGATACCAATTCAGTCCGGCCAGAAACGGCAGCCTCAAGAAGGCGCTGGCCGAATATGATGCAGGGAGATTTACTTCAGCAGCAGAAAAGGACTGCATAGAGGCGGCAAAAGCGGCGTTAAGCGGTCAGACGGACATAACCGTCGGAAGTAAGACGGTGGATTTCAGCAAATATCTTTCCTTCAGCGGCAGTATGAAGGGATATACCTATAAGCTGGGTAATCATAAGTTTAAGTAAAGAAATAATGGTTAGAAAACCAACCCCGGTCCGCCTTCGTCAGGTACGAAGGATGGAACGGGGTTTTTGATTCACAGTTTATGGATGGCTTCCTCCATGGTATGCCATGCAAGAACCGCACATTTTACCCTTGCGGGCATATTGGATATATTTTGGAAGGCGACAGCATTCTCCAGGGCATCCAAATCCTTTTCCTCCGTCACGGTCTTTTTTATCATGCCAAGAAAGGTTGCCACCAGTTGGAGCGCTTCTTCTTTCGTTCTTCCCTCCATCAACTCCGCCATCATTTCAGCTGATGCCTCGGATATGGCGCAGCCGCTTCCGGAGAGAGCTACCTGTTCGATGGTATTATCGTTCATTCGCAGATCCAGGGTGATATCGTCTCCGCAGCTGGGATTGACACCACGTACGCAGACATCGGAATGCTCTATTGGGTGATGATGCTTTTTGGATTGGCTGTATTCTGTAATCACTTCGGTATATAATTCGTTAAGCTCCATATCCGAGCCACCTCCTGACTCCTTTAAGACTATCTGCAAGCCGGTCAATATCCTCTCTGGTATTATACAGATATACACTTGCGCGGCAGCTTGCCGGTACTCCGAGATACCGGTGAAACGGCTGTGCGCAGTGGTGACCGGATCTTATGGCTATGTGATCGGAATTTAAGATAGTAGCAATATCGTGTGGATGGACATTCTCCATTGTAAATGGAACCACGCCGATGCGATTGTCGATGGTATCCGGCCCCAGAATTTTTACATAGGGGACAGCTGCAAGACGCTCCAGCATATATTGGGTGAGCTCCTGCTCCAACCTGTGAATTTCATGGATTCCGATGGCCTCAATATATTCTATGGCGGCAGCAAGACCCGCGGCACCCTCCACATTAGCAGTACCTGCCTCAAATTTCTGAGGGAGGGGAGCAAAGGTGGAAACCTGCTCCTCTACATATTCTATCATATCCCCTCCAAAGAGAAACGGCGGCATCTTATCAAGAAGCTCTGATTTGCCATACAGGACTCCAATCCCCATGGGGGCCAGCATCTTGTGCCCGGAGAATACATAGAAATCAGCGTCCGGAGCGGATACATCCACGGCCATATGAGGGGCGCTCTGTGTTCCGTCAATTACGGTGACGGCACCCACCTGATGAGCACGTTCAATGATAAGTTCTAAGGGGTTGATTTGTCCGGTCACGTTGGAGACATGGGCCATCGCCAGAATCTTTGTGTTATTGGTGATCTTGCTGTTTATCTCCTCCGGAGTCAGCACTCCCTTTTGATCGGTATAGAGATAGGACAGGGAGGCTTTTTTATGTCTTGCAATCTGCTGCCAGGGCACCAGATTGCTGTGATGCTCCGATATTGCGACTACGATCTCATCCCCTTCTTTCAGGAAGGTTCCGCCATAGCTTGCGGCAATCAGGTTTAGGGCCTCCGTCGCATTTTTGGTAAATATGATATCCTCCGCTTTTTTTGCGCCGATGTAGCTGCGTACCTTTTCTCTCGCGTTGTCCAGGACGCCTGTTGCCAGGATACTGAGGTCGTAGGCGCCGCGATGGGGGTTGGCATTGAGCCGGAGGTAGTAATCTTCCACGGCGCGAAGCACGGAGAGCGGCTTTTGTGTAGTAGCCGCGTTGTCCAGGTAGGCGACGCGGTTTCCTTTTTTGTCCGGCTGTAAAAGAGCCGGAAAATCATCAATATATTTGTTCAATTAACCTTTGCCTCCTGTAATTGAGTTTCTGAGGGTGTTCAAAATGGTGTTCCTGGTGTCCTCCTCGGGAATGGTTTCCACAATGGAAGAAAAAGCAGCTTCCGCCAGGAGTATTCTGGCATCTGTTTCGCTGATGCCCCGGCTCATCAGATAGAACATCTTCTTATCATCAGGCTTTCCGGAGCTTGCGGCGTGCTCACCCTCCACATCGTCCTCGCCGCAGAGCAGGATAGGGACCGAAACATTCTTAACCCGGGGATCGAGCATCAGAACCTGTTCCTCCTCACGTCCCTTTGAACCTTTGGAGCCGCTGACGAAGTCCAGGGTATCCCGAAGGATCTTTTTACTTTGATCCATTAAAATTCCATGGGCTCGAATTCTGCTTTTGGACTTTTGACCTCGATGCTCTGCTCTTGTGCTAAGGTCGATAGAGCGGGTTTGGTTTCCGAAATACAGGATATCCAGCTCTGCCTCGCTTTCTTCACCGGCAAGATGGATATTGCAGCTGGAAAGAGGATTAGAAGCGCCCATCTCCGCGATGAGAACCCTGGCCCGGGCGTGTTCCTCCACAGTGACACCGATGGAATCGGTATGGGTGGAGGTATGGTTTAGCAGCTGGACCTTAATCAGCTCTATGTCTGCGTTCTTCTCTGCAATGACACGGGTCCTTCCGCAATGATGGAATTCGCCGCCCTTAGAAGTGTATTGAATAATCACAGTTGCTTTGCTGCCTTTTTTTGCTTCTATTACAATGTCGTCCGCCAGGATGCGGCTCTCCTCCTTAAGTTCAAAGGTCAGAAGGAGCGGCTCTTCGGAGGTATAATTTTCGGGAATTGTGATATGGCGGGAGGAGTTGGAGTTCTGATTCAGGAAGTTCTGTATCTCCTCCGAATGAAAGTAGCCGGTTACATCCTTGAAACCATCATATTCCCGGAGACCCTGGACGCAGCGGACCTGCGCCGGGATACGAACTTCCGGGAGAACCTTATTATCATTGCCGTACAGGGTAAATGTTGCATCATTCACCTTCAGCCACCTCCAGGCGGCTACCGGCATTCTTCTTTCAATTGTTGTCAACTGTTTCATTATAATGACCAACCTTTCTGTTACAGTTCAGCCTGCGGTATTCTGACATTTCTTTTTTATGCAGACTGGCTGAGTGCATCTTGTGAAGCGGAGCGTTCTGAACGCACGAAGGAAAAGCAAGTAAAAAAGAAATGTCAGAATGCTGCAGGCTGAACTGTAACCCTTTCTAGCCGATGGTACCTTCCAACTCAAGACGGATCAGCTTATTCATTTCCACTGCATACTCCAGGGGAAGCTCTCTGGCAATGGGCTCCACAAAGCCACGGACAATCATCGCCTTGGCATCCTCCTCGCTGAGTCCTCTGGACATCAGGTAGAATACGGCGGAGTCGCTGATTCTTCCTATCTTGGCCTCATGTCCGATGTCCACCTGATCGTTTCGGATATCCATGACCGGGACGGTGTCTGCTCTTGAGGTATTGTCCATCATCAGGGATTCACAGATCACCGAGGACTTTGTGCCGGTGGCTTCCGGCGTGATGGTGATGGCGCTGCGGTAGACGCTGATCCCTCCGTCCTTGGAGATGGAGCGGGAGCGGATGGTGGAGGAAGTGTTCTTGGCGGCATGGATCACCTTGGCACCGGTATCCAGATGCTGGCCGCTGGAAGCGAAGGTAATCCCCGTAAATTCTGATTTTGCACCCTCTCCTTTCAACATGCTGGAGGGGTAGAGCATGGTAATGTGGGAACCGAAGGTGCCGGATACCCACTCAATGGTGCCGTTCTTTTCAACGGAGGCACGCTTGGTATTTAAATTCATCATATTTTTGGACCAGTTTTCAATCGTGGAATAGCGCAGCTTGGCGTTTTCCCTGACATAGAGCTCGACACAGCCCGCATGAAGATTGAGGGTGTTGTACTTGGGGGCGGAGCAGCCTTCGATAAAATGAACACTGGCCCCTTCCTCCACGAGGATGAGCGTATGCTCAAACTGTCCCGCACCGGGGGCGTTCAGTCTGAAATAAGACTGCAGCGGCATGGATACCGCAACACCCCTGGGAACATATACAAAGGAACCTCCGGACCATACGGCACCATGCAGGGCCGCAAATTTGTGATCCTTCGGCGGAACCAGCTTCATGAAGTGTGCTTTTACCAGCTCTTCATATTCCTGTACGGCATTCTCCATATCGGTATAAATCACACCCTGCTCCAGAAGCTCCTGCTTCATGTTGTGATAGACCACCTCAGAATCATACTGGGCGCCGACGCCTGCCAGAGAGTCCCGCTCTGCCTTTGGTATGCCCAGCCTCTCAAAGGTGTTCTTTATGCTTTCAGGGACCTCCTCCCAGGTATCCTTCAGGTCCGTGTTCGGCTTTACATAGGTAACAATGTCATCCATATTCAGCTCGGTAAGAGACGGTCCCCAAATTGGAAGCTTGATCTGGTGATAGAGCTCAAGAGAATTCATCCGGTGTTCAAGCATCCACTGGGGCTCATTTTTTAGTTTTGATATTTCACGAACCACCTCGGGTGTGAGGCCGCTGGCCGTTTTATAGCTTCCGGTATCCTGATCCCGGATGTCGTAGATTTCTCTGGCGATGTCTTCTACTCTGGTTTTTTGTTTTTCCATATCGATCCTCCTTGCTGCATTAAGCTAAAACCGAAGCGAAGCCGCTGCTGCTTATCTGTTCAATCATGGAAGCATCCGAAGTCTTGACAATACGGCCCTCCGACAGAATATGAACGTAATCAACCGGAAGACGTTCCAGTATCCGTGTGATGTGGGTTATGACAAGGACAGCATTGTTTTCGTTTCTGAACCGTTGTATGCTCTCGGATATAATTTTCACAGAGTCCACATCCAGGCCGGAATCAGTTTCATCCAGAATGGCAAGCTTCGGATTTAATACCGATAGCTGCAGGATTTCACTCTTCTTTTTTTCGCCGCCGGAGAAGCCCACATTAAGATAACGGGTCGCATAGGAAGTATCCATGCCCAGCTCCTCCATTTTGCGGTAAAGTTCCTTTCGGAAAGGGAAAAGCCTTACTTCTTCACCGGTATAGGCAGCTTTGGCAGTGCGCAGGAAATTCTCCAGGGTGATCCCTTCAATCTCCTCCGGCATCTGGAAGGAGAGGAACATACCTCTGCGAGCCCTGGCATTGGGCTTTTCTTCTGTGATTTCCTCCTCCTCGAAATAAATGCTGCCTTCTCCGGTCTGATACCTGGGATCACCCATGATCACATTGGCCAGAGTGGATTTGCCGGCTCCATTGGGGCCCATAAGAACATGAACCTCTCCCGGTTTTATCGTAAGGTTTACACCTTTTAATATCTCCTTGCCCTCTACAGAGGCATGGAGATTATGGATGGTTAATAGATTGCTTTGCATTTTTCGCACCTCCCGGTCATATTTTCCTCATTATCGTGACATCCATTTGAATGCTTAACGGAGCAATGCTCATCCACCGTTGAATTATCTGCCACGGCATCAAAGAGTCCGATAATTTTTTGGATGGTTTCCTCATCCAGCTTCTCTATATAATTCTCAAGATTTCTTCTCCTGGCATTATGATGCCTGTCATATTCGGAGCAGGCTTTTTCGCCGGAAGGCGTCAGCTTGTAGTAGACCTCCTTCTTATTTCCGCTGATGCGATAGGGCTCCAGATACTCCTTATCCGTCAGCTTTTTGGCAAGCTGGGCGACAGCACCGTTGGTGATGCCTAGAAATAGGGATAATTCGCTTGCTTTGGCATTCTCATTCCGGGAGATGCATTTTAAAAGGCAGATATCCGAAAAAGTCAGCTTATGGCCTGTGCCATAGTTTTTTGCGGTTTTTGATTCGCATATCATAATGTTCACCGACTGATACAAACGGTCGATCAAAATATTTTTTTGTTTCATTCATGCCTCCTTGTGCCGCTCTGGCGGCAGATGCTTCAGAAATTCTTATAATTATTTTATAGTATCTAAACAAAAAAAGCAAGATTATTTAGTAACTAAAAAATAATTCATTAAAATTGCCGTTAAAATCCAAAAATAAAACAGCGTACATTGATAATTGAATTGGGATGTGGTAAAATATCGTCAGATATTTTGCCGCGTCTGTATATGTGATCATGCGTATTCCTGCGCTTATGTACAGGGTAAAATAATTGTTACCGGGTAATCGTTACCGGGAGGTGAGCGCGTGGGAAATAAAAAAAGGCCGGCAGGTACTGTCAGGCAGAAGAAAAAAAGTATAAAGAGTATGTTTATCAGGGGATTTTTACAATCCTTTTTTATTGTAGCGATCCTGCTTGCAGCAGGAGTGGCGGGATACCAACTCACAATAAAGCGTTGGACGGTACAGGAGCAGGTGCAGGAAGTTCTCCAGGTACCCGAGCCCACGAAAACCCCAATCTCAGAGGTAAGAATGGATGATATATCAAAGAATTTGATTTTCTGCTACGATTCGGATACCAATACCATCCGCAGGTTGGTGCTGGAGGTATTTCACCGCGAGAAGAAGCAATTAACCTACCTGACAATTCCTATGAATACCCAGCTTGTCTTGTCGGATACATTATATAAAGAGTTAGTTCTGTATCAGCCCGCCATGCCCCAGATGCTTCGTCTGTCAGCTGTTGCGGGATATCTGGAGGATCCGGTTATATTTGACTGTGTTGTTCTTATGGTGGAGGATTTGCTGGAGCTGCCGATCAGCTATTATTCGGTGCTGCCGGATGCACTCTATGGGACGATCTTTGAAGAGAAAGATATTCTGCCTGATACAACGGCCAAGATGCTGCTGTCACCGCAGAAGCCGAAACAGGGGAAGTCCGGTGACGGAAAAAGTGGAGTGGAAACATCGGGTCAGACAGGGGAGGTTCAGGAGGCAGAGGTATTCACCGGGGAATATTTGAAACTTCTGAAGACGCTTGATGATGAGGCGGAGCTGGAGGCTTATATGGAAGAGTTGTACCAGGAGATGAGCTCGAATCTGCCGCTCTCTGATAAAATGAATTATTTGGACAGCTATTTTGGAATATCCATGGAGGATATCAGCTTTACAAGAATTGCGGGTGAAAATAAGAACAGCGGGTTTGCCGTGGATCTGATCGGTACAATCCGACAGTTGAACAAACTGGAGGTATATTCCAGAGAGGATGCAAGAGAAGGTTCTGAAGAAGAATAGAAAGTCTCAAAAAGAACTCGGGGATACTCTCGAAGATAATTTCAGAGGAAGTTCCTGAGAACAAGGAAAACCCACTCATGGCAAGCTTTTGCGGAATGGGAAAGAATGCATAAAACGGGAGGAAATGCGTACCATACCTGTTAGGTGATGGTGCGAGGTGGAGAGATGTCAACAAAAAAGATAAAAAACAAGAATATTCTGACACTGCGAAAGTATATGTCAATCATGGTAGGTGCCTTCCTGTTGGGCATCGGAGTTAACCTGGTATATGAACCCATGGGGCTTGTTACGGGCGGAGTATCCGGTCTTGCGATTGTAGTAAAGCACTGGACCAGCGGCATTATTGACGGAGGAGTTCCCATCTGGCTGTTCAACGCGCTGTGTAATGTGCCGTTGTTCCTGCTTTCCATGAGAGTAAAAGGAATTCGCTTCCTGTTTGCATCTTTGTTCGGAATGCTGGCCTTCACCCTTGCTCTTATGGTGGTTCCTGTCTATGACCTTCGTCTGGATGATTATCTGCTGGCTTCCATCCTCGGCGGCGCAGTCAGCGGCGTAGGTATCGGGATGGTATTCTCGGTCCAGGCCTCCACCGGCGGCACAGATCTTCTGGCAACCCTGCTGCATTTTCGCACCAGGCATATATCCGTGCCCCAGATACTGATTGCTATTGACGGCGCCATCATTTTGCTGGGTGCTGTGGTGTTCGGCATTGGCAATGCGTTGTACGCAGTCATCGCCGTATTCGTAACCACCAAGGTTTCGGACAGCATTCTGGAAGGTTTGAAATTCGCCAAAATGGCATATATTATTTCGGACGACTATTCGGAAATTGCCCACGCCATCATGCATCATATGGACCGCGGAGTCACCGGGGTGAATGCTACCGGTATGTACTCCAACCGGGATAAGAAAATGCTTTTTTGTGTGGTTTCTAAGAAAGAAATCGTTAGAATCATTGAAATTGCAAAGAGAATCGACCCAAATTCCTTTGTCATTGTGAGTGACGTCAGAGAGGTTATGGGAGAGGGCTTTATTGAATATAGACAGTAATTTTGGGAATTATTTAGTGTATTATCGTTAAATCTACCTTTTTAATTTTGGGATATACAAATTATACAAAAGCAAAAATCCTATTTTGTTAAATTGGGATATGGCTTATAGGGGGGAAATGGTGTATCATTAAGCCATGGTTAGTTGTACAAGAACACATGAATTGTAGAAAATGTAGGAGGATATAAAATGGCAAGTTTATCATTAAAGAACATAACCAAACAGTATCCTAACGGAGTAATTGCTGTTAAGGATTTCAACCTTGAAATCGCTGACAGAGAGTTCATTATCTTCGTAGGACCTTCTGGTTGTGGTAAATCAACCACACTTCGTATGATCGCAGGATTAGAGGAAATTTCCCAGGGGGAATTATGGATCGGCGACAAATTAGTGAACGATGTAGAACCGAAGGACAGAGATATTGCGATGGTTTTCCAGAACTACGCTTTGTATCCCCATATGTCAGTTTATGATAACATGGCATTTGGCTTAAAGTTAAGGAAGGTTCCGAAGGACCAGATTGACAAATATGTACATGAAGCAGCTAAAATTCTTGATATTGAGCATTTGTTAGACCGTAAGCCGAAGGCTCTTTCCGGTGGTCAGAGACAGCGTGTTGCCATGGGTCGTGCTATCGTTCGTAATCCTAAGGTATTCCTTATGGATGAGCCGTTATCCAACCTGGACGCCAAGCTGAGAGTACAGATGCGTATCGAGATTTCTAAATTACATCAGAGATTACAGACAACGATTATCTATGTAACACATGACCAGACAGAGGCTATGACCCTTGGTACCAGAATCGTTGTTATGAAGGATGGTTTGGTTCAGCAGGTAGACACTCCCCAGAACTTATACGACAGACCTCAGAATTTATTCGTTGCAGGTTTCATGGGCTCGCCTCAGATGAACATCATGGAGGCAGCTGTTCAGAAGAAGGGCTCCGATGTATATGTAACTTTCGGAAGCAATTCCCTGAAGCTTCCTGAGAGCAAGGCTAAGAAGGTTCTTGACGGCGGTTATGATGGCAAGACCGTTATGATTGGTATCCGTCCTGAGGATATCCATGATGAAGAGATGTTCATCAGCAGCTCACCGGAAAGCGTAATTGAAGCTACCGTTAGGGTATACGAGTTATTGGGTGCCGAAGTATTCTTATACTTCACCGTTAACGATACGTTAGAGATCACTGCACGTGTTAATCCCCGTACTACAGCAAGACCGGACGACACATTAAAGATTGCTTTTGATATGTCCAAGATGCATGTATTCGATAAGGAAACCGAGCAGGTTATCACGAACTAAGATAGAATAATTGAATTTTATGGAGGGCTGTTTTAAAACCGCATGCTGGTTTTGAGCAGCCTTTCTTTCATATCATAGGAAAGTGCTCCTATGATATGAAAGCACTCCGTGCAGGATGCGCACCTCGCGCAGAGAAATTTTATTGCTACGCAATCCGCTCGGGCGCAAAGAGTCAGCAAGCAGACTCTTTGTTATATCTGGAGCCTGGCGGTAAAAAGGGTTTCGAAGGGGCGAGGAGGAAATATAAGAGTAAAACATATAGTATGGCCAATGAACTATTGTGAAAACCTCATTATTTGATAGAATTATACGAAAGTATTTGTATAATTTTTATAAAGTTAGTTTACTTATGACGAAATCAGTGTTAAAATATCATTCGGATACATGAATTTTAAAGAAAAGTAGAAATATAATATAAAGGAGTGAAGGTATGATTTCCAATCAAATTCTTCAAAGTACCATCGACGGGTTAAAGGGTATAACACGAATTGACATATGTGTTATGGATACGGAAGGTAAGGTCCTGGCAACCACAATTGAGAATGCAGAGCAGTATGAGAATGCGGTTCTGGCATTTGTTGCTTCCCCGGCAGACAGCCAGGCAATTCAGGGGTATCAATTTTTCAAGGTTTTCGACGAGCATCAGTTGGAATATGTTATTCTTGCAAAGGGTGATTCGGAAGATGTATTTATGATTGGAAAGATTGCCTCCTTCCAGATACAGAATCTGCTGATTGCATATAAGGAAAGATACGATAAGGATAACTTTATCAAGAATCTGCTGCTGGATAACCTGCTGCTGGTAGATATCTATAACCGTGCTAAGAAGCTTCATATCGATACGGAAGCAAGACGTGTTGTATTTATTATTGAGACTAAGAATGAGAAGGATGCCAATGCACTGGAGACAGTGAGAAGCTTGTTCTCGGGCAAGACAAAGGATTTTATTACCGCGGTGGATGAGAAGAATATCATTCTGGTTAAGGAAGTGAAGCAGAATGAAACCTATGAAGATCTGACCAAAACGGCCAAGGTGATACTGGATATGCTTAATACGGAGGCAATGACCAAGGTGCATGTTGCCTTTGGTACCATTGTCAATGAGATCAAGGATGTGTCAAGATCCTATAAGGAAGCGAAGATGGCTCTCGATGTAGGTAAGATTTTCTACAGCGGAAGAAATGTCGTGGCTTATAATAACCTGGGGATCGGCCGTCTGATCTATCAGCTGCCGATGCCGTTATGCAAGATGTTTATCAAAGAAATCTTTGAAGGAAAGTCTCCGGATGATTTTGATGACGAGACCCTGACTACCATTAACAAATTCTTTGAGAACAGCCTGAATGTCTCCGAGACTTCCAGGCAGCTGTATATTCATCGTAATACCCTGGTTTACAGACTGGATAAATTACAAAAGAGCACGAACCTGGATCTTAGAGTATTTGAGGATGCCATTACCTTTAAGATTGCCCTGATGGTAGTGAAGTATATGAAATACATGGAGCAACTGGATTATTAAAGCAACGGGTGGCGTAAAGCGCCATCATGGAGGTGAGAGTGAAAAGATTTTCTAAGACAGCAGAAAGTGCAGTCTATGAAATCTAAGTTTCACTCAACAAGTTTGTGTCTGCGCCGCATCCATAAACTTAGGGTGCGCAAAAGGCAGCGCAGAAATGAGGGTAATAATGAAGAAAAATTTTCTGGCCGGGATGCTTACCGGATTAGGAAGCGCCCTTCTTCTTGTAGTTGTTCTGGGAGCAGCTTTGATTTTCTCTGATCAAACGCCCGATTTACATCGGATCGAATCCAGCGAGGCAAAAGAGCAGGAGGCTGGGACAGAAGCGGCAAAGGCAGCCGATTATGATGAGATTGTTGATAAATTAGCCTTTTTGCAGCTGTTGGTAGAGAATTACTATCTTGAGGATGTGGGAGAAGTATCCTTTGCAGATGGGATCTATAAGGGATTCATCAGCAGTCTGAAGGATCCTTATTCCACTTATTATACGGCTGCGGAATACACTACCCTGATGGAAAGCTCCTCCGGAAAATATTGCGGAATTGGAGCGACGGTAAGTCAGGATGCCAAGACCGGTATTATAACCATAGTAAAGCCCTTTGCTACCGGGCCTGCCTATAAGGCGGGAATGAAGCCGGGGGATATCCTGTACAAGGTGGACGGACGCGAAGTGACCGGCGAGGATCTGTCCGAGGTGGTAAGCAGGATGAAGGGCAAGGAAGGCACGAAGGTTAAGGTAAGCGTGATGCGTGAGGGTGAAGCGGATCCCATTGATTTCACCATAACCCGTAATCAGATTGAAGTGCCCACGATCGAGTCCCAGATGCTCTCGGGCAAGATTGGATATATTGTTATATCGGAATTTGATGAAATTACAGTCAGCCAGTTCGATGCGGCTGTGGATGCGCTGGAGGCCAAGGGAATGAAAGGGCTTATTGTGGATGTGCGCAATAATCCGGGAGGTCTGCTGGATTCAGTTGTAAAGATACTGGACCGTATTCTGCCTCCGGAGCTTCTGGTGTATACCGAGGATAAATATAAGAATCGCGTCGAGGAGTTTGCCGAGGATAATGCTAAGGTGAAGGTGCCTATGGCGGTGCTGATTAACGGCAACAGTGCCAGTGCCTCTGAGATTTTTGCAGGGACGCTGCAGGATTATAAGGCGGCGACTATTGTGGGAACTACCAGCTTTGGCAAGGGTATTGTGCAGAAGGTAATTCCGCTATCGGACGGAACTGCTGTTAAGCTTACAATCTCCAAGTATTTTACCCCCAAGGGGCGCAACATCCATAAGACGGGTATCACCCCGGATGTAAAGATTGAACTGGATGAAGCGATGCAGAAGGAAGTGATTATACCGATTGACAAGGATAATCAGCTTCAGAGGGCGATCAAGCTGCTGAAGAAGCAGATCGGATAGGAACACAAAGGTTGAATCCGATATCGACTGCGATGCTTTCTGCCGATGCAGAGGGCTGGGATTTAACAAATGCTTGACTATCTTTAATGAATTTATTACAATACAGTAGATTGTGCAGAGCTGTCGCGGCATATACAATGACGGGGTATGATTGGCAGAGGATTTCCTTCTGTCATGTACATCGGATGCGGCAGCTCTTATATTGCGCATATAAGTATAAAACACGACTTTTTTACGGAGGGACTAATGAAGACGACAGCAATTGTAATATTTGCACTTACCTACATTTCACTGCTGGCCTTTTCCAAAGTCAGGGCTTATATTGCACTGACAGCAGCTGCAATTTTTGTAATTCTTGGGATACTGCCGGCTGGTGAGATTATATCAGCGGTGGATTGGAACGTAATCATGATGATTGCGGGTACGATGGGAGTTGTGGGATTGTTCATAGAATCCAAGATGCCATCCCTGCTGGCGGATTATATTATTGAGAGGACGCCGAACGTAAAATGGGCAATTATCTCTCTGGCCCTGTTTGCAGGCGTTATATCCGCATTTGTGGATAATGTGGCCACGGTGCTTATGGTAGCGCCGGTTGCGCTTACCATTGCCAAAAAATTAAAGATATCACCTGTGCCCAGCGTAATTGCTATCGCAATCTCCTCGAATCTCCAGGGAGCCGCAACGCTGGTGGGAGATACTACCTCGATTCTTCTTGGGGGATATGCAGATCTGAACTTTTTGGACTTCTTCTTTACCGGAGGCAGAATCAGTATCTTCTGGGTAGTAGAATTGGGAGCGATTGTTGCAACCTTTGTACTGGTATGGTTGTTTCGGCGGGAAAAGCAGGGAATCAGCTCGATGGAGCGGACCGTAGTGGAGGACAAGGTGCCTTCCGTTCTTCTGGTGGGTATTGTGGTTCTGCTGATTATTGCTTCCTTTGTTGAGAAGAAGCCGGCGATTACTAATGGTATTATATGTATGACCATGTTTGCTATTGGCCTGATCCGCAAGCTGATTATCACTAAGGATCGCTCGGCTCTGCTGGAAGCCCTCAAGAGCATTGATTTTGATACCATATTGCTTTTGACCGGTCTGTTTATTGTAATCGGCGGAATTACCGAAGTGGGGCTGGTGAATGATATCAGCCAGTTGTTCGTCAGCGTAAGTAAGGATAATGTATTTCTGATCTATACCCTGATTGTGTGGGCTTCCGTTTTATTCTCGGCCTTTATTGACAACATACCCTATGTTGCGACCATGCTTCCTGTAACGGCCCAGATCTCCAGCCTCCTTGGCATCGAACCGAATCTTTTGTTCTTCGGATTATTAATCGGAGCGACTCTGGGAGGAAACATTACTCCTATCGGTGCCTCGGCCAATATCACCGGTCTGGGAATCCTTCGCAAGGAGGGGTACGAGGTCAGTGCGCCGACTTTTATGAAGATCAGCGTGCCGTTTACTCTGTCGGCAGTAGTAACAGGTTATATTTTGACCTGGCTTATCTGGAGTTGATTTAATAAAAAATAGAATGTAATAGTCCGGAGTGTTCCTGTCTTTCTTTCGTGCTGTATTTGACGAAGGAAGACAGGAATGCTCTTTATTATCGTATGGGGAAGTTGCCCTATACGATAATAATGTTCCGCAGGATGCGCATGCCGCACAGAGATGCTGTCTAGGGATAACTGTGCGGCAGCGCAAGAGTCCGCAAACGGACTCTTTTTTAGTTTGCAGGAAATTGCGTTCTATGAATTAAAAAGCCCTCCGTGCAGGGTGCGCACTCTGCACGCATGCGCATAAATGCGCAGAGTATTATGTCGGCTGGGCCGACCGCGCTCGTCGCGAGAATGTGCCAAGGCACTTTCTCTGTTCATGGAGGCAGGTTTCGAAAATTGGATGACAGCGTACAGCTGCCTCAGGCGCAGTCTTTGCCGGGTTATCATGCCTGAAGCCGCAGTATTTGGACAAAATGGAGCTTATTATGTCGCAGACAGGAGTAATTTGAAGTTAAGTTGTGGTAACAAATTTATAAAACGCTCTAATGAAAATACTAAAACTACCGATAAATATGTTATAGAGTAAGGAAATCCGTTTGAAGACAGGTGGTGAATGAAATGAGAATTGATGCATTTAATAAGGTGAGCCAGCTATATAAGGCAAATAACATTAAGGAAACGGCAAAATCAAAAAGAGCCGGTTTTAGTGACACGCTGGAGATCTCCCAGGCAGGAAAGGATTACCAGATAGCAAAGCAGGCCATCGCACATACCGCCGATGTCCGGGAAGATAAAGTGAATGAGATAAAACAGCGTATGGAGGCCGGGACTTATGAGGTGAGCATGGATGCTGTGGCAGATAAGCTGGTAGAGGAATACTTCAAGAATATCTAAAAAAGTACATGGGAAAGAAGGTTAGCGGTGGCAAGCTTAATTGATGAGTTAATAAGCATTCTGGAAGAGGAATGCGATATATACCAGAGATTAATACCGATTGCAGAAGAGAAGACCCGGGTCATCGTGAAGAACGACCTGTCTTCCCTGCAGGAGATTACCGCCAGAGAGCAGGCTGCAGTCGGTTCAATTAATACGCTGGAGCGAAAGCGGGAGCAGATCATGGATAATATCCGGACGGTCATTAACCGGAAAACCGGAGATTTTACCCTGAAAACCCTAATCGGTTTATTAGAAAAACAACCCAAAGAGCAGCAGGCTCTTTCTATCATACATGATAATCTAAAGGTTACAATTCAAAGGTTAGTCGAAATCAACGATCGGAATACGTCATTAATAAATCAATCCCTAGAAATGATAGAATTCAATATGAATTTTATTCAAAGCACAAGGATGTCGCCGGGGAACAATACTTACACAAAGGGAGCAAGCTATAGTGCAGCAAATCAGTATGATGCTCCCGCTTCAGGAACAGGGATGTTCGATGCGAAGCAGTAAGAGATGGTGAGGTGTAGTTCATGGGCTCAATGAGCGGCTTATATATCGGTGTGTCAGGCCTGAATGTCAGTCAGGCATCTTTGAATGTTACTGCACATAACTTAGCCAATGTGGATACGACAGGCTATGTAAGGCAGCAGGCGGTACTGACCGATTTTAATTATACAAAACTGGGGGAATCTTACATCTCCCCGATGATGAAGGGACTTGGCTCCAACTTCGCTATGGTGAAGCAGGTTCGGGACATTTTCCTGGATCAGTCCTATCGTCAGGAAATAGGAAGAGAAGCCTTCTATCGGGCGCAGTATAATGCGGTAGAAGAGGTTGAGGGCCTTTTTGGCGAGATGGAGGGCGAGGCTTTTCAGAATACCATGAAGGACTTGTGGGTTTCGCTACAGGAGCTTGCCAAGGAACCGGACAGTGTGGTTACGAGGGCTTCTTTGATTCAGACCGCGGTCACCTTCATTGAACGGGCGGAAAATATCTCAAAACAGCTGAATGATTATCAAGTGAACCTGAACACCCGGATTTTGGACCAGGTGGAGCGTATTAATCAGATCGGCGAAGAGATTAAGGGGCTGAACCTGAAGATCCGTCAGTATGAAAGTACAGGAGTAGAAAAAGCCAACGACCTTCGGGATCAGCGTAACAATCTCCTGGATGAGCTGGGAAAAATGGTTCGCATCACCTATAAAGAAGATCCCAACTCCGTCGTGACGGTGAATGTGGAGGGTGTTCCTTTTGTTACGGAGGATATGGCCTTTAAAATGGGTACGGTAAAGGTGAGCGAAGGCAGCAAGATGCTGAAGCCGGTATGGACCGCCTTTGGCGATACGGATGTATTTAATCTGGACCGCGCAGCTTCATCAAAGGATAATACGGATATCGGTTCCCTGAAGGGGCTGTTGACGGCAAGAGGCGATAAACAGGCAAATTATACGGATATTCCCAAAAGAGCAGATTATGCAACCGAGGGGTTATATAATATGGCGATCATTGATTATAATAATTCCATCAACTCCTCTGTCATCATGTCGACACAGGCACAGTTTGATCAACTGATCCATGGCATTGTAACAACAATTAATGATATTCTGTCTCCCAACAAGCAAGTTACCCTTTCCGACGGGTCCGTTGTTAAAATACTGGATGTGGACAATGCTCCGGTAGGTATGGATGGCAATAAAACCATGGGAGAAGCCTTATTTGTAAGAAAGTCGATGCCCCGGTACGGAGAGGAAGAGCTGGTAACCTTCCTGCAGGAGGACGGAACCTACGATGCTGTCTTGACAAGAATATATCTGGAAGAGGATCCGGCAGATAATTACTCCATGTTTACTCTGGGAGAGATTGAGGTGAATCCGGCAATCATGCAGAATTATTCCCTGCTTCCTCTGTCCAGCAACACAGGATCCGGAGATTTTGATATTAAGACCGCGCAAAAGCTGATTGAACAGTGGCAGAGTGCTTTCTCCACCTTATCGCCTAACAGTCTGACAGAATATAACTTCAGCGATTATTATACCGCCTTTGTCTCGGAGATTGCCAACCGGGGAGAGCAGCTGGATACCATAAGCTCAAATCAGGCGGCCATGGCGGATAGCATCAACAACCAGCGGATGGAAGTGACCGGCGTATCCTCTGATGAGGAGCTGACCAATCTGATTAAATACCAGCATGCCTATAATGCATCGGCAAGATATGTCAATGTGGTAAGCGAGATGCTGGAGCACATTATTATGAGGCTGTTCTAAGAGGCAGTGTGAAGAAAAAGCGTCTTCACACGGATCACGGATAGAACTTCAAAATGAATTCCATTGGAAATTCTTTTTGAACCTCTTTCAGGTTTTGTACGGCAGAAAAGCGGCGGCTCAAATTCGCAGGGCAGCGGCAGAATGGAGATTGATAGAATGGCATCAACATTTTTTGGTTTAAATATAGGACAGACCGGCCTGTATGCATATAAGTCAGCGCTGGACACAACTGCCCACAATATATCCAATGCGGAGACAGCAGGCTACTCCAGACAGGTTATGGAGCAGCAGGCCGGTAAGGCATTAAAGATGAATTCTACTTACGGAATGGCCGGCACAGGAGTCAGTGTAACCGGCGTAGTTCAAAAGCGAGAGGAATATTATGACTCCAAGTACTGGAAGAACAATACCATGTACGGCGAGTATTCCGGCAAAGCTTATTATATGAAGGAAATTGAGAGCTATTTTAACGAGATTACCTTGGAAGGGTTTACGACCACCTTCAATTCCATGTATAACAGCCTTCAGGAGCTGTCAAAGGACCCTTCGAGTCTGAATGTCCGCACTCAGGTGGTGAATTATGCAAAAAGCTTTGCTGAATATTTTAATTCCCTGTCGGGGAATATGAATAGCATTCAGGAAGAATGTAACTTTGAAATCCGCAACAAGGTGGATCAGATTAACTCCTGTGCCCAGCAGATTGCGGCTCTGACCAAGCAGATTAATACGCTGGAGGTTACCGGAGGAATGGCCAATGATTTAAGAGATCAGAGGGCCCTATTGGAGGATGAGCTGTCCGAGATAGCCGATATATCGGTTACAGAGAAGAAGGTAGGGGCCGGAATTGGAGTGACCAGCTATGTGGTCAAGCTGAACGGTGTTACCCTGGTGGACGGAATGGATTATAATCTCTTGGAGGTGGTTCCCAGGGAGAAGAAGGTTAATCAGAACGATGTGGACGGCCTGTATGATATTTTCTGGAAGAACGGACAGGAGTTTGATATGAGAAGTCCCTCTCTGGGCGGGACTTTGCAAGCTCTGCTGGAGGTAAGGGACGGCAACAACCAGTTCAATCTGCGGGGAAGCGCTTCCGCAGAGGCCGGTGATAATTTTGTTACCATGATAGATACCAATGTTAATTCCGTTGAGAAGCTGAATATCCCGGAGACCGGAATCATAACCGTTGGCAACCGTGATTATAAATATTCAGGCTTTGAGGTGACGCAGGACGCCGGCAGCGGTAATTTTATCTATACCTTTGAATTGGAAGATACAGTGGTGGTGGATGCAGTGGAAGTACAGGGCTCCATCGGTGACAGTATCAATTACAAGGGAATACCGTATTATATGCAGCAGCTGAATGAATTTGTAAGAACCTTTGCCCGGGCCTTCAATGATATTCACCGTACCGGAGAGGACATGAAGGGTAATGCAGGGATGGATGTCTTTACTGCCAAGGGTAAAATCAGCGGCAGGGATTATGTCTTTGGTCCCCTGGCAGATTCGGATGACAGCGCCTACTATGATTATGATACCTTCAATTCCCGGACAGGTGGATTTTACGAGGAGATTCCAGATGATCAGCCGTTTTACGGTTCTTATTATTTTATGACAGCGGCAAACTTCACCATAAGCGAGAAGCTGATGACGGATACCAGTTATTTGGCAACCACCGAAGATATTACTGCCGGTAATGAAGCCAATGATATCGTGGAAAAGCTCATTGCGCTGAAGGAAGATAAGATGCTCTTCAAGCAGGGAGCGCCGGACGGCTTCTTCCAGACTCTGGTTGCTGAGATAGGGATTGATACGAACAAAGCGGTTACCTTCTCGGAAAGCCAGACGGATCTTCTGAGCACAATCACGAATCAGAGGTTGTCCGTGTCCGGTGTGGATGTGGATGAAGAGGCTATGAATTTGGTTCGCTACCAGAATGCATATAATCTTTCTGCCAAAGTAATATCGGTAATGGATGAGATTTATGATAAATTAATTAATTATATGGGTGTATAGGATGGTAAATCCCACCATTCTGGAAAAGAAGAAATAATGAAATCCACTGGAATTTCATTATTCCTTCTTTCGGGTATTGAGGGGATTGATAGATAATAAAATCCAACAAAGGTCTATTAGTACTCCTTGGGCGGCGTTGAGGGCCTGGGGAAGCAGAAGATGGCATGGACAGGAGGTTGCGGATAATGAGAATTACCAATAAAATGATGACCAACAATATGATGAGCAACATCAATAAGAATAAATGGAACATGACTGCGCTGGAGCAGCAATATTCCAGCGGAAAGAAGATCCAGAAGCCCTCCGAGGATCCGATTATTGCGGTCAGGGCATTAAGGCTTCGCACCAATTTGTCGGAATTGAATCAATATTATGAAAAGAATATTCCGGATGCAAAATCCTGGATGGATGTAACAGAAAGCGCATTGGATACGGTGAATGGGATATTGACTTCCATTAACACCTACTGTGTTCAGGGAAGCACGGATACCTTGACAGCGACCGACCGGTCTGCGATTGTTCAGAATCTGGAGCAGCTTAAGAGTCAGATCTACCAGGAGGGGAATACGAACTATGCCGGGAGATATGTATTTACCGGATATAAGACAGACAGCTCCCTGTTGTTTAACGAGGATACATCGAATTTGTCCTATGATATAACCGAGCACTTTAGCGGCGAGCAGATACAGATTATCAATCGGTGTACCGGAGGATATACACTGGAAGATTATCCTGCCTCAACCTTTGATGATTCGCCCCAGCTAAAGGAACTTTATCGTATCCAGCTGGCCTATGATAAGCTGGGCGACACTGCGCCGACCGGTATCGAATTCTCAACTAAGAACGCTGCCGGAGAGGTGGAAGCTCAGTCTCCAATTACCAATATTACCTCCTATTCTTTGACGGATGACGATGCGTATGCTCCGCTTCCGGATGCGGTTCATTATATTCATGAAACCGGCGAGCTGATCTTTGGAGAGAATGTATATGATATGCTGCACAATGCGGTGGATATATCTACGACCTATACGAGGACTAATTTTTATGCAGGTGAGCTGAAGCCGGAGCATTATTTCACTTGTACGATGACGGACAGCACTAAGCCGGATCAGGGTTCTATCACTTATACACAGGAGACTCAGGACATTCAATACGAGGTAAACTTTAATCAGAGACTTACCATTAATACGCAGGGACGGGATGCCTTTTCCCATCAGATTGGCAGATCCATCAGCGATATTCTGAACTCGGTGAATGAAGTGGTTGCAGTGGAGAATACTATTGCCGAGGTGGAGAAGCGCCTGGAAGACACCTCCCTGACGGAAGATGAGCGGGCAAAATACGAGAAGATGAGGGAACAGCTGGATACGGAGCTTGTGCTTAAGAAAGAGATTATGCAGAATGCTTTTTCCAAGGGAATTGCTTTTTCGGCCAAGGAGCAGGACAGAGTAAATATCGCACTTGCCGATCTGGGCAGCAGATACGTTCGCCTGGAACTCACGGAGGACCGGCTGTCCAACCAGAAGGTGGATTTTACCGAACTGCTCTCCACCAATGAGGATGCCGACCTGGCTGAGACCATTATAAAATATGGTGCTGCGGAGGTAATCTATAATGCCTCATTGTCTGCGGCATCCAAGGTGGTAAAAAGCACGTTGCTGGATTTTATATAGAAACCTGATGCAACAAGGCGATAGTTAATGCAAAATGATGATGGATGGTATATAATGTCGTTATAAAGAGTTTCGCGGATGTATCGGAGAAGGGAAGGCGGATATCATGCAGGTAAAAACAAGACATTTTGGAGAGATAGAGCTTGACGAGAACAAAATAATCTATTTTGATAACGGAATCTTTGGTTTTGAGGATTACAAGGAATATACACTGCTTTATGATGATGAGGGCGGCCAGCGGCCGGATATCTCTTGGCTTCAGAGTCTGGATGAACCGGCATTGGCGATTCCGGTGGTGAATCCCTTTATCATAAAGCCGGATTTTAATCCTGAGGTGGAGGATGAACTGTTGAAGTCCCTCGGTGACCTTACCGATGAAAATATTGTAGTGCTGGTGTCGGTTACTGTGCCGGAGGAGATTGAGAGGATTTCTGCTAATTTAAAGGCTCCCTTCATCATCAACTCGGATGAGCGTAAGGGAACCCAGGTTGTTGTAGAGAATGCGGATTACGAGATCAAGTACCGTTTCTACGAGCAACTGAAGGCCTATAAGGCGGCAAAGGAGGGCAGATAATATGTTGGCCCTGTCGAGAAGAGTGAATGAATCTATTATGATTGGCAATGATGTAGAGATCACAATATTGGAGGTAAAGGGCGATCAGGTCAAGATCGGCATCAAAGCCCCCAAATCGGTTGCGATCTACCGGAAGGAAATCTATCTGCAGATTAAGGAATCCAATAAGGAGGCGGCGCAGGCGCCGGCTGCGGAGGAGCTGTTGAAGAAATTATTTCAGTGATTTTTATATAATGTGATATAGAAATGATGAAAGGGGCTTTACTGAAACGGCTTATATAAAGAGGCGGTTTCGGAAAGCCTTTTCGAACGAATCGTTTTATTTCGGGATATCTATAAACATTTTGACGTTGAAAACCGATATATGAGATAGAGTATTAATGCATACGTTGTTTGCAGCGTATATATAGTGCAGTCAAGGATGGCAAAAGCATTATAAACAATATCGGTAACCATACTGGTGAGATACCAAACACATGGAGGTGCGTCAATATGACAGTAGAGGCAGTAGCAGGGTCAGTTTATCATGATCCCGGGAAAGTAGTTACGAAACAAAGAACGGAACAGAGTGTACAGGAGCTGAATACGGCAAATATCAATATCACAGAGATTCCAGGAAATTCTGCGAAGATTGCCGGAAGCAACCAGACAGGAAAAGAAATGGGTGGCAGTCAGAATCAGAATACTGCCACGGAACAGCAGATTAAGAATGCAATTAGTAAGGCAAATAATAAAATGAAGACTCATAGAACTCGGTGTGAGTTTTCTTATCATGAAGCGACGAATCGTGTTTCGATTAAAGTATACGATAAGGAAACAGAAGAAATTATCCGGGAAATACCGCCGGAGGAAGCATTGGAGATGATTGAGAAGATGTGGGAACTGGCGGGATTGTTAGTGGATGAAAAGAGATAGGAGGTACGGATATGCCCATTAGATTATCAGGATTAGCCTCCGGGATGGATACCGAGAGTATCGTAGCGGAGATGATGAAAGCACAGCGGTTGAAGTTGACTAAGATAGAGAACAAGAAGACCAGGCTGGAATGGAAGAATGAGAAGTGGCAGGATTTGAATAAGAAGCTGTATGCGTTTTATACAGGGTCTTTGAATAGTATGAAGCTGCAGGGTACTTTTAATACCAAGACTGCGATTTCGTCTAATACGAATAAGGTAGCGGTAACTGCGGGCAACACTGCGCTGGAAGGAAGTCACCAGATAAAGGTAATAAAGCTTGCTACTGCCCAGTATGTGACCGGAGCTGCTACAGATGAATTAGAGAATGCGACTTCGGGAGCAACGATGAGTGAGTTGGGAATTGTTACAGGTGTAGATAAGACAATTAATGTCAACGGAAAAGATATTACAGTGACGGCGAGTACGAAGGTAAGCGATTTGGTAGCAGATATGAAGAGTGCTGGAATTAATGCTTCCTTTGACAGTACGCATAAGCGTTTTTATCTTAGTTCCATGGGTACAGGAGCGAAAGAAGCATTTTCTATTACCGGAGATGCGGCTACTTTATCTGCATTGGGACTGGGTACAAATAAAATTATATTAGATGCTCAAGATTCTGAAATTGAGTATAACGGAGCAACCATGAAAAGCTCTTCCAATAGTGTTGAAGTGAATGGACTTACATTTCAACTGTTGGGAGAAACAGGAGAGGATGCTGTCAATATTAATGTTAAGAAGGATACTCAAGCGGTATACGATAAGATCAAGGGCTTTGTGAAAGAATACAATGAGCTCCTGGCACAGATGAATGAGTTTTATTATGCAAGCACAGCGAAGGGCTTTGAGCCTTTGACAGAGGAACAGAAAAGTGCCATGTCGGAGAAAGAGATTGAAAAGTGGGAAGCAAAGATCAAAGATTCCCTGCTTCGAAGAGATGATGGCATAGGAAACCTGATGAGTCTGATGCGGACAAGTTTGAGTAAGAGCGTGCAGGTGAATTTGGGAGGTGGTAGTAAGAGCTACTCTTTATCAACTTTTGGCATCAAATCTTCCGATTACACGGAGAAGGGCATTCTGCATATCGACGGAGATAAGGATGACAGCAAGGTGTCGGAGATGGAGAATAAGCTGATGAAGGCTCTGGAGGAAGATCCGGAAGCTGTGATTGAGACTTTTAATGATCTGGCCGGAGAGTTATACGATAGCTTTAAGAAGGAGATTATGGGCGATGGCAAAACCAAGAATCCTCTTCGAAGCGCACTGACCTTCTATAATGATAAGGAAATTAAAAGTCAGATTGATGATTATAAAGACAAGCTATCCGTTATGGAGAGAAAGCTCGAAGCCATGGAAAGCCGTTATTATAAGCAGTTCACCGCTATGGAGAAGGCAATGTCTGAGATGAATACAAAGAGCAACTATCTTGCATCAATGCTTGGAACGGGCAATAAATAGTTGAGCAAAAGTTCATGTATATGATAAAATGAAAATTATAGTTCAGCCGTAAGGCTGAACTATAACAATAGTATCGATAGTGAGTGGTAATGAAATTATTAATCTGCAATGTAATGGTATAGGAGGATATAGATATGGCAATAAATGCTGCCACAGCATATAAGGACAGCAAGGTGCTGACAGCATCTCCTGCAGAACTTACACTTATGCTCTATGAAGGTGCAATTAAGTTTGGCAATCTTGCGGAGATGGCAATTGAGAAAAAAGATTTTGGGAAGGCTAATACGAATATTATTAAGGCGGAACAGATTATCATGGAGCTTCGTACTACCTTGAATCATGATTATCCGGTGTCCAAGAGTTTCGAAGAGGTCTATGGATATGTTTATTCTCGGCTGATTGAAGCGAATCGGAAGAAGGATGTTCAGATTTTGGAAGAAGCGATTGGCTATATTCGTGAGATGCGTGATACATGGAAAGAAGTAATGCGTCTTGCCAAAGGTGCAAAGTAGAGAGCTTGCTTCTATGGTAATCGTAGTGCCATTTTGTTAACCAATCAGGAAAGGAATCGGATATGGAAGGTGACAACCACAATACAGAGAGAGTTTATTTGCAGCTTCTGATTGATGCAATGGGAAAAAAGATGGCAATACTGGGGCGCCTTATTGAGGTTACAGGTGAACAGGAAGCTTTGATGGAAGCAGAAAATTTTGATGACGATGGGTTTCTGCATACTATTTCGGTGAAGGAAGATCAGTTGGCTGAGTTGGAAGCTGTGGATCAGGGGTTTGATCGTGTCTTTGAACTAGTAAAGGAAGAGGTACTGGAAAATCGTTTTAAGTATGAGGTACAGATTAAGGCCCTGCAAGGTTATATCACAGCAATTACGGATAAGAGCGTGAAGCTGCAGGCCATGGAACTTCGTAATAAGGCGAAAATGGAGACATTGCTTGCTAATAAGCGTAAGGAACTTAGAAGGTCGCGGGTGAGTACACAGAGTGTATCGAAGTATTATAGAAGCATGACGAACCATGCCGAGGAGCAATCATTTTTCTACGATAAGAAGAAATAAGTCCATTAAAAAATATTAAGAAAAAATTAAAAAATTATCGAAAAAGGTATAAAGTTTTTTCTATCTAAACCGATATATATGATAAGTAAAGAATATTTACTTAATCGGTGAATGTCATTTACGAAAAGCTTTATTGCTTGGAGCTTTTTCTCCCGAATGGAGCGTACGGCCGGACAGGAGAAGAGGCGACGAGAGAAAAGGCTGTAGAAGAACTTACAGTTCGAACAGATAACAGCAGCACGGAAGCTGCGAACATCAAATTTCAAGGAGGAATTACAATATGATAGTACAACATAATATGGCAGCAGCCAATACTAACAGACAGTTAGGCATTAACAGCAAGGGTCTTGCTAAATCAACTGAGAAGTTATCCTCAGGTTATAGAATTAACCGTGCAGGTGATGATGCAGCTGGTCTTTCCATCTCCGAAAAGATGAGAGGTCAGATCAGAGGTCTTAATCAGGCTTCCAGAAATGCTCAGGATGGTATCTCCTTAATTCAGACAGCAGAAGGTGCGCTGAACGAAACTCATTCCATTCTTCAGAGAATGAGAGAATTAGCAGTACAGGCTGCCAGTGATACAAACGTTTCAAAGGACCGTACCGCGATTAAGGAAGAGCTCAAAGAGCTGAGTGCAGAAATTACCCGTATTGCTGAACAGACCGAATTCAATACAAAGAAAATCCTTACTGGTTCATTCTCAGCAGATACAAAGGCAATTAACTTCCAGGTTGGAGCAAATTCTGGTCAGAACATTAAGCTTACAATTGGTAATATGAGGGCTTCAAAGCTTGGCGGAGGTTCCGGTGTTAAGGCTTCTGAGCTTAAGGTATCAACCTATGCAACTGCAACTGCTACTATTACAACAATCAACAAAGCTCTTGAAGCAGTTTCCAAGGAAAGATCCAAACTTGGTGCGATTCAGAATCGTCTGGAGCATACGATTGATAATGCAGATAATACAGCAGAGAACCTGCAGGCAGCTGAGTCTCGTGTACGTGATGTGGATATGGCTAAGGAGATGGTTCAGTATTCCAAGAACAATATCCTTCAGCAGGCATCCCAGTCCATGTTGGCACAGGCTAATCAGTCTACACAGAGTGTATTATCCTTACTGCAGTAAGATTGGCAATGGTATAACTGGATTAAGAAAAGGGGACTGGCGTAAAGTCAGTCCCCTTCTTTAAATCAGAGAGAGGGATTTCATGGAAAGCTTAGGTGAGAGATTGCGGAGAACAATTCAATCCATTGAAGATACAACAGTATGCTTTTATCAGAACAATGAGAATGAAGGATATCGAAGATTAGGAGATACTCTTCAGGGGTTGGATGAGGTGATTGGAGAAGCGGAATTAATAGGTAGAGATGGTGAGGTATCTATTCTGGACGGGGACAGGGTCCTTGAGCATCTGAAAGAGGCGGTGGAAGCGCTGGAGCAGAAGGATGCGTTATTGCTTGCGGATATTTTGCAATATGAGATCACCCCCTTACTGGAAGAAGGGTATGAACGGTATCATTCTGAAACCGGCCATTAGTATTTTTAATCTATCAAAAGTAAAACTGAGGTTATAATAAATGAGATATTATGAGAGTAACTTACGGAGCTTGGACTGCTTTCAGCCTGATCTTTTCGATGCCTATCAGAAAAGGATGCAAAGTGGTTTTGGCGGAATAAACATGGAGAACAGGAAACATCCGGAGGAAATACTGTCGACGGAAGCAAGGGATAGAGAATGTATTCTTCATATCAGGATTGATTCCAGGGAATACCGGATGAATAGCGCGTATCGGCCTTTGGAAGAGGCGAGGAAATGGGCAAGTCAGTATGAATTTCGTAATCTGAACACGGTTGTTGCTATGTTTGGACTAGGAAATGGACTGTTTGCCAATGCACTCTGCGCCCGGATGGGGGAGGAGGATTCGCTGCTGATTTATGAACCATGTCCTGAAATCTTTGAACACGTGCTGATGCATTACGATATCACAGGACTGATTGAACGCAGGAATACCGTCATAATTGTAGAAGGAATAAACGATGCAGCATTTCATCGTTCGTTAGTATACAGGATGGAACTACAAAATGTTAAATCCCAGTTGCAATGTATTCATCCGAGTTATGACAGAATATTCGATGAAAGTTGTCTCAAATTCTATAAGATAATTAAAAATGCCGTCCTTTCTAACATAACAAATATCAATACGGGAATTCGTTTTCGAGAGGCTTATATCGGGAATGTATTGAAAAATATTAAGTTTTTAACAGAGAGCATTTCTTTAGAAGAGCTTAAGGAGTTTCTTCCCAAGAATCTGCCTGCGATTGTTGTGGCAGCAGGGCCTTCCGCAAGAGATAATCTGGAGGAATTGAAGAAAGCCAAGGGAAGAGCGGTAATTTTTGTGGTTGATAGAATGCTGGATTATCTGCTGGATGAAGGCATAGAACCGGACTTTGTAGTTACGATTGACGCACTGAAGTGGATAGGACATTTTTCACGAAGGAAGAATATAATGACCCCATTAATTTGCCTGGCGGAGTCCAATCCAGAAATATTACATGTACATAAAGGGGCCAAGATAATATGCAGTGACAGCAGCTTTCTTAATGAGCTATATCGCAGGGAGAAGAAACAGTTGTCCTATCTGGTGACGGGCGGTTCTGTGGCACTTGCTGCTTATTCAATTTGTGTAGAATTAGGTTTCGCCAGAGTGATCCTTGTCGGGCAGGATTTAGCCTACCGAGATGGAATGAGCCATGCTTCAGGTGTTATGAGGGAAGCAGAACAGGGAGAGGAGATCTTTATTGATGGCATCGGCGGGGAACAGGTAAAATCACGAAATGACTGGAAGCAATATGTGCTTCAGTATCAGGATTTAATTGAATATTACTCAAATGTTGAAGTGATTGATGCGAAGGAAAGAGGAGCTCTAATTAAAGGAACGATTGTCATGTCGCTTCGGGAAGCGGTGAACCGGTTTACAATAGAAGGGACGTCCTGGAAGCTTTGTATTCTGTCATCAAAGAACAGAAGACTTAGGGAAGAGACAATAATTCAATTCTTAAAGGATCAACTGGTTGTATTGGATAAAATCAAGAGAAAGGCGCAGGCAGCAATTAAGGATTGTGACCATGGAATTCAAAGAAATAAACATGGAGAAGATATTGATAAAATAATTAAGAAACTAAAGCAGGTCAATGACTATATAAAGGAGCAGAAGATATATTCGTTTTTGGAAATCTATATTATTGGGAGTGCAACACAACATATTGCTGAAGTTGGCCGGTTTACAGATGACGTTGTGAAAGACAGTGAAAATACTTTAAAAGCTACCAGGGCGGTCTATCAGGTAACAATAGACGCAGTGGATTTTACAAAGAATGGAATGCAAGCGGCACTGAAGGATATTGAAGAACATGGGGATGGGAGCAGTGCATTCTAGCCCGAGCTGGTAATATCTGAAAAATTTCTTTCAAAAGCAGCCTGTTTGTATTATATATGGCAGGAGGTATATATCATAGTTGGTTTTATGGATCTTTATGATTAATAATACGATATACCTGAATTAATTTTTCTATATATAGCCTGTACCATCAGATATTTGGCCGATTTTTCTACTATAGGGGTGAAAGCTTGAATATCGGCTTTCGCATCCGTATCAGAAAATCATGTCACTGCCAATTGATAGAGGCGAAGAACTAATGAAAATATTAAGAGTATTTATCGAATATTCCAATAATTAGAGATGGATATGGACGGATACTCTTGTTTTACATGTTGTATGACTAGCAGTATACTGGATGATGCCGCATGGTTGGGCAATCCGGGAGATATTGTACGTTGTACCGCTATACTATCATTTCTAATGCAGGTAACGAAAAAAGCAATTGTCTCAATGTGCTGATCAAAAATGCTGTTGGTAATAAATACCTGTATGAAAGCAACTGCTATTTCTTTGTGGAATCAATGCAAGAGACTGGTATTAATTATTACACGGGAACAATATATGCAAGTTGGACCATTGATTGTACATAATCAGGCGGCAATCAGTGAGGGACAGTTTTGTGGAAATGATAAATAAGATGTTCTCTTGGGCGACGCATATTGTAGTTGCAGACCGCTTTGAATAATATAAACACTATTGTAGAAGCATTCCATGAGGAAAACAGGTGTTACTGTTGATTATGCTGATGTGGCGGTTTCGGGCGGACCTGATTTTTGCGTAAATGGTTATGAAGAGATGTTGTTCATGATTAAAAGATATATAACGGATAGCGAATTCTATAAAGTTATGTCACAGAAAGCAAGAGAAAGGGAACGGGTGGTAACAGATTCAAAAGTCGCAATGGAGGATATCATTAAAAAGATAGAAAATAACCCTCTTTATTTTTAGTGCAAAGGAAGAAGATGGTAAGTATGAATATATTAGCAATCATTCCCGCCAGGAGCGGGTCCAAGTCAGTCCCTCATAAAAATATCAGACAATGTGCCGGAAAGCCAATGCTGTCCTATTCCATTGAACATGCTATAGCATCAAATTATATAAACCGGGTGATTTTGAGTACAGATAGCGAGGTTTATGCGGTGATAGGCAGGGAATATGGAGCGGAGACCCCCTTTTTAAGACCACAGGAGTATGCGCAGGACAAATCGTTGGATATCGATGTATTTCATCATTGCCTAAGCTATTTGAAGGAGAAGGAGAAGTATCATGCGGATATTGTGGTGCATCTGAGACCGACCTATCCAATTCGTGATATACAGGATATAGATAATATGATAGAACTGCTGATAAGCCATCCGGAAGCGGCTTCTGTCAGATCAATTGCGCCGGCGAAAGAAATACCTTATAAGATGTGGCATAAAAGCGTGCAAGGATATTTGACACCGGTTATGAAGGACATACATGAGTGTTATAACAGGCCGAGACAGGAGCTGCCCCAGGTGTATTATCAGAACGCTTGTATCGATGTTGTACGTGGGAGGGTTATTCTGGAGGAACACACTATGTCCGGACAGGTGATTTTTGGATATGAGATGTCCAAGAATTATGATATTGATACAGAGGAAGAATTTCAGAGGGCGGAGGATTATTTAAAGATTACTTCCGGAAAGAAGCGCTTTGTATTTGATATTGATGGTGTAATTGCAAAACTCCAGAAGGAGAATGATTATGGCAGGTCGGAACCTGATACGGAGATGATCAAGGTTGTTAATGCATTATATGATTATGGAAATTACATTGTACTGCATACGGCAAGGGGATATGTAACAGGGATTGATTGGAAAGATATTACGGTACAACAACTTAAGGAATGGGGATTGAAATATCACGAACTACATTTTGGAAAGCCTAATGCAGATTATTATATTGATGATAAGATGTTGGGCAGGAATACATTACTGGAGATGTTTTTGTAGTTTATATTTTTCTGAAAAGAGAGAAGGAAAGGTGAGAAATGAATAATATAAAATCTCTAATCAAGGAAAAATTGTCGGTACAGGATTTAGAGGGTATTGAGGATATGATTCTTGAATACCAACAAGAAGCGCCGCAGGATCTGGAGCTGATTTCTATTAAGGTGATGTACTTTCTATCAGTAAACGATTATGAAGAAGCATTTGCGTGGGCAGGCGCAGGGGTCAGAAGGAATCCATATAATACGGAAGCTAACTACAATTTTGCCTACATGAATGAAATGATGGCAAATTATTATGAGGCATACATATATTATGTCAGAACCCTGGCTTTAGCAAGAAATGAGGAGAATCGAGAGATGCTCGAACCTGATATTATAGAAAGAGCGAAGAATGTATTAGATCAGTTTATAAAAAGAACTGAAATGGTACAAGACAGAGAAACACAGAGAATCTTGCTGGATCAGGTGGAAATTTTACAAAAGGATGAAAGCGGATTTGGATTACTGGATAATCCATTTAAGGATTATAAGAGTAATATGGGGAGGTATTATAGAGATTATTCCGGGAATAAAGTATATGTGGGGTTTTATGACAGGAATGCAAAGTATTCTAACCATTCAGATAATATGATACAGGCAAAGGGCGAGATGCGTCCGATTGTTGCTGATGGAAAACAGTTTCAGATAGAAGGGGGATGTGACCGGATTATTCCGATTTTATCTAAAACAGATAATGAATTGGTATTCCGGGAAGGGGATACCGGGTATACATTAAATATCGATAATCCCAATCATTTTTTGTACTTCAGGGTAAAACCCGACACAAGGATTTTTTCGAAAAATCCGATTTATTTGGGCAGGCCAATTCCGGTGCAATACGAGAAAACGAAGAAAAAGCTGGTGCTGTCATTGTTTATTGATGGTTTATCCCAGGTGGTATTAAACGAGGAAGGCTTTGAGAAGGTTATGCCGAATACCTGGAATTTCTTTTGCAAAGGAGTAATTTGCAAGAATGCATATAGCGCTTCGGAGTGGACTTATCCTGGGCTGACTACTTATGTCACTGGCCTAAGTACACCGAATCATATGATAATGCACAATAAATTAAATATCTCGCTGCCATCGGATGTCACATTAATATCCGAATATTTTTCTGAGGCAGGTTATCAGACGGCGAAGATGGATGGGGATTGGAGATCGACACCAAACTATGGATACTTGAGAGGGGTCGACAGGACGATATACCAGCACCAATGGACCGGCATGAGATCTTGGGAGGTTGTTGGTGATGCCTTGGAGCATATGGAACTGATGAAAGAAACCAATCACTTTCTCTGGCTGTGTATTGGAGATTTGCATGACATTGCGGATGAAATTGATTTGCAGCCTTCGATAGAATCTAAACTTTATGTGAAGGAACGGGTTGTAGAGAGCGGGATAACTTCGGCGAAGCAGCCCTATAGTCTTAATAAGAGGGTTGCCTATATACATCAAGCTAAAATGATTGACCAACACCTGAGTATCATTTATCGATTTATTGAAGAGAATTATAGTGAAGACGAAGTGGTGGTTTCTTTATTCGGAGATCATGGACAAGGATATTTGGTTAAGCCGAATCATTTCTTTCTGGCTCCGGAACGCACTAATGTAGCGTTTATGTTTCGAGGGGCTGGACTGGAACCGGCAGTGAGTGAGGAATTGATCTCTAGTGCTGATTATAGTACTATTATGTGTAAGCTGTGCGGCATAGTTATGAAAGACGAAGAGATTGACGGCAGATTGCCGCAGCAGTTCGGGGGAGAAGAGGACAGGGAGTACGTTATTACAGAATCTATTCACCCAAATGATCCTTATTATTCAAGTGTTTACTGGAAGGAATATGTTTGTAACTTTGCTTCTATGGAGTCGGTTGGAGAAGACGGAAGATTTAATTTAGAAAAAGGGTATACCATTCAATTACTGAATTATAATGGACAAGAGTTCACTGATGAAGAGGCGATGCGAAGAAATCTTGATATTATAAAGTCTCATATAGCGGGAATCCTTATCTATGATTAGGACTTCCCATAATAGTGGTTGTTGCCGGGCTGTACCTGCCTAAGTAATTCTTCTTTTATATTGGCAGGGGCTATAACGGATGTCGCAACAACCACTACTTACGGAAAGGTAAATATTATCGCATTATAAAACAGGTGATGATAAAAGTCAGAGAGCCTTCTTTGATGACATGCTATATCTTTTCTGCTGTGTTTATTTTCTCTAAGTTATCTTTTAAACGTTTGTATCTATGCAGTGCATATACTTCCATTTCTTCCCCGTCGAAAGGAACACGGGTTTTTCCCCAGAGACTCCATAGAAAATCCAGATAAATTTTATTGGCATGAAAGCGTAACCATTCCTTTTCTGATGGGGAGCCTCCCAGATAGGCAAATAGCAGCTGTTCATCTATTTTATGTGTATATTCTGCCTCGATGGATAGATCAGCAAGATCCCACATCGGGTCATTCATTCCCGCATACTCCCAGTCAATGAGATACATCCGCTCGTCATTCTGTATCCAGTTTTCACAAAGGGGATCATTATGACAGGGTACTTTTTCAACCATTAACCGGTCTGTTTTTTGCTTCAGCTGCATCACCCTGTTTCGAATGGACGGATAATCCATATATAAGCGTACATTATTATCAAAGATGACTTTCTCATAATTTTCGGCCATCTCAAATACTTCGAAACGTATCCCGGTATCCTTACCACAATGGTGCAGAATTCGGAAGAGTTCCGTGGCGGCGGTTAAATTGTTTTCTTCCCGTAGCATCTGTGGGGACATCGTTTCAGCATGATCAAGGTATTCCATTATTTTTACCCCGGAATTTTCGTCAAACAGAATCATGGGTACGTCAACCATGAGATCACAGGCAAGCTGTGTGCTTGCTTTTTCATTCCGCCGGTTAATCATTTGTTCCGTTCCTTCTCCCGGCAGGCGAATAACAAATCTGGAATCCGATATGGTGACCGCATAGGAGTGGTTTGTCATTCCTCCAAGCCTCTGGATCTGTTTTGGCTTTGTTTCTGAAAAATGCTCTGCTGCCAGTTTCTCAATCCATTTTACGTCCTCAAGTAAAACCTTATTCATGATTAGAGTGCCTCCATTGTTTTATCATCATAAAAATACCTGTATTGACCTGACGGTGCCTGGAAAGTAAAGCCGATGATATCTCCATTATTTTTCTTCTGGGGTGTAAAGCTGGTGAGTTCCTGTTCCTGACACTGCAGGGCTGCTGCGATATCTGCCAAAATCATGGAACCACTGCAGTTCTTGTAGACAGGATCAAACATACGTAGTTCTTCCAGTGAATCAAATTCAAACAGCATATGGTCTTCATACTTCCGTATTTTCATCGGTAATTCATGAAGATGGTCAGTGAAAATACTTTCCCATAGCAGATCCTGTGTCTTTGACAGATTGTATTCCTTCTCAAGGATTTCAAGAAACTTCTCACTGAATTTCTGTGACCAGAAGGCATGTCCCAGCATATACCAAGCATTTTCTCCGCCGATATGGACTGATGTGATAAGTCCGCTTTCATCTTCCTTCATACACCATTCCTTAGTTTTTCCATTTGCATAAAGTGCGGAATAGTAGCTCTCGGTGACGTGATTTTCAAAAGGATTAACCAGAAAGTAATTGTCCGAAGAACAGATGTAGCTGTTCCTTATATATTCCTTTGCCCAATAAATACTGGCATGGTTGTTGCGGGTATCGTATTCAGGGTTCTCCACCAATATCACCCCAAACTGATCTTTTAAATACTGGAATTGCTCCTTTTTATACCCTGTCACAACTACAATCTGCTGGATGCCGGCTTTTTGGAGTTGACAAATCTGCCGTTCGATGAGTATTTCGCCGCGAACCTTAAGCAAGGCTTTTGGCATCTCGTAGGATAATGGAACAAAACGGCTGGACATTCCCGCAGCCATGATGACAGCGCTATCTATCTTATGGCTCATTTTCTTTCCTCCTTTGTCAGTTCATCATAGATATCCTATCATAGTGGAACAGGAATGATTGACGATATTGTAAACACAATAGTATTATGACGTATATTCATAATTTGTCAAGCTGGTGGTGTTGCTGCTTATTGATATGATAATTTGGGGTATGGCTTGGAAATATGGGATAGGAATAAAAACAGGGTTGGTAACATGGTTAATTTTATGTTACAATAAGTCGATATATGAAACAGAGGATCCATTGTGTGATTGTCTGAAAAAAGACAGATAGAAGTCGGAGGACAGGATGAACGCAGAGAAGAATTTGTTTGAAGATTTATTCATATTTGAGATGGCTAATAGCCACCAGGGCAGTGTGGAGCATGGAATTGATATTATAAAAGCAATGGGCCGGATTGCCAGAAAGTATAATGTAAAGGCGGCTGTAAAATTGCAGTACCGGAATTTGAATACCTTTATCCATCCGGAATATAAGGATAGAGAAGATGTGAAGCATATTCCGCGTTTTATGAGCACGAGATTGGATGCGGATCAGTTTACACAGTTGGTGGATGCAATTCATGAGGAAGGCTTAATTGCCATGAGTACCCCTTTTGACGAAGATGGGGTGGACTGGTGCATGGATCAGGGGGTGGATATTATTAAGGTGGCAAGCTGCAGCGCCCTGGACTGGCCCCTATTGACCAAGATAGCATTTACTCATAAGCCCATTATTATATCGACGGGCGGAAAGATTTTATCTGATATTGATAAGTTATATAATTTCTTTACACATAAGGGATGCGAATTTGCATTTCTTCATTGTATTGCACAGTATCCAGCTCCTTTAGAACAATTACAGCTGGATTTTATTGACCGTATGAACCGGCGATACCCGGATGTTACCATCGGTTATTCGGGGCATGAGGATCCCGATGATAGCATTGTGCCCATGCTTGCTGTTGCAAAGGGAGCCAGAATTTTGGAACGGCATGTGGGACTTCCTACGGAAACCATCACACTGAATAATTATTCTATGAATCCGGAGCAGACGGATCGCTGGGTGAAGTCTGTGCTGGATGCCAAAATGATCTGCAGAACGAAGAAAGAGAATGATAAATATGTCAGTCAGGAGGAGCTGGATTCCCTTCGATCCCTCATGAGGGGTGTTTATCTTAAAAAGGAGATCAAAGCAGGGGGAACGGTAACGGCAGAGGATGTATATTTTGCAATGCCCTGTCAGGAGAGGCAGATGACCAGCGGGGAATTTGCTGACGGAATAGAGGCAAAAAAAGATTATGCTGCCAATGACCCTTTTATGGAGAAAAGGAAGCTTACGGACCTTAATCTGGTGAGAAGCGTAGTTCATGATGCCAAGGGTATGCTTTATGAAGCGGGAATTGCATTAGGTAAGGATTTTGAAGTGGAATTATCCCATCATTATGGAATGAAGCATTTCCGCCAGACTGGTGCGATTATTATCAGTATTATCAATCGGGAGTATTGTAAGAAGCTGTTGGTGATTCTTCCAGGACAGAAACACCCGATACATATGCATAAAGTGAAGGAAGAGACTTTCCAGTTATTATATGGTGACCTGACTGTGAATATGGAAGGTGAAGATATTTATATGAAGCCGGGGGATATTCAGACTGTATTGAGAGGGGAGAAACATTCCTTTACCTCGATGAGGGGGGCGATTTTCGAAGAAGTATCGACAACACATATACAAAACGATTCTTACTATGAGGATCCGGTAATCAGAGCGTTGGATCCGATTGAAAGAAAGACCATATTAAAGAAATGGTAAATTGAATGCTGTAGAGATGATGCAGCCCTTGACAGAAATCAATTTTGGGAAAGTGCAGGCTTTGGTTTATGGTAAAACTGGGGAAAGAAATTAAATATTGGAGCCAGCTTTTTCTGCTTCTAATCTATGGATTGTCATGTTTGGTACCCAGAGATAGAAAATTATGGGCGTTTGGCAGCACGTTCGGAAGACGATTTGCAGATAATCCCAGGTATCTTTATTTATATTTATCGCAGAACAAAAGCCCGCAGCTGCGGGTGGTGTGGATATCCAAATCAAGAAAAATAGTTAAGTTTCTTAGGGAGAATAACTTGGAGGCTTATTATTTGTACGGTTTTTCCGGAATCTGGAATTCTCTTCGGGCAGGAGTATATTTTTACGATAATTACTCGAAGGATATCTCTTTTGTATTGTCCGGTAGGGCTTTAAAAATTAATCTATGGCATGGGATACCTTTGAAAAAGATACAGAAGGATAATATGTTTGACTCTTTTAGGAATCCAAGAGGTTTTTGGGAATGGTTATATGCTATTCCAAGATCAATCTCGGACGAAAAGTCATCTCATTACATATTGACAACGTCTATGTTTCTGAAGCCAATATTTGCATCAGCTTTTCGTACCAGACATGTATTGGTGGAGGGATACCCAAGAAACGATGTACTTCTCTCGAAAACGATAAAAAATGTTTTAACATTACAGGAACTGCGTGAATTTAATAAGCTTCAATTGGCGAAAAAAAAGAATAGGATTATTTTATATTTGCCTACTTTCCGTGACAGTGAAGCAGAACTTTTTGAAATCATAGATAGGACCAGATTGGAGAACTTTCTTAATGAGGAAGGGTATCTGTTCTGTGTAAAGCTGCATCCGAAATCAAAGCAGCAGGAGCTATGGAAGGATTGGAGCCATGGACGGATTTTACTTTTGGATACCGTGTCAGATCCTTATTGCTTTCTGCCATTGGCGGATGCTCTAATAACAGATTATTCCTCAATTTATTTTGATTTTCTTCTGACAAAGAAGCCGGTGGTATTCTTTCCCTATGATTATGAGGAATATTTATCCAGATCCAGAGAATTATACTTTTGCTATGAGGATTTTACACCGGGACCGAAGGTATATAATCAGAAGGAATTGGAGGATGCCCTGCGGTGTTTGCCTGCTGTCGGAGATAAATATGAAAGTATTGCCAACAAGGTATTTGATACGCAGGAGCCGGAGGCATCGGAGCGTTTATATGATAAAGTAAGGATGCTGTTGAATATCTATCAGCAGTAGAGCAAGAACAGGTTACTTTTAGAGAGTGCGGAGGTTGGGAGATATGTATATCCGGGTAATAGATAAGGAAATGCTTTATTTCAGGGATAAGAAAGTAATTTTATTCGGAGGAGGATCCTGCGGTTTGCGTGCACGGGAAGAATTCGAAGGGGTCGGAGCTAAAGTATTGGCCTTCTGCGACAATAACCGGTCCCTGGCAGGTACGAAACTTGAGGGATATCCCGTTATTGCTCCGGAACAGCTATATGATTATCCGGAAGTATGTATCATCATATCAAGTACTTTTGAGGAAGAGATAATAAAACAGCTTAATGAGATGAAACTCACAAATTTTTATCGTATCAAGCTGGGAGTCCTTCGGGAAGGAAAGAGCAAAGAGAGTTTTACCAATCATCTGCTGGATGTTGCGGAGACAAATCGCTTCCTGTATGACAGATTAACAGATAAGGAGCCCTTTTTTGCAGGAAGGCTTGGGTCTGTGGAGCTGGAGTGTCTTTGTCATTATCTGTACTTTTTAGACAGAAGAACTTCGAAACAGCAGTTATATCCTAATAACGTTAAAAAGATGATGAATATTAATGCGGGATTTTTTCCAAGTGAGGATTCGTATCTGGATGAGTTTTGCGAGCTTTATCGAGTTGATTTGGAGCAGATGGACCTGATCTGGTCTATGTGGTTTTCAGTATACGAAGATAAGCTGTATAGGGATTATTATCGTGAGAAGCCGGTTGCGGATTATGATAATACAGTGTTCCCGATTGGTGAGGACAACCCGTGGACAAGTGCTTTACAAGGGAAGAAGGTATTGGTCATCCATCCTTTTGAAACTTCTGTCAAAAAAAACTATTTGAAGAAGGAACTGCTCTTTGCCAATAAGAGGTTTATGCCGGAATTCGAGCTGATTACTATGAAGGCGGTTCAAAGTATAGCGGGAAATAAAACATCGTATTGGACGTGGTTTGATGCCTTGCAGAGCATGAAGAATCAAATGAAAGAGACCGATTATGATATTGCCCTAATTGGTGCCGGAGCTTATGGGTTGCCATTGGGAGCCTATGCAAAGCAAATGGGAAAGAAAGCGGTACATATAGGCGGAATATTGCAGCTATTCTTTGGGATCAAAGGTAAGGCATGGAATAAGCTTTCTATCTATAATGAACATTGGACAAGTCCGGCCGAGGAGGAGATTCCAGCGGATTTTAAGATGGTGGAGGCAGGCCGATACTGGTAGTGACAGGAAGCATATGATCTGTATCATAAGAGTATATGTCATAGAAAAGCGTAAGCGGGGGAACAGAGATGAAAGATGGTGTGGTGATATTTGGAGCGTCAGGCGGAGCTGTGAAAGTAATAAAGACATTGAAAAATCTGGGGATAATAATACAATTCCTGGTTGATAATGATACCAATAAACATGGAAAGATGGTTGAGGGATTAGCTGTAAAAAGTCCTGATGTATTGCTGGATAGTGGTGCTGCATATAAGATTATCATCGCGAGTATGTATCATGGGGAAATAAAAGAGCAATTGCTTCAAATGGGTATTGGGATTGAGAATATAAGATTAAAAGAAGAGTATATTTTGGAGTACATCGATATTCATAGGAATGATTTTTTTTATCCCAAAGTTACAATGAGCGGAACCGACATACATGATAATATAATCATAGACTTATCCGAGGGGATTATATTGGGAGGTATAGAAAAATGGGGAATTACTTTAGCCGAAGGGCTGCGTGAGCAAAAAAGAAAAGTAAAAATATTTACTGTAAAAGATGAAAGGAATATGGACATAAAAGGAGAGATTTCATATTTTGATCTATCTTATGAAAGATATATTGATTCAGTAAAAGAGTTGGTAGGTGCGGTCATTGCACAATTGCCATGCACTATTGTTATTAATCGAATTAATCAAATCTTTATGGCGGCATACATAGTTAAAAGATATTTTTCTGACGAAATAAAAATAATATCCGTCCTTCATAGCGATTTTTCGCGTATGTATGAGCAGAATTTACTTGTTCAAGATTCTTTGGATGTAATATTGTGTGTCAGCAAGGATGTGGCCTGTAACGCTATCCATCTATATAATCTGGAGAGTAAAAAAGTACACTTCAAAGATTCGCCAATCATATATGAAGAGAAATTTGAGAAAAAGTATTCGAAAGAAACGGAGCCTATTGTTATCGGATATGCAGCAAGGCTGGAGAAATCACAAAAGAGAGCTGATTTGCTAATACCTCTGATTGAAAAGCTGGAGGAATATAGGCTGAATTACATCCTTTTTGTTGCAGGCGGGGGCAGCTTCTTTAATTCTATTTATGAATATATAAGAAAGCATTTGCTTGAGCACAAAGTTATTCTATGTGGGATTATACCCTTTAATGAAATGAGCTGTTTTTGGAAACAATGCGACATATGTATCAATTTATCAGATATTGAAGGAATAGGACTTTCCATGTTAGAAGCGATGGCATTAGGAGTAGTGCCGGTGGTGACAGATACGGCCGGTGCAAGTGATTTTATAACCAATGGAGAGAATGGATATATTAATAATTTAAGGGATGTTGAAGGAATTGCGAAGGATATTTATGGCTTAAGCATTGAGAGGAACAAGCTGCATAAGTTCGGAGATAAATCAAGAGAGATTATTAAAAGAAAGTGTAATTTAAGAGAATACATAGAATATATAGGTAAGCTGCTTAAATCATAGGTGGATTTTAGTGTGATACATATTGGAGGAAATGACATGGAATTGGTATCGGTTGTTATGCCGGCATATAATGCTGAAAAATATATTGGAGAGGCGATCACTAGTGTTCTGAAGCAGACGTATCCCAATTATGAGCTGGTAATTGTAAATGATGGCTCTACCGACAACACAGGAAATATAATCTCCCGGTATAGAGATGAGTTTTATGATAAAATTGTCTATATTGATAAGGGAGTGAATGAAGGGACTGCGTTGACTTTAAATCGCGCAATCCATGAGGCGAAGGGAAAGTATGTCTGCTGGCTGAGTGCGGATGATATGTTTTATGAAAATGCAGTGGAAGCATTAGTTGATTATTTGGAGAAACACAGACAATATGATATTGCTTTCAGTGATTATGAATTAATCGACAGTAATTCCGTGTTCGTGCGAGGCTCTTTTTTTAAGAGGGATATGATTGAATTATTGGATCATAATGTTTACCAGCCATATAAGGGCTTATTAATGGAAGGGTGCATTATTAGCGGCTGCTCTATCATTGTTCCCAAAAAGTGTTTTGAGGAGGCCGGGGGTTTTAATCATCGGTATAGATATGCGCATGACTATGATTTATGGCTTCGTTTCGCTTCAAGGTATTCTATTGGATACTTGAACAAAGTTAATGTTAAATCAAGAATATACCCGGAGCAAATATCCCAGCAAGGACATAATGACGTGGATGCGTTGCATATGCTATTTGATTTTTTTGAAAAAAAGGACCTTAGAAATGAGCTTTTTAAAAAGGCGGGTATTTCCGCAGGTATAAATGGGATTTTTCTGGTGGCGAATAAATTGTTATCTGTATATAAACACAGGGATAAAGAGTTTAAAGCATTGTATGAGTTGGCTCTTTCTTACCTGGAGCGATATGAGGAAGCTCATGGTAGTAAAGTTACCGGGAATGAAAAAGTGGCTGGGTTCCTGACAAAATGCAGTCTGATAGAGAATAATCATCAAATAGAATGCGGCAGCTTTTTTAGTGAAGATCAGGAGCATAATTATTTATACTATTTATGCAGGTATTTAAATCTGGATGGTTTCATCGTTAATAGCCAGGCTATTCGGTTTGAACGGTTTGAAGGCAATGCAATCAGCAGATTAAATCAAGGATTAATGCGTAATAATACGATTGTTATATGCCATATGAGCAGAGACAGATTTGAGAAGATACTGCAGGAAAGGAAAACAGAATTCAGATATTATTTGAATAATCATCAGAGCCGGGAGTTGAAAATAGGTATTACATATTATATGAAATATGATAGTTCCTATCAGACAATTTTTTCGAATTCCGAGGATGTAGTGACAGATTATGATATATGGGGCAGTTTGATTGAGGCGGTGATAAAAGAAAATTTAGTACATATAGCAAGGTAGGTACTTAGCGAGCATCAAAATTCCATACATGGTGTGGATTATATTTTTCATGCAGCCGCTCTTAAGCAGGTTTTTATCCTGTGAATTTTTCCCGCTTGAGCAGTGAAAACAAATATGTTGGGTACAGACAATACAAAGCTATACTAGCATAGTAAATTAAATGATATGGAATAATTATTAGACGGAGACATGAAGAAAGGAGAAAAATCTGATTTGTCCTTTGTGATATAATTGGATTACAAGTATATGATTTTAAAAAAGCTAATGGACACTCATACTGAAAAAAAAGCTATGGCTTCATATGGAAAGTATTATATGGAAAACCGAAAGAAAATATATCATACAATTAAGACTTTCCAGAAAGAAGCAGAGGGAAACATAGCTATTTGGGGTGCCGGACCCAAAGGAATGGCGTTTTTAAGGGTAATCGATCCTAAAAATAAATATATTAATACAGTAATAGATATTGATGAGAGTAAGCAAGGTAAAAGGTTATTGACGGGACATGTGATAGAAGGAATTAGCTCCATTGTAGATAATAATGTAGGGATGATTCTGGTTATGAATAGTAAATTTTATGTGGATATAGAGGAGAGGATTCAAAAAAAAGGATTTTATGTTAGAATTATTAGTGTAGATGGATTTATACAAGAAACTGATAATATAGATAATTCTATAAAAGAGATATCCAAAGAAGGAACAACAAGGAAATTGTTGTATAGAGGTGCTGGTTCCGTTTGCGGATATCAGTCTAAGATATTGAATAGACTAAAGAAAGAAAATGTTTTTGATAAATGTGTCATAGTTAGTCAAAGTATAGATAATACAGATTTTTATAATCCTGCATTTTATACAGAAATACCTGCACATTATGGATATAACTGTGAATATGAAAAATATATTGATTCTAATAAACTCTATCCTTTAACGGAGCAGTTATTACAAAGTATGTTACCTTATGAATCGACAGCAATTAAGATGGTAATGAGGTATACCAATTTTAATATACATAATTATGAAGAAAGCAAACAGGAATATTTGAGGCATTTGCAATTTTGGCATCATATTATTTTAACAGAAAAAATTGATGCGATATTTCTTTGTTGTTTGCCACATACCCCATGGGAATATGTCATTTATTGTATCGGCAAGATAAGGAAGATACCAATATTGGTTTTAGAGCCAACTCATTTCTCGGGAAGGTATGCTTATGGAGAAACTGTAGAAACAATAGGATACAACACCGCATTAAAATATAAAGAATTACATGAGAAAAATGAGATAAATATTATTCTCAATAAGCAGATGCAAGATTTTTATGATAAACATAGGGAAGATAGACGGGCAAAAATTAGCTATAAAACAACTCGAAAATTAAGAGATATGATGAGTAAAGAAACAGAGCGCTATATAAGGCCATCAGCTATCATACAAAGAAAATTATACCTTTTAAAAAGTATTAGAAGATATAAAAGAGAAGGAAACAAAAGATTACTTCAGTTTGAGAGGAAGCGATTTTACTATGATAACATTATGACATTAAAAGCACTATTTAGATATATGACTATATATAAACAAAGTGACTATAATAGAATAGCGCAATATCCGGATTATGCAAAGCCATATGTATATTTTGCTCTCCAATTAGAACCTGAAGCCAGTACGTTACCTAAATCGGGGGTTTTTGCAGAACAGATAATATCAATAAAATTATTGGCTAAAAGCTTAGAAAAGTATAAGATATATATTTATGTTAAAGAACATGTCGTGCAAAAACATAGAGAAAAAAGCTTTTACGAAGAGTTGCTGAAAATTAGAAACGTAAAACTTATTAAAACGACAGTAAATACATACGATTTAATTAATTCTTCTATTGCTGTTTCTACTCAAACAGGGACATGTATTTGGGAGGGGATTTTAAGAAATAAGCCAGCTCTTGTTTTTGCAGACGGATGTTATTGGAAAGGTGCTCCGGGTGTTTTTAGAATTAGAGATGTAAGAACATGCAGAAAAGCAATGGAAAAAATATTAAATGGTGAACTTAATATTAATGATGATAATCTTAAGCGATATTTAATGGCTGTTGAGCAGACAACTATTAAAACCTTTCTAGAACCAAATGAATATGGCGAAGCTTCTCCATCAAATGATGAAAGTATTGAAAATGTTGTAGATCTTATATCAAACTGGAGTTTCAAATAATATACAGATTAAAAAATGAAAACTAAAGGTATGGATAGTTATCATGTAAGGCGATTGCTAGATCAAGTGAGACATAATTGGAGGCCTTATTATAAATGTGGCTAGAAGGTAGAAAATAAGGAGGATGGAAATGAGTCATACAGTATACATTGTGCATTGTGTTGATACAGAAGGCCCATTATATGAGGATCCTAGTGTTCCCTTTGAAATGTTGAAGTCAGTATTTCAAATAGATATCGAGCCAACCAAAGAAAACTTATTTAAATTGCAAAATAAAGAGATTGAGCTGTATGGGAAAGAGGATGCAATTGCTAATCTGTTGGATCCTAATAAAAGGGCTAGTTCCGGCACATGGACGGAATTGGATAAAATGCTAGAGGCAGTCACATGCAACACTTTCCGAAATGAAGTTCTTGATTCTAGAGGAAATGGTTGGGTTTTTTCTTGGTTTTGTATGGATCATGTTGGGTTTACGGGCATGAATCCAAGACGTCGTGATGCAGGGTACCATAATATATTTGATCACTATATGCAGTTTGATAATATAAGAAAGTCTCAGGATACAATTCAATTTCATTATCATCCAATAACCTTTTCAGGAAACTATAACGATTCTGGTACAAAATACTGGGGGAGCAATCTGAATGATATTTTAGCGAGAAAAATTATTGACCGAAAATGGTTTCCGATGGCATTTCGTCCGGGATTTCATACGGAACGTCCAGATTCTAATTGGTTTTTAGAGCAATGGATACCCTTTGACTATGCAAATCAGGCAATAAAAAGGAAGGAAACAGAACAACCAGACCTTTCAGAAGGAAGATTTGGAGATTGGCGAAGAGCTACTGTGGAATGGGAGGTTTATCATCCTTCGCATGATGATTATCAGATGAAAGGCAGTTGCAGGAGATGGATTGCTAGGTGCCTTAATATGTATGCTAGGATTAGAGAGATAAGTATAGATGATGTAGAAGATGCTTTCCAGAGAGCAGAAGAAAGAGATACACTGTTATCTTTTACGAACCACGATTATAAAAACGTGAAATTTGAGGTTGAGCGAGTTCGAGAGATGATAAAAACGGTATCCAAGAGGTATCCTCATGTGAACTTTGAATTTGTAAATGCGATAGAAGGTATGAGGAGAATACTTCAATTAGAACCAAAGGCAATGGAATTGGATATGGTCTATGAGGAACTGTCAGATCAGAGAGGGAGAATTCTAGTGTCTTCTAATGCAACTGTTTTTGGGCCACAGCCATTTTTAGCAATTAAGACCTTGGAAGGGCAGTATATATGGGATAATTTTGACTTTCAATCAGCGGGTCATTGGTCTTATTTTTTTGACTCTAATACGATACCTGTTAAATGCGTAGAAAAGATTGGAATTGCAGCAAATAGTTCAACAGGAACCACAGAGGTAATTCTCTATGATTTATGTTCAAAAGAATGTCAAAAGAAAATATATAATTGATAAAGGAGAAGTTATGAATAGTAAAGAAAGACAAGAATACTGGGAAGGATACCTAAAATATTTCAGTAATAGAGTAGCGCAAGCAAATGATGTAAATGACGAGGAAAAAGATAAAATAACTAACGATGAAAATGTTTACCAGGTTTTTGATCTGTTAGAAGTAAGGCAAGATGAGAAGTTTTTGGATTTTGGATGTAGTTTTTGTAGGCTTTATCCTCACGTAAAAGAACAAGGAGTAGAATATTATGGCGTGGATATTGCAAAAAGTGCTCTTGAGCAAGCTTTGAATTTATATCCTGAATTGAAGGGTAATTTAAAGGTAACATTAGAGGACATAATTCCTTATGAAGAGAATAGTTTTAAAAAACTACTTTGTTTTGGAGTATTTGATGCATGTATTCAGGAAAAAACAATACAAGAGATTTTACGAGTATTGGAAGTTGGAGGATGTGCTTTAATAACCGGGAAAAACAGCAGATATTATGAAGATGACGTAATGGCTTTAATTGCAGAGGAAAAGGCAAGAGAAAATAAACATCCCAATTTTTTTACTGACTTGGAGCAACTGATTAAACAATTAGAGGAAAAGAAGATTAAAATCCGAGAGGTGAGGTATTTTAAAAGAAGAGGTGATACAATAAGGAATCAATATGTTCATGAAACACCAGAATATTTTTATGAATATTTTATGATTATAGAAAAAAGAAAAGAAGCTGTAGGAGGTTCTTTTGAACAATTTAGTTATGAATATTCAGAAACTTTTAAAAAAGTAAAATTTAAGCAAGGTTAAATTAAATTGTAAGGCAGATAACCCCAAGGGATTATTTGAGAGTTATTATGGTCAATTGAATAATATATTGATCAAAGGATTGTGAAAAAAAGGGTAAAAACAACGAATATTGTTAGGGAGAAAAAGAATGAATATTATTATTGTTGGGTTAGGCTCCATGGGCAAGCGCCGTTTACGACTATTAAAAAATCACTATCCGAAAGAAAAGTTATTTGGTGTGGATATTAATTTAGAGCGAAGACAATATTGTGAGGAAGAACACAATGTTGTTGTATTTTCAGATTTGGAAGAGGCATTAAGAGATGGGCAATATGATGCGGCTTTTGTTTGTACCTCCCCTTTATCACATAGTTTCATTATAAATATATTATTAAGTCATAGTATTTCTGTATTCTCCGAACTTAATCTTATATCCGACGGCTATGCTGAAAATATGGGGATGGCAGAAAAAAATGGAGTTACATTATTTTTATCATCTACTGCTTTATATAGAAAAGAAACACAATATATATCTCAAAAAGTGTGTGAGCAAAAGCAAATGGTATGTTATTGTTATCATGTAGGACAATATTTGCCGGATTGGCATCCGTGGGAAGATTATAATAATTTTTTTGTAAAGGATAAAAGAACAAATGGATGTAGAGAACTTTTAGCCATTGAAATGCCTTGGATCATAAAATCTTTTGGGGAAATAGAGAAGCTAAGTGTCATATCCGGTAAAGCTACAACACTTAATGTAGAGTATGATGATTACTATATGATTCATATAAAACATATGAATGAAAATGTTGGAAGTATCATTATAGATTTAGTAAGTAGAGAGGCTGTTCGGAATTTAGAAGTTTTTAATGAAAATATGTATATTAAATGGAATGGCACGCCAGATTCTTTGCAAATAAAAAATATTCAAACAAATGAATTAGAGATGGTAAGCCTATATGAAAAAGTAGACAAACTGGAAGGCTATAACAATTCAATTATTGAAAACCAATATTTAGATGAAATAAAAGCTTTTTTTGATGAAATAAAAGGTGCAAAAAAAACAGAGTATGGCTTCAAACAAGATTTAGAAACCTTAGGAATTTTGGATAGAATAGAGGAACTTGGGAAAATGTGTGGCTGATAAGGAGAATTTATGAATAGCAAGGAAAGACGAGAGTATTGGGAAGATTACGTCGAATATTGGAATAATAAAGTTGCACAAGCGAACGATATATATAATAAAGAAAAAGATAAAACAGTTAATGATGAAATTATTTATCAGGCATTTGATTTGTTGGAAGTAGAACAGGATGAAAAAATTTTGGATTTTGGTTGTGGTTTTTGCAGATTATACCCTCATGTAAAAGAAAAAAAGGTAGATTATTATGGAGTGGATATTGCAAAAAGGCCCCTTGATTATGCCTTGAGCTTGTATCCGGAACTGAAGGATAACCTAAAGGTAACATTAGAAGATATAATACCTTATGAAGAAAATAGTTTTAAAAAAATAATTTGCTTTGGAGTATTTGATGCCTGCGTTCAGGAGAAAACGATACAAGAAATTTTGCGTGTATTAGAATTTGGGGGACGAGCTTTAATAACAGGAAAAAACAATAGCTACTATGAAGACGATGAGGCGGCCTTAATTGCAGAGGAAAAGGCGAGAGAGAAAAACCATCCTAATTTCTTTACTGATTTAAAGCATCTTTTTCATCAATTGGAAGAAAAGAACGTAAAGATTCGAAAGGTTAGATATTTTAAAAGGCGAGGTGACACTACACGGAATCAATATGTGCAGGAGGCGCCAGAATATTTTTATGAATATTTTATAATTATAGAAAAAAGCAAAGCTTCCATAGGGAGTTCTTTTAAAAAATTTAGCTATGAATACTCAGAAACCTTTAAAAGCGTAAATATATACAAAGTTAAAAATGTAATAGACAATTCGAAAAGAGTTACATAATGAAAACTACAGTCAGCGGTAGTTAATAGGAAAATGAGGAATATGGATCTGGATAAATTTACAATTACTAGAGATGTTGGATAGGACAAAGGGGGATATCATTGAGCCATGAAACTTTGCTTTATAGGATTGGGTTCAATAGGGAATAGGCATATGCGTAATACCACAGCAATATTAAAAGAATATAATATACCATATAGTATTGATGCCTTACACAGTGCAAAAAGTGATAAAAGAGACACGAGGAATGACGCGTTACATAAAGAGTATTATTCCTTTGAAGATATGCCAGATGATTATGATATTGTATATATCACGAATCCTACTTACATGCACTATGAGACAATAAAGCAGGTAAGACATAAAACAAAGCATATGTTTATAGAAAAACCTATATTTGAATCATGCGTTTATGAATTAAGTAATTTGGGTTTATCAAAGAATGGCATCTATTATGTTGCTTGCCCATTAAGATATTCTTCTGTAATAAAACATATAAAAAAAATAATCAGAGGAAAGAAAGTGTATTCAATTAGGGCAATTTCTTCTTCCTATCTTCCTGATTGGAGAAAAGGTGTTGATTATAGGGAGATTTATAGTGCAAAAAAACAGGAAGGGGGAGGAGTATCCCTAGATCTTATCCATGAGTGGGACTATATAATAGATCTATTTGGTATACCATCAGAAGTCTATAATTTAAGAGGGCAATATTCAGAGCTTGAAATAAATAGTGATGATGTATCAATTTATATTGCGAGATATCAAGATAAGTTAGCAGAACTTCACTTGGATTATTTCGGAAAAACTCCAATGCGCCGAGTTGAACTGTTTTGTAAAGATTGTGTGATTCTGGCCGATATTATTAATAACAAGATTGAGATATGTGGGGAAGAGAATAAAACGGTCATATTGGGACAAGAGGATATGTATATCAATGAAATGAGTTATTTTTTGAATATGATATTGAACAAAGAAACGAATAATAATGATATCCATCATGCTTATCAAGTATTAAAGACTGCGTTGGGTAAAGGGAGTGAGTAAGTGAATCTATTATTTACCATATGTGCTAGAGCAGGTTCTAAAGGAGTCAAAGGGAAAAATATAAGAAATTTTCTTGAATTGCCAATTGTATACTATACACTCTCAGCATACCAGATGTTTGCTAATAGATATAGAGAAGATTATGAAAAGATGGTTCTTGCAATCAATACAGATAGTGAAGAACTAATAGAGCAGCTAAAAAGAACGAAAATTGAGTACATTGTTATACCCAGACAGGAAATTTTGGCTGGCGATATTGTAGCAAAGACAGATGTTATAAAAGATACTGTAAAACAGACAGAGAATTTGAGTAACATGAAATTTGAAGTGGTAATAGATTTGGATGTTACATCTCCTTTAAGGAGAAAAGAGGATATAAAAGGTGTTATTGAAACATTGGTTCGCAATAAGGAATCGGATGTTGCTTTTTCTGTTGCGGACTCTAGAAGGTCTCCGTATTTTAATATGGTATGTGAAAATTCAGATGGATTTTATGAGGTAATGATTAGAAAAGGCTATGTATCTAGACAGCAGGCACCTAAATGCTATGATATGAATGCGTCAATCTATGCATATAGAAGAGAATTTATTCTTAACGATACGACTTATTCTGTATTTGACGGAAAAGCAGTTGTATGGAAAATGACGGATACCGGAATTTTGGATATTGATAATGAGGAAGATTTTGAATTGATGGAAATATTAGCAAAATACTTTTATGATAAGTATGCCTTGTATCAAGAAATTTATACGGGAATACAGAGTATCATTTAGGTAGTTGGTAATGTGGTTCATTAAGTTTAAATGTTAGGCAGATAAAGAAGCTACGATTAGAATGGTTGTGACAAGCGAGGGATTAGTTTATGAAAGTTTTAGTTACGGGAGCCGATGGATTTATTGGAAGCCATCTGGTAGAAAGGCTGTTGGAAGAAGGATATGATGTCAGAGCGTTCACCTATTATAACTCCTTTAACACATGGGGGTGGTTAGATACTCTTACTAAGGAGCAGTTAAAAGGAATTGATATCTTTTCCGGGGATATTCGTGACCCCAATGGTATATATGAAGCTATGAAAGGAGTAGAGAAAGTATTTCATCTCGCAGCACTGATTGCGATTCCCTTTAGCTATCATTCGCCGGATTCTTATGTAGATACGAATATGAAAGGAACATTGAATGTTCTACAGGCGGCCAGAAAACTGGAAACAAACAGAATTCTTGTTACATCTACTTCGGAGGTGTATGGAACAGCGCAATACGTACCTATCGATGAATTGCACCCTTTTCAAGGGCAATCTCCTTATTCTGCAACGAAGATAGGAGCGGACAGATTAGCAGAAAGTTTTTACCGCAGCTTTGAGATGCCTGTTACAATAGTAAGACCGTTTAATACATATGGACCTAGACAATCGGCTAGGGCAGTAATTCCTACTATTATTACACAGCTTTTAGCCGGTCAAGAAAAAATTAAGCTAGGTTCTTTAACGCCAACAAGAGATTTTAATTATGTAAAAGATACTGCAGAAGGTTTTGTTCAAATTGCTAATTCGGATAAAACCATTGGTGAAGAGATTAACATAGCAACACAACAAGAAATCTCAATTGGAGAACTGGCAAAGGAGATTATATCTCAGATTAATCCAAGTGCTCAAATTATATGTGAAGAGGACAGGCTAAGGCCGGAAAAAAGTGAGGTGAACCGGCTGCTAGGATCAAATGAGAAGATCAAAAGATTGACTGGTTGGTTACCTAAGTATACCTTTAAACAAGGAATTGAAGAAACAATTCACTGGCTTGAAAAAAATATACAGCATTATAAGACGGATATATACAATATATAGAAATTCGAAGTAAAATCTAAGTTTAAATTATGTAGACAGGAGTACTTTATGGAGCAAATAATACCATTATCTGTCCCTAATCTTAAGGGAAAAGAAGTAGAATATGTTACACGAGCATTAGAGACAGAATGGGTATCTACTGCAGGTCCATTTATAACTGATTTTGAGAAACAGCTAAAAAAGTATGTAGGAGTTAAGGAAGCAGTGGCATGCCAAAGTGGTACGGCAGGGATTCACCTTGCATTGTTAGCTTGTGGGATTAAACAAGGTGATGAGGTGATTGTTCCAACCCTGACGTTTATTGCAGCGGTAAATCCGGTAAGATATATTGGAGCTGAGCCGGTGTTCATGGATTGTGATGATAATTTGACAATAGATGCTACGAAAGTGAAAGAATTTATAGAACAGCAATGTTATCAAGAAGATGGGTGTCTGTATAATAAACATTCTGGTAGACCAGTAAAAGCAATGATTGCTGTTCATATATTTGGGAATATGGCTGATATGGAGCAGCTTATTATCATTGCCCGCAAATACAATTTAAAATTAATTGAAGACGCAACAGAGGCGTTGGGAACTTATTATGAAGAGGGAGAATACAAGGGAAAGTTCGCCGGAACAATAGGTGATGTGGGAGTATTTTCTTTTAACGGAAACAAAATTATTACGACTGGTGGCGGAGGAATGGTTGTCTCTAATAATAAGGATTATGTAGAGCATTGTAGACATTTGTCCACACAGGCAAAATCAGATGTGTTATATTTTGAACATGATGAAGTCGGTTATAATTATAGAATGACAAATCTTCAAGCTGCACTAGGTTTGGCACAGTTAGAACAGCTTGAATGTTTTATAGAGCAAAAGAAATCTAATTACTTCGAATACAAGAAATCAGGAGTGGAGTTATTAGACTTTCGAAAGGAAATACGACCGAATTACTGGTTTTACTCTTATATTACAAAAGAAAGAGATGGTTTGCTTCATTTTCTAGACAGCCAACTAATTCAAAGCAGGCCAATATGGAGGCTAATTCATGAGTTGAGACCTTATAGAGAAAATCAAGCATTTAAGATAGAAAAGGCATTCCATTATTATAAGCATGTATTAAACATTCCATGCAGTTCCAATTTGTCGGAGGAAGATGTTCATAAAGTGGCAGAGAAAATAAATTTTTTTAAAAAGTAATCTGTAGTGTTTTGTGATAATGGAGAAGGTATATATTTGAGAGTGAGAAACCGATGATAATAGATGATTTTATAGTATCTGAACAGGAATCTATAATGGATGTATTGAAAGCAATTGATACAAATTCAAAAGGAATTGCTTTTATTTGTAATGAAAAAAGACTGTTAGGGGTAATAACTGATGGAGATATACGAAGATATATATTGAGAAATGGAAATCTAAAAGCTTCCATCCGTAACATAGCTAATTATCAGCCAAAGTATATTTATAAGGATGTAAAAATTGATTATAAGAATTTTATGAAAGAACATTTTATTACAGCCTTACCTGTAGTGGATAGAAAAATGAAGTTGTTGTTTATTCATTTTTTATATGACGACAGAGAGGCAAAGAATGCAAATTTGGATATTCCAGTTGTTATTATGGCGGGTGGAAAAGGGACAAGACTCTATCCTTATACACAAATACTCCCTAAGCCATTAATCCCTATTGGTGAAAAAACCATTACAGAGTTGATTATGGATCACTTTGAAGCTTTTGGCTGTAATCATTTCGATATGATTGTTAACTACAAGAAAAACTTTATAAAATCTTTTTTTATAGACAATGAGCATAAAAGGGATGTGGACTTTATAGAAGAACAAGAGTTTTTTGGAACTGGTGGTGGTCTTAAGCTCCTAGAAGGAAGATATAAGGATTCTTTTTTTGTGACAAATTGTGATATTCTTATTGAAGAGGATTATTCAGAGATTATAAGTTATCATAAAGCGGAGAAAAATATAATTACGGTTGTATCCGCCATAAAACATGTGACAATTCCATATGGAACAATAGAGGTATCAGAAGCAGGACATATAACTAAATTGAAGGAAAAACCAAGTTTTACATTTTTGACAAATACAGGCCTGTATGTTGTTGAACCTAGATTTTTAGATATTATACCGAAAGATACATTTATACATATTACAGATCTTATTCAGAATTGCATTGATCAAGGAGAAAGAGTTGGCATGTATCCTATAAATGAGCAGGCGTGGTTGGATATGGGGCAATTAGAAGAGCTGGAAAAGATGAAAGAAAGGTTAGCATGTGATGTCAGAAAATAAAAAAATATTGTTATTGGGAGGCGGGGGACATTGCTTATCTGTTCTTGATAGTCTTTTATCTTCTTACAATTACAAGGAAATTGGGATCATAGAAAAAGATAGGCAGGCAGTAGAAGTATTTGACAATATAAAAAAGCAATGTAAGATACCTGATGTGCTGGTTGTAGGAGATGATAGCGATTTATCTCGTTTATATGCAGAGGGTTATAGAGAAGCGTTTATAACGGTAGGAAGTATCGGGGATAGTTCCATCAGAGAAAGACTACATTATACGATAAAAACTATTGGATATCATATACCCAATATAGTGGATAAGACAGGAAGCATAAGTCCCTATACAACCTTTGGGGAAGGTGTTTATGTGGGAAAGAGAGCAATTATAAATGCCGGTTCGCAAATACATGATGGAGCGATTATAAATACTGCCAGTACAATTGAACATGGATGCATCATTGAGAAGTTTGTTCATGTAGCTCCAGGAAGTGTGCTGTGTGGTAACGTACATATTGGCATGGGAACGCATATTGGTGCGGGAAGTGTTATAAAACAAGGTTTGCAAATTGGGGAAAAAACTATGATAGGTATAGGCAGTGTGGTAATTAAGAATATAAAAGGTAACATAACAGCTTACGGAAATCCATGCGAAGAGGTGTAGAGTGAAAAAAACATATATTATAGCAGAAGCAGGTGTCAATCATAATGGGGATTTTGAAGTAGCTAAAAAGATGATTTCGGAAAGTAAAAAGGCAGGTGTGGATGCGGTTAAATTTCAGACGTTTATTACTGATAACTTGGTTTCTGCAGCAGCAGTAAAGGCGGAATATCAAAAAAAGACAACAGGCTCACAAGAATCCCAAAGGGATATGCTCAAGAAACTGGAACTTTCCTTTGAGGAATTTAGAATGTTAAAGAGGCATGCAGAGGAAGAGAAAATAGACTTTTTATCGACCCCTTTTGATGAAGAAAGTATAGAGTTTCTTAATGGTTTAAATATGCTCTATTGGAAAATACCCTCTGGTGAAATTACCAATATGCCATATTTATTAAAAATCGCCAAGACAAATAAACCAATTATTCTGTCTACGGGGATGTCTACATTAGAAGAGATAGAAGAGGCTTTGGACGTTTTTAGAGATTATAATAGGAGTGATATTACGTTGTTACATTGCAGTACAGAATATCCTGCACCCTTTCAAGATGTGAATTTGAATGCGATGAAGATGCTAAAAGAAAAATTTCATGTAAATGTTGGGTATTCTGACCATACACAAGGAATTGAAATTCCTATTGCAGCAGTGGGATTAGGGGCCAGTATAATAGAAAAGCATTTTACCTTAGATAAGAATATGGAAGGGCCGGACCACAAAGCCAGCTTGGAGATTAAGGAATTAGATATGATGGTTAAGGGTATTAGAAACATTGAAATGGCACTAGGTAGTGGTATAAAGAAACCTTCAGATTCCGAAAAGAAAAATATTTTTAGTGTAAGAAAAAGTATTGTAGCAAAATGTGATATAAAAAAAGGAGAAATGTTTTCCGTTGAAAATATTACCACCAAGAGACCGGGGGATGGGATTTCGCCTATGCGATGGTTTGATGTTTTGGGATTGACTTCCAAGTATGATTTTGGTAAAGACGAAAGAATAAAATTATAATTTAGTGAAGGTAGGAATATGAGAAAGATAATTAGTGTTCTGACGGCAACAAGGGCAGAGTATGGGTTACTCAAACCATTGATAAAAAAGCTTGATTTAATGGAGAAATTTGATGTTAGAGTCGTTGTTACAGGTATGCACTTGTCCATAGAACATGGTAGTACTCTCAATGAAATTAAAAATGATGGAATAAAAATAGATAAAGAAATAGAGATTTTAATGGCATCGGATACAGCAGTTTCCATTAGTAAATCAATGGGACTAGCAATGATAAGTTTTGCAGAATATTTTAGTGAATTGAAGCCGAATTTATTAGTCGTGTTGGGAGATAGATATGAGACATTAGCGGTATGCTGTGCAGCGGTAAATTCCCAAATACCCATTGCACATTTGCATGGGGGAGAAACCACAGAAGGTGCGGTAGATGAAGCTTTTAGGCATTCTATCACAAAAATGAGTTGTTTACATTTTACAAGTACAGAAACATATAGAAGAAGAGTTTTGCAATTAGGAGAACATCCGCAACAAGTGTTTAATGTTGGAGCAATTGGTGTAGAAATTATTAATAATTTAGAATATATGACGAAAGAAGAATTTGAAAAATCAATCAATATGAGGATTAAGAAGAAATTGGCTCTGCTTACCTTTCATCCGGTAACTCTTGAATCCAATACGGGAGAAGGGCAACTGATAAATATTTTGGAAGCCCTTAATGAATTTGATGATTTACAAGTAATTATTACAAAAGCAAATGCGGATTTAGGTGGAAGAGCCATTAACAAATTAATTGATGAGTATGTTGAACAACGGGGCGAGAAGTTCGTAGCTTTCGCATCTTTGGGGCAACGGAGGTATTTATCTGCAATAAAATATTGTGATTTTGTAATTGGAAACTCTTCAAGTGGAATTATAGAAGTCCCTACTTTTAAAAAGCCAACTATTAATATTGGAGACAGGCAAAAAGGAAGAGTTCAGGCAAAATCAATTATCAATTGTGAGCCTATGAAGCCTGATATAATAGATGCCGTGAATAAAGCATTGAGTAATGAGTTTATAGATTTGCTTAATAATTTAGAAAATCCCTACGGAAAAGGGAATACATCGTATCTTATTGTCTCAGAAATTATTAATTTTTTTAAGGATGAAAAATTTACGCTTAAGAAGCATTTTTATGATTTGATAGGAAAATAATTATTATTAAAGTTTTATTTATTGGTTGGATTTATCTCTTAGAAGAGGGGTAATACTACTATGTCACCTATAAGAATTCAGTTTCCAATAGTTACGGTGATGCTAGGAAGCGAATGCACCTGGGATTATTATATTGGTAGCCGAAGCGAAGAATTTGTGTAAACAGTTAGGGAACTTATCATTATGACAGAGAAGGCGAAGTCTGAAAAGTCTCTACAAGCAGATAGGTGGAAAAGATCGCAACTTGAAAGAGGAGAACTGATCTATGGGAAAAGCAATCTTAGTTTTAAAAGGCCGATCATTATATAATGTATTGAGACTTGCAGCAGATATCATGATTGACTCATTTAAAAATATGGGTTATCAGGTCGCTGTGCTAGACTTGTTGGATCAGGAGGATTGTGATAGATTTGAAGAGGCATTAAAGGAAGAATATGATTTACTGTTTTCTTTTCAGGCGCTTCTATACAATGAGACAGTTAATGAAAGTCAAGATGCATTTTGGGGACAGTATAAAAATATGTTTACGTTTGGTCATATTGTAGACCATCCGCTCTATCATTATTCCAGATTAGAGACAAATCACGGAGATAATATGTATGTAGGGTGTATAGACAGAAACCATGTTGAATATATAAACACTTTTTGCAAAGGTGTTAAAAATGCAATTTACTTTCCCCATGCCGGCTTTAAAGCGAAAAATATAATTTCCTATGAAAAAAGAACATTGGATTTATTTTTTCCATGTTCTTATACTTCTCCGGGTGACATATGGAATGAAATTAAGGGGTTAGAAGAGGTCTATCAAGGGATAGCGGAGAAATTAATTCAGCAGATGTTATCTACTCCTATGCTAACCCTGCAAGATGCATTAGTCCGATATTTCCAGTCCGTTAACTTTACATATACGGAAGAAGAATTCCATATGTTGATAGGGATTTTTGATGTGGTTGATAAATATATTCGTGCATATACTCGTGACAGATTGATCAGAGCGGTATTAGATGGGGGGATTAATCTGACCGTTTGTGGAAGAGGCTGGAATGAATTTGAATTACTGCATCATCCTAATCTGAATTTTGTTGGTGAGAGTGGGATGGATTTTTTAGAGACTATAGAAATGATGGCAAATTCAAAATTTGTTTTGAATCATATACCCACACTTCAGTGTGGAATGCATGAAAGGATTTTTACCAGCATGAGATGCGGGGCTGTTTGTATTACAAATGACTTTCCCATTGTACATGAAGAATTTACGGATGGCGAAAATATATTGCTTTACTCTCAGGAGGATCTGGATTCTTTTGTAGGCAGGGTGAAATTTCTGTTGAATTATCCGGGTAAGTCGAAGTCTATAGCAGAAAAGGGTAATGCGATTGCAGAGGATTCCCACAAATGGGAAGACAATGGAGTTAAAATACTGGATTTGTTTGGATTGTAATCTACGATAAAATGTGACCAAAAGGTTGATTCAAGGACCGGAACAGTATGTTCCGGCATTTGATAAAATACAGATGTATCTTTATAAACCAATATGGAGATAGATTAGAAAAGATATAACTAAAAATTTCGAGAGAATAAGGAGAGAACGATATGCCAAATCAGCTTCAAGAGGTACTGCGAAATAATTCTATATTGATTGGACTGATGGATAAGGTGATTTTTTATATCCATACTCAAAATTATGATCAGGCCCTGCGGATCACATCCGACCTGTTGAGATCTATGGATGCGGGGATGGGACAGTTGCAGGCAATTGTCGATAAGGAACGTTTTTTAGAGCTGAACGATATTTTAGAAGGTATTTTTCTTGCCCAGAACAGCAAGGATTATATCCTGCAAGCGGATTTATTTGAACTCCGACTGCGCAGATATTTCCTTCAGCTTCAGGAGGATATTATCGCTTCGGATGGTTATAGCTATGACGAGACACTATTTGAGAATAACAGAGCGGCAACTCACCAAACAGACCCGGAACTGTGCGAACTGATCTATCGGGGAAGTTCTCCCTTTACACTGGCACAGCAAGGGTATGAGGTGGAATTTTCCTCCTCTGGTTTGATGACGGCTGCACTCACCGACCAGGGCGGAAGATATTATCTGCATAGCAACAGCAGGGCAGGACAGGAGGCTTTCAGCCTGGCCTCTTCCTGGTATCATGAGGATATCACTCATTATATCGTATATGGCTATGGCTTTGGCTACCATATTAAAGAATTGATGCAACTGGATAGCAGTATTCACATTGAGGTATATGAAGCGGATCTTAACATCTTGAAGCTGGCGGCAGCCTATACTACAATTGGAGATATTATAAATCATCCGGCGGTTCATATAATTTATGATCCTGGATTTACAAAGATACAAAAACGCATTGAGGGCATGAAGGAGGAAGAAGAGCGCCTGGTTCTTCATTACCCTTCGTTACGGAACGTGCGCAACCGGAATATAAAAGAGAAGCTGGAAGATTATTTTATTCAGTACAGCTCTCTAATGAACCAGAAGAAACTGCTAGACGGTAATTATCGTGAAAATATTCTGCACTACGACGAATTTGCCGAAGAATTGAAAGAGCATTTTAGTAATAAAGATCTTTATATCATTGCGGCAGGACCTTCTCTGGATAAGAATTTTCATTTGCTGAAAGAAGTTGATAGAAGAAAAGGTATAATTCTAGCTACCGGTACGGTGTTTCGCAAATTGTTCAAAGCAGGGATTATGCCGGATTATTTTATCGTAACGGATGCCAACGAACGGGTATACCATCAGATTACCGGTCTGGAAGAGCAGGAGATCCCTATGTTATTCCTGTCTACTGCCTATCGTGGGTTTGCGCAAAATTATCATGGAAAGAAATATATCATCCTACAGCAGGGATATGAGAAAGCGGAAGCTTATGCAAAAGATCATAATACAATGACTAACAAAACCGGAGGTTCGGTAAGTACCACAGCATTGGATCTTGGCATAGCTCTTGGCTGCCGCAGAATTATCTTCCTTGGACTGGATCTCGCATATACAGACGAATACCGGCATGCCTCGGATACCTCTATGAGGGAATTGACTTATTCCCCGGACTTGAGAACGGTGACTGACGTCAATGGTGATCAGATATCCACTGCCAAGACCCTGGATATGTATCGGCAGTGGATTGAGAAGAGAATCAGTGATGTGAAGGGTATTGAATTTATCGATGCGACTGAAGGCGGAGCCAGAGTTGCTGGAATGAAATGCCGGACGATGGAAGAATGTGTGAGGAGGGAGTTATGACGCTGCATAATAAAGTATTGTTTTACTCTATATAATCATATTACGAACGAGTTGGTAGCAGATCCGGTTGATAAGCATGATAACTGTGCCATTTATAAACAGGAAGCCGGAGCCAAATATCACATAACAGAAGTATTAAGCTTCTTACTCTATTTGCCGATACAATATTATATAGTGTGATCATGTGACAATAAAAGGAAACATAAGTGCTTACTGTATGAGAGGATGGATCACGTGCTTATGAACCACACGGAGGTGTACAATGAAGAGAAATTCTAATAACTTGAAATGGTTAACACTACTTTTTCTGCTTGTCGTCGGCTTTATGATGTTGTCGGAGCGCAGTGCATATGCTGCTCAAGAGGTAAAGATTGTTGCCGTATCCTATACGGATGAAAGTATTCTGGTATTGAACAAGAGCAATTCCAGAATATATTATGCCACAGAATTGGATGCATCGAAGAATAAGTGGGATGTAATGGATGCGGAAGGAGTGATATCTGTAATTGATATCTCCTGGCTATCTCCTAATACAGAAAATATTCTGGTGATTAGAGGAGATGATCCATCAAAACAAGTTCGTACCATCATTAAAAGAAGTCCTCTCAAGCTGGAGGTAGAGATTAACTATAGTGAGCTTGAGAACTTAAACTCCAATGATGGGATTGGAGATCTACTTAATATCCGAGCTACGGAGGGGAATGGTAATTCACCATTGACATTCGATGAACTGCAGTGGAAAAAGGGAAGCTCAGGACGCTGGCTGGATACCAGACTTTTAACCAAGGGCTTGTTCGAAAGCTACCTGATCAAGGGAACAAACCTTTATTTCCGTATCGCACCGAAGGATGATGCAGCAACTGGGTCGGTTAATTTGTCCTCTGCCACTGCGATGTATGCTTATACCAGGCCGTATTTTTATATTGATACGGATGGGGATGGTGAAATTGAGGATAAGCCGGAGGATAAGGATATAACTTTCACTGCATATCCCGACGGAACCAAAGGAAGACGTGCCAGCAATGAAGTAAAATTAAAGATAAATAAGCAAGCCGTCCTTCCGGTAATCGGTGTGGACGGAAGTAAGTTTACCGTTGCTATCAAATACGGACAGGAATACCGGGTGAATGGTGTACCTTCGAAATGGGAAAAAGTAACGGATCGTTCGATCAAGAGGTTGACGCTGTCAGAGATGCTGGGCGGAAGCGAGAATGGCATAACCGTGTCCTTTCCGACTATGAGGATTGAGATACGCACCTCTGCAACAGCCAAAGCCTCAGCCTCTAAGATTACAGAGACCAACCTGAGCCTCCAGAGGGTTCTGCCCAATGGTATTATTAAGCAGGAGGAACCTCCGGCTGGTGTAACAGTTTTGGACTCAAATATCTACATAACCTATAATGGAACGAAGAATCTTAACCTCACGATTCCCTCCGCTTCCAGCGATAATCCCTACGAGTATACGGTGGTGAAGGGCCCTGTCTTAGATCTGGACTTGACAAAGGCAAGCTGGACTGCGGTCAATAAAGGTACCCTTGTAAAGATACCTTCTACAAAAGCAGTGGATGACAGCAGGCTATATATAAGAAAGAAGGAAATTAAATATAAGGCAGCAACTTCCGGGAATACTGCAATTCCCTTCCAGCTTGCATCTACAGCGCAATCGATGGATGTGAAATATCCTTCTGTTCCTGGATCAGACAAGACTACTCTCGTCTATACAAAGGGTTATCCTAAGGAAACCAAATTCAACATAACCCTGAACACGAAAGGCAAGCCGCCGCATGAAACAAAGATTAAGTCCATCAAGCTTGGTACCAAGGATGTAGCGGTCACCAGCACTGAGATATCACCGGATATTACAGGTGGCATCGATCTGGACGAAGTATATATCATGACGGTTATTCTTAATACTGCGGAATTAGAGAAGATGCCCAATTCTACTGCGAAGGCACTGAGCATTTACTTCGAGAACGGAACCGTGGATAAAACTTCAGTGAAGCTGACCATTAAGAATCCGACCCCGGCATCAAGTTTGACAGTCAAGCTGGAGCCTGGAACGAATACGGGTACTACTGCTGTGACCGTAGTGAACCCCATTGATGGAGACAAGAATGAGCTGGTATACAAAGTTACCACGGAAGAGATTAAAGGTGTGAATGTGGAGGATACTCTCACTGATGGTATGGCTCTTCCTGCGGAAATATCCATCACTGCCGATTCGTATCTGACGATATACGAGATTAATAAAACAACAAAAAATGTGGTTAAGTACAAGTCCGTCAAGGTTACCGCTGATAAGATAAAGCAGCCGTAGAGGAAGATGGAAGCAGTTCTGTACAATCCCATAGAAGATATTACAGAAGCAGATAAGGCTGTAAATCTAACAAAATAAACCATATCCAATTAAATTTGTGCCGTTGCAATATACGGCACAAATTTTAAATGGACAGAATATACGAATAAGTGGAGGTAACTATGATTACCATAAGTGTCTGTATGATTGTCAAAAACGAGGAAAGAGTGTTGGCAAGATGCCTGGATTCCCTTAGGGGGTTGGCGGACGAAATCATTATTGTGGATACCGGATCGACAGACGCTACAAAACAGATTGCGGCAGGATATACGGATAAAATATATGATTTTGAATGGATCCATGACTTTTCCGCCGCCAGGAACTTCTCCTTCTCCAAGGCGGTCATGGATTATATCTATGTGGCAGACGCAGATGAAGTGATCGATGAAGAGAACAGGCAGTTGTTTCTGCTGCTTAAGCAGGGATTGCTCCCGGAGATTGAGATCGTTCAGATGAAATATGCGAATCAATTAGCCCATAATACTACTTATAATTTTGACATGGAATACCGTCCCAAGCTTTATAAACGCCTCAGGACTTTCTATTGGGTGGAGCCGGTGCATGAGAATGTTAATCTGACGCCGGTAGTTTATGACAGCGACATTGTGATACATCACATGCCTGAGTCAAATCATGCAAAAAGAGACTTCGGGACCTTTCAAAGGGCAATTGCCAGGGAAGGAAAGCTGTCTCCAAAGCTGTACGCAATGTATGCACGGGAGCTGTATATTGCCGGGGAAGCTGCAGATTTTGAGGAAGCATATGAATATTTTAGCGGCTTTGCCGAACAGGAAGAATGCAGCGAAAGAGAGCGAAAGATTTACGAATGTATTTTAGCCAGGTGCTGCCGCTTGTACGGGGATTTTCCCGCTTTTATGAAGTTTTGTCTTCATAATATAGCGGACGGCAAGGCCAGTGCCGAAGTCTGCTATGAGCTGGGAGAGTATTATAAGGAGTTGGGAGACTATAAGGAAGCGGTTATCTGGTTTTACAATGCGGCTTGTGAAACCGAGTGTGAATTGAATATCCACTACGCGGGGGATTATCCTTTAAAGCAGCTGGCAAGCTGTTACGGGGAATTAGGAGATAAGGAGCAAGAGGAGGCGTTTAGAGCCTTGTACGAGGAATGGAGTCTGGAAGACAGGGGGCGATGATACTTGGTACGTAGCATCAGGGATATTTTTGAACATAATATCAAGCTGCTGGGAGAGATGGATCAGGCTATTTATTATTTCCGGGAGCAGCAATGTGATAAGGCGCTTGAACGAATGGCCAATTCCATGGACGAAGTACGCCTTGTCATAGAAACAATTATAACGGACCGCGAATACTTCCACCTGGTGGATACAAAATCTATGCTGGAGATGTTGTCGGGGATTCTGCAGGCGAAGAAGAATAGGGATTTTGTGTTTTTGGCTGATTTGCTGGAGCTTCAGCTAATGAATTTCCTCATCCAGGTACAGGAGCTGATTATCAGCAAGGAGGAAATCGTATTTGATGAGGAGATCTACCGTGAGAACATTAAGAAACTGCTGGAGTATAGCGATGGACTGGAAGGTTGTATGCAGGAACCGTTGAGCACCGCCCATCTCCTGGAGAGCGGATACCGGATCGAATTCACCTCCAGCGGACTGATGACCCTGGCAGCAGAAAATCAAGGAAGCACATTTTATTTCCATACCAATAATAAGGTCTGTACGGAAGCCTTTCTTTTGGCGAGGCGATGGTATTCACCGGAGAGAAAGAAATACCTTGTCTATGGCTATGGATTGGGCTATCATATCGGTGCGCTCCATGAACTGGCGCCGGATGCGGATATTACAGTGTATGAGGCGGATCTGAACGTGATCCGGCTGGCCTGTGCATTTAGCGGCAGGAGGGGATTATTGCTGAATGATAGAATTAAGTTAATATATGATCCCGACTTTGCCCGGATGTCGGAACAATTGAAAGAGCAGAGGGAGGCAAAGGCTCTGTGCGTGCACTATCCTTCCTACAGAAATGTCAGAAACAGCAGAGGAAGAGAGCTTCTGGAAGCAGGTATCCCCTGGCTGAAGGCTTGGGAACTGATATAGGAAAGATACTTTTGTGTAAAAAAGGAAGTTATCTTGATAAAATACATCCGATATGGCATAATGGGATTGTAAATTCTGGTAACATTGTCAAGTTGGAGGTGTAAGGAGGAGATCACATGATTTATATCTTAATTGTACTAACGATTGTCATTGGAGAATATTTCATTAAGGATCACATCGAAGCAAAGAAGAAGTTGGGAGAACGTCAGGAGATATTCAACGGAAGAATTATCATCCGGAAGCATCATAATGAGGGAGCCTTTTTGAACTTTTTAGATGAAAAGAAGGAGCTGCTGAAAACCATCTCCGGAGTCATGCTGGTTATTATTTCTCTTCTTTTCCTCATTCTGCTTCCTGCAAAAGGAAAGAAGCTTCTTAAGCTGGGGCTGGCGTTCACGCTGGGAGGTGCGATCAGCAATGTTGCTGACCGCCTTAAGCGTGGTTATGTGGTGGATTACTTCAGCTTTAATTGTAAAAAACTGAAAAGCATCATATTCAATCTCTCGGATATGGCTATTTTTCTTGGCTCTGCTTTTTTGCTATTATCTTCCCTTTTTCCTGCAAAATGCAAGAGAGGCGCCGATCAATCCGCGAAATAGAGGATGGGGCTTATTTGGCCGTGACTTAAATTCCGGATGGGCCTGGGTTGCGACAAACCAGGGATGATCCTCCAGCTCGATCATTTCCACAATTCGTCCATCGGGTGACAAACCGGACAGCTTCATATTATACTTTAGAAAATCATTGCGGTAATAGTTGTTGACCTCATAGCGATGGCGGTGCCTTTCCTGGATGATCTTTTCTCCATATAATTCAAAGGCCTTGCTGTCCTCGGCGAGCACGCAGGGGTAGGAGCCCAGCCGCAGGGTTCCGCCGATATCCTCAATTCCATCCTGCTCGGGCATCAGATGAATGACAGGGTGGGTAGTGGAAGGGTCCAGCTCCACACTATGTGCATCTTCGAAGCCGATAATATTTCTGGCGAACTCAACAAGTGCCAGCTGCATGCCAAGACATAATCCCAGGAAAGGGATTTTGTTCTCTCTGGCGTAGCGGATGGCATTTATTTTGCCTTCAATTCCCCGGTCGCCGAAGCCGCCGGGAACAACAATGCCGCAGATGTCGTCCAATAATTCAGCCGCATTGTCACGGGTGATCTCCTCGGAGGGGATCCATTTAATATGAATGGAAGCATTGTGCGCAACAGCACCGTGCTTCAGGGATTCGACCACGCTGAGATAGGCGTCATGAAGCTGCGTATATTTGCCGACCAAAGCGATGGTAACCTCCGCTTTGGGATTCTTAAGAGCATGAACCATCTCTATCCAGTCAGTCAGGTCGGGCTTTGGACAGGGGAGTTGAAGGCAGGAGAGGGTTACCTCTGCAATATGCTCCTGCTCCAGGGCGAGGGGGGCCTCATATAAATATTCCACATCGAGATTTTGCAGCACGTTGGAGCTTGGAACATTGCAAAAGAGGGCGATCTTCTCCTTGATATTGTTCTCCAGCGGCAGCTCCGTACGGCATACAATGATATCCGGGCGGAGTCCCATCCCCTGAAGCTCTTTAACGCTGGCTTGGGTGGGCTTGGTTTTCATCTCACCGGAAACTTTCAGATAAGGTATTAGAGTAACATGAATCAGAGCGACGTTGTGTTCTCCGATATCCTGGCGGAATTGCCGAATTGCTTCCAGAAAGGGCTGGCTCTCGATATCGCCCACAGTCCCTCCTACCTCAATTATGGCTATATGGGTATCCGGGCTGGTATCATTTCTGTAGAAGCGGCTTTTAATCTCGTTGGTGATATGAGGTATCACCTGAACGGTGCCGCCGCCGAAATCTCCGCGCCTTTCCTTGGATAATACGGACCAGTAAATCTTGCCGGTAGTCACATTGGACATTTTATCCAGGCTCTCGTCTATGAAGCGCTCATAGTGCCCGAGATCAAGGTCTGTCTCCGCCCCATCGTCCGTTACAAATACCTCCCCATGCTGTATGGGATTCATGGTACCCGGGTCAATGTTGATATAAGGATCAAATTTCTGCATGGTTACATGGTAACCGCGGGCTTTTAGCAGGCGCCCCAGGGATGCGGCAGTAATTCCTTTACCCAGACCCGATACAACGCCGCCGGTAACAAATACATATTTAACAGCCATGATAGCCTCCTCCTGAAACATTAATATTATTTTTTTATGGAATACTTTTTATGCAATAAAAAAAGCCATTAACCTGAAATAATCCCAGGTTTAAGGCAAAATGGGTGAAGTTCGCCGGCGGATCCTGATTGGTGGACCTTAAACCATGTACCGGCTCCCTTGCTGGCAAGATGTTTAATTTTTGCTATAGTATACTGTATACATTGTAATATGACGATTGCCGCAATGCAAGCAATTTAAGTGAATAGTATATACTGTTTACGAATAATCTGTCAAGAGAAATATTTTGAGTATTTGAATAAGAGAAATATTTTGAGTATTTGAATAAGGATTTTATTCTATTAATCTATTAAGTTGATATTAAGTAAATATATGAGGTCTTTATTTAGGTTTTCATTTCAATTCTATTATCTGGTATATATTTTTGTGTGCAAGCAATACTTAGATACAGGTTTTTTTGTTGCATAATAACTTGCATTTTACAATAAAAAGGCTTATGGTTAAGTTGTACACAATTTAATCACAGAATTTTAAGAACAATTTTATTGATTTATGGAAAGACTATAAGTATAATGAAAGCGGAATGAGGAAATGCCAGCCTGCTTGTGATTTCTGATTGGAGCAACGAGATCATGAACGTGGTTTACGTTCATGATCTAATAAAAGCGTAGTGAGCATGCTGCAAGCTTGCTTGCGATTTCCGATTGGAGCAACAAGATCATGAATACGTTTTATATTCATGATATAATAAAAGCGGAATAGAGCATAGTGCGAAAAACTTGTACAGCAAGCTTTTCTTCCATATACGCAGAGTTCTATCAATAGGAGGATTTCATGGATAATAACAACAATAAACAGAATAAAAATGGCTCTCCCAACAGGATGGTCATTATAATAACCCTTATATCCGCTTTGGTTATATGGTATATGTTCTGGAACTTTTCAGAGCATATTAAGGACAGCATGAATGAAGAAATTACTTATAATGAGTTCCTGAAGATGCTGGATGAGGGAACAGTGGAATCGGTAGTAATAAAGACCAACAATACCCTGTCCATTACCCCTAAGGGCCAGTCAGGCGGAGCATTGGATATCACATATTATACCGGATTTATCTATTATCCGGAGCTGGTGGATCAGTTGAATGAAGCCAATGTCAGCTATAAGGCGGAAGTGAATGATAATAGTGCTTCCATCATAACTACGATTCTTTCCTATGTACTTCCTTTTGTCGCCATCTATGTTGTGATGTGGTTTCTGTTCCGAACCATCTCAAAGAATAGCGGCGGAGTCATGGGAGTCGGAAAAAGTAATGCCAAGGTCTATGTGGAGAAGCAAACCGGCGTAACCTTTAAGGATGTGGCGGGACAAGAGGAGGCAAAAGAATCCGTGACAGAGATCGTGGATTTCCTTCACAACCCTGCCAAATACACCAGAATCGGTGCAAAGCTTCCGAAGGGAGCTCTGCTGGTGGGACCTCCCGGAACAGGTAAGACCCTTTTGGCCAAAGCAGTGGCCGGAGAAGCCAAGGTGCCCTTTTTCTCTCTTTCCGGTTCTGACTTTGTAGAGATGTTCGTTGGAGTTGGTGCCTCCAGAGTGAGAGACTTATTTAAGCAGGCCCAGCAATCCGCTCCAAGTATTATTTTTATCGATGAAATCGATGCCATCGGTAAAAGCCGTGATTCCCATTATGGCGGAGGAAACGACGAGCGGGAGCAGACACTGAACCAGCTGCTGGCCAATATGGACGGCTTTGATTCCTCCAAAGGTTTGGTTATCCTCGGGGCGACGAACCGGCCGGAGGTATTGGATAAGGCGCTGCTGCGTCCGGGCCGATTTGACCGGAGAATTATCGTGGATAAACCCGATTTGAAGGGCCGTATTGAAGTTCTTAAGGTTCATGCCAAGAATGTATTAATGCATGATTCGGTGGACTTGGAGGCAATTGCGAGGGCAACCTCCGGTGCGGTGGGCTCCGATCTTGCCAATATGATTAACGAGGCGGCAATTCTTGCGGTAAAGCAAGGAAGAACCGTAGTAACCCAGGAAGACCTGTTTGAATCTGTTGAGGTGGTAATTGCCGGTAAGGAGAAGAAGGACCGTATCCTCAGCAAGGACGAAAAGAGAATTGTTGCTTATCATGAGGTGGGTCACGCTCTTGTAACGGCGCTGGAGAAGAATGCCGAGCCGGTTCAGAAGATTACGATTGTTCCAAGGACCATGGGCTCCTTAGGTTATGTAATGCAAGTGCCTGAGGAAGAGAAATACCTGATGAGCAAGGATGAGATATTGGCACGTATTGTCACCCTTTATGGAGGCCGTGCTGCCGAGAAGCTGGTATTTGATTCCATTACAACCGGTGCTTCCAATGATATTGAGAAAGCAACCTCTCTGGCAAGAGCCATGGTTACCCAATATGGTATGTCCGACAAGTTCGGCCTGATGGGGCTGGAGTCTGTTGAAAACCGGTATCTGGACGGCAGGTCGGTATTAAATTGCGGCGAAGAGACGGCAGGTGAGATAGATAAAGAGGTAATGCAGATATTGAAGAACTGCTATGACAGGGCGGAGGCTCTTCTTGCAGATAACCGCGAGGTATTGGATAAGATAGCGGAGCATCTGATTGCTAAGGAAACAATTACCGGCGAGGAATTCATGAAGATATATAAAGAAGTGAAAGGAATAACCGAAGAGCCTCAGGGGATAACCGAGAAAGCTCAGGAGATAACTGAGAAACCGCAGGGAATGATCTGGAAACCGCAGGAAATAACCGGAGAACCACAGATAACTGAGGAGACTCGGGGAATGACTGAGGGGCTGTAGGGAATAACTGAGGAAGCTGCAGACGATTAGAGGTTACTGTTCACAGGCCACAAACGCGACGTGTTTTTTGTGAGTGAAGCGAAGCGGAAGTCACAGAAAACCGGAGAATTGAAGCGCCAAAACGCTGCTTTTGCGTTTTGTGTGCATCGCGAAGCGTGTTACTGATCACGGAACTGCTGTATTTTGCAGTGGAGTGAACAGTAACGATTAGAGGAAATGACAGAAGGAGCTTCAGGCATTGGGGCAGATTAGCCTCAAGGTGATATAAAAGACAACGATTCTGGGCAGAACCGAGGGGTAGGCACCGCTTTGATAACAGTCAATAGGAAGGCTGTTATTGTAAAGAGGAGCTTATCCTCAACGGTTCTGCTTTTGTCATATCCCCTTATATCACAAAGCATGTAACCCCTTAAAGATTTGACGGATATAACATGATAAGATATAATTATGAAAGAGTGAAACCTCCGATGCAGGTACTGTAATAGGAGGAGCAGGGGAGTCGGAAGAATCTATAACAGCAATGGAGATTATGATGTTCAACATAGAAGAGGAATTGAAAAAACTGCCGGCAAAGCCCGGCGTGTACATTATGCGGGACGATAAGGACACAATTATCTATGTGGGGAAAGCAATTGTATTAAAGAACCGGGTACGCCAATACTTTCAGAACAGCCGCAATCATACGGAGAAAATCAGACAGATGGTGGGGCGGATCGATCATTTTGAATATATTATCACGGATTCGGAGCTTGAGGCCCTGGTGCTGGAATGCAACCTGATTAAGGAGCACATGCCCAAGTACAATACAATGCTTAAGGATGACAAGACCTATCCTTACATTCGGATCACTACGAATGAGGCATTTCCCAGAGTCTCCATTACGAGGGAGATGAAGAAGGATAAGTCCAAATATTACGGACCCTATACCAGTGTCAATGCGGTAAAGGATACGCTGGAGCTCCTCCGCAGAATCTATAAAATACGCACCTGCAACCGGGTACTTCCCAGAGATATCGGGAAGGAGCGTCCCTGTCTCTATTATCATATGGGACAATGCGATGCACCCTGCCAGGGGTACATAACCCAGGAGCAGTACAAAGCCAATATTGATGAAGTGATAGAATTCTTGAACGGCAATTACTCCAGAGTGGGCAAGATGCTGGAAGAGAAGATGCTGGCGGCATCCGAGGAGATGGAGTTTGAGAAGGCGGCGGAGTACAGGGACCTTCTGGGCAGCGTGAAGCAGATTGCCAATCGCCAGAAAATCACCAATACCGATCAGGTGGACCGCGATATTATTGCCTTTGCAAGGGAGAAGGACGAAGCCGTAGTACAGACCTTCTTTATCCGGAGCGGCAAGCTGATCGGCAGGGATCATTTTCATCTCTCCGGCGTGCAGGATGAAGAGGACGGGAATATCATGGCCAGCTTTCTGAAGCAATTCTATGCAGGTACTCCCTATATCCCGAAGGAAATCTTCCTGGGAACGAGGACGGAGGATGAAGAGCTGCTGACGGAGTGGCTTACCGCAAAGCGAGGACAGAGGGTATATCTCAAGGTTCCGCAAAAAGGAGAAAAGGAAAGGCTGGTGGAGCTGGCCAGAAAGAATGCGGAGCTGGTGCTGAATCAGGACATAGAAAAGATCAAGCGCGAGGAGGCAAAAACCATCGGAGCCTTAAAGGAATTGGCAGCCTATCTGGAATTACCCCTGGTAGAGCGGATTGAATCCTTTGATATATCCAATACCTCAGGCTTTGAATCCGTTGGCTCCATGGTAGTATATGAGAAAGGCAAGCCTAAGAAGGCAGATTACCGTAAGTTTAAGATTCGTACGATTCAGGGGCCGGATGATTACGCTTCCATGTATGAGGTTCTTACGAGGCGTTTTACTCATGGTATCAGGGAACAGGAGCAATTAAGGGAGAAGCAGATGGATGAATCCCTCGGCAGCTTCACCAGATATCCGGACCTGATTCTTATGGACGGAGGAAAGGGCCAGGTAGGAATTGCCCTGCGGGTATTGTCGGAGCTGAAGCTTAATATTGCCGTCTGCGGCATGGTGAAGGATGATAATCACCGTACCAGGGGATTATATTACAATAATCAGGAGCTGCCCATCGACAAAAGCAGTGAGCTGTTCCGTCTGATCACAAGGATACAGGATGAGACCCACCGCTTTGCGATAGAATATCACCGGTCCCTTCGCAGCAAGGCGCAGGTTCGATCCATATTGGATGATATCCCAGGAATCGGTCCGGCCAGAAGGCGCGCCCTGATGAAGTATTTCCAGTCCCTGGAGGCAATTCAGTCAGCCGAGGTGGAGGAAATCATGAAGGTTCCCGCAATGAACCGGCAGGCAGCGGAGCAGGTTTATGAATTTTTTCATAAGCAATCTAATTAGCATTTACACTTGATTGTGTCTTGTGTTAGAATGTAGCAGGACATGTATGAACGGTATGCCGCCCGGGCGGCAGATGGAGGTAGAGATGTATACGGTTGAACTGGTTCGCCTTATTGAGAAAATGGAGCTGGAGAATTGCACTCCGGACATTGATATTAATAGTATCAAGTTATCCCAGCCCGATGTTAACCGGCCGGCGCTGCAGCTGGCAGGCTTTTTTGATCATTTTGACTCGGAGCGGGTTCAGGTGATCGGGCATGTGGAGATGGCCTATATGCAGCAGATGGACAAGGACCAGCGGCTTGAGATTTTAAGCAGGCTCATGGATTATCATGTGCCCTGTATCGTATTCAGCCGCAACATGGAGGTCAATGAGAAGTTTATCCAGCTGGCAACAGAGAAGAGTGTGCCGATTCTTCGCACCTCTAAAACCACATCCGCCTTTATGGCTGAGGTGATTCGGTGGATGAATGTGGAATTGGCTCCCCGCATCACAATACATGGAGGCCTTGTGGATGTGTATGGTGAAGGAATTCTGATTATGGGTGAAAGCGGCATCGGCAAGAGTGAAGCAGCTCTTGAGCTGATTAAGCGGGGACACCGTCTGGTAACGGATGATGTGGTGGAGATTAAAAAGGTCAGTGATGATACGCTGATCGGAACCTCTCCGGATATCACAAGACATTTTATAGAGCTTCGCGGTATTGGCATCATAGATGTGAAGACGTTGTTCGGTGTAGAAAGCGTAAAGAATACCCAAGCCATTGATTTGGTTATTAAGCTGGAGGAATGGAATAAGGATAAGCACTATGATCGTCTTGGCCTGGAGGAAACCTATATAGAATTTTTGGGCAACAAGGTTCCCTGCCACTCCATCCCAATTCGCCCCGGCAGAAATCTTGCCATTATCTGTGAATCGGCAGCGGTGAATTACCGCCAGAAAAAGATGGGCTATAATGCGGCTCAGGAGCTTTACAACCGTGTTACCAACAGTCTGAGGAAAACGGATAGCTAAAGAGAAGGAACCAAAAAATAATTACATTCAGAATGTCGCAGCCTGAACTGTAACAAATAATAAGGTGAAAGAAAGGGGATAATATAATGGAAAAGGTATGCTTTGGAATTGATATCGGAGGAACTGCTGTAAAAGCGGGATTATTTAACACGGAGGGCAAGCTTCTTCACAAATGGGATTTTTCTACCCAAAGAACAGAGGATGGTAAGGACATTCTCCGGGATGTAGCCAAATTCATCAGGAATAAAATCGAAGAACTGAAGCTTCCCGAAGAAAGTGTGGTTGGAGTCGGCGTCGGAATTCCCGGACCGGTGACGGACGACGGACAGGTATTAATGCTGGCGAATCTTGGACTGGCCAATTTCAATATTGAGAGAGAAATGTCCGAGATGACAGGGCTTAAAGTGAAAGCGGGAAATGATGCCAATGTGGCTGCCATGGGCGAATATTGGATGGGCGGAGGAAAAGGCTATCGCAGCCTCGTTCTTGCTACCCTCGGTACCGGCGTGGGCGGCGGCATTATCCTGAACGGACATATACTTTCAGGAAGCATTGGTGCGGCAGGTGAAATCGGCCACATCCATGTAAATGGCGATGAGAAGACGGACCACTGCGGCTGTGGAAAAATGGGCTGCCTGGAGCAGTACGCTTCAGCAACCGGTATCGTAAAACTGGCAAAGAAGTTTTTAAATGAATCAGAGGAAGCCTCCTCTCTTCGCGGCAAGGAAGAAATCAGTGCCAAAATGGTCTTTGACCATGCCAAGGCAGGGGATAAGATCGCTCTTGCGGTTGTTGATAAGGCCTGCAATTATTTAGGGCTTGCGCTATCCCATATAGCTCATGTCGTGGATCCGGAAGCATTCGTTATCGGCGGCGGTGTATCCATGGCGGGAGAGATTCTGACGGAAACCATTAAAAAGTATTATAATGGATATGTGATCGAATCCTTAAAGAACAAGGAATTCAAGCTTGCCACCCTGGGCAATGATGCCGGAATTTATGGAGCAGCAAAGCTGATCATAGCATAAACTATAAGAGAGAAGCTAACTACCTGGCATGCAAGAGTCGACCGATCACGCGGTGGCTTTTGTATGCCTTGCTTGGGAGGGATATTTTGGAGGATTTATTTTATCGTGAGTTAATAACTGCTGTACCTAAGGAGCACATCCTCAGAGACGAACCGATGAAATACCACACCTCCCTGCATATCGGAGGGAAGGCAGATTACTTTGTTACACCGGCGCTGGCGGAAGAGGTAAAGACCATTCTGAGCCTGTGTAAGAAGGCGGAAGTTCCCTTTTATATCATGGGAAACGGCAGCAATCTTCTGGTGTCCGACCTTGGATTTCGCGGGGTGATTGTTCAGCTGGGGGAGAATTTCTCCCGGGTTTGGGTGAAAGAGCAAGGTGTTATTACAGCTCAGGCCGGAGTACTTTTATCCAGGCTGGCCAATGTTGCCGCCGAACACAGCCTGACAGGCTTTGAATTTGCTTCAGGAATACCCGGAACCCTGGGCGGTGCCGTTACGATGAATGCGGGGGCATATGATGGTGAGATGAAGCAATGTCTTATTGCGGCCCGAATGCTGGATTCGGAAGGGAATAGGAAGGAACTCGCCCTGGAGGAGCTGGAGCTTGGTTATCGCACAAGCATATTGCAGAAGGAGAAGTATATCCTTCTGGAAGCCGATATCCGGCTGGCTGACGGTGATCAGCAGCAGATACGGCAGAAGATGAGTAATCTGAACGCACAGAGGAGGGAGAAGCAGCCGCTGGACAAATACAGTGCCGGAAGCACCTTTAAACGCCCGCCGGATAATTTTGCAGGAAAGCTGATCAATGATGCGGGGCTCAGGGGCTATCAAATCGGAGGAGCAGCGGTATCAGAGAAGCATTGCGGCTTTATGATTAATAAAGAGGATGCCACTGCGGAGGAGTTTCGCGCCTTGATACGGGACGTGATCCGGATTGTGGAGGAAAAGTACGGTGTGAGATTAGAACCGGAGGTCAAATTCCTGGGAGATTTTCCGCAATAAGCAAGTCTTTGACAAATAGGGCTGCCACAGTATGCATTCTGCCGGCAAAAAAAGGTAAGCAACCTTGGGAATGCAGGCAGAACGGCTTGGCCCTTGAATAGGAGAAGAATATGAGATTTGTAATAGTGACAGGAATGTCAGGAGCAGGAAAGAGCTCGGCGCTGAAAATGCTGGAGGATATCGGATATTTCTGCGTGGACAATCTGCCGATCCAATTAGTTAAGAAGTTTGCCAGGCTGATATTACAGGGAAACCAGAGCAAAGTGGCCTTGGGGCTGGATATCCGAAGCGGACAGGCACTGAAGGAGTTGGATTCCGTACTTACGGATATGAAGCGGACGGGCTTTCCGTATGAGATATTATTTCTGGATTGTACACCGGAGGTGCTGGTAAAGCGCTATAAGGAGACCCGAAGAAGCCACCCCCTGTCAGGATTGGAGCGGGTGGAAAAGGGAATTGCCCTGGAGCAGGAGAGGCTGGCTTTCCTGAGGAAAAAAGCAGATGTTATTATCGATACAAGCCACCTTCTGACCAGAGAGTTGAAGGTGCAGCTGAATAAGATATATCTGGAGGATCAAACCTTCAGCAACTTTTTTGTTACAATTTTATCCTTTGGCTTCAAGTATGGAATTCCGACAGATGCAGATCTGGTCTTTGATGTAAGATTTTTGCCAAACCCCTTCTATATTCCTGAGCTTAAAGAAAAAACAGGAAATGAAGAGGAAGTCAGGAACTATGTGATGAAGTCCGAGACAGCCGGAGAGTTTATTGATAAATTAGAGGATATGCTGCGATTTCTGATTCCCCATTACATCGAAGAGGGAAAAAACCAACTGGTAGTCGGCATCGGCTGTACCGGGGGCAAGCACCGCTCGGTAACCCTGGTAAATGAGCTGGGGGACAGGCTGGCTAAGACAGAATACGGGCTGAAAATAGAGCACAGGGATATTGATAAGGGATAAACAGACATTATCCCGGCGGAGGTTCATATGTCATTTTCAAGTGAGGTGAAGGAAGAACTTTCTTTACAGCTAAGCAGTGCAAGACATTGCAGGCTTGCGGAATTGTCTGCGATCTGCTCCTATGAAGGCCAGCTGATCCGGTCAGGAGAGAAGCTATACCTGAAATTGCAGACAGAAAATCTGGTTGTCGCAAGAAAGTACTTTACATTAATACGAAAAACATTTAATATAAGTAGTGAAATTTCTGTAAGAATAAATGCCAGGCAAAACAAAAGCAGTATTTATACCTTAATTATTCGCAATACCAAAGATGTCATCAAGATTTGCCAGGCGGCCAAGCTTCCGCTGGAGGCTGCGGCGGAGGGGAGCAGCCGGATTGGAACAGCCGGTCAGCTTGTTACCCGGAGTGCTTGCTGCAAAAGAGCTTTTATCCGCGGCGCATTTTTATCCTCCGGCTCCATGAGCGATCCGAAGAAGGCTTACCATCTGGAGGTGGTAACCGCCAGCCAGGAGAAGGCCGAGCAATTAAGGGACATGATACAGACCTTTTCGATTGATGCAAAAATAGTAATGCGCAAGAAAAACTATGTAGTATATATTAAGGAAGGCTCTCAAATTGTTGATCTTCTGAATGTCATGGAGGCTCATATCGCCTTAATGGATTTGGAGAATGTAAGAATACTGAAGGAAATGCGCAATTCCATTAACCGTCAGGTGAACTGTGAGGCGGCGAATATTAATAAAACAGTTACTGCCGCATCGAAGCAGATGGAGGATATCCTATATATCAGGGATACTGTGGGGTTTGGAGATCTGGCGGAAGGTTTGGAGGATATCGCAATCTTACGGATCGATTATCCGGAGGCTTCCCTGAAGGAGCTGGGTGCGATGCTGCGGCCGCCCATCGGTAAATCAGGTGTAAATCACCGGCTGCGCAAATTAAGTATGATTGCAGATCAATTGCGAGAGCATAAGGAGGAAAATAGTCATGATAACGAAGGAAATTATAATTAACATCCCTACCGGCCTGGAAGCCAGACCGGTCGCATTGCTTGTTCAGGTCGCAAGCCAGTATGAATGCAGTATTTATGTTGAAAGTAACGATAAGCGTGTAAATGCGAAGAGTATTATGGGTATGATGAGCATGGGTATTTCAGCCGGCGAGACAGTTACGGTTACTGCGGATGGACCAGACGAAAAGGCAGCAATTGAGAATATAGAAAAATATTTAAGCAGTAAATAGGGAACACAGGCAGGAAGGTGCGGAGGGATAACCCGTACCTTCTTTTGTATGTCTGTAGCACCTTTCATAGCCTGTAGGCTTGCCATTAATAATTAAGCTTGTTTTAGTCAATAATAAATTATGGGGATTTCTAAACTACCAAGGCTTATGAAAATCATAAAACTAAATTAATATATTTGTAAGGAATTATGTCATTTTTTATGCTATACTATAACGTAAGAGATTTCCATAATGTATGAAAAGAGGTTGGACATGTTGGGACAGGAACTTAAAGGTTCAAGAAAAAAACCACGCAGAATAGTTGTTCTTATCGTATTGGAGGTTGTGGTATTATTAGCCCTGTTTGGTGCTTACCGCCTGTATGTGACAATGAAAGCGGATGAAGGCGGGAAGAATACAGAGGGTAATAACCGCCCGCCGGTGGAACAGGGGGCCGATAACGGCGTAAAGGAGGAGGAAGAGGAAAAGCAGACTCCCGAGGAGCTGGCTGCACAAGAGGAGCAGGAAAGGCTGAAGAAGGAAGTAAAAGACAGGGAGGAGCTGATTGCTCAGGCAGATCGTCTGGCATTGGGCTATAATTATGAAGATGCAATCCAGCTGCTGCAAGGATATCAGGGATCCGAAGGAGACTACAAGGCATATCCGGTACTATCCGAGGCAATTACCAGGCTGGAGGGAGAACAGGCATCTCTGGTGAACCTTGGAGGCTCCTATACTTCTGTAACCCAGATGAATCATATTTTCTTCCATTCCCTGGTTGCGGACAACGCCAGGGCCTTTGACGGTGATTACGAATCGACGGGCTATAATATGTATATGGCAACCATACCCGAGTTTAATAAGCTCATGGATAAAATGTACAAGGATGGCTATGTTCTTGTCAGTATGGCGGATCTGACGAAGCTGGAGAAACAGGAGGACGGCACCATGGGGTATGTGGAGAATGAGATCCTGCTCCGTCCGGGGGCAAAGCCCTTTGTGCTTTCCGTAGATGATGTCAGTTATTATGAATATATGGATGGTGATGGTTTTGCGTCCAAAATGATCATTGGTGAGGACGGAAAGGTCACCTGCGAGATGATACAGGCAGATGGAAGCGTGGTCACGGGAGCTTTTGATGTGGTGCCTCTTTTGGATGCCTTTGTGGAAGAGCACCCGGATTTCTCCTATCAGGGAGCAAAGGGTCTTCTGGCTCTTACCGGTTACGAAGGAATCTTTGGTTACCGGACCAATGATGAGACCTCTCCGACCTATGCCCAGGATGCGGAGGCAGCCACGAAAGTGGCGGATGCCCTGAAAGCAACAGGCTGGGAGTTGGGTTCCCATAGCTGGGGGCATAGGGATATGCGGGCTATCAGTCTGGAGCATCTGAAGACGGATACCAAGCGCTGGCTGAAGGAAGTGGCCCCTCTGATCGGAGGAACCGATATCCTCGTCTTCCCCAAAGGAGTTGATATTGAGACCACCATGGGACATTATTCCAGTGAGAGATACAAGTTTTTGAAGGAGTGCGGCTTTAATTTGTACCTGGGAGTGGACAGCAAGCCCTGGATGCATATTAAGAAGGATTATGTCAGAATGACAAGACGGCCCATTGACGGACAGGCAATGCTTCAGTTCCCGCAGCGTCTGGCGGATTTGTTCTCCATTGAGGAGATCATTGATCCGGAGCGTCCTCCGATGAACTGGTAGGCTGTGTACTGCTTCGAAGCTATCGAAGTTGAAATCGGATGCCGGTGTTGGTTGGAACCGAAATAATGGATTTGCAGAATAACAGGTTTTGGATATGATACGGAGAGATTAGCGCCGGGCATGTCTGAAACCTGTTTGTTATGAAGGTGGGAAATATGCATAGATCATAAGAGTTGTCAGAACGAAAAGAACATGATAAAATATCACTATGGGATAATTGTGTTGCAGGGTGCGTTGATCTTCATTCTTCGGGGATGGAAGCCATACATGGAAAGACAACTCTGATACTTGACCGGTACGGGTGGAGTTTCTATCCAATATTCATGGTCAACCACATTGTGGGCGATTGTTCTTTTTCTAATCTGGAACACTACAATTTAATTTGACTTGTAAAAGATGAAGGTTGAATTATGTTACTATGAAGATGATCGGCAGAATTCAAAAGAAAAGCTTATAGATAGATTTACTGCGGCACCTGAGCCGCGAAGGAGGCGAAAATATGAATTTTACGCACTTGCATGTACATACGGAATACAGCTTGCTGGATGGCTCCGGTAAGATTAAAGAGATGGTGCACCGGGCGAAGGAGCTGGGAATGGACAGCCTGGCGATTACAGATCATGGAGTTATGTACGGTGTCATCGACTTTTATAAAGCCTGCCTTAATGAAGGCATCAAGCCGGTGATCGGCTGTGAGGTATATGTGGCCCCGAATTCCAGAATGGACCGTGAGCTGGGAGCCTCGGAGGACCGTTATTACCATCTGATTTTATTGGCAGAGAATAATACCGGCTATCAGAATCTGATGAAAGTTGTATCCCGGGGATTTTTGGAGGGATTTTATTATAAGCCGAGAATTGACTATGAGATATTGGAGCAATATCATGAAGGTATTATTGCCCTCAGTGCCTGCCTCGGAGGCGAGGTTGCAATCAATTTGAGCAAGGGCTTTTATGCGGAAGCCAAGGCGGCAGCGCTTCGGATGCAGGAGGTATTCGGTGAAGGATACTTTTTCCTGGAGCTTCAGGACCATGGACTCCCGGAGCAAACGAATGTAAACCAGGCGTTGACCCGCATGTCCCAGGAGACCGGGATTAAGCTGGTGGCTACCAACGACGTCCATTATACCTTTGCTGAGGATGCGGATCCCCATGATATTTTATTGTGTATACAGACTCAGAAGAAGGTGACGGATGAAAACCGGATGCGTTATGAAGGAGGGCAGTTTTATCTGAAATCTCCCGAGGAGATGCTGAGCCTGTTCCCCTATGCCAGGGAAGCGCTGGAGAACACCCATGAGATAGCGAAGCGGTGTGATGTGACCATTACCTTCGGTGAATATAAGCTGCCCGTATATCCGGTCCCCGCTCCCTACACAGGCTATGAGTATCTTACCAGGCTGTGCCAGGAGGGGCTTGAGGAGAGGTATCAGCCGGTTACGGAAGAATTGCGGGAACGGATGCAGTATGAGCTTCAGACTATACGGGATATGGGATTTGTTGATTATTTCCTGATTGTGTGGGACTTTATCAAATACGCCAGAGATAATAATATCAGCGTGGGACCCGGCCGAGGCAGTGCGGCTGGATCCATTGTTTCCTATGCCCTTCGGATTACGGATATTGACCCGATCAAATACAATCTGCTCTTTGAACGTTTCCTGAATCCGGAACGTCTCACCATGCCCGATATCGATATTGATTTCTGCTTTGAGCGCCGGCAGGAGGTAATAGACTACGTTGCCGCAAAGTATGGCAAGGATAAGGTGGTTCAGATTGTCACCTTCGGTACCATGGCGGCGAGAGCGGTAATCCGGGATGTGGGCCGTGCCCTGGATCTGCCTTATGCACAGGTGGATACGGTTGCAAAGATGATTCCCACAGAGCTGGGCATTACAATACAGAAGGCCCTGGACAACAACAAGGACCTGTATGCCCTCTATGAGACCAATAGCGAGGTAAAATATCTGATCGATATGTCCAAAAGGCTGGAAGGCCTGCCCAGACATACCTCCATGCATGCCGCGGGAGTGGTGATCGGTAAGGAAAGCCTGGATGAATATGTTCCCCTTTCCAGGTCCTCCGACGATTCTGTTACCACCCAGTTCACCATGACCACCCTGGAAGAGTTGGGACTTCTGAAAATGGATTTCTTGGGTCTGCGAACTCTGACGGTAATCCAGAGTGCAGAAAACCTGGTGAATAAGAACCGGCCCCTTTCCGATCAATTTAATATTAAAAACATTGATTATAATGACCCCAAGGTATATGACCTGATATCCTCCGGCAGGACGGAAGGTATCTTCCAGCTGGAAAGTGCCGGAATGAAGAGCTTCATGAAGGAGCTTAAACCAAGGAATCTGGAGGATATTATAGCGGGTATCGCGCTTTACCGTCCGGGGCCGATGGAATTTATTCCCCAGTATGTGAAGGGGAAGAATGAAGCCGGACATATCACCTATGAATGCCCCCAGCTGGAGCCGATCCTGTCGCCCACCTACGGCTGTATTGTATATCAGGAGCAGGTAATGCAGATTGTACGTGATCTGGCAGGCTACAGCGAAGGAAGAAGCGATCTGGTGCGCCGTGCCATGTCAAAGAAGAAGGAAGCCGTAATGGTGAAGGAACGTCAAAGCTTCGTCTACGGCAATGAAGAGGAGGGCGTGCCCGGATGTATCAAGAATGGTATACCGGAAGCGGTGGCAAATCACATCTATGACGAGATGATGGATTTTGCCAAATATGCCTTTAATAAGTCCCATGCCGCCGCCTATGCCATCGTATCCTATGAGACTGCGTATCTGAAATGTCATTACCCGGTGGAATTTATGGCGGCCCTGATGACCTCCGTTATCGATAATCCGGGTAAGGTTTCCGAATATATCTTCACCTGCAGACAGATGGGCATCGAGATTCTGCCCCCGGATATCAACGAAGGGGATTCCGTATTTACCGTATCAAACGGAGCGATCCGTTATGCCCTGTCGGCGATTAAGGGAGTGGGTAAGCCGGTAATCGAAGCGATTGTCACAGAACGGGAGAATGGCCCGATTCTGAATCTCAAGGATTTTGCGACCCGTCTCTCCGGCAAAGAGGTGAACAAAAGGACGGTAGAAAGCTTTATTAAGGCGGGGGTATTCTCGAAGCTCCATCCGAACCGGAGGCAGCTGATGATGAACTATGTCCGGATACTGGATGATATTGCGGCGGATAAAAAGAAAGCCCTGACCGGACAGATGACCTTGTTTGATTTTGCGGGAGAAGAGGAGAAGACGGATTACGAGCTTACGATGCCTGAGACGGCGGAATACAGCAAGGATCAGCTGCTTGCTCTGGAGAAGGAGGTTCTTGGGATCTATGTGAGCGGACATCCTCTGGAGGCATATGAGAATCGGATCAAGAAGAATGTAACGGCAAATTCCAACGATTTTAATATTGATGAAGAGACGAACCGGACTAGGGTTGAGGATGGAAGCTTTGAAATCATCGGCGGAATGATCACCTCGAAGACGGTAAAGACCACACGCAGCAACAGCATGATGGCATTTATTACTTTGGAGGATTTATTCGGCAATGTTGAGGTTATAATATTTCCGAAGAATTATGATAAATATAAAGCTCTGCTGAGTGAGGACCAGAAGATCTTTGTCCGGGGCAAGGTCACGGCAGAGGAGGAAAAGGCTGCAAAGCTGATCTGTCAGGAGATTATTCCCTTTGACAGCATACCCCAGGAGGTATGGATCAAATATCCCAGCCTGGAGGAATTTCAAAAGGATGAGCAGTCCCTGTACCATTTGCTGGAGCAATATGATGGCAGCGACAATGTAATCATTTTCTGTGAAATGGAAAAATGCATGAAGAAGCTTCCAAAAAGTAGGAGTGTTAAGGCCGATAAAGACCTGATTCAACATTTAATTACCATATATAAAGAAGAAAATGTGCGAATTACAGAAAAGAGTATTGAAAAACTGGGGAAAATAGATTAGAATACTGTAGTCTTTAGTTGTTTATGAAGTTGGGATTGTATTTAAAATGCCGGAAAGCGGCATTATGGAGGTTAAATAATGGCAAATGTAAAAACAATCGGTGTATTGACCAGCGGCGGGGATGCACCCGGAATGAATGCGGCAATCAGAGCAGTAGTTAGAACCGCACTGGCTGCCGGTTTACAGGTGAAGGGTATCATGAGAGGATATCTGGGTCTGTTGGAGGAAGACATTATAGATATGGATACACGCAGTGTGTCCGACATTATACAGAGGGGCGGTACCATACTCTATACGGCTCGCTGTTTGGAGATGCTTAAGCCTGAGGTGCAGGACAAGGCGGCCGATATCTGCAGAAAACATGGAATCGACGGGCTGGTTGTCATCGGTGGTGACGGTTCCTTCAAGGGGGCGCAGGCCTTGGCCAGAAGAGGTATCAATGCCGTAGGACTTCCCGGAACCATTGATTTGGATATCAGCTGTACCGATTATACCATCGGTTTTGATACGGCGGTCAACACTGCAATGGAAACCATCGATAGGGTCAGAGATACTTCCACTTCCCACGAGAGATGCAGTATCATTGAGGTAATGGGCAGACATGCCGGTTATATCGCATTATGGTGCGGTATTGCCAATGGAGCCGAGGATATTCTTATCGCGGAGCGTTATGACTATGATGAGCAGAGAATCATCAATAATATTATCGAGAAACGTAAAAAGGGCAAGAAGCATTATATTATCGTAAATGCAGAAGGCGTAGGCGATTCTAACGGAATGGCGAAGAGAATCGAGGCTGCCACCGGTATGGAGAGCAGAGCCACAATTATCGGCCATGCTCAGAGAGGCGGAAGCCCTACTACAAGAGACCGTGTATATGCATCCATGATGGGAGCCAAGGCGGTGGATCTGTTGGTATCCGGTGCAAGCAAACGAGTTGTCGCTTATAAGGACGGAATGTTTGTGGATTATGATATTGAAGAGGCATTGGCGATGAAAAAGGATGTGGACCAGTATATGTACGATCTGTCCATCCGGCTCTCGAAATAGCGATCATACCATAGATAGTTGAAGCAAGTAATAAGTTAAGAGGGGCTGGTTAGTAATTGCATTCGCAATCACTGGTCAGCCTTAAGTATATATTTACGTTGCAGCTCAGCCAGCGGCATTCTGAATTGTAATATATTTAAAGTTCGAAAGGATTTGTGCGATGGAGAAGAAGGAAATGTATCTGGTAAGTGCCTGCCTGGCAGGAAGCCCCTGCCGTTATGACGGGAGGGATTACCTTTATGAGCCGGTGGCAGAGTTGGTGGCACAGGGACGGGCGGTTCCGGTATGCCCGGAGCAGCTGGGGGGATTGACTACTCCGAGGGTTAGCTGCGAGCTTGTGGATCAATCGGAGGAAATAAAGATAATCAATAAAGAAGGCGCAGACTGTACCAAGGAATTTGTGCTGGGTGCCCAGCGGACCCTGGCCATAGCCAAGGCCCTGGGAATTAAAAAAGCTGTGATGAAATCAAAAAGCCCCTCCTGCGGCTGCGGTCAAATCTATGACGGAACCTTCTCCGGAAGGCTGATTCCCGGAGACGGAGTGGCCGCCCGGCTTTTAATGGACAATGGAATCGAGGTTGTAAGCGAGAAGGATTTATAAAAACAGCTTGAAAAAGATGACAGTTTATTGCTACAATAGGAAACACGCGGATGAACCGCAGATTGGAGAATGAGGATGAGCAGTAAGACAAAGAAGCTATTATCATATTACAGGCCGCACTTGAAGTTATTCTTTGCAGATATGTTTTTTGCATTGCTGGCAGCAGGAATATCCCTGGTCTTTCCGATGATTGTCCGCTATATCACCAATAATGTGCTGGTTAATTATCAAATCGCAGAAGCAACACCCATCATATTGAAGCTGTTGGTGGCGATGCTGGCTCTGGCTCTGCTGGAATTTATCAGTACCTACTTTATTTCCTACCAGGGACATATCATGGGGGCGCGTATGGAATACAATATGCGCAATGATCTTTTTGAGCATTTGCAGAAGTTATCCTTTAATTACTTCGACAACCAAAAGACAGGGCAGTTAATGTCAAGAATTACCAACGACCTTTTTGATATCTCCGAGCTTTGCCATCATGGGCCGGAGGATATTGTGATATCCATTATTAAGATGCTGGGAGCTTTCATCATTTTGCTGCAGATTAATATTCCCCTTACCCTTCTGGTCTTTGCTTTCCTTCCGCTCATGTTTATTTTTGCCTATTATATGCGGGGAAGAATGAGTAAGTCGTTTCGCAAAAACAGGGAAAGAATAGCAGATATCAATGCCAGGGTGGAGGATAACCTGTCCGGAATCAGGGTAGTCAAGTCCTTTGCCAACGAAGAGGAAGAGGTGGAGAAATTTCATGAAAGTAATTCCCTCTTTGTAGAGAGTAAACGCAACAGCTATTGGAACATGGCTAACTTTCATTCGGGTCTGACCCTGTTCACGGCGTTCATCAATATTGCTATGATTGCAGGGGGCAGTTTGTTTATTACCCATGGGATTATCGGTATCGGTGATCTTCTGACCTTCCTTCTCTACATCAATACTTTGATTGATCCGGTGAAGAAGCTGATCAGCTTTACGGAAACCTTCCAAAACGGTATGACGGGCTTTGACCGCTTTTATGATATTCTGATGGTTATGCCGGATATCGTGGATAAGCCGGGAGCACAGGAGCTGAAGAATGTAAAGGGCAAGATTGAATTTAAGCAGGTTGCCTTTAAGTATAATGATACCGTAAATGATGTGTTCCGTAATATTAATCTGACCGTGGAGGCCGGGGATTATATGGCGCTGGTGGGATCCTCCGGCGTCGGAAAGACAACGATGTGCAGCCTGATTCCCAGGTTTTATGAGGTTACGGAGGGAAGCATTACCGTGGATAGCAAGGATATTCGTGATATCAAGATGAAATCCCTTCGTAAGAATATCGGAATTGTACAGCAGGAGGTATATCTCTTTACAGGTACGGTTATGGATAATATCCGCTACGGCGATCTGGAAGCGACCAGAGAGCAGGTGATTGAAGCGGCGAAGAATGCCAATGCCCATGATTTTATTATGGAGCTGCCGGACGGTTATGATACCTACATAGGGCAGCGGGGGGTTAAGCTCTCGGGAGGTCAGAAGCAGAGACTCAGTATTGCCCGGGTATTTCTGAAAAATCCTCCGATTCTGATCTTTGACGAGGCAACCTCCGCCTTGGATAATGAGAGCGAGCGTGTGGTGCAGGATTCCCTGGAAAAGCTGGCCAAAAACAGAACCACTTTTGTAATTGCCCATCGCCTTTCCACGATTAAGAATGCGAAGAAAATTCTTGTGCTGACAGAGGAGGGCATCAAGGAAACCGGCACCCATGAGGAGCTTTTGGAGCGAAATGGAGTTTATGCAAATCTGTATCGTATGACCTTTCAGAAGAAGGCCCAGGCGTAATATATCCATGTGGAGAAGCAGCAGGCTTTTTGCATACACTGGAGAAGGATGGGAGAATTGAGCTCCCATATTCTTTACCAATGCATGCAGGAGCCTGTTCTTTTTCTGTCAGAAGGGAAAAAATCACCGGGAATGACTTCTTGCTGCCTTAATAATACATAATTCGCAGAATATTCCTACATAAAGTAGCTGTTTTTATGGAACGCTTCTTATCAGGGATGCGTCTAATAGTTGAGAAAGGGAGAAAGTGCATTGCATCTAATTTATTATTAGCATAAGAGAAGTGGGTTTATCGCTTCTTGTTGTGAACATAAAAGAAACGGTTTTATTGTTTATTGTTTCTTGTTGTTTACATCGTCTGTCTATCCATGTATACTATTATATGATTGTGGACCAAAAGCAGAAACGTAAGACGTATGACAATAATAGTATGGTATAGGGGGATAATAGGATGCACAAGGATATGCCTACGGACCTCCCAGAGAATATGCCCGGGTATGATATAGAAACTCTTATGCGACAGTACGGTAATGATGTATTGCGAACGGCATACATGTATGTCAAGGATATTCATACGGCGGAAGATATTTTTCAGGATGTCTTTATCAAAGTCAATCAGAAGCTTTCAACCTTCGAAGGTAATTCAAGTATCAAGACCTGGATTATCCGCATTACAATCAACACCTGCAAGGACCATCTGAAAAGTGCCTGGAACCGCAGGGTGGTGCCGATGATGGAGTACCAGGAGGATGCGATCGTCAGTGAGACAGACTATGATGATGTGGAGAAACAGGATACGAAGGAATTGATCAAAAAATCGGTTCTTTCCCTGCCGGCAAAATATAAGGATATTGTATTATGTGTGTATTTTCAGGATATGACCATAACGGAGGCGGCCCGGGTGCTGAATATCGCTGAGGGAACCGCCAAGAGCAGACTTTCCAGGGCCCGGCAGAAGTTAAAATCTATTTTAGAAGGGAGGATTTCAGATGAGCTATAACGATAAGAAGAATGACAGCATGGAAATTGATGATCTGAATATCAAATCACATCTGAACACTTCTCTTGACCTGAGCGGTATCAGTGTCTCAGAAGATTTAATTAATAGAACGCTGGCTGCGATTAAAGAGCAGTCCGCAAGCAGTCAGGAAGAAGGACAGGAGGACGGTGCGGATAAGCGGGAGCGGAAGGTGCTGCCCTGGAACAAGTATGTGCGCGGTATTGCAGGTATTGCAGCCGCGGCAATTGTTGCAGTAATCGGCATTAACTATATTAATCATATGCCGATGGAGAAGAAGTCGGAAATCGCCTTGGACTCCGCTATGCCCAAGTCGGCCGACAACAATGACACCGAAGGGATGCAGGAAAGCGCGGCTCAGCAAACAGAATCTGCCGAAGGAAATGATGAAACTTCTGCGAGCCTGTATAACAACGATCAGGAAGAGCAGCAGTTTACCATTACTGCGGAAGCGTTTCTTAATGAGGGCAGCAGCGATAGCGGTTCAACAGGGGATGTCAATCTGAAAGCAGCAGCAGGTTTGGTGAACGGGAATACGGAGGAACCGAAGAAGGAAAGTGCTGCAGTTGCAGCTGAAGAGGAAGAGAACAGGGAAATGGAATCGGTTGTAGTAGAGGATCAAAAAGCTTCCTCTTTTTCCAGCAGATCCGAAGGAACGATATTCTATTCCTTCCGTGAAATATTCATTCCCTCTCCGGAGCAGGCCCAGTATATCACCATATCGGATGACAGGAAGCATACCACTATAACGCTGACCCGTCCGGAGGATATTGAAGCCTTTTATCTGGCTATGGACAGCCACCAGTTTAGCGCGGAAGGAACGGACTCCCAGGCAGATCCCAATTATACGGTGGAGATGAACAGCCCGGAACTTGGAATGCTGTATACCATGGAGGTGGGAAGCAACCTGACCGTACGCTATAGCCAGGGCGAGAATGTGGTGGAGATGATATATTATGCTGTGGATGACAGCCGGTTTAAGAGTGAACTGGCAGAGTTTTATATAGAATACAGCGAGTAAACAACATCAGGGCGGGGGTATCCCGCCCTGATGCAAGGATCGGCAGGATACCCTAACCTTGAAAGAGCGGTGTCCGGCGAATAAGAATATGCGGACATAATAAAACAGGTTCCTGTAATAGTTAAGCCGATTTAGCTATTGCAGGAACCTGTTTTGCCATATTCATATTGGAGCTACTGCTCTGCACCGGCTTTTTCTGCCGGAGCTTCAGATGCAATATTCTCATTCGCTGTATTGCTCTCATCTTTTAATTCTTCGGAAGAGAGATTAATGGATACATAACCCCTGGTTTCGTCAGCGTCCTCTTCGTCTTCATCGGTATCAAAATCCTCAAAATCATCTTCGAAATCGTCAAAATCATCAGAGGAGTCATTCTTGATAAAATTCTTATAAACATAATAAGCACCGGCTGCAATAGATGCTAATGTAATCGTGCCAAATAAAAATTTCCCAAACTTTTTCATGTGCGAATCATCCTTTCTGTTTTTATATAATTATATACTATTCTCTTATTATAATTCGGTTTCCTATAAAAATAAAGTAAAAGTTCTATAAACATGTAAATTTTGCTAGGAAAATGCCCCCTTTACTTTTTAAGGTAAATATCTTATTATGAAATGGGCTGTGAAGATTTCACAATTTTGTTGATTATTTTGGAAAGGTAGGAAAATGTTATGAATGTAGGCCTTTTTTCGGAGACCTATTATCCTGAGATTAACGGGGTTGCTACCTCTGTATATATGCTGAAGAATGAATTGGAGAAGCGGGGACACAATGTATATGTGTTCACCACCACGACCCCGGGAGCACCGGAGCATGAGCATAATGTATTCCGGGTACCCAGCATACCGTTTATTTTTATTACGGAACGACGGGTAGGGTTGTTCTATCAGCCCAGACTGGCTCATGTTATCAAGAGGTTGAATCTGGATATTATTCATACCCATACGGAATTTTCACTGGGGATTTTCGGACGAATTATGGCAAGGGAGCTGAGGCTTCCGGTGGTCCATACTTATCATACAATTTATGAGGATTATACACATTACCTTACCCATTTCAAGGCTCTGGATCGTCGTGCCAAGGCCTTTGCCAGAACCTATACCAAGGTATGCTGCAATACAGTAGAGCAGGTGGTTGTGCCTACGGAGAAGACAAAAAAGCTCTTAATGACCTATAGCGTTCATAAGGATATCTCCGTAGTGCCTACGGGGATTGATCTGGATAAGTTTGAGAGAAGCAGGTATTCTGAAGCTGAGGTTCATCAGCTGAGAGAGAGCTTCGGGATCCGGCCGGAGGACAAGGTACTGCTTTATATCGGCAGGGTATCTCAGGAGAAGAATATAGAAGAAATCATTACTGCGATGCCGGAATATATGGCATCCCGAAGCCTGGTCAAATTCCTGGTGATAGGCAGCGGGCCCGCATTGGAGAGACTGCAGGCGATGGTGGAGGAGCTTGGCTTAAAGGAACGTTTTATTTTTGCCGGAGCAAAGCCCTGGGATACCATCGGATTATATTATCAGCTGGGGGATGTATTTGTAAGTGCTTCCCGAAGCGAGACACAGGGACTGACCTATATCGAGGCGATGGCCTCCGGCTTGCCGGTGGTGGCAAGAGAAGACCGGTGTCTGGAGGAGATTCTGGAGCAGGGGGTGAACGGATATACCTTTAGCGATGTTAAGGGACTATATTATGGACTGGATCAGGTGCTGTTCCTGGATCAGGAAACAGATTATCGCGGGAATGCCATAGAAAAGGTAAAGAAGTATTCCATGCAGGAGTTTGCCCATCAGATTGAAAAGGTATATCAGCAGGTAATCTCCAGGGACCGCGTATTTTGCAAGCGTCCGGCCTATGATACCAAGAAGATTGGGGGCTTTGGAATTAAATAAGCGGCTTATCAATTACAAGGCGGTGAAAGGAGGATGAATATGGAACGTGCGACGAAGGCGCAGGAACTATTTCGGGAAGGCTATAATTGTTCCCAATCTGTTTTTGCCGCCTACAGCGATTTATATGGTATTGATCAGGAGACCGCATTAAAGCTTTCGGCTTCCTTCGGAGGAGGCTTGGGGAGAATGCGGGAAGTCTGCGGTGCCGTATCCGGAATGAGCATGATTGCAGGCTTGGAGACAGGTTCTGCAGTAAAAGGGGACGATGCGGGAAAGAAATATAATTACGAAGTGGTTCAAGGTCTTGTACAGGAATTTCATAAGCAGAATGGTTCCCTGATCTGCAGGGAGCTGCTGCAATTGAAGGAAGAGGAGATTTCATCTGCCACTCCGCAGAGCAGGACAGAGGAGTATTATGGTACCAGACCCTGTGAGCAGCTGGTAAGGGATGCGGCTGGGATTATCGAGAGAGTTCTTTATGCCATGACTCTGGAGATGGTTAGCCGCGAGGAGCAGATCGAAACCGTAGCCCGGCTGGCAGAGGAAATCTGGCATGAGCATTATGACAGTATCATCGGGAAGGACCAGGCGGATTATATGATTGAGCATTTTCAATCCTGTGAGGCGATCAGGGATCAAATCAGCCAAAATGGCTATGAATACCGCCTGATGAGAAGCCCGGGAGGTTATAATGGGTATCTTGCATATCGTATGGATCCGGATTCGATGTTCTTAAGCAAGTTGTATATAGCAAAAAGATTTCGGGGAAGAGGATACGCCCGCACCGCTTTAGATCACTTGGAAGAGATTTGCCGAAACAATGGTGTACATAGAATATGTCTTACCGTAAACCGCCATAACGAGGGAAGCATCAGGGCCTATGAGAAGCTTGGCTTTGTCAGGACCGGAACTCAGAGGGCTGATATCGGAGCAGGTTATGTTATGGATGATTTTCTGATGGAAAAGAAGGTTGAGCCTGCATAATTGATATTTGGAACTTCCATATATTTCATTGTAAGAAAATATTAAACAAATCGACATGATTTTGACAATAAGGTTATGGTATAATGTCGATAGACGTTATACCGCGCCGAACAAAGTGAGTGCGCATCCTGGTGCGAAGCACCATGTCATGAACTATAAGTTCATGATAATGTCGATAGACGTTATACCGCGCTGAACGCAGTGAGTGCGCATCCCGGCACGAAGTGCCGCATAACACAATCACCTGTGATTATGTTATAATGTCGATAGACATCATATTGCGCCGAACAAAGCGAGTGTACATAGGGAAAACAGGTAAAAAGTCAGGAGGAAGAAAGTATGAGGAAAAAATGGAATAAGACACTTATTATGATTCTTGTATTATTGGTCAGCATACCGATGTTCTGGAATTATAATACAGGCACCGCAAGTGCGGCAACTCCTAAATTTGCGAAAAGCAAAGTTGAGCTTGTCGGAGTGGGTAAGACATACCAGCTTAAGATTAGTAATGAAGTGAAGAAAAGCACTTATAAATGGACCTCATCCGACAAAAAGGTGGTAAAAGTATCCACTAAGGGTAAAATCACCGCTGTTGCCGGAGGCTCGACGACCGTTAAATGTAAGATAACCTATCCCGATAAAAAGACAAAAACTCTGGTCTGTACAGTTAACGTAAAGGTGCCGGCCGAGGATATCCGTATCACCAATGCAGTTCTTGTAAACGGAACCCATAGAATAACTCTGGGTTCAACCGTGGATTTCAATGTTGAGACGACTCCGGCAAAGTCTACGGATACGACTTATTGGTATGTAGATAAGGGCGATAAGGAGTGTATCAGTGTGGATGATGCGAAGCAGGGAATTGTGACTGCCAGAAAAACAGGCACGGTAACCTTAAGGGTTAAGGCCGTAGCAACTTCTACAGCGGCAGCGGCAAAGCAGAGCGTTGTGGAGGATACTGTTATTATTGAAGTGGCTGCACCTACAGCCACAGTTCAAAGTGCAGAGATTATCAGCACGAAAGAGATCAAGGTTATATTTGATAGCCCGGTGAATTCTAGTACCGTAATAGAGGCGGGGAACAAATTATTATCAAATATCAAGGTGACCTTGGGCAAGAACGCCAAGGGAGTGCTTGCAGCGGATCCCGGAAGCCTGACAGGAAGCCTGTCGACCGATGGAAAGACCTTAATCATAACCTGTGCCAAGACCTTTGACGGTGAGTACGGGATCAGTTTTACCAATAAAATTTTAACCTCAACTGGTGTTGCGATAAAGGAGACTTCCAGGAACCTGTCCTTTGTTGACAACTATCCTCCGACACTGGAAGGAGTTACGCTGGATGACAGCGGTTTCAAGGCTCAGATTAACTTCTCGGAGCCCATGGATTTCTCTAATCTGAGAGTGAGCAATGCCGCATTGTTGAATGGCACCAATGCGTCGGCCAGCACCCTCAGTATTTTGAACAACCGCCTGAACTATGTCCCAAGTGAAGATAAGAAATCACTTATGATTGATCTCTCCACCATAGCCAGCACGGATTACGGCAAGCTATTCTCCGTAATGCTAGCAGGAACGAAGGATATGGCAGGAAATGAACCTGTAAACTATACCTTAACGGCAATTTTGCGGGTGGATAATACACCCAAGCCTCAGGCAGTGCCGATGTATGTCACCAGAACAGGCTATAACACCCTTACGGCATACTTTACCCGCTCCATCAGTTATCCCGGCTATCTGCAGATCAAGGGAAGCTATATGATTACGGGCGTGGTTGATGCCGGTGATGCCAGGAAAGTGAATTATACCCTCAACGATACAGAGGCAGGCATAACCGGGATTAATGAAGTGAAGCTATCCCAGTGGAATTCCTATAATGTGGTAGCCACGGATACCTCCGCTCAGACAGGCAGAAGCTTTAATGTGGACTTCACCGTTGACAGGACCAATCCCATCCTGATCTCCTACGAATTTGACGCCCCCACTTCAACGCTTACACTGATCTACAATAAGGATGTCGTTCTGGCCAGTGTGTCGGGAGTGATTACGACAACGCTGACCACTGTCACCGATGATATCCGTTCCGGAACCAATATCAATTATACCAAGCTTGCGGATGAAGCAGACAAGAAGACCGTGAAGCTGAAGATAAGTAATATGACATCTCTGGGCACCTATGATTTTACTCTGGGGAATGGCTTTGTAACAGATGTATTTAAGAATCCCAGCCTATCCCGGACCGTGCGCATCAGCAATTCCACCACTAGCTCCGCAGCGCTGCCCGAGCCTTATTTGATCGCGCAGTCGGCTTCCAATCTGAGCCAGATAAGCATTGAATTCAATGTAAAGTTGGATAAGGCTTCCGCAGAAAATCTGGGCAATTATGTAATTCCTGGAGTTAGTATTCTGTCGGCAAAGCTGACGAATAATGCTGCCGACAGCGGTGCCACTGTTCTTCTGACCGTGGCGGATGGTGCAATTGATGCCTCCGTAGAGCGTCCGGTGAGAATTAACGGCGTTCTTGGCTATAACAGCAGCTATTCGGCCATCACCGATTTCTCAAGGAATGTAATGCTGAAGGATAATAAGAAGCCATCCCTGATGGGTGGTGCTCCTGTATTTGATAAAACTGCAAGAAATATTATTCAGTTGAATTTCAACGAACAGGTTACCGGAACCTTGGTTGTGAAGGTTACCACAACCTCCAATACTCCTTATACCATTGGGAATACCGTGACGGTAAGCGGAAATACGGCTAGTATAATTTTGGATTCTACGCCTGCCCAGGGCACTGGCATCAAGATAGATGTAGTAACGAATTCGTTAATCGATGACAGCGGTAATTTGGCAGAACTGAAGTCCCCGTTAATCATATGGACGAGTTATTAATCCGATTTTAGCTATGATAATCGCTGTCAAGCTTCCGCTTGATAGACGGTAGAGTTATGATATATAGTGTGAGAATTAGATGAATGAAGAGAGAGTGCTCTTGAACCCTTTTGGTTTGAGAGCACTCTCTATGTTTATTATAGAACTATTATTCAAATGTCCTCGTAAAGATATCGCTTTTTTCAAGGAGGCTTTCAACGGTATCCAGGCCGAGGCGATGGAGAAGTTCAATTACATAAGGGTTGTCGATGGGAGTGGGGTAAGGGGCCGCATTGCCGTATTCCTCAACCTGAGCTTTACCCTGCTCACGGGGAATTAAGACCCTGGGGCCTCCGACACATCCTCCGACACAGCCCATTCCTTCGAAGAAGTTGGCATTTGTTTTGCCGGAAAGAAGATCATTAATCATTGCTTTGCAAGCCGGAACTCCGTCTGCCTGCTGCGTGCGGATTGAGATACTTCGATTGGGATTCAGTCTCTCTACCGTAGCGCTGACAGCTTCGCTGACGCCTCCGGTATGGGCGTAGATCCTGCCTGCACGGGAAGAGTGGTCCTTTTCGCTCTCCTCCATCCTGGCAGGATCAATTTCCATAATGCGAAAGATATCCTGAACCTCCTGAAAGGTAAGTACAAAATCTACGGCACCGGCAATATCCTTTTCTTTTGCCTCTGCTTTCTTAGCAAGGCATGGGCCGATAAAGATGGTCAGAGCATCCGGGTGCATAACCTTTACGGCCCGTCCGCTGGCAATCATCGGAGAGACGGACGGGGGAATATGGGGCATCAGTTCCTTATATATTTTCCGAATCATGGCAATCCACATAGGACAACAGCAGCTGGTAAGCTGGTAATCATTCTCGGTTTGAATATTTTTGTCGAATTCCAGCGCTTCCTTTAATGTTAGAATATCTGCGAAGAGAGCAACCTCAATCATTCCGTCAAAGCCTGCAGCCTTCAGTGAATTACGAAGCTTGCCCGGGGTGACATCGCTGCTGAACTGACCAAGAAATGCGGGAGCGACCAAAGCGTAAACCAGGCCCTTGTGGGAACGGATTGCCTGCAGAGCAGGGATGATATCTTTGCTGCCAGTCAGTTTATTTGCTCTGCACTCCTGAATGCAGAGTGAGCAGCCGATGCACTGCTCTTCATCAATCTCCAGTTCTCCGGATTGGTTCGGATGGATTGCGTGGAAGGGACAGACCTTCACACAGGTGTGCTCTCCATCCTTGCAGCGGCATTCTCCGGAATACCACACCAACGGATGCTTTTCCGGGTGAAGCAGGCAGTCCAGCTGATGGGTGTCGTAGAGCTCCATTTTCTCAAGAAAGCTCATATCCTTTTCCTTCAGAGTTCTTATTAAAACCTCATAATATAGTTCTTCAAATGTCTTCATATACTGTGTGGAAGTCCTTTCCTAAGATAATGGATATAAAACCGTGCTTGTCCTCCGAATTGTATGATGATATTAAACCATGTTTGTCCATCGGACCTGTAGTAAGAGTTATTATAACCAAAATTTTCAGTTCCATTAGCTAACTCTATTTTACTAAAAAATTTCCTGAAAATCTACTGTCGGATGAAAGCTCATTGTACTTCGTCTGATAACTTATATTACAGGAACATAATACGTGTTCCTGTAATCGGGGTATGAGAAGCCGATTCACTTTTTCTTATAGGTTATATTACAGGAACATAATACGTTCCTGTAATCGGGGTATGAGAAGCCGATTCACTTTTTCTTATAGGTTATATTACAGGAACATAATACGTGTTCCTGTAATCGGAGTATGAGAAGCAGCTTCACTTTCTTCTCACAGGTTATATTATGCTTTACTAGGATTTGGATTTGATTTATAATAGAGTTGGTTTTGGATAAGACTTCCTTGAAGTGGGTGCGCATCTTGGCTCGAAGTGCCTGCCATACCATAAGCTTTGTGATTATAGTATAATATTTCCGTTTTTAGCCTAATCTATTTAAAAAATATATAGGATATGGAGAAGAAAGTTGAAGGAACACACTATAAAAAGATGGATAAGAGCCGGATGGCTTTTGTTTTATTTATATATCATTTTATTATCATATTTTTTGTTTTTCAGTGAGCATTACGGCAGGGGCTGCGTGGTGGAAGGCTATCGCAGCAATTTGGAGTTTTTCAAGGAAATTAAGCGCTTTATCCAGTATCGGCAGCAGTTGGGTTTTGAAAGCTTTGTGGTTAACATCCTGGGGAATGTGCTGGCTTTCGCTCCCTTTGGATTCCTACTGCCCCAATTGAATAAAAGGTACCGGAGGTTTCTGCTGGTTGCTTTTCTGAGTATGCTTTTTAGTTTGGCGGTAGAAACGACGCAGTTGGTACTCAGAGTAGGCATTTTTGATGTGGATGATATTCTGATGAATACAATTGGAGGAATGCTGGGATATATTTCCTATGTGATTTGCAACAGGTTATACCGGAAGCTCTGGGGCAGGAAAGAAGCAGAAAGGGGAGAGAAAGGTGCGCATAAAAAGAAATAAGGATATGATCCACTTTTCCGGCAGAAGGCACACGAAGCTGGGAATTGGTTCCATGGTCATTGGGATTGTTGTTATTCTTGGCTTTCTGGCAGCCAGCATCCTCTCAGGGCTGGCCCGCGGTCAGGGAGGAATGGTTCTGGGAGTGGTTGGAATTGGCCTGTTTGCGCTGGCTGTTTTTGGCTTTGTACTGTCTTATAAATCATTTAAGAAAAAGGATATCTTTTATCGGTTTCCTGTCATTGGAGCGGTGTTGAACGGTTTTATGACAATATTACTGTTGATAATCTATATCCTGGGCTTTGGAGGCTGAAGGCGGATCCGGGCTTAGAGTAGATTTTAACATAGTAGACGGAGGAGAAATCCTCCAAGAACAAGGAGGAAAAAATCCTCCTAAAAAAACAAGGAGGAAAAATCCTCCTAAAAAACAAGGAGGAAAAATCCTCCTAAAAAAACAAGGAGGATTGGGATGAAATATAGTATATTATTTAGAGAAGATAACGAAGCGATTCAGGAAAGATATGAATTGGCCATAGAGCGCATTACCTTGATGGAGCAGGAGGAAAGTGTCAAGGAACCGTTTCGCACCTATTTTCATAAGATGGCCGCCTTTGTGCGGATGGTGGCAAGGGTTGCCGATATGGCTCTGGAGGACGGGCTGTCCCGGCTTTCCCTGGAGGAGCTGCAGGGGCTGAACCGGGCGCTCTATGAGGATATAATCGGAGATAATTATAATTACAGCTATGCAAACCCCTCCTATGCTTGTGAAAAGCTGGGGGAGAAGTTTGGCAAGCTTCTTTCTTTTTTGACGACGGAGCTTCGCGGTTTAGTTGTATATGCATACGAATGCAGGCGTTATGAATTGACAATATATCTGGAGCTGCTAATTGAAGTATATAATTACTTTGAAGAGGAAAATGAGGATGCGTTGTCAGCAACGTTTATCTATAAGGATGTAAAGCGTGCGATCTATGATTTTATGAGCGATTACTGCCAGCTGCTGGTTGGCAACCGGGTGCGCGATCTGGTGGATTCTGACCTGTCCTTTGCTGCGGATATCATCCTGAATGCAGATCTGAAGGATTTACGTTATCTCTATCTTTACGGGGAATACATCACCGAAAATGAATGGAAGACAGCAGAGTTTTTGAATTCCCTGCCGGAGGAACAGATCCAGGCAATGGCGGACACCTATACGGAGGGTTACCGGAGAGGCTTTATTGCCAATCGCCTTGACATGAGCAAAAAGGCATATGTCAATATTCGATTCCAGATAGGATATGAGAGAATGGTGCGCTGTGCCATTCATAATTTCAGAAAAATGGGCCTGGAACCGGTCATTTACCGGGCGGCATATAATGCGGTGAACAAGCAGCAGCATCTGAAAATCGGCTATCACGCCACCAGCCCTAACAAACAGTATGATTATGACCACCGCTTTGACATCGGCCTCTTTTTTGATAAGGCCTTCAAGGAGCGGAGGCTGGAGAGCCTGAAGCAGTCCTACGAGCAATACAAGGAAAAAGCGGGGCTATATGCCGGGCCTGCGGTAATTGAGGTGTTCGGTGAGGAGCTCTTTGCGCCCCAGGGTAAGAAAGAGGCTGTGAAGCTGAACAAGCGCCAGCAAAAGCTCTATGTGGAGTACAATAATGAAGAAAGCTTTGTCAGGAATGAATATCTGAAGCTGGGCGAGATCTCCTTTACGATCATCTCCTACCCGGTTCCTGAGATTGGGGAGGACTTTAACGAGATTTTTGCCGAGACAGTGAAGGTGAATACCCTGGACAGCAGCCTCTATCAGGTGATTCAGCAGCGCATTATCGACGCTCTGGACCAGGGAGAGTATGTCCATATTCTCGGGACAGGCGATAACCATACGGATTTGAAGGTGAAGCTGTATGAGCTGAAGGACGGCTCCCGTGAGACTATATTTGAGAATTGTGTGGCGGATGTCAATATTCCGGTGGGAGAGGTGTTTACTTCCCCGGTACTGACAGGCACAAACGGCGTGCTTCATGTTCCGAAGATATACCTGAGGGATCTGGAATACCGTGAATTAAAGCTCACCTTCCGGGACGGCCTGGTATCGGAATATTCCTGCGCTAATTTTAAGGAAGAAGAGAAAAACAAGAGCTTTATCAAAGAGAATTTACTGTACAATCATGAATATCTGCCCCTGGGTGAATTTGCAATCGGCACCAATACAACAGCATATATGATGGGAAAGAAGTTTGATATTGCCCCTCGCCTGCCAATTCTCATTGCGGAGAAGACAGGACCGCATTTTGCCATCGGTGATACCTGCTATCATATGAGTGAGGAGACGGCGGTGTTTAACCCCGACGGCAAGGAGATTGTGGCAAGGGATAATGAAATCTCCCTGCTGCGCAAGACAGAGCCTGCAAAAGCATATTTTAACTGTCATACGGATATCACGCTGCCCTACGATGAGATTAAAGAAATTGCCGTAGTGAAAAGAGATGGCAGCAGAGTTCCGATTATTCAGGATACCAGGTTTGTTTTAGAAGGGACCGGGGAGCTGAATGAAGCCTTTGACAGAAAGGAATGAAAGAAAAGGCAGAAAAAGCCGGAGGCGGCAGGAGGTTATGATGTTAAGCATTAAGAATTTCTCAAAAAGCTATAAGAGTAATAAAAAGGCGGTAGATAATTTAAGTCTGGAAGTGGAGCGAGGGGATATCTATGGCTTCATCGGACACAATGGCGCAGGCAAGACGACCACCATACGTGCCATTGTGGGTGTACTGGATTTTGAAGAAGGTGAGATTGCCATTGATGGAATTTCCATCCGGAAGGATCCGGTTGCCTGTAAGCAAATAACCGCATATATTCCGGACAATCCGGATTTGTATGAGCATCTGACCGGAATTGATTATTTGAACTTTATCAGTGATATCTATGATGTGAGCCGTGCCGACAGGGAGGCTCTGATCGCCAAATACGGCGAGGCATTTGAACTGACGGCTAATTTTGGAGATGCGATATCCTCCTATTCCCATGGAATGAAACAGAAGCTTGCTATTATTGCCGCCCTGGTACATAGGCCCAAGCTTCTGGTTCTGGATGAGCCCTTTGTAGGACTGGATCCTAAGGCAGCCCACACGCTGAAGACGATCATGGCGCAGCTGTGCCAGGAGGGAAGCGCGATCTTTTTCTCCACTCATGTGCTGGAGGTGGCGGAGAAGCTGTGCAATAAGATTGCCATTATTAAAGGCGGAAGGCTGATTTCCTGCGGTACTACCGAAGCGGTTAAAGGCAACAGCAGCCTGGAAGATGTATTCATGGAGCTGATTGACGAAAAGTAAGGAGGGGTAGAGGTAAAAATGAAAAAAGTAATACGCCTGGCCAGGGTGCAGCTTTGGTCCGTTCTTGCCGATACGCTGTCCATTGGCCGATTTAAGAATAAAAAGCCCGGGTTGATTTACCTGGGAGTCGGAGCATTTACAATAGGAATGAGCCTCCTGTCATTTTTTTATAATATTATTATCGGAAGCGGTTTGCTGATATTTGACAGCATTGATCTGCTGCCTCCGATGATGATGTCCGTGACCTGCATTGTGCTGCTGATGACTACGATATGGAAGGTAAAGGGGATCGTATTCGGCTTTCGGGATTATGATACGGTGATGTCAATGCCCGTCAGCACCGCAGGGATTGTAGCCAGCCGGTTGATTATTCTGTATACCATCAACATGCTGTTTGTGATAATCATTGTTCTGCCGATGATGCTGGCATATGGCATTCTGGTGCGCCCATCACCGCTTTTTTATATCCTTGGCTTAGTTTCCATGCTGTTTTTACCCCTGGTACCCATCGTTGTCGCTTCCTTTATCGGTACGGTCATCGCCTATGCCGCATCAAAATTCAGACATCATAATCTGGTGAATATTCTTTTTTCTGTCGGATTGGTGATGGTGGTCCTTGGCCTTTCCTTTACCATGGGAGAGAGCGGGGAGGAGCTGGTGGATATGGGTAAGGCCCTGACGGCGCAGGTGTTTTCTCTTTATCCCTTGGCAAAGCTGTATTATGAAGCGGTAGTGGGGCTGGATATTGTGGATTTTCTTCTGTTCGCGGGCATCTCGGCGCTGGCCTTTCTTCTTTATATCTGGCTGGTCCAACGGATATTTAAGAGACTGAACACGGCTTTGATGACAGGAAGAACCGGCAGCAGGTTTAAGCTGGGCAGCCTTAAGGCTGCTTCACCCTTGAAGGCGCTGTACCGTAAGGAATTAAAGCGCTATTTTTCCTCTACACCATATGTGCTGAATACCGGAATAGGGGTTGTAATGCTGACGGTTGCTGTTTTAGCCCTGTTCTTTGTAGACCCGGCGACTCTTTTTGGGGAGGATCTTCCTGAGAAATATACAAAGATCATTGCTCCGGTAATATTGTCCTTCTGTATTATGATGAGCAGCACGACAATGGCCTCCATTTCTCTGGAGGGCAGAAATCTGTGGATTCTCAAATCCCTTCCGGTAGAGCCCGGTACAATCTATTTGGCAAAGATTTTAGTAAATCTCACCATACTGTCTCCGGTGCCGGTGAATGCATTGCTGCTGGGAGTTGCTTTGGGACTGGATGCTCCGGTTATTCTTTGTATGATCCTATTTGCGACGCTGTGCGGATTATTTGTTTCCTGTTTTGGATTGCTGGTGAATTTGATACTTCCTAATTTTCAGTGGAATAATGAAACAATTGTGGTGAAGCAGAGTGCCGCCACGATGATAGTGATATTCGGCGGAATGGGGATAACTCTTGTTCTGTCCGCCGTTTTCCTGGTAGTGGAGATCATTCTTGCCTATCTCATCTGCATGCTGCTTTTGGCGGCGGCGATTTTCAGTCTTTACGTGGTTCTGATGAATTATGGGAAAAAGAGATTTACTGCCTTGAATTAGAGATAATGAAAAGAATACCGTATGCCATAGGCGCCTGCGCTTATGGCATACGGTATTCTTGTGCCGGAATGGTATCCGCATCGTTCGCTGCGGGTATCAGATCCTGGGATTTCGTGCTGGGAAAGAGCCTGATATATTAGAGCGGATAATAAATGGCATAAGAAATTATCCGCCAAAAAACAAGGACAAATGTATGCCGATATGCTAAAATGTGAGCATAAATGCTGGTATGGACAGCTGCCTGCGGGCAGTCAGATTAGGAGGTAAGCATATGGATTATAAGAAAGCGGGAGTGGATATCGAGGCCGGATACAAGGCGGTGGATCTGATGAAGGAGCATATCAAGGGTACGATGCGCAAAGAGGTTCTTTCCGACATCGGCGGCTTCTCGGGAGCATTCTCTCTTGAGAGCTTTAAGAACATGGAGCAGCCGACTTTGGTGTCCGGTACCGACGGTGTCGGGACGAAGCTGAAGCTGGCTTTTTTATTGGATAAACATGATACCATAGGGATTGACTGCGTGGCTATGTGCGTGAATGATATCGCATGTGCCGGTGCGGAGCCGCTATTTTTCCTGGATTATATTGCCTGCGGGAAGAATGAGCCGGAGAAGATTGCGGCTATTGTAAAGGGCGTGGCAGAGGGCTGCAAGCAAGCCGGTGCTGCCCTGATCGGCGGAGAGACGGCGGAGATGCCGGGATTTTACCCGGTGGACGAATATGATCTGGCGGGCTTTGCGGTGGGAATCCTGGATCAGAAGCAGCTGATTACCGGCGCGGGTATGAAACAGGGAGATATCCTGATCGGCATCGCGTCCTCCGGAATCCACAGCAATGGGTATTCCCTGGTTCGAAAGGTATTCCGTATGCAGAGAGAAACGCTGGACACCTATTATGAGGCGTTGGGAAGCACTCTGGGTGAAACCCTGCTTACACCCACCAGAATCTATGTCAGGGCCTTGCAGAGTTTAAAACGTGGCGGAGTTACGGTGAAGGCCTGCAGCCATATTACCGGCGGGGGTTTTTATGAGAATATTCCCAGGATGCTCCCGGAGGGGATCCATGCCATGATCAGAAAGAGCAGCTATGAAGTTCCCCCGATTTTTGGAATGCTGTCCAAGGATGGAGATATCGAAGAGCAGATCATGTACAATACCTATAATATGGGAATCGGTATGCTGATTGCGGTGGACAGTTCACAGGCGGATAAGGCGGTACGTCTGCTGGAGGATGCCGGTGAAAGAGCGTTTGTTGTGGGAGAGGCTGTAAATGGAGTGAAGGGAGTAACTCTATGTTAAAGCTGGCAGTTCTGGTATCCGGGGGAGGTACGAATCTTCAGGCATTAATTGACAGAATAGAGCAGGGAAGGCTTCCCGGAGTGCGGATTGAGGTTGTAATCAGCAATAAGCGTGCGGCATATGCCCTGGAGAGGGCAAGAGAGTATGGGATTGCTGCAGAGGCCCTTGTGAAGGGAGATTTTGCAGAGGCAGCCATGTTTAATAAGGCTTTACTGGAGCTGTTGGATCGGCATCGGGTGGACTTGGTAGTATTGGCAGGATGCCTGTTAATCCTGCCTGAAAATGTGGTGAAAAACTATCGCAACCGGATTATTAATATTCATCCGTCCTTGATTCCGGCCTTTTGTGGTGAAGGATATTATGGTCTGAGGGTACACGAAGCTGTTTTGAAGCGCGGTGTGAAGATAACCGGAGCTACGGTTCATTTTGTGGATGAAGGGACGGATACCGGACCGATTATTTTACAGAAAGCGGTACCCGTGGAGGAAGGGGATACCCCCGAGATTCTTCAGAGAAGGGTGATGGAGCAGGCGGAATGGGAGATTCTTTCCGAAGCGGTGCGCCTGATCTCCGAGAATAAGCTGGTAATAGAGAATAATATCGTGAAACGGATGGAATGATTCAGGTGATAAAAGTCGGATTTATATTATAAGACGGCAGATGGAGGACGATTATGAAGGTTTTGGTGATTGGAAGCGGCGGAAGAGAGCATGCAATTGTTCAAAAGATATCCGAAAGTCCTCGGGTGACGAAGCTGTACTGCGCGCCAGGTAATGCGGGAATAGCGCAGCTGGCGGAGTGCGTCGGCATCAGTACCGGTGATTCCCGCGGGCTTGCCGATTTTGCACAGAGGGAGGAGATTGATCTGACCGTGGTGGGTCCCGACGATCCGCTGGTGGGCGGAGTGGTGGATGTCTTTGAGGCCAGGGGACTTCGTGTCTTTGGCCCGAGAAGAAATGCGGCGATTATTGAAGGATCCAAGGCATTTTCCAAGGATATGATGAAAAAGTACCATATTCCTTCCGCGGACTATGAGACCTTTGACCAGCCGGGCGATGCAATCGAGTATCTGAAAGGCAGGAGCTATCCCATCGTGCTGAAGGCGGACGGTCTGGCCTTGGGAAAGGGGGTTCTTATCTGCGGCAGCTATGAAGAGGCGGTAAGGGGCGTGAAGCAGATTATGGAGGACAAACAGTTTGGCAGTGCCGGTGACCGGCTGGTGGTTGAGGAATTTATGACCGGCAGGGAGGTATCGGTACTGGCCTTCTGTGACGGCACCCATATACTGCCCATGACCAGTGCCCAGGACCATAAGCGGGCAAAAGACGGAGATCAGGGCCTCAATACCGGGGGGATGGGAACCTTTTCACCCAGCCCTTTTTACACCGAAGAGATTGATCATTTCTGTAAAAGGAATATCTATCAGGCGACCATGGATGCCATGAAGGCAGAGGGAAGAGCGTTTACCGGAATTCTGTTTGTCGGCTTGATGCTGACCAAAGAGGGACCCAAAGTATTGGAATATAATGCGCGCTTTGGCGATCCGGAGACCCAGGTGGTGCTGCCTCGGATGAAGAATGATATTATTGATATCTTTGAAGCCTGCATTGACGGAAGGCTGGAACAGATCCGTCTGGAATTCGATGAAAATGCGGCAGTATGCGTGATATTAGCCTCGGAAGGATATCCCGAGCATTATGAGAAGGGCTTTCCAATCCGCGGACTGGAGCGCTTTGAAGGCAGGGAGGATTATTTTGTGTTTCATGCAGGGACTTTGGCATCAGGAGAGGCGATTGTAACCAACGGAGGACGGGTGCTGGGAGTGACTGCGACCGGAAGAGATCTCAAGGAGGCCAGAGAAAAAGCATATGAAGCTGCCGGCTGGATCCGTTTTGAGAATAAGTATATGAGAAATGATATCGGCAGAGCGATCAATGAAGCATAGGCCGGACTCTTTATTCTAACATTCCTTACGATTCTATTAAATAAACCTTAATTTTACATCACTTAACAGAAAATGAAAGAAATGCCACAGAAGTGCCATACTTCATTTGTAGAATATAGCAATAATATAAGTTATCAGAAGATGCTTTTTATCTTCTGATAAAAGGCGCCGTTCTTGCGCCGTGCATCCGATTATCGGAACATGATCTTGGTTCCGATAATATAAGTTATGAGAAGGGGAGGCTACTTCTCATACTCCGATTACAGGAACATGCATTATGTTCCTGTGATATAAGTTATCATAGGAATTAAGTTATTGCTTTGTTTTACGAAAGGGGTATCAAATGAAAAGACGGTATTGTAACAGTTGGCTGATTGTTCTTTTGATCATTGCACTTGTTGTTCCGCAAGGAGTTACCGGTAACTTGCATAGGGCTATGGCTGCCCAGAAAGGAACCGTAACGGCGAGTTCACTTAACGTGAGAGCGGAGCCCTCCTCCGGAGCTGCAAAGGTAAAATCGGGTGAAGCGGATGTATACCTGGTTAAGGGTGAGACCGTGGATATCCTAAGCAAAAAGGGGGATTTTTATTATGTATCCCTTAAATTTAACGGAAAGGCAGTAAAGGGCTATGTTCATAAGGACTATGTCAAAGTGACCGGCAAAGCGGATCCGACAGCTGCTCCAACCCCGAAACCAACCGCAACCCCAAAGCCTACCGCGGCACCCACCGCTACTCCGACTCCCAAACCGGGTCCTAAAGATTCTGTGCCGGTAAGCAAGAAGCTTAAGCTGAAGGCTTCCGTAACAGCATCAACCCTGAATGTAAGAAGCGGTCCGGGAACAGGCTATTCCAAAGTGGGAGGCTTGATCAAGGGGGATACTGTAACGGTGGTCAGCGAGGATGTCGTTGACGGTGCGGAATGGTATGGTATTTCCTTTCAATCAGAAGGTAAAACAAAGACAGGATATGTCCTCAGCACTTATCTCAAACTGTCCTACAGCGGTACGGTCAAAGGAGCGGTGGCGGCAGAGAAGCTGAAGATCCGCTCGGCGGCAGGCAGCAAGGCTGCTTATCTGAAGGACACAAACAAAAGTATCATATCCTTGAAGAAGAATAAAGCGGTTACTATCCTGGGTGAGAGTACCGTGTCCGGAGTAAAGTGGCTCAAGGTATCCTTTACCCTAAGCGGGAAAAAGTATACCGGCTATACCGAAGCTACTCAGGTGAGCTTTAAGATAACGGAGGTCCAGCCCACAGCGACTCCGAAGCCCACGGCAAAGCCAACTCCTACAGCGAAGCCTACCCCGAAGCCGTCGGTAACGCCGGATCCTGCGGCAACTGTAACTCCTACAGTAACCCCGACGCCATCGCCGACCGTGACTCCTACCCCGATACCGATACCGTCCATCGGAGCAGGCTTTTTACAGATAGATAACAATATTAAGTATTCACAGATCAGCCAGCCGGTAAACGGTTATGTATGCAATACCGTTCTCCTGTATCTGGTTAAGAACATAGCGACCAATGAATATTTTTACGATAATTATGGCAATATTCTCTTCCTGAGAAATGCCCAGCAGGTACTGGTAACCGGCGTTGAGGTGTTGAATGCCAACACCTGGTATCTGATTTCCATGGACAACGGAATCTATGGTTATGTAAATGCAGATTATATCTACATAGGCAGTACCCTTCCTGCGGAGGGAGCTGCTACACCTACACCAACTCCGCCGGTTACGAATAATCTGGATTTTGAAGCGAAACTGGAACGCGAAGGCTTCCCGGAGAGCTATAAGACAGGCCTGAGAGCTCTCCATGCCCAATATCCCAATTGGGAATTCCGGGCTTATCATACCGGGTTGGATTGGAATACTGTAATCGCATCGGAAAGTGTCCCGGGCAAGAATGTAATACCCAATACCAAGAGTGTGGAATGGAAATCCCTCGAAAGCGGTGCCTATAACTGGAAGACGGATACCTTCATTGTGTTTGACGGATCAACCTGGGTTACGGCCTCCAAAGCGGCGGTCGAATACTATATGGATCCCCGGAATTTCCTGACGACAAATGGTATTTTCCAATTTGAGCTGCTAAAATATCAGAATGAATATCAGAATATGGCGGGGGTTGAGAATGTTCTCAAGGGAACCGCAATGTATAATACCAAGTACAGCTATACGGATGACAGCGGTACGGTTCAAAATATATCCTATGCCGAGACCTTTATTAAAGCGGCGGAATATTCCGGAGTAAGTCCCTATCATCTGGCTTCCCGTGTGAAGCAGGAGGTGGTTACCGGCCCCACCACGCTGAGTAACAGCGTATCCGGTACCTACAGCGGATATGAAGGGTTGTACAACTTTTATAATATCGGGGCGAATGACAGTGCCGGTGGCGGGGCGATTGCCAACGGTCTGAAGTATGCCAGGAACGGAAGCAGCAATGAGGTGACCAATTCCCTCTATATGATCCCCTGGACAAGTCCCTTCCGTTCTATCGTGGGCGGTTCCTATTTTATCGGAGGAAGCTATATTAATCGGGGGCAGGATACGATATACCTTCAGAAGTTCAATGTTACTCCGATTTCAACCTACTATCATCAATACATGACCAATGTGGAGGCTCCCTATGCCGAGGCAAAGAAAATCCTGTCCGCATATAATGGAATGTCGGACTCGCCCATTGTATTCTCTATCCCGGTATATCTGAATATGCCTGCAGCTCCGTGCCCGCAGCCGATGACCATGTTTAATCCCAATAACCGGATGAAGAGCCTGAAGGTGCTGGATGCCGGCGGAAAAGAGCTTGCCATTACACCAACCTTCAATCAGACGGAATACAATTACTATCTGATCGTAGGAAATGCGGTGGATGTTGTGAAGATCAATGCAACAACCGTAAGCAAGAAGGCTACCATCAGCGGAGGAGGAACCATACCGCTCAATGTCGGCACCAATACGGTTATCGTATCGGTAATTGCCGAAGATGGCAGTATAGCCAATTATACAATTAATATCGTAAGAGAACAGTAAGCTTTGCAAAGAGACACTTAGCAGCAGACTCGGTATTACGACATGGATGATTCAGTCCGGCCGCAGGTGAAAACCTAGCGGCCGGATGTGTTTGAACATAAGAGTGGTTCGTAAAGCGTATCACTCGTTGCTTACTCCGGCGTTGTTTATCCGATGCGGGCATAGTCAGGAAAGGGGACGGATTTATGAATAGCAAAATGAAGCGTTATATGGGAGTGTTTTTTCTAATAATATTGTGGGGATTTACAATGACTGCAAGGCCGGTGCTGGCTGCCAGCGCCCAGGTGCAGCTTTCTTCGGATTCGGAGCAGGTAAATCTGGGTGATGAGTTCTTTGTATATGTTGAGATCACCTCACAGACTTCCTTTGGGGATTTTGAAGGAAGTATTACCTATGATGATGATATCCTTGAATATCAGGGAGGCTCGTCCCAGGTGAAAGGCAGCAGCGGATATTTGACCATATCCGATATGGACAATACACAGGGAAGTACGAAGCGAAAATATACCTTGAAGTTCGAGGCCACACAGGTAGGCATGTGTAAGCTTGCCTTTCCTGACAGAGCAATTGTCTATGAGTTGGAGGGGGGCGAGATGTCCGTCTCCAACAATGTACTGACCATCAATGTTGCAGCACCGAAGACTGCTTCCGACAATGGAGCTCTGAAATCCCTGAAGGTCAGCCCCTCCGTATTGAAGCCGGAATTTGAAGCCGGGATTCATGATTATACGGTGGAAGCAGATTCTGATACGGAGCAATTGGTGATTGTGGCATTGCCGGAAGATGAGAAAGCCTCTGTGACTATAGCCGGCAATGAGGCGCTTAAAGAAGGTGAAAATAAAATTACAATATCTGTGCTTGCAGAATCAGGAAAGGTCATAGAATATAGTATCAATGCAATCAAAGCCGCAGCCCCTGAGGTTACCGGCGCACCGGAGGAAGTGCTGCCGCCGGAGAACACTGCGGAAAAATTTGAAATTATAGAATCAAACGGTGATAAATATTTCGTTTATAGCGGACAATATAAATTGTTGGAGACGGAAGCCGAAACCCTAATTCCGGAAGGATATGTTATGACAAAGCTGATTATTTCGGGTTCATCCGTTACAGCCTTCTATCCTCAGGGTGACATGGAGAGCGATTTCCTTTTGATTTATGCTGAAAACCCCATGGGTGAAGCCGGCTTCTACCGTTATGACCGGATTGAGAGAACTCTGCAAAGATATACCGGTAACGATAAGATTACAGTTGAAGAGGCTCCGGTGATAGATGAGAAGGACCGAATCACTTATGAGAAATACCGAACCAATTTGACCCAGGCCGCAATTGCAATCGCATTGCTCAGCGCATTTTGCATACTGTTCCTGGTGATATGCATACGGCTCTACCTGAAATCCAGGGGCTATAAAGAGGACGATTTGGAATAACTATTGACAAATCTGACATAACTGTTATACTATGCATATAACAAGTATAATTTGTTGTAAAATACAGGTAATCTAACGAGGTGTATCCGAATGTATGTAGAGATTGATTTTAATAGTGATGAAGCGATTTATATCCAATTGAGAAACCAGATCATATATGGCATCGCTACCTCGCAGCTGCAGGAAGGCGAGAATCTTCCTTCCGTAAGAGAATTGGCGGAATATATCGGAATTAATATGCACACCGTTAATAAGGCATATGCTATATTAAAGCAGGAAGGATATCTGAAGCTGGACCGCAGAAAAGGTGCGGTGATAGCCATCGATTATGACAAGCTGCAAGCGACCCAGGAGATGCGCGATGACATGCGCGTGGTACTGGCCAAGGCATTCTGCAAGAATATTAGTTGTGAGGAGGCTCAAAAAATCGTTAACGATATTTTTAACGAATTTGAAAGGAGGTAATACAATGCTATGTGACAGATGCCAGAAAAGAGATGCCAAGATATTGTACACAGAGATTATCAACGGAGCAAAGAAAGAACAGCATCTTTGTGAGGAGTGTGCAGCGAACTACACATCCTTTCAAATGGAAAAACCCCTGATGAACAGTGAGCTTACCCTGGGGGATCTGCTATCTACCCTGCTTGATAACTATACCGCCTCCGATAAAAAGAGAGCAGGAAGCACCGAACCGGCTCTTACCTGCAGCAGCTGCGGCACCTCCTATGAAGAATTTATCCAAAAGGGCCGGTTCGGCTGTGCCCAATGCTACCGAAGCTTCCACGGCCAATTGGGGAAGACCTTTAAAAGCATTCAAGGGGCCGAGGTCCATACGGGCAAGAGGCCAAAGGGCTTTGTTGCAGCCACGCCGGAACAGGTACGTAGGGATATCTCAGAGGCAGAAGTGCTCTCCCTGAGGCTTCAGGAAGCAATTGAGAAGGAGGAGTTTGAAGAGGCGGCAAGGCTTCGGGACCTGATCAAGCAGATGAAGAAGGAGGAGGAAAGCAATGCTTAAATGGTATGAACAGATTCCTCTGGACAGCGACGTGGTCATCTCCAGCCGTGTGAGGCTGGCGAGAAATCTAGGTACCTACCCATTTTCCTCCAAAATTGATGAAGAACAGGCTACAGCGATGGTAGATGAGGTAAAGAAGATAGCCAATTCCCTGTCCGAGCAGGATAATCGCAGGTACTATGCCTGCAATATCAGCACCTTAAGTGAGATTGATAAGATAGCCATGGTGGAGCGCCATATTGTCAGCCCATTGCTGGCAGAAAAGGAACAGACAACAGGACTGATTTTGTCGGATGATGAGACGGTCAGCATTATGATAAATGAAGAGGATCATGTACGAATTCAGGCGATTGCCGGCGGTATGAACATCGAGCAGGCATATGAAGAGGCGGATCGTATTGATGATATTGCCAATGAGAAGCTGCAGTTTGCCTACGATGAGAAATACGGTTATCTCACTGCCTGTCCCACCAATGCCGGAACAGGAATGCGGGCTTCCTGCATGGTATTTCTTCCGGCTCTCACAGCTGCAAGAATGATACAGAGGCTGATTGAAGAGGTGGGAAAGTACGGAGTGACCATCCGGGGTATTTATGGGGAAGGTACGAAGAGCCTGGGAAGTATCTATCAGATTTCCAACCAAAAGACCATGGGCAATTCGGAAAGTGAGATTATTGAGAACCTGAAGCGGATTGTGCTGCAGGTGATAAAGCAGGAGAGAAAGCGCAGGGAATATATGCTGTCCGTGAATACGGATGAGATCGAGGATCAGGTTTTTCGTTCCTACGGTGTACTTAGGTATGCAAGGCAAATGTCCTCGGATGATGCCATGACCCTGCTGTCCCAGATCAAATTTGGTGCCGATTGCGGTTTAATCAAATTTGACCGGGCCTTCAATGTGCATAAGCTGATGATGGGCGTACAGCCAGGGAGCCTTCAGTGGAACCTGGGGAAGAATGTCGGAAGCCTGACCAGAGATCAGGCCAGAGCGGAATATATTCGGAAGGAATTGCCCTTCATTATTTCATAGGAAAACATCACACATCTTGTAAAGCGGAGCGTTCTGAACGCACGAAGGAAAAGCAAGTAAAAATCGGGCATCAGAATTTCGCTGGCCAAACTGTAACAAAGCATCTTATGAAACGTACAAAAACTCGACAAGAACAGACAGTCATTTCAAACGAAGCAATAGAGTACTCAGGTACAGCGTTATGCAGGTATATTTCCGGGCAGCATCTGATCGGGAGGCACTATAGAAAGCTGTACCGGCTGGAATGGAGGATACAACATATGTATGAAAAATTTACGGATAATGCGAAAAATGCAATAAATCTGGCGCGGGAGGTTGCATACCGGCTTTCCCATAACTACATCGGAACGGAGCATCTGTTGATGGGTCTGATGGAGGTAGAAGGGGTTGCATCGAGAGTATTGGAGGAAAACGGGGTTACCGTGGATAAGGTATTGGAGCTGGTAAACCAGCTGATCGCACCGAATAACGGTGTGGAGATGATGGATGGAGGAACCTTTACCCCCCGGTCCAAGCGGATTCTGGATCAAAGCTATAAGGAAGCAGCCAAGTTCAAGGCTCCGCTGGTAGGAACAGAGCATATCCTCATTGCTCTGATCAGGGAATCGGACTGCATCGCAGTCCGTCTGCTGAACACTCTGGGAGTTAATGTGCAAAAGGTATATATTGATATCCTTACTGCTTCCGGTGTGGATGTTAATGTAGCCAAGAATGAATATTCTGCAGGAAAGGGAGCCAAGGCCAAAGGAAAGGCCAGTGCAACTCCTACTCTGGACCAGTACAGCAGGGACTTGACGGAATATGCGAGGGAAGGCAAGCTGGATCCGGTCATCGGAAGAGAGAACGAGATACAGAGAGTCGTACAGATCCTCAGCCGCAGGACGAAGAACAACCCCTGTCTGGTCGGAGAACCCGGTGTGGGCAAGACGGCAATTGCGGAAGGGCTTGCATTAAAGATTGTGGAAGGTAATATTCCGGATATCATTAAGGAAAAACGGGTAGTCACCCTGGATCTGTCCGGCATGGTAGCCGGTTCCAAATACCGCGGTGAGTTTGAAGAAAGAATTAAAAAAGTAATCAGCGAAGTGATCAGTGATGGAAATGTGCTGCTGTTCATAGATGAGATTCATACAATTATCGGTGCCGGAGGAGCGGAAGGAGCGATCGATGCTTCCAATATTTTGAAGCCCTCCCTGGCAAGAGGCGAGCTTCAAATCATCGGAGCCACCACCAGAGAAGAATATCGCAAATATATCGAGAAGGATGCTGCGTTGGAGCGGAGATTCCAGCCGGTTGTAGTGGATGAACCCTCTGAGGAGGAAGCGATTCTGATTTTATTCGGGCTGAGAGACAAATACGAAGCCCATCATCAGGTTCGCATTACAGATGCCGCATTGGAAGCGGCAGTCAAGCTTTCCAGCCGTTATATCAATGACAGGTATCTGCCGGATAAAGCCATCGATCTGATGGATGAGGCTGCATCCAAGGTGCGTCTGAGCACTTATACCTCCTCTCCGGAGATTAAGGATCTGGAGCAGGAAATTAAGCACCTGGAGAGTGAGAAAGAAAAAGCGATCAAGGATGAAGCCTATGAGAAGGCCGGTGAGATCAAAAAGCAGCAGGAATCGGTACTGGAGCAGCTGGAGAAACAGAAGGTGCTGGATGATAAGCTGAGACAGGAGAAACAGCTGGTAGTCGGCGATAATGAGATTGCGGAAATCGTGGCAAGCTGGACGAAGATACCGGTGAAGAAGCTGGCAGAGGAAGAGACAGAACGTCTTCAGAAGCTGGAGAGCATTCTCCACCAGAGAGTGGTAGGACAGGAAGAAGCAGTAGCCGCAGTGGCAAAGGCAATCCGCCGCGGACGGGTGGGATTAAAGGATCCGAACCGCCCCACAGGATCTTTCCTGTTCCTCGGACCGACAGGCGTGGGCAAGACGGAGCTTTCCAAGGCTCTGGCAGAAGCGATGTTCGGCAGTGAGAATTCCATTATCAGAGTTGATATGTCCGAGTATATGGAAAAGCACAGTGTCAGCAAGCTGATCGGTTCCCCTCCGGGATATGTTGGCTATGATGAGGGAGGCCAGCTCAGTGAAAAGGTAAGACAAAATCCCTATTCCGTCATCCTGTTTGACGAGGTGGAGAAGGCACATCCGGATGTATTCAATATTCTTTTGCAGGTTCTGGATGACGGGCATATCACCGACTCCCAGGGACGTAGAGTAAGCTTTAAGAACACGATCATCATTATGACCTCGAATGCGGGAGCCCAGAACATCGTGGAACCGAAGCGCCTGGGATTTGCGGCGATCGTTGATGACAAAGAGGATTATAAGCGGATGAAGGACGGGGTTATGGATGAGGTAAAGAGAATCTTTAAACCCGAGTTTATCAACCGTATTGATGAGATTATTGTATTCCATTCCTTAACCAGGGATAATATTAAGGAGATTGTAGGCATCATGATTGCCACTATCGGAAAGCGCAGCAAGGCCCAGATGAACATTGCCCTGGAGACCGGTGATACAGCGATGGCACATCTGGCTGAAGTCGGCTTTGATCCCAAGTACGGTGCCAGACCGCTCAGACGTGCAATTCAGACTAATATCGAGGATAAGCTGGCGGAAGGAATATTGGCGGGAACCATCAAGGAAGGGGATACAGTCCACGTGGAATTTCTGGACAATGAGATGGTATTACAGGCAAAGTAAAACAAGAAACCTCCTGATCGACTAATGGGATTTATTATGAGGCCGGAGTGAACTGTACGGGGGCAGCGCCCTTTACCGGGAGTAAAGAGCAGCGGCGGTATAGTAAGTTTATATCAGAATTGCCATGATCTGAGAGTGCTTCCGGCCTCCTCCTGAAATTTTTATATTAAAACAGTAGAATTCACACGAAATATCGTATATAATAGTAGAATTCACATGAAACATCATATATAATGTAAGAATAGAACCATAAAAAATTTCGTCTCAATAGACATATTAATACAATTAGGAGGGGCATACAATGGCAGTTGTTGAAGAGTTAATACGCAAGGAAAGTGATGGAACAATCAGCTTTGGTAATTACACATTGAATGTAAAATCAAAGGCTTCTGATTTCGAGCATCAGGGAGATCTCTATAAAGTAAAAACCTTTTATGAGATAACCAAGCTTGAGAAAAATGGAATGTTCGTCTACGAGTCCGTACCGGGTACTGCCGTATTTCATCTAGATGCAAAGGAAAACCAGATCAGCTTTGAGGTGGCCGGCAAGGATACGGCTCAGATTACCTTGGAGCTGGAGGCAGAGAAGGAATATGAGATTTACAAGAACGATTCCAACCTTGGCAGAATGAAGACTAATCTGGGTGGCAAACTGGTGCTCAGCCTGGAGTTGAACGAAGGAGAAAAGGACTTCGTAAAGGTGGTTAAACTGTAATATGGCGAAGAATAAAACCGTGTTTTTCTGTAAAGAGTGCGGCTTTGAATCAGCAAAATGGTTAGGGCAATGTCCGGCCTGTAAGAGTTGGGATACCTTTGTAGATGAACCGGTTGTAAAGAAGGGCAGCAAACCCGCCGGCGGCATCAGGAGCTACAGAGAGCCTGTTCTGATATCCAACGTGAAGACGGAGGAGCAGTTAAGATTATGCTCCGGTATCGGAGAGCTTGACCGTGTTCTCGGCGGAGGGATTGTCCGGGGCAGTCTGGTTCTGGTGGGTGGTGATCCGGGGATCGGAAAATCCACCCTGCTGCTTCAGATGTGCCGTGAAATTGCAGCACAGCAAAAGAAAATTCTCTATATTTCCGGGGAGGAATCCCTGAGCCAAATTAAAATGAGAGCAGAGAGGCTCGGCGTGTTTGGCGGCGAGCTTCTCCTTTTATGTGAAACAGATCTGGATATGGTGGAGGAAGTGATTCAGAAGCATACTCCGGATATTGTAATCATTGACTCCATTCAAACGATGTTCAAGGAAGAAGTAAGCGCCGCTCCGGGAAGCGTCAGCCAGGTAAGAGAGGCGACGGCAGCACTGATGCGGATTGCAAAGGACTCTGGCATTACCATATTTATTATTGGCCACGTGACCAAGGAAGGTGTGGTGGCAGGACCCAGGGTGCTGGAGCATATGGTGGATACGGTGCTTTATTTTGAAGGAGACAATTATGCTTCTTATCGGGTGCTGCGGGCGGTCAAGAACCGTTTTGGTTCAACCAATGAGATCGGGGTCTTTGAGATGCAGGGCTCCGGGCTTGCGGAGGTGAAGAATCCTTCGGAGTTTATGCTGAAGGGCAGACCTGAGGGAGAAGCAGGTTCTGTGGTTGCGGCTTCCATTGAAGGAACCAGACCGATTTTGGTAGAGGTACAGGCCCTGGTCTGCAGGACCAATTTCAATATGCCCAGGAGAACCGCCGCCGGTACGGATTATAACCGAGTTAACCTGTTGATGGCAGTCCTGGAAAAACGCGCGGGGATACAGTTATCCGATTGCGATGCCTACGTCAATGTTGCCGGTGGTATGAGAATTACGGAACCTGCCCTGGACCTGGCAGTAGTAACAGCAATTCTATCCAGCTACAAAAACGTTGCGCTGGATAACAAAACAATATTGTTCGGAGAAGTCGGCCTGACCGGTGAGATCAGAGCGGTGAATATGGCCGAGCAAAGGGTGGCAGAAGCTGCCAAGATGGGATTTGAACTATGTATCCTGCCTCAAGCAAACAAAGAGCACATCAAAGGAAAAGGCATAAGGCTGATTGGAGTTCGAAATATCAGCGAGGTATTAGGAATACTTATGAGATAGATAGCATGCTCTACAAAGAATGCGGGGGTTACAAATGAAGGATCTGACAAACGAAAGATTAATGTGTCTGGCTGCAACTCAGGAAAGTTTATTCTGTATGGGGGATAAGATGGAACGGTGGCAGAGCTCGCAGCTGATACTTGAGAAGAATTCCTATGATGTAATGAACATTTCGGATAAGATACTGAACTTATCTGCAGCTGGGAACAAATTGGTTGAAGGGCTGCAGGAGTATTACTTGACAAAAATACTGGCCGAACAGGAAGAATTAAAACCGGTGGCAGATATACTTTATGAGTTACAGAAGACATTTGATCAGATATTGGACCATTCCCAGTGTGCGAATGAGACTGCCCATATCCTTGAGAAAGAGACAGCGGAGCAGATGGAACTTGTCGACTGTATGCAAGGACTGGTCTGCCGGGTAATGGATCAGATTGATTCTGTCGTCGCATGTGAGGAGTTTCTTTTGGCAGAACTATAGAGTTTTGGTTTAATGGATTCAAGGGAGCTTCTGTTCCAAGGAAAATATTAAAATTATATTGACAATTACAACAATTCATAGTACTATAATAAAGCAATAGCAATTAGGGGTATAGTTCAGCTGGTAGAATAACGGTCTCCAAAACCGCAGGTCGTGGGTTCAAATCCTACTGCCCCTGTAACATAGCTAGTAAAATCAAGGGCTTCCGAGATTGACTAGCTATTTTTTTGCCAATAGTAGCAAATTTGTGCCAACCGTTTTGAATTTGCCACCATCATAGAATTGCCTTTTCGAAAATATCAACGGTCTGTTTCCTCATTTTCGGGGTTAAGTGAGAATATGTATTCATGGTTATCTTGATATCAGTATGCCCTAATCGTTCCAGGACATCCTTTATATTGGCTCCGTTTTCAATCAGCATCGTGGCATGGGTATGCCGGATCATGTGGAAATAGAATGGTAATCCTGTTGCCTTTTTAATCATCTTTACTCCATACTTTACTGTTTGATTCGTGAAGGCATCTCCATTATCTTTCTCGCATACAAAGTCAGCCGGCACGGTACCATCAGAATTCACATCGGTAAGCTGGATGTGATCCCGACCGTCAATAGTCACTCTAATAACATAAAGCATGGGGCTTTCCCGAATGTAGTTCTTTTATAAGGCATTTGGCTACGGCTGGGTGCCTTTTTTGATTTGACGGGATACAACCAGTGGTGTAATATGGAAATATATTATTACAGGGGGGGAAGTAGCATGAGTATATATGACTATATCAAATATGAAAAGCCAAAAAGCAAACTAATTTGGGAATACCTTGAGAAAGAAGTTAAAAATAGTGATAGAGATACGCAATTAAAATTAAATTCCAGAGGGCTATCGATTTTTACGGAATTAAATGGAGTGCAATTAGGTTTTGATGTCACGATTGAAGAGTTATTAAATTGTTGTATAGATTGTGATCATGAAGATCTGGTGGATAATGTAGATAAGTACATTATCAATAGAATGTATGATGAATATAATAAAAGTTTATTAGCCTAAAGCATCGATGAGTCATACTGATAAAAGAAGAATAAGAGAATAAGCATCCTTCGTGGTGCTTTTCTTCTGCACGGTAAAGCATAAACATACCCCGGTCCAGTTCGGCGCTGGCCGGGGTTATAACTTCTTCTAAATTTATGGATCTTAAAACATCGATTATTCATCGGTTTTTGTAGAAGAAATATCTATTAAATGAGTATTTATTGTTCGCAGATTATCAACTATTTCACCTATTCCGTACAACAAAAGGCTTAAAACACCGGACAACAAGATAATAATTAATGAAATACCATAAAGCGCTGGCGACGCTACCGCCCACAATATTGATAATACAAAAAATATAATTGATCCTCTCTTGCAGATGCCGCAAAAACCCATAGTAATCTCCATTCCGCCGCTATCGCTTGCGGCACAAATAGTAATGAAAAAATGGTGCGCGATATTCACCATATGGTTATACTCTTTTTAAAGAGAAGCTACACTACAAAGCACGGTAGGAGGAGTCGTAGATTACTTCTCATTCAAAACAGTATAGTAATCAGTGTAAGTTCCATCTTCCAAGCACAAATAAGTGGCTCTACGAGACCGCACACTAAGAATTGTTTTAACGCCTGTTGAATTGTGTGATGGTTCAGTCAATGGTTTCTCACATTATACGAAAGGAGATGTATCCTATGAAAGTTGTTTATCCCATCTGCTGTGGTGTCGATGTTCACAAAACTTTTCTTGTCGCCACAATCATCAAAACTACTAAAGGAATTGAACCTTCTTATTCTAAAAAACGTTTCTCTACCTTCAACAATTCAATCTTGGAATTCAAACAATGGCTTCTTGAAAATGACTGCCATGATGTTTGTATGGAATCAACGGGTAAATACTGGGTTCCTGTTTATAATCTTTTGGAAGACTCCATCAATGTGATCATTGCCAATCCCAAATGGGTCAAGGCTGTAAAAGGTAACAAGGATGATACCAAAGATTCTAAATGGATAGGTGATTTATTTCGACTAGGTATTGTACCTGGCAGTTTTATTCCTGAAAAACCCATTCGTATTCTACGTGAATACACTCGTTATCGTTATAAACTTATTTCTTGTAAATCTAGCGAAAAGAATCGTTTTCAGAATGCATTCACCGTTTGTAATGTAGCCCTTGATGCTGTCGTTTCGGACATGTTTGGCAAATCTGCCTCCTCCATCACAGACTATCTTATTACCTCAGATGAATTTGAACCCTCAAAATGTACTTCTTTTTTACAACGCTCCCTCAAGAACAAAGCTAATGCAATCATTGAATCTATTGAAGGTTATCAAATGACACGTCAGCAGAAAGATCGTATGATTATGGTGCGTTCTCATCTTGAGTTTGTTGAAAAATCCATTACTGAATTGGATTCTAAAATAGATGAAATGGTAAAACCCTATGAAAATGCCATTTCTCTAATTTGTACCATTCCCGGAGTGGACCGCACCTCTGCAATTACCATTATCTCCGAGATTGGTACGGATATATCACAATTTAACTCTTCTAAGCGTTTATGTTGTTGGGCAGGTCTAACGCCTAGTAACAATGAATCTGCCGGTAAGAAGAAATCCGTTCGGATTACACGTGCTGGAATCTACCTAAAACCTGCATTGGTACAGTGTGCCCATGCAGCCGTAAAATCCGATAAGTCTCCTTACTACAAAAACAAATATGAACGCATTTTTAAAAGAAGAGGTAAAAAGCGAGCAATTATAGCAATTGCAAGAATGATGCTTACAGCAATTTATAACATGCTTGCAACTGGTGAAACCTTTAACCCTTGTGATTTATATAAAATTGATATGCCACAGGAAATGAAAGATAAGCAGAAAGAAAAAGCTATAAAACAAGCTTTCAAACTTTTACAATCTCAAGGTTTGATTCCACCACCAACTGATCTTTCAGCCTCTGTAATATAAAAAAAATTATGCTTTAAAATTCCGTGTATAAGTCTGCCCTTTTTAAAGTGCTAAAGATCTATTTTTCACACTATACCTCCCGTATTTAATTGTATTATAACAAATATAGCATATTATGTAAAAAAAGGAAACCCCGCATTTCTGCGAGGCTCCCTTTCTTTCATATACCCTATCAATTCCATATTTATGATACCATATATGGATATAACTATAGATATAATAAAATGTATAAATTTGTAATAATATTTTGGTGGATCTGCCATTTTGTTTCAAATGTTTCGAATCATTTATTAGCTTCTGTTTAGGTTGCTTATCTGTCTAATTTATCCCTTATGATATGTAGATAAGGGATGATCACTTTATTGCTTTTTTAAAGATATCTACCGTTTGTTTGAGCATTTTCGGCGTGACATGGGCATAGGTATTCATTGTAATTCGGATATCGGTATGCTCCAGGCGTTCGTGGGCGTCCTTCATGTTTGCTTCGTTCTCAATGAGTAGGGTAGCGTGAGTATGTCGGAGTATATGGAAGTAGAAAGGTAGACCGGTTTTCTTTTTAATCATCTTCGCACCATATTTTGCTGTCTGGTAAGTAAAGGCTTCGCCATCTTTTTGGTACATACAAAATCAATAGGAATTGAAGCCGCTGTCTTGAGTGTTATCAGCCTAGTATGCTCCATTCGTCAAATCGTTATCTTCTACTATATCAAATATAGATAGTATTACCAATTCTTTATTGGCATTCCATTGTTAAGGTTAGTTTTAAAACCTATTCAGCAGGATCAAGCATCGGGAAAATGCTTGGCTAGAGGAACGATGGAATGTTATATCGGATCAATAACTGATATATAACCATTTTGGCAGACAGACATATATTATTATAAAGATGTGTCAGTGGTGAATTATGGAAACAGAAAGTTATTCAATTTCATTTTTTGGACTTGATCCCCAATATTATACAAACGCTATTATCGGAGATGTTTGGAATACGGCAGCAATTAGAGTTCATCAGGAAACTGGTATTAGCATTACAGGGGAGGTACATGAAAGATATTTTGTTAGCCCAGACATTGGAGAACTTAACGGCAGCATTATTTTTATGATTGAAAGTAAAAAAGTTCCCTATGAAGTAGTAACTGACCAGGATTACTGGAATGCATATAGGGAGGTTGCTGAAGAGGCTAGAGGTAGATTGGGAAATCCCAGTATGAGTCTAACAGTAGAGACAGTTAATATTACCTATTTCGAAAAAATTTGAGCCGAGTGGTAGAAATACCACTTGATTAAAAAATGTACAAGCAATATAACTGCATTCGGCTGCTGAGAGCTGAGGTAGGTATGAAGAGGCAAAGGGATTTGTCCGGGATAACAATGAGATTTACAATGGGTACCTACAGGGCTGGCGAAAAGAAAGCACCCCGGCCAGAGCGGAAAATAGCCTGCCCCGGACGGAATGCTTGTGGATGAACTATTGAGGCATTATCTTGGTTTTTTCCTTGCTTTACCCGCATCACTTATTAAGCCAAAAGCGGAGCCAAATACTAAACCAAGTGCCAGATTATTAAACATTAATCCAAACACCAACCCCAGACTAATACCTATCGCAAATCCACTTTGAGGATCATTCTTCTTACACTTAGACATATCTGTACCTCCGTCTGTATTTTGATATCATTTTACAACTAATATTCTATTTAGTAAACCAATACTTGAAATGAAAGAGGATGAGTTTATGCAATGATTAGTATATACCATCGATATCGATGAAGAGTTTCAGATCTTACGGATTTTTTGAGTCACTGGAGGCAGGTTTCGCTGGCCTTCTTATACGTATATAGTTGAAAATATAAAAATATGTAGATTTATAATAAGATTTTGGTATAATTACTGTATGACAATTTATTATTTATCCTTTAAAAATCCCTTTTTGACCATTTATTTATTACATGGATCAAATAAATCACATAAATAATAATATGTAACGTAAAATAGTTATAAAAATTCTCAAGGTATGACCGCAGGCCATGGGTAAATCCTACTGCCCCTGTAATCAAAAAGTCTTGAAATCACTTGTTTTCAAGACTTTTGATTATTTAAAAATGGCAAGTGTAAATTTTCTCTTTTGAACCCGGAAGGACAGGAATATGAGATTAGATAAATTTTTAGCGGAGGCTTCCGTAGGAACGAGAAAAATTATCCGTGATTATGTGAAGAAAGGCAAGGTGACGGTTAATAATCTGGAAGTAAAAGAGCCTGCTTCAGAAGTTGATGAAACTAAGGATGTTATCAAGTATCTTGGCATAGAGATTGTTCATACAGGAAAGAAATATTATATGTTTAATAAACCAGGGGGATGCATTACTGCAAGGAAGGATGCAAATAATAATACAGTGCTGGATTATTTTGATGTTAACATAGCAAAAGGACTGTTTCCTGTTGGAAGATTGGACAAGGATACAGAAGGGCTGCTTCTTTTGACGAACGATGGTGAGTTCAGCCATAGATTAATGCATCCGAACAAACATGTGGAAAAGACCTATTTTTTTTGGGCCTTTGGCTCTTTGGATTCCAGAGCTAAGGAACTCCTGCAAATAGGTATTAATATTGGAGAAAATGAAACATTGGCAAGAGCTATAAAAATCGAAGTAGAAGAGGAAGGAAACTATCAGGATCTTAAGGATAAAATGGATCAGGAAAAAGTTAAGGATATCCGGAAAAATCCTTCTGAGCAGCCGGTTGTATCCGGATATATTACGATTTCGGAAGGCCGCAAACATCAGGTAAAAAGAATGCTAAAGGCCGCTGGCTGTTATGTTGTATATTTGAAAAGAATTTCCATTGGTGGACTGATGTTGGATGAATCATTGAAAGAAGGTCAATATAGAGAGTTGACCGAAGATGAGATTAAGAAATTATATCTTTAATTGAGAAATTTATTTGTCCGCTATTTTCATATAATAATGACCTGGACTAATGTATTGTAATAGAAGCCGTCTAATAGATATCTTATTTTTTAGCAATAATAGAAATTACAGAGCATGTAAGAAAAAGAATATGATAATAAATCCATAACGTGGTATAATGATAGTCTGATGTTTTAACTACCATTTTTTAGAAGGGATAAAAATGAATAATAACGATATATTGATCAGATTAAGATATGCATTGGATATTAAAGATATCGACATGCTTGAGATATTCAAATTAGGCGGGATAACTTTAACAAGAGAAGAGTTGCAGCGAATGCTATTGAAGCCAAAAAAGGGCGGTAACATAGATTCAGAGGAGGACGAATTTGTCGCCAATGATGATATGAAGAAATGCAATAACCACATGTTGGAGTCCTTTTTAAATGGTTTCATCCTTCTCAAACGGGGAAAACAGGAATCAGAACCAGGTAAGCCTGAAAAACAAGCATTTATGATAACAGATAATAAAGATGTGAATAATGTCCTGCTAAAGAAATTAAAGATTGCGCTTTCCCTTACAAGTGAGGACATGCTTGATATTCTAAAAAAAGCCGGAGTAAATTTGTCAAACAGTGAATTAAGCTCTGTATTGCGAAGAGAAGGACAACGCAATTATAAGGAATGTGGAGACAGGTACGCTAGAAACTTTCTAAAAGGATTAGCGATCAAATACCGCAACAAATAATATAGGAAGCAAGGAGTAATTATGCAATTTAAAGAATTAGATATAATACCGGATATTCGAAAGGCCTTAGAGAAAGAAAATTATGAAGTTCCTACACCGATACAGGAAGAGGCAATCCCGGTGATATTAAGTGGAAGAGATTTACTTGGGTGTGCACAGACCGGAACAGGAAAAACAGCTGCATTTGCTATTCCTACGATGCAGTTGCTCTGTGAAGAAAGTACGCCACGTACTGTAGAACGAAAAATAAGAGCTCTCATTATAACACCGACCAGAGAACTCGCACTGCAAATATATGAGAGTTTTTGTACTTATGGCAGATATACAGATTTAAAGTATTGTGTAATCTACGGAGGAGTATCCCAGAAGCAGCAGGAGGAGAAGCTGCAACAAGGTGTGGATATTCTCGTTGCAACACCGGGTAGATTAAATGACTTCATAAACCAAAAGCTGATTAATTTAAAAGATATAAAAATATGTATATTAGATGAAGCTGACCGCATGTTGGACATGGGATTTATTAATGATGTGAAGCAGATTTTAGCTAAAACACCGGTAAATAAGCAAACCTTACTTTTTTCAGCCACTATGCCACCTGATATCGCCAGGCTGTCTGATAAATTACTTAATAATCCGGTGAGAATAGAAATAACACCGGTATCATCAACGGTAGATACGATAGATCAATATCTGTATTTTGTTGATAAAGTGAATAAGAAGGATTTACTGTTTCATATTCTCAAAGACAAATCCATAGTATCGGCTTTGGTATTTACTCGTACGAAGCATGGCGCGGATCGTATTGCCCGTCAATTGTCCAAGGAAAAAGTGACAGCACAAGCAATCCATGGCGATAAATCTCAAGGAGCACGTCAGACTGCCCTAAGCAATTTTAAAAACAAAAAATTACGTATCTTAGTTGCAACAGATATTGCTGCAAGAGGAATTGACATTGATGAATTATCGCATGTCATTAATTACGATCTTCCTAATGTACCGGAAACTTATGTTCATCGCATTGGACGAACCGGTCGGGCCGGTCTCGGAGGGGTAGCAATCTCCTTCTGTGATTTTGATGAAAAGGAACAGCTTGCAGATATAGAAAATTTGATTGGTAAACAATTAAAGGTAATTGAGGATCATCCTTACCCATTAATGAACAACTTTCCTGCGGTAAAGACTACACAGCCGCGAAGAACTGGCTCAAGAGCTACAACATCGCAAACCGCTCTACCGGAGAAAACCTCAGAAAAGTCAACCCTATCACATAAGAAAACTCCATCACAAAAAGTCTCTCAGCAAATAGGAGCGAAACAATCAGAACCATCGAAAAAGAAAAAGTATTATATGGCAGCTGATGGTACTTTAAAAGAAAAAAGGAGTTTTTTGAAATTTCCGAACAAAAATAAGAAAGACATCAATTCTTCAAAAAAGAAATATGCCTCGAAGTAGCATGATTTATACTTAAAAAGCGAATTTATATAATCCACTATCTAAAACAGTTGGTGCTAGAATATAAATAGTACAAGTTAGACATGGAATTTTTCTAATAAAAAAGTATAATAGAGATAATTGGAGGAATGAACATGGCTATACAGTACACAGAACAATTTAAGAAAGATGCAGTG